>NZ_JAKUEW010000010.1:0-159204 GCF_022663115.1 Bacillus cereus group sp. BfR-BA-01430
CGCCAGCGTTCATCCTGAGCCAGGATCAAACTCTCCAATAAAGTTTGTCTAGCATCATAAATAAAAATTGACGTTTCACGTTGTTTGTTTCGTTCAGTTTTCAAAGAACTCATCAGCCGCCGAAGCGACTCTCTTATGTTAACAGCTTCATTTTTCGATGTCAACATGTTTTTAAATTTCTTTCTGCGCTTTCTGCTGTTTCGCATCAGCGACGTTTATTAATATACCAGACTGTTTTTTAAATAGCAAGTCCTTTTATAAAAAAATATAAATATTATTTTATCCATAAACCAATACATTTTTTCTTATTCATTAAAACCATCTCTGCTAATGAAATAAAGTAAAACTTTACTTAGCGAGTTTTCCCTTCATTCCAACTGATTACAAGACTTCATCAATCAGGCCGTTACAGATTTCCTTACTTCCAACTCTCTAAATCTTACTGCTCTAAAATGACGGGATAAAAATGAATCAGTTAAATTCCCTATTTCTTATCCTTCTTTTTTCTGTAGCATTCATGCATACACAATACATACCCTTTCCCCCTCTTACAGTTCCAATCATATAACATCATTTGTCCAAATAAAACATTCTTCAATGTCACAAGCTAACCGCTTCTTCTCAAACTAAAAGATACTCTTACACGAAAGAAAAACTTTAGAATATTTTTACATTTTTTTAATGAAAAATATCCAAATTTTGTTATATGATAAGAAAGTGTCATGTTAAAACAAATGAACGAAAGACGGAGGAATTTAATTATGGATAGGTTAACAAAATTTTCGTTAAAAAATCGAGCCGCCATCATCATCATGATTTTTCTCGTTTCTGTACTCGGCATTTATTCCGGCTCAAAATTACCGATGGAGTTTCTGCCTAGCGCCGACAATCCTGCAGTCACTGTCACTACAATGTCTAAAGGATTAGATGCGGAAACAATGACAAAAGAAGTAACCGAACCACTCGAAAAACAATTTCGAAACTTAGAACATGTTGATACAATTACATCTTCTACTCATGAGGGGTTATCACGCATCGACATTGCATACACGTCTAAAGCAGACATGAAAGATGCGACGCGTGCTGTCGAAAAGATTACAAACAACGTAAATTTCCCAAAAGAAATTACAAAACCTGTCGTCAGCCAACTAAATACTTCTATGATTCCGCTTGCACAAATTACTATTCAAAAACAAAATGGTTTTACACAAGCTGACGAAAAGCAGGTTGAAAAAGAAATTATCCCGCAATTCGAAAATATCGATGGCGTTGCTAACGTCATGTATTACGGTAAATCAACATCCGAACTATCTATTATATTAGACATAAATGAAATGAAAAATAAAAATGTAACATCTCAACAAGTATTAACTGCTTTACAAGGAAAAGAAACTTCTACTCCAGTTGGTCAAGTAACTGTCAACAACGAAGACCACAGCCTTCGCGTCATTGGAAATGTAAAAAATGTAGATGACGTGAAAAACATATCACTTACACCTCAATTGAAATTACAAGATATAGCTCAAATAGAATTAAAACAACATTATGATGCTATTTCACATGTAAATGGCGAGGATGGAACCGCCCTCGTTATTATGAAAGAACCAGGTAAAAATGCCGTTGAAATCGGCAAAGAAATTGATAAAAAACTTAAAAACATTAGTAAAGAATATAAAGATACTTACACAATTAAATTACTATCCTCTACTCACGAACAAATCGAAAATGCTGTTACGAGTATGGGGAAAGAGGTCATTTTAGGAGCGATCGCTGCGACATTCATTATTTTAATCTTCTTGCGTAGCGTGCGAACAACGCTTATCGCTGTTGTTAGTATCCCGTTATCTATTTTGTTAACACTATTTTTACTCGATCAATCTCATGTTACGTTAAACATTTTAACTCTTGGAGGATTAGCAGTCGCTGTTGGACGTCTCGTCGACGATAGTATCGTTGTTATTGAGAATATTTTCCGCCGCTTACAAAAAGAGCATTTTTCAAAAGACATTATTGTAGATGCGACAAAAGAGGTTGCTATTGCAATTACTGCTTCAACATTAACTACAGTGGCTGTCTTTTTACCTATCGGCCTTGTATCAGGCGCAATCGGCAAATTGATGCTTCCTATGGTATTAGCAGTTGTATATTCTATTCTTTCGTCTCTCGTTGTTGCACTTACAGTTGTTCCACTTATGGCGTTTTTATTACTTAGAAAAACAAGACAGCGCACATCGAGACCTTCAAGAAAGTATACGGCTACTTTAAAATGGGCACTTTCACATAAATTTATTATTTTATTCTCGTCTTTCTTATTATTTGTAGCTTCCATTGCTGCTTATATCATACTGCCAAAAGCAAATATAAAATCAGAAGACGATACGATGCTCTCAATTAACATGACATTTCCAACGAGTTATGATGAGGAATCTAAAAAACAAAAAGCTTTTGACTTCGAAAAAAAATTACTTTCTAATCGCGATGTACAAGATACTTTTTTACGAATAGGGTCAAGTGCTGAAGATGCACAGTGGGGGCAAACTACTAAAAATAATCTTGCATCTATATTTATAACCTTTAAAAAAGGAACAGATATTGACCAATATATTAAACAACTAAAAAAAGAACAGACAGATTTCAAACCAGCTGAATTCGATTATACAAAAACAAGTTATTCTAATTTTGGCGGTGGAAATAACTTGCAATTCAACGTAACTGCAAACAATGAAACAAGTTTAAAGCAAGCTGCTGATATCGTTGAAACAAAATTAAAAAGTTTAAATGGACTTTCTAAAGTGAAAACAAACTTAGAAGAATCAAAGAAAGAATGGCAAATTAAAATCGATCAAAACAAAGTAGAACAAGTTGGATTAACACCAGAAATAGTTGGAGAACAAGTTTCACTCCTTATGAAAAAATCACCGATCGGACAGCTCACGATCGATGATGAAAAAACAACTATTACGTTAGAACATAAAAATGAAAAGATAAATAATAAAGAAGATATCCTTAATACAAACATCTTATCACCGATAACAGGAGCAATTCCTTTAAAAGATATTGCAACAATATCAGAAAAACAATTACAAACTGAAATTTTCCATAAAGACGGAAAAGAAACAATCCAAATTAATGCCGTTGCTGCTAACGATGATTTAAGTAAAGTAAGCGCTGAAGTAAATGCAGCAATCGCTAAATTAGATTTACCAACCGGTGCAAAAGTTGCCGTTGCTGGAGCAACTGAATCCATGCAAGAAAACTTTACAGATTTATTTCAAATCATGGGCATTGCCATCGGAGTTGTCTATTTAATTATGGTTATTACATTTGGGCAAGCACGCGCTCCATTTGCAATCCTTTTCTCTTTACCACTCGCTGCTATTGGCGGTATTTTAGGATTAATCATTTCCGGAACGCCGGTTGATCTCAATTCACTTATCGGTGCATTAATGTTAATCGGGATCGTCGTCACAAATGCTATCGTATTAATCGAACGTGTTCAACAAAATAAAGAGCATGGCATGACAACTCGTGACGCTTTACTAGAAGCAGGTTCTACAAGATTACGTCCAATTATTATGACAGCCATTACAACAATCGTCGCAATGTTACCTTTATTATTTGGCCAATCGCAAGCAGGAAGTATGGTCTCTAAAAGTTTAGCCGTTGTTGTAATTGGGGGGTTAGCTGTTTCCACTGTACTTACACTCGTTGTTGTACCTGTTATGTATGAGCTATTAGATAAATTCGGTAAAAAGCGTCGCTCACGCAGAAAATCAAATACGACTATCGATACTCCAAACGCCTAACAAAAAAACGTTATCTCACAAACTAGAGATAACGTTTTTTCTTTCGTAAACATACACATATTAAGCAGCTTTTACTTTCGATGTTTTACGAGACTTTTTCGTTCCCGTAAAATGTTTATGAAGTACAGTTGCAGTAAAACGAGCAATAATATTAAACAGTAATACCATAACAATGAGTACTGCTGCTGATTTTGTTGCAATCAGCTTCGCGTCTGGGATAATCCCTTCAGAATTTAATTTCCAAATATGAACTGCCAATGTTTCAGCTGGTCGAAATGGATTTAGCGGATGTGCAGGACTAGAAAAATCAACTGCAGAATTTAAAATTGGTGATGTTAATCCCGCTGTATAAATTAATGCCGCTGCTTCACCAAATATACGACCTGCCGCTAAAATAATCCCTGTAATAATTTGCGGTAATGACGATGGAAGAATAATTCGCACAATCGTTTGCCACTTTGTTGCACCAAGTCCAAGACTTGCTTCTTTTACATTTGCAGGGACTTCTGTAATTGCATTTTCACAAACTCGCGTTAATCCTGGTAAGTTTAGAATGGTTAAAGCAAGTGCACCACCTATTACTGTATAGCCCCAACCTGTCATTGTAACAAGCACTAATAAACCAAATAAGCCAACAACAATAGAAGGCAATGATGCCATCGTTTCAATGCATAGACGAACAAAACTTAAAAAGCGTCCTTGCTTTGCATATTCTGCAAGATAAATCCCAGCTCCCAATCCAAGTGGAATAGAGATAACAAGCGTAATAATAAGCATATAGAAAGAGTTGAATAATTGTGGACCAATCCCTCCCCCAGCCCTCGTATTACTCGGTTCTCCAAACAAGAAACCTGGATCCCAAAATCCCCAGCCCTTTTGTAAAATCTCATATACTAAGAAAACCAATAAAACTACCACAAATGCTGCAACTGTATATAAAATACCCGTCCAAATATTATTTACCTTTCTTGCATTCATCGTTATCGTTCACCTCTTTGGCCAATTGCTCGAATAACTAAAATAAATAGGAATGAAATAGCAAGCAATATCATCGCTAAGGTCCATAAAGCATTATTCCAAGCCGTTCCGTTTAACGTATTTGTCATGTCCATTGTGAGAATACCAGTCAACGTTGCCGTTGGGCTATATATTCCTTCTGGCAACTTCACCGTATTCCCAATTACCATTTGAACTGCCAGCGCTTCACCAAAAGCACGTGCTAATCCTAAAACAATCCCTGTTAAAATACCTTTCTTAGCAGCAGGAACAATGACACGGCTAATCGCTTGCCATTTTGTCGATCCTAAACCATACGAGGCTTCTAAATAATCAAATGGAACCGCACGTATTGCATCAGAAGCAATACTAGCAATAGTAGGTAAAATCATGATACTAAGTACAACAATACCTGCAATTAAACTAAAGCCAACACCACCAAAAGAATCTCTTAACAATGGAATTAAAATCGTAACCCCTAATAAACCGTATACAACGGACGGGATACCAACTAATAATTCCAAAACTGGTTTCAACACTTTGTTCCCAAACTTAGGCGATATTAAATTCATAAATATTGCAAGAGCAATCGCGATTGGTGTACTAATCATAACCGCACCAATTGAAACAAGCGTGGAACCGACAATAAAAATAACTGCACCAAAAGAACCTGGCTCAACATTCGGATTCCATTTTGTTGAAGTTAACATTTCAGAAAAGGAAATACCACTTTGTGTAAAAGATTGAATTCCCTTTCCACAAATAAATGCAATAATCGATAATGTAATAAGAACAATAAATAGACCACAAAACGTAACGAGTGTTCTTCCAATGTACTCGCTTTTCACATAATTAATCTGCTTTTTTCCCTTCATCACAAGACATAACCCCACTTCATAGTTTGAAATGAACAAGACTGGCCTCGCAGCCAGCCTCCTTGTATGTGTTACTTATCTAGCTTAGACATCGGGATGTATCCCATATCTTCAACTTGTTTTTCAAAATCTTTACCTTTTACATAATCAATGTAAGCCTTTGTTGCTTCTTTCGCTTCTCCTTTAGTCACCATGTATTCATAAGACCAGAATGGATATTTACCAGCAGAAATCTCTTCAACCTTTGGTTCTGCACCATCAATTTTTACAGTTTGTAATGCCCCTTTTTTATCGCCTACCATGTAGGACATCGCAAGGTAACTAATAGAACCTGGCGTAGAGTTAATTGCTTGTTCTACCGCACCGTTAGAATCTTGCGTTGTTCCTGTCCCGTCATTAATCTTTACATCTTTCATAATCGTTTTCTCAAATGTAGCACGTGTACCAGAAGATGCCGGACGATTGATTACATTGATTTTCTCATCTTTACCGCCTAGCTCTTTCCAGTTTGTAACCTTTCCACTAAAGATATCTTGTACTTGTTGTACAGTTAAGTTATCAACTTTCACATCTTTATTAACAACAAGTGCAAATGCGATACCTGCAACTTTATTATCAACTAATTCTTTTGCTTTTTCTGGATCTTTTATTTTATCTGCCGCCGGGACATCAGAGTTACCAATTTGTACCGCACCAGAGGCTACTTGGTTAATCCCCGTTCCACTACCGCCACCTTGAACTTGAACAGAAACTTTAGGATTCTTTTCCATAAACTTTTTACCCGCTTCTTCTGCAAGCGGTTGAAGAGCTGTAGATCCAGCTGCTGCAATCGTACCAGATATCTCTTCTTGTTTTGCATCATTGCTACCTTTAGCAGTCTCATTCGTATTTGTGCTTTCTGACTTTCCGCAACCAACTAATGCACCTGCAACAACTAATGCTGCTAATGAAAATGTAATTCCCTTTTTCATGACCATATCTTGTACCCCCATTTGAATTATCACTTTTCTTATTCATCGACTTCTTTCGAACACAAATTCATTGTAGGACAATATTATTGTGTTAGTGTTAAGCAATTTTTAATTTTAAGTAAATAGAGATAAAGGTATTAAAAACTTATATTTCTCAACTATTCCCATCAAGAAAAGCCAAAAGAATCCACAAAAAATTACATTCATTGTAAATTTAACTTTAATAATGTAAATATGAAGTAAATAAAACTCTCCTTTTAACCAACTTTATTAAAATTAAATTTACAAACTATTCTTGTCTGAACATATTTGTTTGAACTATGCATATATCCAACATAAATTCTAGTCATATTTTTTATCACAAAAAATAAATTGGAACAATTCTAAAAATTTTTGAATATTTTTAAAGTATTAATTGACAGCATTACCGAATGTAGTCTAGTATATTAATAACAAAAAGTTTACCTTAAGAAACTTTTTAAACTATAACTAAAAATATAGAGAAGAGGGAACTTTTATGGTGTCGGCTAATACCAAACCCCTTTCTTCATTTAGAACAGGGGAGTTTGTACAAATCGAGAGAATACAATTAGAAGGAACTATGAAGAGACGTTTATTAGATTTAGGATTTATTCCCGGGGCTACCATTAAAGTATTGCAAAAAAGTCCACTCGGAGATCCCGTTGCATATCAAGTGAGCAACACAACAATTGCATTGCGTAGCGAAGAAAGCTCCCTTATTTTTGGAATATTAATAGGAGATGATTCAAAATGAACAACCATCGCATTGCGTTAGCAGGAAACCCGAATACTGGGAAAAGTACATTATTCAACACATTAACAGGATTAAAACAACATACCGGAAACTGGACGGGAAAAACTGTATTAAAGGCAGAAGGAGAATATGAGCATAACGGAAAGGTATATACGGTAATCGATTTACCTGGAACATATTCACTTTATTCAAACTCTGCAGATGAGGAAGTAGCACGAGATTATATTATTTTTGAAAAACCAGAGGTAACTGTAGTTGTTGTAGATGCAACTGCAATGGAAAGAAATTTAAATTTAGCATTACAAGTGATGGAAATGACAAACGATGTAATCGTCTGCATTAACTTAATAGATGAAGCAGAAAAAAAAGGAATCGTCATTGATGAACAGAAATTAGCAAAGTCACTTGGCGTTCCTGTAGTCAAAATCTCAGCTCGCAACCGTACTGGAATTGGACATTTACTAAATGTAATTTCTAAAGTGGCTAGTAAAAAAACAATCCCTACACCAGTTCAAATTACTTATAATGAGCATATTGAAAAGATGATTCAAGAATTAGAGCCGCAAATTTACAAAGTATTCGGTGATACATACCCAGCTCGTTGGGTTGCACTGCGAATACTAGATGGGGATAAAAATTTCTTAACTACACTTCAAAAACATCATAAAGAACCGCTTGTAAGGGAGGTCGTAATCAATGGAATCTCACTCAGCCAGTAAGGCTCTTCCATTAGATTATATTATTCAGCATGCACAAACGCTTACTAAAGAAGATATACGCGATGACATTGTTGGTGATATTTATCGTACATCAAAAAGTATTTGTAAAGATGCAGTACAATACACAAATACCGATAGATTGTATCGTTCAGAAAAACTAGATAAGATTTTCACTTCTCCAATCTGGGGATTTCCAATTATGCTTGGTATTTTATCTATTATTTTTTACCTTACCATTGCAGGAGCGAATGTACCGTCAGATATGATTGCTGAATTTTTCGGTTGGGCAGAGGGACATTTAACTGCTTTGTTCCAAGCAATGCATGCACCTGAATGGTTACATGGTATTTTAATACTTGGCTTATTCCGGGGTACAGGGGCTGTTATTAGCGTTATGTTACCACCTATGGCTATCTTCTTCCCAATGTTTGCTTTATTAGAAAACTATGGGTACTTACCTCGTGTAGCATTTAACATGGATCGTTTATTTAAACGTACTGGTGCACACGGAAAGCAATCTTTAACGATGGCAATGGGCTTCGGTTGTAATGCTGCCGCTATTATGTCAACACGCATTATCGAATCACCACGTGAGCGTATGTTAGCAATTTTAACAAACAACTTCGTTCCATGTAATGGACGATGGCCTACTTTAATTTTAATGGCATCATTATTTATGGCTGCCGGTTATACAAGTAGCATGCAAACACTTGTTACAGCAGGCGTTGTAGTCGGCATGGTAGTCATCGGAATTATCGTTACTTTAACAGTTTCTTGGGCTCTATCAAAAACTGCATTAAAAGGTGTTCCAACTCATTATACATTGGAATTACCACCGTATCGTAAACCAAAAATTTGGAATACAATTGTACGTGCAACACTTGATAAATCAATTTATGTTTTAAAACGTGCCGTAGTTGTAGCTGCACCTGCCGCTATCTTAACTTGGGTTTTAGCAAATATTTATATCGGCGACACAAGCCTACTTATGTATTTCGTTAATTTCTTAGACCCATTCGCTAAATTGCTCGGGCTTGATGGATTTATTCTCGCTGCATTTATTCTCGGCTTACCAGCTAATGAGATTGTTATTCCAATTTTATTAATGTCTTATTTATCAACTGGTGCCTTAACAGAAATAGAAGATTTTAATCAAATTAAAAACTTATTCTTAGAGCACGGCTGGACTTGGTTAACTGCGTTAAACACAATGTTGTTTTCTCTTCTGCATTTCCCATGTGGAACAACATTGGTTAACATATATAAAGAAACAAAAAGTCCAAAATGGACATTCTTATCGTTTGCAATCCCTACCGTAATCGCCATTGTTGTTACATTCCTCTCTACGCAATTGGTACATTGGCTAGGGCTTGTATAAAACCTTCCATCAGTAGTGAGACTTCTCTTCTCTACTGATGGTTCATTTTCACGCCTTATACTTCTATATAAATGATTATAATCCCTTACTTCCGTTGCTAGATTTTAAATTTTACGATCCCAAAAACAAAAGGAAATCTAATCTACTGGTTTCCTATTTTCCTCTTCATTTACATCTTCCCATGGTTGCACAGTGTATTTTTTTATTTTCTTATTTAAAAAATACACTGTGTATGGAATAATAGCCATCAAAATCATACTAATAATTGCTAAAGTAGAAAGCATTTTCATATTACTGACCACCTTTTGGTACTAATGAACCGGAATGCTCTACTACCGGATGAACACGAACTGCTATATCAGTCTTCATAAAGTAGTTCTCCCCATAATCCCAATTCTTCTCTACTTTTTTCCACTTTTTATAATTATGCCGTTTATAATAATCCCCTAATCCAAGTACATCCGTTTTATACTCTTTTTGTACTTTTTTTATTGTTCTCCCCACTATACGTTCCATCTCTTTTGTAATGTATGAATTTATTCGCTTCTCACTCCATGCTTTTGCATCCTCTCCTAAATATACTTCTCCAAGCACACCTTTAGGATACATATCAATTATAAACTTTGGATGACGAGGATCTGTAAAGGAAGCACGGATTTTCCGTCTTATTTTATGAATTTCATACGTAAATACCTTTTCTTTTTTTCGAATGGTTAAAAATCCACCCACTTTCTTTCCTATTATATAATTTAATCCTTGTGTATCTTTTCCACTTAAAAGACCGACCAGTTTATTATTCTCCCCCTTAAAAATAGCAGCTCCTTCCATCTTTACACCTTGCTTTGTTAACTCTAAAACTGGAAGTACAAAGCTTCTTTTAGAAGTTAACATTTCTTGAACCTCTCCGATACGAACTGCCTCTAACATAAATGAATTCACATCTGCATGATCCGCTAGTAAATCAATATATTTTGCCGGAAAATTTTCTGGTTTCGCATTTTGTTCAAAAATTTTTCCAGCTTGATTTTTCGAAACAAAAATTTTAATATTCCGCCTCATTTCATGGGCACGAAAAAAGATATCTAATGTTTGTTCTAAAAAGTTTTGTCGCTTTAATAAATCTTTAGAAAAAATAACAACTTTAATATGAGGAAAAAACAAAGAACGACTTATTTTCTTGGATGCTTCCCGAATTTGTGTAAAAAGACTATCCGCAGTTACATTGATATTCATATACTGAGCCCCATCTGCACCTTGTTTCCCCTGTTGTGCTAACGCACTTGGTAAAACTAATTGATACGTTCCTTTCATACGAGGTGGTTTCTTCTCTTCACTTTCTTCTTTCACAACATCAAATGCTGCCCCTACAACAAATCCTCTCTCTTCAATTTCTTTTCGCTCTGAGCACCCACTCATACAGATCACTAACATAACGCAACACATGTATTTATGAAGACGGCTCACTCTTTCCGCCCCCCTTTATTTTATAAATGCTAAAAACAAGTATAGGAACAATGATAATACATGCCATATCAATCCAAGCTAAATATGTACTATATTGCGTTAACTTCGTCACATTTTCAGGAAGCATATTCAAAAGATATATAATCGGCGCACTTATAAAAATAAATGTTTTCTTTTTAATAGCAGGAAACATCGAACAAAACCCTATTACTGCGATATCATAATACATGGCTGTTGTATTAAAAATGGTAATAATCCACGTCGTAAAAAAAATGGCATCGAATCGTTCTAAAAATCCCCCACCAATTTCAATCTCCTTTCCTAACTCAATGACAGGATACGCAAGACTTTTCGTGGTAGAATAGGAAAACACCATAATACAAGTAAGATAAATAAGAATATATAATAAATTGGTAATCATCACTCCTTTTGCAGCAGCAAGAGGCGCTTTATCTTTTTGTTTCACAATTGAAGAATAAAATAAGACAATTTCAAATCCAATGAATGTAAAGATCGATTCCTTCATACCAACAATATATTGGTTCCATTTTGTTTGAAAAAGCGGCAATACATTATCCGGCTCCATTAAATTAATATTTAATAACGACAGAGAAAATATAGCGCATACAACGATTGGTAAAAATAGCATATTTAAACGAAGTAACGCTACTCTAGAACCACTTACTCCATAAACAACAACAAGTAAGTAAAAAAATGATAAAAGTTCAATCGGTGTTTTACTAAATAAATACGTTTGTGAAATAACGGAAATGGCTCTTGCTTGATATGCAGTAATACTAGCAAATGTTAGCACCATAACACTTGTAACAAGGTAAGCTATCGGCTTTGATAAGTATATGCTAGTATATTGAAAAAACGTTTGTTCCGTAAATGTATTTGCTATTTTCGCAATACACCAGGCAAAAAATGCACAAATCACTCCGCCAATAAGTAATATAATCCAACCATCTGAAAACAGTGTCTGCTCTGCAATTACGCGGGGCATCGAAAGTGCCCCTGTCCCTATAATGACCGAAGATACAGCAAATGTTAGTTCTCGAGATCCGATCTCCTCATCTCCGTACTCGAACGGTTTCAATTTATTTTCTCTCCTTTGAGCGTATTTGATCTTTTGTTTGCAAATAGTCTGGTCTCGTCTGTAACATCGCTTTTGGTAATCTTGCTACTTCTGCTTTCCAATCTTTATAAAAAGTAGGTGCTAATGGTGTAGAATACGGAATTCCAACACTTTTTAAATTCGTAATATGAATTGCTAATGCAATTAACGCTAAAATAATCCCGTATAGTCCAAATATAGTCGCAGCTAAAATAAACGCAAATAACAAAAAGCGAAATGTAATTGTGATACTGTAAACAGGCAATGAAAAAGTAGCAATCGCCGTAATCGCGGTTACAATAACCATAAAGGGATTTACAATTCCAGCGTTTACTGCCGCTTCTCCAATAACAAGTCCTCCTACAATTCCAACAGTTTGTCCAATTTGTTTAGGCAACCGAAGCCCAGCTTCTCTAATTAATTCCATTGTTAATGTCATAATAATCGTTTCAATATAAGCGGGAAACGGGACACCTTCCCTTGCTCCAGCAATTGAATACGCCAAATTAGATGGAATGAGACCTTGATGATAAGAAACAAGCGCAATATATACTGCTGGAAATAATACAGCCATAAGTCCAGCTAGCATTCGCAATCCTCTTAATAAAGTTGCCATAATCCAGCGTTCATAATAATCTTCAGGTGATTGAAAAATATCCACAATAACCATAGGTGCAAGAATTGCAAACGGTGAACCATCTACTAAAATAATTGCTTTTCCTTTTGCTAAAGCAGCAATCGCCCGATCTGGTCTCTCTGTATTTAAAAATTGCGGAAAAGGAGACAAGGTGTTCTCTTCTAGTAATTGTTCGATTTTTCCAGAATCTAAAATCATATCTGTTTTAATGGACTGTAAACGCCGATTCAACTCTTTTACAATATAAGGATTGATAATATCTTCAATATAAATTAATGTAACTTCTTTTTGAGAACGTTGCCCCATAATATAAGATTGAAATCGAAGCTTCGGATCACGCAACTCGCGTCTAATTAACATTTTATTAGTAGCAATATCTTCAACAAACCCTACTTTAGGACCTCGAATAACATCCTCTGTAATCGGCGGTTCTAAACCTCGCTTTTCCCATGCTCGACAATTAATGACTAACGCATGCGGAATTCCATCAATTAAAACAACCGTATCCCCCACCAAAACAGAATTCACAAGATCCGGAAATGTTTTAACTGTATTTATTTCACCTATAGAAATAAATCGATCGACTAAAGTTTGCATGATTGGACCTTTAGGCGGAATCTCTTCATGTTGTAATGGATGAATCACAAATCGATAAATTAAATCTTTATCCGTAATCCCACAAAGAAACACCACAGCGCACCGAGTAGATGAACCAGAAAGCGCAAACTCTCGTACCGTTAAATCATTAGGTGACTGCAGTGTTTCTCGAATAGAATTTGTAATTGCTGATAAGCTTGCTTCTAAATTCATCATCTTTCCTCCTAAGCGTTACAGTTATATTTCTCCGTATAGGGTAAATATATACAATAAAAAAATGCTATCTCCCTAAGGAAAGATAACATTTTTTTATCCCGCTATTTTAGAGGTGTAATAGCCCGATTGGTGGCGGCTCATAATTTGTAGAAAATGATTTAAGTTTCACTTTATCGATCTAACATAGTAGAAGTATGCTGTACTTCAATTTTTCTAGTCATGATACTCACTGCTAACATAACAATGATGTTGATTCCTAATGCAACAATCCCTACATTTAAATCTTTCATATATTGCGGAAAAATTGGAAATATAGTAGAGAGAGTCGATCCAGATAATGTAATATAAGCCACCATGAATAATCCAACTATCATTCCAGAGATAGCACCTTGTTTTGTTACAAATTGACGCGGAAATAAACTGCATACAAGCGCCGGAAAAAGTTGCGTCACAATGCTGTATCCCATTAAAAGCAGAGCTCCAATTGTTTCTCCTCCTTTGAAGGTAAAGAAAACAGATACAATCGTCACAATAGGCACAAATAGCTTGGCTACTCGTGCCACTTGCTGATCTGATACGGATGGCGCGAGCACTTGATAAATATTTTTTGCTAACAAAGTAGATGCAGCCATAAGAAGCATAGATCCCGGAACTAATGCAGTTAGTACTCCAGCACTTCCAATGATCCCAATAAACCACGGATCAAATGTTTGAATAGCAAGGCGGAATAAAGACAAGTCTGCATCTGCCCCCTGTAATCTAGGTACTTGTAAGATAGCCGCAAATCCTGCAAAAAATACAAAGAGTAATACGAAAGAGTATAATGGCATAATAGTGGCGTTTTTTCGAAATACCTTTTCACTCTTTGCTGAAAAAGCGGCAGCAAATGTATGGGGCCACATATAAAACCCTAGCGCTGTTAATATAATAGTAGAAACAAACCATGAGACACTCATTCCTTGTTCAGGTAAAGATAAAAATCCTGGTTTTGCAGCTTCTACCGCTTCAAACATCGGCTGAAACCCTCCGTAATAATGATAGGGTAAATAAATACCTAAAACCATAACGATAAATAGGATCATCATATCTTTTAATGCAGCTGTCCAAGCGGAACCATGTATACCAGAAATCATCACATATATTGTAATTGTTATTCCGCCAATCCAAACAGCAAGAACTGGTGATACTTTTCCATAAGAAGCTTCAGAAACAATAATCCCCAACCCTTTTAACTGCAGTACAAGATATGGAATAATTGAAATGACACCGATGATCGATACAATAATCCCTAACGCTTTACTATTATATTTTTTGGTAAAGAAATCTGGTTGCGAAATCAATCTATGCTCTTTGGCATACTTCCAAACTGGAGGTAAGAGAAAGTAAGATAAAATATATGCTAATGCACTGTATCCTAAAATATAAAATGTAGGTGCACCTTTGCTATATGCCCATCCACTTCCTCCCAGAAAAGTAAACGTCGTATATATTTCTCCTGCCATAAGAAGAAAGACAAAGACTGTTCCAAATCCCCTTCCCCCAACCGACCATTGTTCCAAATTCATGTCTTTTCCACTTCTTGCACGAACTCCTAAAAATAATGCCAAACATAGAAATACAACAATGATAATAAGTGCTATCATTTCATCTCCTCCTTGTTAGCAGGATCTAGCCAATATACAATCCACATACAAAAGGAGGTAATGAACACAGATAATAAAATCCAAAATAATAAAAATGGCATACCTAGTACATATGGAGTAACTGAATTTGTAAATATCGGTCCAATAATTAAACAAAGAACTGGAATCATTGCCAGCATACGAATTTTCTTCATTTTATTCTCCTTTGCGCATCAAATTCAAAACAGTTCTAACAAAAACCTCAACTCCAATTGGTAATGCATCCTCATCAATTGTAAAGCGCGGATGATGATGTGGATATACAATTCCTTTTTCTTTATTCCCTGCACCAATAAAGAAAAACGTACCTGGGGCCTTTTGCAGAAAAGCTGAAAAATCTTCACCTGCCATCGTCGGCTTCAAACGTACAACTCGCTCTCTTCCATAAAGCTGTAGCGCTGCTTCTTCAACATACGCTGTTACTTTCTCATCATTCACAACAGGGCGATATCCATATTCATATGAGAATGTATAATTTGCCTTATACATTTCTGTCACATGCTTAACAATTCTTTCAATCTTTTGGGCTGTCTCTTCTCGTAGCTCATGTCTTAAACTTCTAACAGTTCCCTCAATCTCTGCTTGCTTCGGAAGAACATTGTGTGTTGTACCCGCATGAAATTGCGTAACAGATATAACGAGAGAATCTAACGGGTCTGTAAGACGTGATACAATCTGTTGAATTTGTGCTACAACTTGTGTACCAATCGCAATGCTATCAACTGTTTCATGCGGAATTCCAGCATGCCCTCCTTTTCCTTCAATTGAAATTTTAAATACATCAGGGGCTGCCATCGCAGGACCATAAGTGATACCAACTTTCCCAACTTCTAGCGATGCCCACAAATGTGCACCAATAATATAATCAACGCTTTCCATTACACCAGCTGCTACCATCTCCTCAGCGCCACCTGGGAAATTTTCTTCAGCATGTTGGAATAAAAAACGAATTTCCCCTCGAATTTGTTCACGTTTTTCAACAAGGGTATATACTGTACCAAGTAAGATAGCGATATGACCATCATGCCCACAAGCATGCATAACGCCAGGGTTCTTGGAGATAAATTCAAATTCATTTTCTTCTTGAATAGGCAGAGCATCCATATCAGCACGAATCGCAATCGTTTTGCCAGGTTTCTTCCCAATTAACTTTGCCATGACGCTATACTTTGTCGGTCTAGATACTTCTAAATGTGGATTTTTTTGAAGCAATTCAAATACAAATTGTGATGTTTTCTCTTCTTGGAAAGACAATTCCGGATATTTATGAAAATATCTTCTCCATTCAATCAATTGATTTTTTAATAGAAGCTGTTCATTTACAATATCCATTTCACTCTCCCTTTCTTCACCAAGTTAAATGTTATTATAGCTCCAATCGCAAGTTAAATAAATAATATTCAGAATAATTAACTAATTGTTCACATTCTCAACTCTATCCACATCTTGCTATCCAAAAATAGCAAGATAAAAATAAGCAGTCATCTTTTTTAGATGACTGCTTATTTTTATAAAATAGTAATTGCTTGTTTCCCCATTTGTTCCCATGCTTTTTCAAATTGAGCGCGCGGCACTCCTTTACGCGGATTGTTTGCAAGCGGATCATTTACATATACAAAATGTTGGTCATATCCAACAACTACTACACTATGTTCATAATACGTGATCTTTATTTTTCCTGCACTTGTATTCCATGTTTCAAAAAGTCCATCATCTAACGGTTGAAATCTTGTATTCGCAATGACCCATACAGGTGAACCTGAACTAATTGCCTTATATACATCTCCTATATCTCTTCCAGTTAAATTAATTACTTTTTCAGGAACATATTTTTCTGCGAGTTTAAAAATCGGTTGGTGATATACACCATATCCCGGCTCAGATTTTGTATAAATATTTCCTACAAAGCCTTCATACGGGTTACCATGCAAACCGTTTTCTTCAAACGGGACGCGATAAATTTCACTCGCAAGCTTCATTTTATCCACTTCAACTCCTTTATATTGAAGTAGCATTGCTAAACTTGTTACTTCACACCCTCTTGGTAATTCAGGAAGTTGCTGTATAAATGGAACATTTTCAATTATAGCGTTTTCTTTCATTTCAGTTAAATAATTCAATCGTAATTCTTGAGCTTTTTGCACAATCTTATCTTTTCCAAATAGACCTACAACAACCACGATTATACCTAATATGAATAAATATTTCAGTTTTTTCATTATCAATCAAGCCCCATTACCACATTAATTATTTTCACATCACTCTCACCATTGTACCTTTCTTCTTACTAGTTTACTAGAAAGAAAATGTAAATCATTATTCGATTTTATCTTTCAAAAATTCTAATTCTTTGCAATAAAAAGAAAAAATAAATATACATTTTCAGAATATTTTGTTAGAATTAGAAATGCTCCTGCGGTAAATAGTGATTTTATATCCGCATAGGACAGAAGGTAATTAGTCATTGTTTCTCATCCCCCATCAATGATTAATCTAGCAATTAAATCCTAATAGGTAAACAAAACAAACAATGCAAATACGGGGTGAAAAAGTATGAATCAAACAACTACAAACCAAAGCGGTTTAAAGCGGACAATGAAGAGCAGACATTTATTTATGATTGCTCTAGGTGGTGTTATTGGTACTGGACTATTTATGGGGTCTGGACAAATTGTGCACAATGCTGGACCTGGTGGAGCAATTCTTGCCTTCTTAGTTGGGGGCTTCGTTATGTATTTAACAATGCTCTGTCTTGGTGAACTATCTGTTGCGATGCCAGAAGCCGGTTCCTTTCAAAGTTATGCTAGCAAATTTATTTCACCAGGATTTGGATTTGTTGTCGGTTGGATGTATTGGCTAAACTGGGCTGTCACAGTTGGTGTAGAACTTACAACTGTTAGTATTTTAATGAAACGGTGGTTTCCGGACGTTTCTTCATGGATTTGGTGCATTACATTTGCTGCATTACTATTTATTGTAAACGCTTTATCAGCGAAGGCATATGCAGAAGCAGAATTTTGGTTTGCTAGCGTCAAAGTTGCTACAATCGTCATCTTCATTGTACTTGGAGGTGCTGTGATATTTGGATTTCTAGATTTCAATGGGAAGCCCGCACCAATGCTACATAATTTTACTGAAAACGGCGGTTTGTTCCCCAATGGTGTCTTAGCTGTTTTATTTACAATGATTACTGTTAACTTCTCATTCCAAGGAACAGAGTTAATCGGTATCGCTTCTGGTGAAAGTGAACAACCTGAAAAAACAATTCCAAAAGCGATAAAAAACACCATTTGGCGTACTTTATTTTTCTTTGTATTGGCCATTGCTGTTGTAGTAGGCTTACTTCCATGGCAAGAAGCTAATCTCGTTGAAAGTCCATTCGTACTTGTTTTTGACACAGTCGGAATTCCATATGCAGCTGACATAATGAATTTTGTTATTATCACTGCTGTCTTATCTGTAGCAAATTCAGGACTATATGCAAATTCACGTATGCTCTGGGCAATGGCACAGCAAGGTATGGCAAACCCAGTATTTACAAAATTAACGAAAAAAGGGGTACCTCTTAATGCTTTAATTTTCAGTCTTATTTTTGCAAGTCTTTCTTTATTAACGAGCGTATTTGCCGCAGATACAGTCTTCTTAGTTCTCACATCAATTGCCGCAATGGCAGCGGTCGTCGTTTGGATGTCAATTGCCGCTTCACAATTTTTCTTTCGAAGAGAATTTCTAAAGAACGGTGGAAATATAAACGATTTAAAATACCGTACACCTCTTTATCCACTCGTTCCAATTGTTGCTTTCTCGTTAAATTTTATTACATTTATTAGCTTAGCTTTTATACCAGATCAACGCATTGCTCTTTACTGCGGAATCCCGTTTATGATCATTTGTTACATTTTATATCAAATAAAATATAAAAAATTTGTCACATTTCATCAGCAACCAAATATTACACAGGAAATAAACTAAATATATAAAACATTCAACTATCTTTCTTTATGATAAGATAGTTTTTTTCTATTTACTGGATATCTTGGTATAACTTTATTTATCTTAAAATTTCTACAATCACCTTTTTGTTAAAAAAATAGTTTACAATGTTATCAAGTTACAAATGATATTCACCTTAAAAAGTGTGTATTTGTGTCTATTTTTTAACAATATGATGAAAACTATTGCCTTCTATAAATTAATAGGTTTATATTGTTTTATTGGCATAGTTTCAATCCAAGGAGAAAGGAGATTTTCAATCGTGCAACTAAAGAAAGCGTTTTGGAAGTTGGCTTCACTTCTTCCGCTATCATTACTCTTGTTCCTCGGTGGCTGCGATAAGAAACTCGCAGTATTAAACCCGCAAGGACCTGTTGCAAAAGCACAGTATGATTTAATTGTTTGGTCATTCGTGCTTATGTTGTTAATTATTGCAATTGTATTCATCTTGTTTACAGTCATCTTGATTCGTTATCGTGAAAAACCAGAAAATATGGACTATGAGCCACCTGATCAACACGGTAACACAATGTTAGAAATTATTTGGACGCTTTTCCCAGTTATTATCGTTATTGCTTTAGCAATTCCAACGGTAAAAGCTACTTATGCATCGGAAAAAGCACCAGAGCAATCTAAACATATGAAACCAGTTGAAATTTATGTTACATCAGCAAACTGGAAATGGTTATTCAGTTATCCAGAGGAAAAAATTGAAACCGTTAACTACTTAAACATTCCAGCTGGTGTACCAATTCAATTCAAATTAACATCCGTTGGTCCAATGAACGCCTTCTGGATTCCAGAACTTGGTGGTATGAAATACACAATGGATGGCATGATTATGGATTTATATTTACAAGCAGATAAACCAGGTTCTTACACTGGTCGTAGTGCAAACTTCTCAGGTGAAGGATTCACTCACATGGAGTTTGAACTTGAATCAAAAACAAAAGAAAAGTATGACAAATGGGTTAAAGAAGTACAACAAACTGCTCCTAAATTAACAGAAGAAAAATATAACGAAATTGTTAAACCTGGTGTAGTAGGTCGTATGACTTTCTCTAGTCATCACTTAGACTATGTAGATCCAAAATCACTTGAGTATTGTGATTACAACTACTACAAAAATAAAAAGTAATAGCTACTATTCCAACAGATTGGAGTGAACACAGTGAAGCTTGATGAATTTTTTGTCACAGGTGATCCGATTATTTACGGAGCTGACGCATCTATTGTTCTTGTGACATTAGCAATCCTTTTCGTACTGACAAAGTACAAAAAATGGAGATGGCTTTGGGACGAATGGTTAACAACTGTTGACCATAAGAAAATTGGTATAATGTATATTATCTCAGCAATTTTAATGTTATTCCGCGGTGGTATGGATGGTCTAATGATCCGTGCACAATTAACATTCCCTGATACAACATATTTAAACGCTGAACACTATAACGGTATCTTTACAACGCATGGTACAGTTATGATTATCTTTATGGCAATGCCATTCGTTATGGGATTAATGAACGTTGTTGTACCATTACAAATTGGTGCTCGTGACGTTGCATTTCCATTCTTGAATGCATTAAGTTTTTGGTTATTCTTTATCGGTGCTATGTTATTCAACATCGCCTTTGTTATCGGAGGTTCTCCAGATGCTGGATGGACAATGTACTTCCCAATGGCGGGTACAGAATTCTCTCCTGGCGTAGGAAATAACTACTACGCAATTGCATTACAGATTTCAGGTCTCGGTACGCTGATGACAGCAGTTAACTTCCTTGTTACAATCTTAAAAATGCGTGCACCTGGCATGAAGTTAATGCAAATGCCAATGTTCACATGGTCTATTTTAGTTACAACTGTTATTATTCTATTTGCTTTCCCAGTATTAACAGTTGCTCTTGCATTAATGACATTTGACCGTCTATTCGATGCTCACTTCTTTACGATGGCGAGCGGCGGTATGCCAATGCTTTGGGCTAACCTTTTCTGGGTATGGGGTCACCCTGAAGTATATATCGTTATTTTACCAGCATTTGGTATTTTCTCTGAGATTGTAAGTACATTCGCTCGTAAACGTTTATTCGGTTACAGTGCAATGGTATATTCAATGGTTGCAATTGCAATCTTAAGTGGTCTTGTATGGCTTCACCACTTCTTTACAATGGGTGCTGGTCCAGCAGTTAACTCATTCTTCTCGATTTCGACTATGGCGATTTCGATTCCAACCGGTGTTAAAATCTTTAACTGGTTGTTTACACTGTATAAAGGTCGTATTCGTTTTACAGTTCCAATGCTTTGGTCATTGGCATTTATTCCAAACTTCGTAATCGGTGGAGTTACAGGGGTTATGCTTGCGATGGCAGCAGCTGACTATCAATACCATAACAGCTACTTCCTAATCGCTCACTTCCATTACGTATTAATTGCAGGTACAGTATTTGCAATGCTTGCCGGATTTACATTCTGGTATCCAAAAATGACTGGTCACATGCTAAATGAGCGCATTGGTAAATGGACATTCTGGATCTTTATGATCGGATTTAATATCTGTTTCTTCCCAATGTACTTCCTAGGTTTAGATGGTATGACTCGTCGTATGTACACGTACTCAGCTGATCTTGGCTGGGGATGGCTAAACCAAATCGCATCTGTCGGTGCAGTAATGATGGGTATTGGCTTCATCCTATTAGCTTACAACGTAATTTACAGCATTCGCCATGGCGAACGCGATGTAACTGGAGACCCTTGGGATGGTCGTACGCTTGAGTGGGCAACACAATCTCCAGTACAACCTTACAACTTTGCAAAATTACCAGAAATTAAGCATAGCGATGTATTTTGGGAAATGAAGAAAAATGGTGAGTCTATTACACCGAAGGCTGAAGAATTGAAACCAATTCACATGCCAAGCAATTCAGGTGTTCCAATCATTATGTCTTCTTTTATCGGTCTTGCAGGTTTTGCTTTAGTATTTAGCTGGTTCTGGTTAGCAATTGTCGGTGGTATTGGTATGGTGGCTTGTATGATCTGGCGCTCATTCGATTATGACGAAGGATATTACATTAGCGTAGATGAAATTAAAAAGACAGAACATGTTGCATGAGAGGTGAAACGAAATGGCGGCTTTAGATAAAAGCTTACCTTTAGAATATCAATTGGAACAAAGTAGATTGAACATTCTAGGGTTCTGGATTTTCCTAGGGGCTGAGATCGTGCTGTTCGCAACACTTTTCGCCTCTTATCTAGTACTTGCTGGTCGTACGGCAGATGGCCCTACACCGGCTCAGCTGTTTGAACTAAAAACCCTTTTAATTCAAACACTCTTACTTTTAACAAGTAGTTTTACTTGTGGTATCGCAATTCATGAGATGCGTAGGCACAACAAAAATGCAATGTTAGGATGGTTTATCTTTACATTACTTTTAGGTGCAGGCTTCCTTTTCTTTGAAATTGAAGAGTTTATGACTTACGCTGCAGAAGGCGCAACAATCCAAACAAGTGGATTCCTATCTGGATTCTTCGTCCTTCTTGGAACGCATGGTGCTCACGTAACAGCTGGTATCATCTGGGCAATCTGTGTTATTATCCAAATTTTAAAACGAGGATTAACACCAATTACAGCTCGTAAAGTATTTATTATCAGCTTATACTGGCATTTCCTTGATGTTGTTTGGATCTTCATTTACACACTAGTTTACTTGAACGGGATGGTGGCGTAATAATGGGACAAAACAATCAAGCTCATAGCGGGTTTCCGTGGTCACACGTTTTCGGATTTATTTTATCACTTGCATTAACGTTCCTTGCTTTATACGTAGCGTTATATACTAGTTTGCCACTTTCAACAGTCTTAACAAGCATCATTGCAATGGCAGTGGCACAAGCAGCATTACAATTAGTTATGTTTATGCACATGAAAGAAGGAGAAGGTATCGCACAAACAATCGCAATGTTATTCAGCTTTTTCATCGCTGTAGTAACGGTTGCTGGTACAGTTTGGATTTTCTTCTCTATGTAATTTTCAAAAGTCTGCTGGACAATATCCTAGCAGACTTTTTTATTCCGCTATTTCCCCTCACTAATCCGGCTGTTAATTAGCAAAGAACGCATCCCTCTTAGTTAAAGTTTCACTCCCCCTTTTCATCCATATTACGGAAATTACAACATAATCATCTAAAGTATACTTATTATGACAAATGTTAAGAAAACTCTTTCTTTATGAAATCGAGTTCATACGCATTGCTTTTCTTCTTATAATATGGCTAAATAAGTACTATATTATTTGAAGGGAGAGAACGCAATGGAACAACATTCTTCAGTCCTATCACTCATGATTGTCGTCGCAATCGCGTTTTTCATTCCCCTTTTGCTGCAACGCTTTAAATTAAAAGCAATTCCTGTTGTCGTTGCAGAAATTATTGCAGGGATTTTTGTAGGAAAAAGTGGATTTAACGTTATCGAGCCAGATATGTGGCTAGAGGTCTTATCAACACTAGGATTTATTTTCTTAATGTTTTTAAGCGGTTTAGAAATTGACTTTTCAATTTTTAAACAAAAAGAAAAAAAGAATAAAACAAACGAACCAAATACGTTCCAAGTAGCAAGTACTATCTTCTTGTTCATCTTCATTTTGTCCTATGGCTTATCGCTCATGTTCGTATGGCTTGGATTTGTAGATAGCGCACTCTTTATGACGTTAATTATTTCAACGATTTCCTTAGGTGTCGTTGTGCCAACTTTAAAAGAAAACAATTTAGGTAAAACAGCAATTGGCCAAATTATTTTATTAGTCGCTGTTATCGCTGACTTAGTCACAATGATTTTGCTTGCTGTATTCGTTGGATTAAACTCTGAAAGCGGCCAAAGTATGTGGCTCCTTCTCGTTTTATTTGGAGCGGGCATTGTCATTTATTTCGTTGCAATACGCTTTAAAAATATTCCATACTTAGAAAGCTTAAAGGCGGGTAGTGTACAAATTGACACACGTGCTGTTTTTGCACTCATCTTAATATTAGTTGGATTATCTGAATCTGTCGGTGCAGAAAATATTTTAGGAGCGTTTTTAGCTGGGGTTCTCGTATCCTTACTATCGCCAAATGAAGAAATGGTCGAAAAACTGGATTCTATCGGATATGGATTCTTCATCCCTATTTTCTTCGTTATGGTTGGTGTTAATCTAGAAGTATGGTCTATTTTTAAAGAACCTTCTAGTATGTTAATGATTCCAATTTTAATTGTTGGTCTCTTTATTTCAAAAATGTTACCATCGCTTCTCTTGCGAAAATGGTATCCACGCAACATTGTATTAGGAAGTGCGATTTTATTAACATCTACGCTGTCATTAGTTATCGCAGCAGCGCAAATTGGTGAAAAATTGAAGATTATTAGTCCAAGCCTGTCTGCTGCGCTTATTTTAAGTGCAGTCATTACATGTATTTTTGCACCTGTATTATTTAAAAAGATGTTCCCAAAAGTGGAAACGCCAAAACCTAAAGTTTCTATTATTGGTGCAAGTCGAATTACATTGCCACTATCGCTTGATTTGAAGCGTGAAGGCTATGATGTAACCCTTTATATGATGCGTCAAAATAAACTAAACACAGAGGAATCTCAGTCACATGACTTCCCAATTGTAAAGTTAGATACAATCTCTATAGAATCATTAGAAGAAAAGAAAGCATTTGATGCTGATCGCGTTGTTGTTGCAACAAGTGATGACGAACAAAACTTATTGCTGGCAGAACATGCAAAAGAATTAGGCGTTGAACATGTCATTGCAAGTGTAGAAGACCCGCTCCTCCAAGAAAAAGCGACACAAGAACATATTGCCGTATTCTCAACGATTAACTCGACACGAATTTTACTACGAGCACTTATTGATAAACCAAGTCTCGTTCATTTAATTACAACATCAAATGAAACAGTTCGTGAAGTTGAATTACGCAGTAATAAATATAACGGTTTACCACTTCGTCGTTTACCATTCTTAGGAGATGTGCTGATTATTCAAATTTATCGTGGAAAGAAAGCATTAATACCACATGGTGATACGAAACTACAGCATGGTGATACACTACTTGTTACTGGTTCTAAAGAGCATATTGATACACTAAAAAGTATACTCGAATAGGCAAAAGTCCCCTTCTCTCTTTTAAGGGGACTTTTTTATTCCAAGTTCTTTTTACTCTTCTTACACAATTTTTATTTTTTCTTACAGTTCTTATTTTTTAATGGTAAAATATTACTACCAACAATAATACGGAGATGAATTACACGATGTCTATTTCAACTTTAGCTCTTTTATTATTAGCAGAAGTACTTGTTGCCATTATTCTCATTGGCATTAGTATTGAGATTTGTAGTTACGGATGGAAAAAATCAACTGGAATAAAATATACTTGTCTCACATGTTCACTTCTTCTTGGTGCAAGCAGTATAATAGGGCTTTGTATTGCCCCAGCCTATTTCTTTTTACAACTTATTGAAAAAGGACTATAAGAAAGGAGAATCCTATGATAATTGTGAAACATATTGATGCATCCGAGACTTATGAATTACGGCAAAAAATTTTACGTCCAAAGCAAACGATAGAAGATTGTAAATATCCTTCTGATTACGAATCATCCTCCTTTCATCTAGGCGCATTTCTACACGATAAATTGATTAGCATTGCCTCTTTTTCTAAAGAATCCTCTCCCTATCTATCTGGAAGACTTCATTATCGTTTAAGAGGCATGGCTACACTCACCAACTTCCGAAAGCAACATGCTGGTAGCTCATTAATCCAACAAGCCAAAGTGATCTTACAAGAGCGCCAAGCACATATGCTTTGGTGTAATGCACGAATCACAGTTACAAATTACTATAAACATTTAGGATTCTATGAATATGGTGAAATCTTTCATATCCATCCGATTGGCCCTCATATACTTATGTATACAATTTTATAAGCTGAAACTTGAATCAGTATCATCGACTACTGATTTAAAGCTCTATTCCTCTCCTTTCTATAAACAGCGAAATACATGGACGTATAAGTTGCTTTCTTATGATGTCTATTGATGACAACCATTCACCACCGTAACTTACATGTTAGAGAATAAATCAATATATAGTACAGATATAATTAACCATTCTTGTAGCACAACAGAATAAAATGTTTTATAATTTAAAATAGTCAAACATATAAAATGTATTTTTCATCCTACAAGGAGGCTTCTTATGCAACACTCAAACAAATCGAGTCATTTAAATCGCGGTTTAAAACAGCGGCACATTACTTTAATGTCACTCGGATCTGCGATTGGAGTTGGATTATTTTTAGGATCGGCTTCTGCTATTAAACTAGCTGGCCCTTCTATTTTACTAGCCTATATGATTGCTGGGCTCGTAATCTTTTTCATTATGCGTGCCCTTGGAGAAATGGCAATTGAACAACCTGTCGCTGGTTCTTTTAGTAAATATGCATATGATTATTTAGGACCACTTGCTGGCTATATAACGGGTTGGAATTACTGGTTTTTATGGGTCGTTACATGTATGGCCGAAATTACAGCAGCCGGAATATATATGCAGTATTGGTTCCCAGATATCCCGCGCTGGATTTGGGCGCTACTTGCTCTCTTATTAATGAGCGCTTTCAACTTTCTATCTGTAAAAGTATTTGGAGAACTTGAATTTTGGTTTGCTTTAATCAAAATTGTCACAATAATCTGTATGATTGTTGTCGGGGTTGGTATTATTCTATTTGGCTTTGGAAATGATGGGATTGCTACTGGTATTTCAAATCTTTGGTCACATGGCGGATGGTTTCCAAATGGTTTCTCTGGCTTACTCCTTTCCTTACAAATGGTTTTATTCGCTTATTTAGGGGTAGAACTAATTGGTGTTACAGCAGGTGAAGCACAGAATCCGAAGAAAACACTTGCTAAAGCAATTGATAATGTATTTTGGCGGATATTGCTCTTTTACGTCGGTGCTTTGTTTGTTATGATGGCAATTTATCCATGGAATGAATTAGGAGACAAAGGAAGTCCATTTGTATTAACATTCCAACAAATTGGAATAGCAAAAGCAGCTGGGATTATTAATTTTGTTGTTTTAACAGCTGCACTTTCTTCTTGTAATGGCGGATTATTTAGTACAGGCCGTATGTTATTTACGTTAGCAGAGCAGAAAAAAGCTCCGAAAAGATTTGGACACCTAAATAAAAATGGGATTCCAAGGAACGGTATTTTAGCAACTGCTTTCGTTCTTCTCGTTGGTGTTATTTTAAATTACCTTGTTCCTGCTAAAGTATTTACATGGCTTACAAGTATCTCAACATTTGGAGCAATTTGGACATGGGGGATTATACTTATTGCACAAATTCGTTTCCGTAAAGGATTAACCGTGCAAACAAAACAAAAATTAACATACAAAATGCCTTTATATCCACTCAGTTCTTATTTTTCACTCGCTTTTCTTATCCTTGTATTAGGCATCATGGCATATTCAGAAGATACAAGGGTCGCATTAATTGTTGGTCCCATTTGGTTAATTGCACTCGCAATTGTGTATTATATAAAAGGATTCCATAAAATAGACGATGTACCAAGCTCAAAAATTAGTTAAGTATTGATCCCCTCTTCATTAGAGGGGATATTTTTATCCCGCTATTTTAGGGTAGTAAGACTCCCACCTCAAGACTCAGAGAGAAGCAAGGAAGATAGGTGGGAGTAGGGCTGCCCGTAACAGCCCGATTGGTGAGGGCTCATAATCAGTAGGGGATGAAGAAAACCCCCGCTGATTAAAGTTTCACGTTATACTTTTTCAACAAAATTTGTGCTATTTTTACGTCTTTTTCATATATTTTTTATTTTTCATCTTTCTTTTTGCAAAAAAATCTATTACATTATTAAAGCAATTTATTTTTTTATTAGGGGGATTCTTCTATGAAGAACAAAAAACGGCTTATATTATCACTAGCAGCAACGATTACACTCACTACTGGAAGCGCTTATCTTCCATCTGCTTTTGCTGAAAGCTCCACAGATCCTGCACCTGAAATTACAGCAAAGGTTATCAATCAAAATAACGGAAAAAAAGTATTATTTGATAACACTCACGGTCAAACGGCCGGAACAGCTGATTGGGTTATCGATGGTGGTTTTTCTGATTTTGGAAATGGTATTGCTAATAATGGATATTTTGTAAAAGAACTTCGCCAATCGAACCCGATTACATATGAAACTCTAAAAGATTACAATGTATTTATCGTTCCTGAAGCAAATATTCCTTACAAAAAGTCAGAGCAAGACGCTATGCTACAATATGTTAAAAATGGTGGAAGTATTTTCTTTATAGCGGATCATTATAATGCAGACCGCAATAAAAATCGTTGGGATTCTTCGGAAGTTTTTAATGGGTATAGACGAGGTGCATGGGAAAATGCTGCAAAAGGAATGTCCACTGAAGAAGAAACTTCCTTAGCAATGCAAGGAGTAGAAAGTTCTGATTGGTTATCACAAAACTTTGGTATTCGCTTTCGCTACAATGCATTAGGAGATATTACTGCTACAAATATCGTATCCCCTAATCAATCATTTGGTATTACAGCAGGTGTTTCATCTGTAGCTATGCATGCGGGCTCTACACTTGCTATTACAAATCCTAAATTAGCAAAAGGAATTGTATATCTTCCAGAGAATCCACCAAAATGGAATCATGCAGTGGATAGTGGTGTTTATAATGGCGGTGGTATTGCGGAAGGTCCATATGTTGCAATCGCTAAAGTAGGGCTCGGGAAAGCAGCCTTTATCGGTGACTCATCCCCAGTCGAAGATGCAACGCCAAAATATGTTCGTGAAGATACGGGACAACCGAAGAAAACGTATGATGGCTATAAAGAACAAAACGATGCAATTTTGTTAGAAAATATCGTAAATTGGTTATCCCATCAAGAGACATACACAAGCTTAGACCAAATAAGTGGATTACAATTAGATGAACCAACATCTTTACAAACATTCGAGCAACCAAGCTTATCAACTGAACCACAACCAGAACCTTGGAGCGCTCCAACTCAAGGTTATCAATGGTTCAATACGGATACTTTTAAACCTGGTTCATACGGATATAAAGGTTCAATAGCGACACCCGTTCATAATTATGTAGTTACTCATCCTAGCGTTCTACCAAATAATGAAGTGTTTCAAATAAAAATTCAAGTCAATAATTTATTACCTAACACAACGTACAACAATTATTCGCTAGGAATTTTCATAGCTGACGGTACACAAGTTGCAAAAGTACAAAACTCAAACGGAACATGGCCATCTACTTATGGATATAGTAATGCCTTTTCCTTCACGACAAATAGCCAAGGTTCAGCTGAGAAAGTAGTAAATGTACAAATTTCACCGAATACAATTGGTCAAGCAACATTGCGCCTACGTCAAAATTCTATAGCTAAATATAGCGAGCCTGTTACAATTCATGCAAACTAAATAAAAAGGTGTTTTCCGTTATGGAAAGCACCTTTTTAATCCTTTTTGTTAACTAAAACACTTATAACAATTCCAAGACACGCACTTACAGTAGCCGGAACTAGCCAACCGACTCCTTCTGTATAAAAAGGAATATGTTTAAGTAGCGGTGTCCATCTATCCATGAATACATTTCGATTTACAATATCTATTGCGCTAAATAGCGCTACGCTCCCGATTGTTATAGGATATATATATGCATATCGGCTAATCTTTTTATGAAACAGTCCTAATATGATTAGCATTAAAGCAACTGGATATATGAATCCAAGGATTGGAACCGATACCTTTAAAATCTCTGTCAATCCCAAATTAGCCAGAAACATGCTTATAAAGCTTAGTATAAATCCCCAAACTTTATAAGGTATTTTTGGGAATACACTTGTAAAAAATTGACTACACGATGTCACAAGACCTACGGAAACACAGAGGCATGCAATCGTAAAGATAATTCCTAGCAGAACAACACCACTTTGTCCAAATAACAGAGTCATCACTCCTGCTAGTACTTTCGCACCATTATCAAACTGTCCTAATGAACCACTAATTGAACCGACATATCCAAGGATGATATAAATAATAGACAATAAAAGCCCGGCACCAACGCCCGCTATACTCATATATTTCGCTAAGCTTTTATCGGATTTTATCCCCTTTTCCTGTACAGCATTCGCAACTACAATACCAAAGATTAAGGCAGCCAATGCATCCATTGTTAAATAGCCATCTAAAAATCCTTGAAACATAGGTGCTTGTCCATAATTTCCAAGCGGCGCTTCCAAAGCTCCTACAGGCGTAATCATGCTTTTTATAAAAATAAGAGCAATCATACATAATAATAAAGGCGTCAACACTTTCCCAAATAGGTCCATTAGTCTTGATGGCGATAAGCTAAGCCAATACACAATACTAAAGAAAACGACCGTGTAAACTAACAAGACTAATTTTCCAGGCTCCGGAAAGAATGATCCGAATCCCATTTCAAACGCTAAACTCCCTGCTCGTGGTATTCCAAGTCCTGGACCGATAAATACATACACTAAACAAGGAAAAACAATAGCAAATGAACGATGCACCCGTTCTCCTAATGCTTGAAAACTTCCTGCCTTCGCAACTGCCACAACACCTAATATCGGAAGTCCTGTCGCTGATATGATAAAACCTATCAATGAAATCCACACATACTCTCCTGCCTCATATCCTAAAAAGGGAGGGAATATAAGATTTCCAGCACCAAAGAACATGGAGAATAGCATTAAGCTAATAAGTAAAATCTCTTTTTTCTGTAACACTCTCATTTTCTCCTTCTAAATTCCATATAAAGCAAACATAGTCCATAGTCTATCACAAAAGAATTTCTCATTCTACACTTGTTATGTTTTCCGATTTCTTCAAAAAAATCAAACTTTATCGACTTTTAATACTTAATAAAGAAAAATATTTAATTTTGGTTTGTTTCAGAGGAACCTTATATGGAATCAGCGATACAACTTGAGAAAAAACAACATATAGCGGTAATCATTATTTTAACTTGCTTCGTTGTCTTGTTCTGGGCAGGATTTGAACAAGCAGGAAGCTCCTTGACACTATATACAAATAAAATGGAACTTTAATCAGTGGGGGTTTTCTTCATCCCCCACTGATTATGAGCCCTCACCAACCGGGCTGTTACGGGCAGCCCTCCTCCCACCTATCTTCCTTGCTTCTTTCTGAATCTTGAGGTGGGAGTCTTACTGCCCTAAAATAGCGGGATAAATTTATTGATTGCTCCGTATTTGGATGGGAAATTCCAACATCTTGGTTTCAATCGGTCAATCCTTTATTTATTATTTTACTTGCTCCAGCTATTTCCGCACTATGGGCAAAGGTTGCAACTACAAAACACGGTGATTTAAAAATCTCAACAAAAATGGGTGTTAGTATGATTTTGCTTGGAATCGGTTATATGGTTCTTGTAATCTTGACATTAAAAACAAGTAGCGATGAATCTAATGTGGCGGAAAAAGCACACTTACTCTTTATTGTTTTTACGTATCTTTTCCATACATTAGGTGAACTATTCTTATCACCTGTTGGATTATCAATGGTAAGCACCTTAGCTCCAATCAAACTTGCTTCTTTACTGATAGGTGTGTTGGCTTGCCAGTTCAGGGATTGCTAATATTGTAAGTGGACAGCTTGCAAGCTTCACAACTTCTAGTATTTATCATGATAGGAGCTGTCGCAATTGTGCTAGGTTGTGTTTTATGGTTACTATCTAAAAAATTAGTAAAATGGATGGAATAAAAAAGATGAGGGACTTTCCCTCACCTTTTTATGCACTCTCACCTTTTTCAATTGCTTGCTTATATAACTCTTTATGCTCTTTGTATTCACTTGGAACAAATCTTTTATAGAAAAATGAAAGCCAGCTATCTCCTTTTTTATATCCTTCTTCACGAATTTTTTTGGCTTTTTTATTCGAATGGAATCCTTCTGTAAACCATTTCTTCTGCAAATCATTTTGTTTATACTTCGAAGGGACTTTTAAATCATAGTTTTCAAATGCATATGTATATCCCTCTTTCTCTATTCGTTTTTTCGTATTTTTATATGATTTTTCATAAGCTGCTTCATATGCTTTTACATACTCTTCTTTTTCATTATTTCTAGGATTCTTTTCAGCTAATGTTTCCCCATCTTTTTTACCTATCTCTTCCTGTTCCTTTTTAATCTTTTCTGTTCGCTCTTTATTTCCTATTTGAAATCCTTCTGCAAAGTTTGCTTTAAATTCTGGAGCTACTTGGCTATTATCCATTGTCTCTTGCGCTAATCCTTGTTCTTTTCCTTTTTCAAAATACCCTTTTCTCTGCTCTGCTAATAACCACGCTGAAGAATACGCATGTGTAAAAGCTTGCTTATAAGCTTCTGATTTTCCAGCTATATGTACTTCTACATTGTTCTTTCCTGCTTGAAAATCTGTTTCTCCATTCTTCTGACCATCTGCTTGACCCTTTTCTATCTCGGCTTGTCGTTGTGCTTCCTCTTTACGTTGTCTCTCTTCCTCCGCTTGTCGTTGCGCTTCCTCTTTACGCTGTCTCTCTTCCTCCGCTTTTCTTTGTTCCTCAGCTTTTTGTTGTGCTTTAGCTTCTGCTGCACCATTATTTTGACTAGATGTCGTAGAATTTGTAGTATTATTCGAAGCCGGTTTGTTATGATAATGATATTCTCCGTATTGCAATCCCCATTTCTCACAATTTGTCCGGCACGTATGTCCACCGTTAGCATCCGTTCTTCCTGGATGTGCATAAACAGATGCGGGTGCTACTAATAATGCTACACTCGCTGTTAAAAATAATTTTCGCACTTGTTTCTTCATTCTTGTTCCTCCAAAACTCAAAATACACCTTTATTATACAAAAATACTAATATATTGTAATCATAATATGTTTATTCTATTATTTTCTAATATTGGCAAAAATAAAGAAGGTTCACTCTCAAGCGAGTAAACCTTCTTTATTTCTTTTGCTTCATTTGCACAAAATCACCTGAAACAACATAACGTTTCGAATTATCTGCAATAGATACACAAGTAATAAGTGTTATTTCTTCTTTCCCATGATCCTCCACAACTTCCCACTTATCAGGAGTTACTTCTGATACACCTGTTACAGCATACTCATACTCATTATCATTATCATATAAATAAATTTTATCGCCTTTTTTCAAAGTTGCTACATCGCTAAACAAAACACCCTTTTTAGACATATTATGCCCAGCTAATGCATAATTTCCTTTTCCCATTTCTTGCTTATCCTTCACGGTTGTTGCACCTGATAACAAATTTTTCTCAGTTGAACTATTTAAGACGGGAAGTTCCAATGAAATACTCGGAATCTTAATTCGCCCAATTACTTGTTTTTTATCTAACGACGCATTCGCTACCTCTGCTAAATCGGGCTGCTTAATTTGAGAAGCATCTACAAATTTTGTTTCTTGTTTTTGATATTCCATTTTCTGAACAACTTGAGCATTCGTTTCTTGTTTTTTCCCTGCCATATATTCATCATAAAATGGCTTACCTATTAATACTCCACCTACAACAAACAACAGAATTGCTAATATACTATATACTTTCCCCTTATTCATATATAATTCCTTTCCACTACAAAGTCTTACTTCTATATAAGATGATAAGATAAGATGACTATATGTACAAGTATGAGGTGAAAAGGAATAAGAATTTATTTATGAATATGATAAAGTGAAACTTTAATCAGTGGGAGTTTCCTCATCCCCCACTGATTATGAGCCCTCACCATCTGTTCCACTTTCCCGCGATATGCCGGGTTTGATATACTTCCTTTCGGCAACTCCTCTATTTCATTTACAAATATTTCCTTTTCTACCGACTCTGCATTCACATAATTCCCTGCACATAATACACTTGCAATGCCAATGATTCCGCTATACAACAATGCTTTTTTCATTTTCTCACTTCCCCATGTTCAATCTAATTTCTATCATAAGAAACATTTGTAAACCCTTACCTCTTTATAAATTAATTTTTTGTAAAAAATAAAAGACGTGCTATACACACGCCTTTAAGCAAAATTATTTCGATAAAGTGAAATGTGAAACACTGTCATTTGAATGAAATAGATAAAATACACAATATACAATGGATATGCAGGAACATATAGGCTCACTAAAGGAGTGAATACTAGTAATGCAAGTGCAAAAGGTAATACACACCATAAAGAAAGAAATGTAGTACGGCATGCTTTCGCTGTCATTCCCTCTTCCCGTTCATCTTCCTGTGGAAATAATAACGGATACACCCAGACGGAAAGAGACTTCACTTTTTTCTTTTTCCTCTTATAGAAAACAAACGCTATAAGAGCTCCAGTTAATAATAGTACAAATGGCATGACGTTCATTGATATTTCAAATGAAAATTTGTCATATTTTATAATATTCGAAAACTCTGCAAAAAAATAATAAAACTCAACCAACGCCCAACACGATACTATGCTATACAATAGATTCACAATATACGAAACAGCGATTTTATTCATCTACTTCTCCCTCCTTATTTAAAACAAAAACATCCTCCATCTTTAGATGAAACACATCACAAATCATTAACGCTAATAATAATGAAGGAACATAATCTCCTTTTTCAATTGCTGCAATTGTTTGTCTTGTCACACCGACTTTTTCAGCCAATGTACTTTGTGTAAAGTTAAAACGAGCTCTTAGCTCCTTTACTCTATTATAAATGGTCAACTTTACCACCCCTTACCATTATTGTATGCTATACTTTACAAAATGTAAACTCAACTTAACATTTATTTACAAAAAAATCCAACTTCACATAATGTAAAGTTGGATTTGATTTTAATTTAAAATTGTAACTTTAACAGTTCTTCTGCCCCAAGCACTAGATGCTGCTTTATTTGGCATTAGTACATCAATTCGATGTCCTTTAATAGCTCCACCAGTATCTCCAGCAATTGCAATTCCATACCCCTCAACCTTCACAGTAGATCCTAATGGAATGACTCTTGGGTCTACTGCAATTAGTTTTAAGTTTGGATTTCCAGTTAAATCATGTCCCATTGCTGACTTAACATGCTCTCCTGCCTTATAACCATTTTCTAAAGGATCTGCTGTATAAGCTGTAGCTTCTACATAAATCTCTCTCCCATTTGAAGCAGGTTTTGGAGTTGGTTTCAGTTCTGGTTTTGAAGTATTGTTGTTTACTACAGGTGCAACTTGTTCCTGTTTTTGTTTAGCAGCTATTTCTGCTTTCGCCTTCTCTAAAGCTTCTCGTTCAGCCTTGGCAGCTTCCTCTGCTTTCGCTCGCTCTTCTGCTGCTAATCGAGCTGCTTCTTGTTCACGAGCAATCGTTTCTTGCACAGTTTTCATATTTGCTTCAATTTTCGCTTTTTCTTGTTCAGCTAAATTGATTTGATTTGCGATTTGATTATATTTTTCTTGTACACTTTGTAAATTTTCTTGACGCTTTTTCAAGTTTTCTTGTAGTTCGGCTTGCGCTTGCGCTAGCTTTTGTTTATCTACAGTTAAAGACGCTTCTTTTTCATCAATTGTCTTTTTATCTTCTTCAATTTGACGAAGATCTTGTTCTTGTAATCGTAAAATTTCTTTATCTGCATCTAAAATTGTAGACACAGCAGTCATACGTTGTAAGAAATCAGCAAAGTTTTTTGATTCTACAACAACTTCCACTACTAAACTTGTATTAGAACTGTTTTGTACAGAAATCATACGCTTTTTCATAATATCTTTGCGAGCAAGCACCTTATCTTCTAAAACGATAATTTCTTTCTTTTTTTGTTCAATCTGCTTATGCGTTTCATCAATTTTACGCTGAATAGCAGCTTGATCCTCTTTGTTTTTTGTAATTGTATTATTTAAAGTATGTAGTTCATTCTCAATGCTTTGAATTTCTTTCGTAACAGCTTGCTTCTCTTGTTCTTTTTTCTGAATATCATCATTATTCTGCTGCAATTGCTGTTGCATGTTGTTTAATTTCTCGTCGTTTGACTCAGCTTTTACAGCGACTGTACTAGAAAGGCCAATAATTCCTGCTAATACAAGGCTACTGATTCGCTTAAAATAGTTCATAATCCGACTCCCTTCTCATACAGTTATACATGATTTATTTTACAGTTTGTTTACAAACTCATTAAATGCATTTTATTTTTCATGACAAAAGAGCGCGGATTACAAAATAATGTAATACATTCTTAAATTTTTAACAATTAACTATACTTATAACGCGTTAAAAATGCTAAAATCCAAATATAGAGAAAATAAAAATCAAAGGCGGTTGGAGCGAATACTATGTTTACTCAAACAAAATCATTGCAAACGAAAATTAGCCAATTAGAGAATCGCATACATGAATTAGAAACTCAATTACAACAAAAGGAAATCGAACAACAAGAAATCATTTCTTCTATTCATAAGCGTTTACAAAATGTTGTTAAAGAACATGAGCATGTGAATAGCCAACATCATACACTCCAAGGCTTAATTCAACAATTAAATGCAAGTTTCAAGAACGTTTCTACAAGTACAACAAATTCAAATGAATTAAACAGTGAAATGTTACAAAAAGAACAAGACCTCATTCAATCTATTGAAAAGATTGTCGTATGTTCTAACGAAGGAAAAGAATCTGTTCATCGTTTGTTAATTGTAATTAACAAATTAGGTGAACAATCGCAACGAACTTCTGATAGTATGAATCATTTAAGTGAGCGCTCTAAAGAAATTGAACAAATTGTTGAAGTGATTCAAAATATCGCTGCTCAAACAAATTTATTAGCATTAAACGCAAGCATTGAAGCTGCTCGTGCTGGTGAACATGGAAAAGGGTTTGCAGTCGTTGCAAATGAAGTACGTAAATTAGCGGAAAGTACAGCTGAAAGCACAAAAAACATAGGGAACTTAACGAAAAAAATTCAAGAAGAAATTGAGAAAGCATATGAAAATACGAAAGATAATCTTCATTTAGTCGATGAAGGCGTCGAAATGAGCGCAGATACAAACGCTAGAATTGAAACTATTTTAACAATGATCCAAACATTGCAAACAGGTGCTACAAATGTTATTCAAGCTATTGAAAATCAAAAGCTTTGCAATGACGAGGTTTTACATGAATTCGCTACTACAAAACAAATGTTTGAAAAATTAAATACGACGATTATGAAGCATATCGATGATGCCCAAAAAGTTGATACACAATTATCAAAAAGCATACAAGAAATTGCAACAACAAAATAATAATACAAAGCTCCTACCAAAAGGTAGGAGCTTTGTATTATTATTCAAGAATGAATTTTATTTTTCTTTCAATCTACTGGCACTATTTTGCTATAATAAGAAAAGCTGTCTATATCAACTATTCGTTATAAGGAGGATGTTATGGAACAATTGTATTATATTTTAAAGTATTTATTCCTTGGTTTATTTCAAGGGTTAACGGAACCGATCCCAATCTCTTCAAGTGGGCATCTTGTACTAGCCCAGCACTTATTGGGTTTAAAAATAGAAGGGTTTAGTTTTGAGCTGCTTGTTAATGCTGCTTCATTATTAGCAGTATTACTCATTTATAGAAATGATCTAATCAGACTAACGAAAAATGGTTTCTCTTATTTATTCACAAAACAAGCAGAGGCAAAATCAGATTTTTTCTTTATTATTTACCTCATCATTGCCACAATTCCTGCAGGCGTAATTGGTGTGTTATTTAAAGATCATATTGAATATTACCTAAAAGGGGTCAAAATGGTTGGAATTTCACTCATTATTACAGCCATTGGTCTTTGGATTATTCGCAATTTACGTGGACGTAAAAATGATGGAGACCTTGCAATGAAAGATGCGATTATTGTTGGGCTGGCTCAAGCTTGTGCGTTAGTTCCTGGTATTAGCCGCTCGGGTGCTACAATTGTTGCAGCAATGTTACTTGGCATGAAACAAGAAACAGCTTTACGTTTTTCATTCTTACTATATATTCCGGTTAGTTTAGGCGGATTATTACTAAGTATTACAGATATTGCAAAAGATCCTAATTTAAATACATTATTTATTCCTTATCTTGTAGCATTCATTGCAACATTTATCATGACATATATTTCTTTAAAATGGTTTATGAACATTATGGCTAAAGGAAACTTAAAATATTTCTCATTTTACTGTGTAATCGTCGGTGTCCTTACTATTCTCTTTTTATAGATAGAAGAATTTTTTCACCATGATTATCCCTTATTTAAAAGGCTGTTCTATTTAATAGAATAGCCTTGTTCTATTCTAAATTAAATCCCTTCTATCCCCTTATATGCTTTTTCCTTTTGTTTACTTTTAATTTTCAGAATAGTATAATATTTATATCGTTATTCATTTATATAATTTTTTATCATGTATATAAAGAGGTGTGCCTATGTTTATTATTACGAAACTGATTCATATTAAATTTGGCTATGAAACCGAAGTGATTCAATCACTTCAAAACTATTATCCACTCTCTAGTACTCATGGATTTATTAACATCGAGTTCAATCATATACAACGTACAGATTATGGAAATGAGTATATGATTCGTATATTGTGGAAAACACAAGAAGATTATCACGAATGGATTTCTCATAAAAAGAAAACAGGCTTAGCAACATGGAAACAACAGTTTCAACACTGTATTCTTTCTTCAAAGTCTAATGTTATACACATGAAGTAAACTCCCCCACCTACAGCTCGCTTAGAAGTGGGGGGCTTCTATTTGCTTATCACCTGAAATTGATAGGAGTGTTCTAACTTCCTCATATTCACAGTAAGAGCGAGTGATGATTCCTAATAGGATTAAGCCTGAAATGATAAAAACATGTATCACCTTGTTTTCTTAATAGAGAATATTTTTTCTATATATGGATTTAAAAAAAGCCCTGTTTCATCTAATAACTGTCTCACCTGTAAAAATGAATGCAGCTTCGGATACATAGCTCGTAATTGTTCATATGTCATTGTATGCATTTTCCCCCAATGTGGACGCCCTTCATACTTTTGAAAGATTTGTTCTACTGCACCAAAGTAATCTGCATATTTCATACCTTTATACATATGAACAGCAATATAAGCTGAGTCCCTCTCATAAGCTGGACTTAACCATATATCATCTCCTTTTACATAGCGACATTCGATAGGAAAATGTACTTGATACTCTTTTTCTTGAATAAGCTCATAAATCTCCTTTACTACATTTCGCATATATTGAGCAGGAATACTATACTCCATTTCATAAAAAGGGACATTTCGAGATGTTGCAAAAACTCGGAAACTCTGTCCAATTATTTTCATGTTTGGTACTGCTTTTGCTGACAGTTGACTTACTCTTTTACTTATAGAAGGAAATCGTCTGCATCCATTAGATAATAACGAAAACACTTTATTCTCTAGCAATTCAATTTTTAACTTATGCCATTTTAAATCTCCTGCTTCTCTTTCTGTTTCATTCGCAAACTTTACTTGAACATGATTGGAATACGGAAAAACAAAAAATTCAAAATGACGATTTTGTTTATATTCTTCTAACTTTTCCATAACGAGAGAAAAAGGCTCTTTTCTACTTTCATAGACGAGTGAATATGCAGGAATAACTTTCAATTTTATTTTCACAATAATACCGAGCAATCCAAGTGATAGTTGAAAGGCTTTCCAATAATCAGAATTCTCCTTTTCAGAACAAACAATAATCTCTCCCGAATGAAGAACAGCTGTAATTTCGAGCACCTGGGTTGATAGACTCCCAAATGTAATACCCGTTCCATGTGTTCCCGTACTAATAGCCCCAGCAATAGATTGCGAATCTATATCCCCTAAATTCTCTTGTGCATAACCTGTCTGTTGAAGTAACTGTCCTAAATCATATAGTTTTGTTCCTGCCCAGACTTCTACCGCCATCGCTTGCGTGTCTACGTCTACAATTCCTTTTAGTTCATCTAAAGAAACTAAAATGTCTTCTGTTTGTACAAGAGGTGTAAATGAGTGACCAGAGCCAACGATACGAATCTTTTTCTCTTTCTTTTTGGCAATATGAATTACTTCAACAACATCTTGGACACTCTTTGGATACATCGTATATTGTGGAATTCCTTCCACATTACCAGTCCAATTTCTCCATTTCTGCTCTTTTATAGAAAGCATTGGCTATCCCCCCGATATGTTGTATATTCCCCTATAATCTCTCCTTCTTTAATCCGATACAAGGAACGAAAACGCTCACATAATTCTCCTGCTTTACTATGTCGAAACAATATAACATCCCCAACCTCTATTTGCTCATTTCCTTTATAGAAAACAGGCGTTTGCACCTCACCTGCTCCTTCTAGGGACAGTAGTTTAGCTCCTTTCGGCCTCCAAACTTCTGGCTGTTTATCTCTTCCCATCGATCCTGAAGCAATGTATCCTCCTCCTAAGCAAGTATAAATATGAGGAAGTGCTTTCCTAACAATAGGTAACGCAAAACCAACAGCTGGTTCAAAACTTATCTCCTTATAATAGTCAAACAGCTTTGGAGCATAAAATGCCGAACCTACTGTAATTTCCGTAACAGATCGATCTTGTCTCGTTGTTTTTATACTTCCTGTACCTCCACCATTTACAAACCGCAATTGAATTCCTTGTGCTTGTATCCCGTTTATAATACTTTGTCTTCTTTTTGTTACCTCTACTGCCGACTTTCTTTTTAAATAAGAAATCACTTTATTCTTAAACCACTGCTTTGGTACACGATCTCCAACACCAGCAATCTGTGCCTCATATCCCATTACTCCATCCATTTGTAAATAAGGAGATTGCATAACTTGCTTCACAATTCGTAACGCTTCTGATACACTTCTCACCGGAGACCTTCTTACTCCAAAATGAAACTGATAAAAATGACTACTCATATCAATATCAATACAAACTCGAAAACAACCACCTGATTTTTCCGCGATTTTCTCTAAATAAACAACATGTTCCTTGCAATCTACCATACATGTAATGACCAATCCTTGTTTTGTTATTACACTAATCTCCGTTAAAGAAGGCTCATCATACACCGGGTATCCTAACAATAAATCATCGAATCCTTGCTGAACTAAGTACAATACTTCCCTAGGTGAAAAACACATAATCCCTTGAAAACAATGATCTGAAGCTAATATTCGTTTCATGACAGAAACAGAACGTAATGATTTACTTGCAATACGAATCTTCTTTCCACCACTCAATTGAATAACTGATTCAATATTTCTCTCTAACGCACTTTCATCAAGAAACGCACATGGTAAGGCAACCTTCTGGAATATCTCTCTTTCCACATCGTTCGCTCCCCTTCTCTATTTGTCTTATACATATTGGAGAGAAACTTCTATTTTCCTGTCACCAAACCAAATAAAAAAGTTTCTTCCACAAAGAAGAAACTTTTTTCACTTATTTCATAATGATTGTTGCCTCTACTGGATAATGATCTGAATAATCATTATATGTATATGTTTTAAACCATGAAGTGACAGACCATTCAGGAGATTTTGGCTGTAATACTTTATTCTCTAAATATGTTGGAGTCGCATGATCTTTACTTGTAACGATGTAGTCTAAATATTCCGCTGGTGCCTCTGGGAAGTTGTATTTTGCAATACTATTTGTTGTTGCATCCCAAGTTGCAGTATGTCCTGTATACGATGGTACACTTGCATGTAATGTTTTAAACATAGATTCATATTCTGACGTATGATTACTGTTTATTTTATTTACATTCATATCTCCACCAATGACTACATACTCGTCACTTGGAATATTTTTCTTTTGAATAAACTCTTGAATTTCTTTTAATTGGTTTGTGCGCACCGATGATGGTGAAATGTTTCCACACTGATTATCCTCTGCTTGTAGGTGCGTTCCAATTACGTGAATAAAACGATCATCTTTCTTAATTTTTGTGTAGACAAATCCTTTATTAGATAGATTGTCTGGCCCGCATCCTTTCTGAAATACATATTGTACCTTTTCCACAATTGGCCACTTACTTACGATTGCAACTCCTCCATCTTCAGGGGCTACAGAAGAATAATTACCTAACGTTTGATCCCACATATCTCCATTAACGCGACCTAATACCGCTGTTTGGTTTGGATACTCTTTCTTTAGATTTTGCAATAGACTGTCTGAAGCTTTATTATCAAATACTTCATTTAATATAACAACATCTTGATTTTTTATATAATTCGCTTCTCCAATTAAGTCTGCTCGCTCCTTTTGTCCCCAATTTGGATACAAATTTGTTGATAGCATATATACATTATGTGTCATTATTTTGAATGTATCGCTATCACTAGATGTTTCAGCCTGTGCAGAAGAACTATATAAGGCTGTCAAACCAATTCCAAAGCTAAGAATACCTTTTAACAACTTACTTTTCATCATTCACTACCTCCATTTATTATATTCGAAAAGACCAAATACAACATATTTGGCCTTCTCAAATTACTCTTAACGGTTTACATATGTGTCAAACCAAAGTTGAATATATCCAGCTGTAACACGTTGTGCATCCATTAAACGCTTCCCTGTCATCGGTGTAACCTCAGCACGCCATTTGTCTGCATACTCCTGTGATATAGTTGCTTTCACAAACCACTCTTTTGTATTATCATTTACAATGCCAGGGAAATCTTGTTTTGCTACTACTGCCGCTGCATGAATCCAATCTTCTGGATTGCTTCCTTTCCAGTTCCAATATCCATTTCCATCTGTTACCTTATAGTTATCTTTTATTGTATCTACAAAATTTTCATATTTAGAATGAAAGCCTTGTGGATAAGAAAGATTCGTAAAATTTGCTGCATGCATTGGTTGATTCACATCTCCTAAATAATGAAGAGATAAACCTAAATAGAAGAATGCTTGTTTCATATCTTTATTTTGATAAGATTCGCCAGCAAGTTTGAAATATTTTGCACCAGTTTCTTTTGCTTGCTTAGCAAATGAGATATACGTTTTCCCGCTATCTGGATCATAGAAATGAGAAGTAAATGTACTATTATCATAATAAGGATTTTCATAATCAGCAGAATAAATACCATTCTCTAAATCTGTACGCCATTCATTTAATAATGCCAATTGCTCTTGTTTTACAATTGTTGTGTTGCGAGACATGATATCTATTGCACGATTGACAATCCATAAATGAGAATTTACTCCCTCTTGATGTCGAGCTTCAGCAGACCAGCCCTGAAGTTTTCCAACTCTATATGCCCCGTCATTTTCATGCGCAAATGCTACCGTTTGCATCGGTGCTACTAATGTAATTGCCGCTGCTAAAGCAAGTACTTTCTTTTTCATATAACAAATCCTCCATTTATCATTAAGTAATAAAAAAACATATCGTTGGGATCCTATGATTTTATCCGGTTAACCTATGACTAGAATATCTCACCTTTTATGGAAATACTATCATTAAATTAAAATATGTAAATTTTCATAATCAATTTTATTGAAAATTAAAATAATTAACTGTACAATTAACTTTTAAGTAAAATTCATGTATGACATTAGATAAAAATAATTACCAAAAGCTCTATAAAGAGACCGTAGAGTGTCATGTTTTGTTCCAGTCAATATTTTTTACCATTCTAGTTTTAGCAAATTTTCACTTCACATTAGCATTACATGAAGAATTAAAAAGAGAACAAAAAAACATTTCATTCCATCTCTTCTTTCGCTTTCCAATATCTCTAGACACAACTTAAATACCCTTACATTGTAATCGGAAATTATGAATCTACTGCAAAGAAATGAATAAAAGATTGTAAAAAAAGGGGCCCCGAACCTCAAAAAGTAGCCTCCCTCTACTGCTAGAAAAAGCTACCTTTCTTGTTGAACTTATATATTATATTAGGTGAAACAAGAATTTTCACTGTTCCTGTTCGTACAGTTGGTTCTGGAACTTCTTCTACTCATACATCACGCTGATTGTGCCAAAGTAAAGTTTTCATTTTCTGCATCCTTCTCTATGTATACTTAATGTGGTGAAGTTTACGAATTGATTATAGTATCGATATCCATATGTCCCTAAAAACAATGTACATTTCACAAATTTTTAACAACTACTGTACATTATTTTGTCACTTTATACTTTTTTCCACATTTCATTGCAGTTAAAATTCGCATTATGCCATAATAGCATAGGAGAGGTGAACATCGCTTGAAATATTTTATCTATTTTATTGTTATCATCGCGTTTTTAGATACATTTTCACAATTACCGATTATGAGTACTTACGCACAAAGTCTTGGAGGAACTCCGCTTATAATTGGGCTTGTCATAGGTATGTATTCATTTGCTAATATGATTGGTAACATTATTGCTGGCATATCTGTTGATAAATTTGGTGCAAAGAAAGTACTTTATACGAGCATGGGGATTACAAGTTTCATAGTTTTACTATATACCATTGTTCAAAATGGTGAACAATTGCTTGTCGTTCGTTTCCTGCATGGATTTAGTGATGGCTTCTTAATCCCTGCTGCCTTTACTTTCCTGTCCAAACAAACAAAATCTACAAAACAAGGAAAAGCAATGGCATTATCTGGGGCGGCTGTCGGAACAGCAGCGATCGTTGGACCTGCCTTTAGCGGTATTATGAAAGCAACTGCAGGGATTCAATGGGTCTTTATCACTATTTCTATCCTCATGATGATCGGGACAATTGTATCCTTATTTTTATTGCCAAGTCATATAACAAGAACAGATACATCACGCACTCAAATGATGACAAAAGAAGATATGATGGCTTTAGTAAAGTCCGAACCATTACTACAAGCATATATCGGAGCATTTACACTGATGTTCTCGCAAGGAATTGTCACATATATGCTGCCAATGAAAGTGGAAGCACTCGCACTCAAATCATCTACAACAGGCATGATGATGAGTATATTCGGGATTACTGCCATCCTCTTCTTCTTATTGCCGACCAATCGCATATTTGATCGCTTTAATCGTTCAAAAATGATGTTAATCGGTATCACCGTCATGGCATTATCATTGTCACTGCTCGGCTTATTTACAACAAAAGGAATGATTTTCATCGTCATGATGATTTATGGAGTCGGATTCGCAATCCTTTTCCCATCGATTAATGCTCTGCTTGTTGAAAATACAACCGAAAACAACCGAGGAAAAGCATTTGGATTATTTTACGCTTTCTTTTCGTTAGGAGTAGTCGCTGGTTCTTTTACCATCGGAGCAATCGGGGCATCACCGAGTGTCAGCTTTATAATTGGAACTGCATTTTTATTAACATTTGCCGGAATGATTTATGTAAGAGGAAAAGTCAAAAAGACAATGCTAGGCTAAATGCCAGCATTGTCTTTTTATTTCCCCTCTACTTTCACTACCTGTGTTCCAGCAATGAAATCATGAATCATTCTTTCTATATTTCCAGTAAAAGTCTGCTAACTTCTAACTATATCTCGACAATTTCCTTGGAAATATTTCTTTTCCTTGCATCATTTGATAAAAGTAAACATTAATTTACCATATGTTCAATACTATAAAATAATCATATAATATATGATTTCTAAAATTCTTTCTCATTCTATTTCAAATACAATAAAAATCCCCGTAAAGTATTAAAAAGCACTTTACGAGGACTTTTTATAATATTTATTTCTCTTGTGTTTTCTCCCAATCTGCTAAGAACTTCTCAATCCCTTGATCTGTTAATGGATGTTTCACTAATGCACCGATTACATTTGCTGGAATTGTGGCGATATGTGCGCCATTTAAAGCAGCTTCTGTTACATGTACACTATGACGTACAGATGCTGCAATAATTTCTGTTTCAATGTCGTGAATTGCAAAAATCTCAGCTACTTGACGAATTAAATCCATACCGTTATGACCAATATCATCTAGACGACCTAAAAATGGAGATACATATGTTGCACCAGCGCGTGCTGCAAGTAATGCTTGTACGGCAGAGAACACTAGCGTAACGTTTGTACGAATTCCTAAGTCTGAGAATGCTTTTACTGCTTTTAATCCTTCTTTTGTCATCGGAACTTTTACAACAACGTTTGGTGCGATTTTTGCTAATTCTTTTCCTTCTTCAATCATTTTATCGGCTTCTAAGCTAATTACTTCCGCGCTAACAGGTCCTTCAACAACACCGCAAATTTCACGAATACGTTCATGGAAATCTACGCCTTCTTTTGCTACAAGTGATGGATTTGTCGTTACACCTGCTAATATACCTAATTCATTTGCTTCTTTAATTTCATTAATATTTGCTGTATCAATAAAGAATTTCATTTGTAATTCTTCCTTCCTTATTTTTCATATTTTATTTTTTCTTAATAAGATCCAATCCAATCGGAATGAATTTCTCCACTTTTTTACCTTGATTTACTTGTTTTGCTGTTTCCATCGCCTTTTCTCCGATTAATTCTGGCTTTTGTGCGACGGTTGCTGCCATACGTCCTTCTTTAACCGCTTTCACGGCATCATCTGTTGCATCAAATCCAACGACAGCTACATCCATTTTGCCTGCAGATTTTAACGCTTCTAGCGCACCTAATGCCATCTCATCATTATGAGCGAATACTGCTTTCACATCACTATTGGCCTGCAAAATATTTTCCATAACAGATAATCCTTTCGCACGGTCAAAATCAGCAGTTTGCTTAGCTGCTACTTTCAATCCAGTGTCTGCCACTTCATGAAATCCTTTCCCTCTCTCGCGTGCGGCAGATGATCCCGGAATTCCTTCTAATTCAGCCACAGCAGCTCCCTCACCAACGAGTTCACGAATATAATCTCCAGCTAATTTCCCTCCTGCCACATTATCAGAAGCAATATGAGAGACAACTTTTCCTGAATTTGCAACGCGGTCCACTGTAATTACAGGAATATTTGCTGCATTGGCTGCACTTACCGCTGAAGCAACAGCATCTGAATCCGTTGGGTTAATAACAACTATATCAACACCTTTTTGAACCAAGTCTTCGACATCGTTCGTTTGCTTAGCTGCATCATTTTGTGCATCAACTGAAATTAATTCTATGCCAATATCCTTCGCTTTCTTTTCTGCTCCTTTTTTCAATGTAACAAAAAATGGATTATTTAAGGTAGAAACAGAGAATCCAACTTTAATAGTCTTATTTCGCCCTTTATCGCTAGAATCCTTTGCCCATTCTGGTGGTTCCATCGAGCAACCAGTAGTAACGACCATAATGAGTGCAACAAGTACAAGTAACCATTTTTTCATGAATTATCCCTCCATTAAGCTTCTTTTCGACGATCAATTAATACAGCAAGTAGGATAACAAGCCCTTTTACAACTTGTTGGAAGAAAGATGACACGCCTAATAAATTTAGCCCGTTATTTAGCACTCCAATGATTAGTGCCCCAATAAACGTACCAACAATCCAACCTTTTCCTCCAGAAAGGCTTGTTCCACCTAATACAACTGCAGCAATTGCATCTAATTCATAAGAAGAACCAGCAGTTGGCTGTGCAGAATCTAAACGAGATGTTAATACAATACCTGCAAGCGCTGCCAAAACACCAGATAGACCATAAATCATGACTTTGATTCTTGTAACATGAATGCCTGATAATATCGCTGCCTCTTCATTTCCACCGATAGCAAGTGTACGGCGGCCAAATGTTGTTTTCTTTAAAATAAAATATAGAACTGCAAAAGCAATCATCATCGTTACAGCTGGTACTGGGATACCAAGGAAATAACCACGACCAAACATTTGGAACATGACATGATCACCAAGACCAGTGATTGGACGTCCGTCCATATAAACAAGTGTCAATCCACGAAAAATTGTCATTGTTGCTAATGTCGCAATAAAAGGTGCCACTTTTCCTTTCGCAATAATGATACCGTTTACAATCCCCATCGCAAGACCGGCTAATAATCCAACTACTATTGCCAAAAACGGATCCATATCACTTGCTAGCATTCCAGCAACAAGTGCACTTGATAATGCTAAAATAGAACCCACTGATAAGTCAATACCCCCTGTTAAAATAACAAAGGTCATTCCAAATGCAATGAGTGCATTAATCGATACTTGACGTAAAATATTAAATAAATTCGGAATTTCAATAAATGCTGGATTTAATGCCGTAATCACTACAATAATGAGTACTAAGCCGATTAAAGATCCAAGTTGTTGCAGAACATTCCCCTTTTTTGCCATCGTTTACTCTCCTCCTGTAGCTAATGCCATAATGGATTCTTGCGTTGCTTTCTCTTTCTCAAGAATACCGCCTACTTTTCCTTCATGAATGACTAGAACGCGATCACTCATCCCTAATACTTCAGGTAATTCAGATGAAACCATAATCACTGCATCACCTTGGTTTGTAAACTTATTCATAATAGAATAAATCTCTTTTTTCGCACCAACATCTACACCCCTTGTTGGTTCATCTAAAATGAACAGCTGCGGATGGATTCCAAGCCATTTTGCAATGACAACTTTTTGCTGATTTCCACCAGATAGCGATTTCACAGCTTGTTCTCCATTTGTTGCTTTCACATTCAAAAGTTTCATCATATCCTCTGTAAACTGCGCTTCCAATCCTTTGTCCATGACACCGCTTTTTGAAAGAGTTTCTAAATTAGGTAATGCAAGATTTTCTCGAATGGAAAAATCTAATACAAGTCCTTCTGATTTTCTATCCTCTGTAATAAAAGCAATTCTTTGTCTAATCGCATCTATTGGACTAGCAATCTTTACTTCCTGTCCATTGATAAAGATTTGTCCTGAGTCAAGTGGCTCATATCCAAATATGGCTTTCATAATATCTGTACGTCCAGCCCCCATTAGTCCAGCGACACCAAGAATTTCACCTTTCCTAACTTGAAAAGAAATGTTTTCAAACTTACCTTTTTTCGTTCCATTCCGCATTTCAAAAATGACTTCACCAATCTTTGCATGACGCTCTGGATAACGTTCACCAATACTACGCCCTACCATCATGCTAACTACTTCATCAAATGATGTTTCAGGAATTTGTCTTGTGCCCACATATTCTCCATCACGCAAAATCGTAATTGCATCACAAATAGAAAATATTTCTTCCATGCGATGCGAAATATAAACAAATGATACACCTTCTTTTCGCAGTTTATGAATCACTGTAAAGAGCGTTTCAATCTCACGATCTGTCAAAGCTGCTGTAGGTTCATCCATAATAATGACACTCGCATTTGTTATTAATGCTTTACCGATTTCAATAATTTGCTGTTGTCCAACCGATAATTCTCCTGCCATTGTAGTTCCTTTTACATAAAGCCCTAAATCAGCCAATTGTTGCTGAGCTATAGCATTCATTTGGCGCGAGCGCAAAACACCTGTTTTCCCATACATTAGCTCTTTGCCAAGAAACATATTTTCAGCAACTGTTAAATTAGGCAAGATGTTTAATTCTTGATGAATAAAAGCAATTCCATACTCCTCGGCTTCTTTTGCATTTTTAAATATTCTCTCTTGTCCATCGATTTTGATTTGACCACTATCTTTCTTATATACACCTGTTAAAATTTTCATGAGCGTTGACTTACCCGCTCCATTTTCCCCCATCAGTGCATGAACTTCGCCTGTTTCGATACGAAATTGGGCATTCTTCAAAACAGGGTTCCCATTGAACGCTTTTGAAATATTTTTCATTTCAATACGCATTCTCATCACATCCCTTTATTAAAAAATCACACCTGCATGTAAAATAATGTTCGCATAAGGTGTTGCTTCCCCTGTACGAATAATCGCCTTTGCCTGCTTTGTTTTCTCTTTAAACTCTTCATGCAAGACATATTCAAAATTCGCTTCTTTTAAGCGTGTTTCAATTTCTTTATAGATTTCTCTATTATTTGTAGTAATCTCTTCCGCTACTGTTACTTTTTCAATAGCCATATCCTCTATTACAACTTGTAATACATCCAGAAAAGAAGGCTTTCCAAGCTCTACAGCTAAATCTATTCGCTTCACGCTATCAGGAATTGGTAATCCGCAGTCCGCAATTACAATCGTATCTGTATGACCAAGTGCCGCTAATATAGCAGCAATTTCACTATTTAATACGCCATGCTTTTTCATTTAACAATCCCCTGTACTTCCCGCACCTGTTCTCTTGTTGGCATACCACCTTGTGCACCGAGCTTTGTTACAGAAAGGCCACCGGCTATATTTGCAAAACGAATTGCTTTTTCAAGCACTTCTCCTTCTGCAAGCGAAACTGCTAATGCCCCGTTAAATGTATCACCAGCCCCTGTCGTGTCAACTACTTTTACAGAAATACTTGGCACTTGTACAATTTCTGTACCATTATGGAATCGAACTCCTTTACTTCCTTCTGTCATTAATAATTTATTTGGATATTTAGCAAGTAAGTCTTCAATCGGTGATTCAAAATCATCTAGTACAATGCGACACTCGTGTTCATTCGGTGTAATATATGTTGCCTTTTCCAAAATCCTTGTCGATAATGCTTGTGCTGGAGCTGGATTTAACATGACTGGGATCTTATGCTCCTCACAAATAGTAAGCACATATTCTACTGTCTCAAGCGGAATTTCTAACTGAAGAACGACCATATCTGCCTTTACAAGTAAATCTTTTGCACGGTCAACAATTTGCTGATTCACAAGGCGATTGGCACCTTGCACAACAACAATGCTATTATCTTCTTCTGCTAAAACGATATGAGCAATGCCTGTTGTTTCATCTGTAACCGGTACCACATAATCGATAAAAACACGCTCGTTCTCTAAATTTTTTCGTACACTCATGCCGTAATCATCATTCCCTACAGCACCTACCATAGCTACATTGGCTCCTAAGCGAGCTGCGGCAACAGCCTGATTTGCTCCTTTTCCTCCAGGTACTGTATGAAACGCCTCTCCGATTACTGTTTCTCCAGCTTTCGGTCTTTTCTGTGAAACGGCTACTAAATCCATTGAAATACTCCCTACTACAGCTATATTTGGCAACGACTTCATCTCCTTATTTCGTTGTATTTCGTTCGATAATTTCAATCGGCAAACGGTAATGTTCTGTTTCTAACCGTTTTCCTTCCATTTGTTCTAATAACAATTCGGTCGCAATGCGTCCCATCTCATAAATAGGTTGTGCAACAGTCGTAATAGATGGACACATCATTTCCGCTAAAGAAATGCCATCAAACCCAATAATTTGTAAATCGTTAGGAATAGCAATCCCCTTTTGTAAAGCAGCCTTTACGACACCAATTGCAATCAAATCATTTCCTGCTACAATACCATCAATATGCGGATATTCGTCTAGTAATTTCCTCGCAACACGCTCACTATTTGCTGGGTCAAACGTACTTTCCGCAATCATATAAGAAAGACCGTATTCCGTAATCATATCAACAAAACCTTCAAAGCGCTCATTTGCAGTACTTACATCACGCGGCCCACGTATATGAGCAATATGGTTACACCCTTTCTCTAACAGTAACTTTGTTGCTTTTTGAATCCCCGCATAATTATCTGCATATACTGTGGGAATACGCTCATTAAATAGGCGATCAATTGCCACAACTGGTACAGATATATTCATGTAATTCACGCTATTTTCAGGATTTGTTGCGACAATAAATCCATCTACGTTATTTTGTCTGAGTACATCAATATATTGTTTCTCTTTTTCTAAACTTTCATCAGAATTACAAAGTACAACGGTGTATCCTTGCTTATGCGCTACATCTTCTACAGCACGCGCAATTTCTGGAAAGAATGGATTCACAATGTTTGGAACGACTAAGCCAATTAAACGAGATTTCTTATTATACAAAGAACGCGCCACTGTACTAGGTTTATAATCCAACAGTTCAATCGCTCGTTCCACCTTTTTTAATGTATCTTCGTGAACGTATCCATTTTTATTTAGTACTCTAGAAACGGTCGCAACAGATACTCCCGCTAATTTTGCAACGTCTTTAATCGTACTCATTCTTTTCCTCCCCACCTTGTGTAACCGTTTACACGAAGTAATATAACCTATTCGCAAAAATACGTCAATCATTTCTACTCAAAAAGAGTATATGTTATACATATAAGAAAAAACATCACCATAAGGCGATGCTTTTATTATGAATAGGATCCATTTATATGTTTCTTTTCTCCTTCTACTACCTCTTCTGCACCTTTCTTTCGATCAGAAAGCTTAATCTTCTCTAAGAAAATCGTAAAGATAGCACCAACAACAATAAATACTAATCCCGCTAAAAATACACTATGCAATGAGTCCAATAACGAATTCTTCAAAATAGGAACGATACTTGTAGAAAATGCTTCTGGTATTTTTTTTAACACCTCTGGACTAAACAGCATAGAATATAACCCTTGTGGATCTGTATGAATCATATCTTTAAATTTTGTTACAATCTGTCCAGCTTGCGGTGGAAACTTCTCTAATACGGGTACTAATTTTTCAGTTAAAATGGTGCCTGAAGTATTATTCATAATAGATCCTAAAATTGTAATTCCAAATGTTCCTCCAATTTGACGGAAAAATTGGCTGGATGAAGTTACAACACCAAGATCCTTTTTCGGGAAACTTTCTTGTAATGCCAATGTCAATGTTGGCATTACAAGCCCCATACCTAAACCGATAATGATCATATAAGAAGTCGCTACAAGCTTACTTGTATGCATATCCATTGTTGTTAATAACCAGAAGCCACCAGCCATAATCAACATACCAACAATAATCTGCGGCTTCACGCCAACTTTTAAGACAAGTTGACCACCAATAATACTCGTCACAATCATTGTAATCATCATCGGTGTCATAATCGTCCCAGATTCAGCTGCACTTACTCCTACAATTCCTTGCATAAAGAATGGAACGAACATAATTGCACCAAACATTCCAATACTCATAAAGAAACCAATCGCATTCAATAGTGTAAATGTACGATTTTTAAAGAAATGCATTGGTAAGATTGGTTCCTCAGCTTTTGTTTCCACAAATACAAAGCTTACAATACCAATCAAAGCTAAACTAAACAATCCGATAATTTGCCAAGAATCCCATGCGTAATCTTTTCCACCGAATGTTAATGCAAGTAATAAACTTACAACTCCAACAATCATCGTAAAAATTCCAGCAATGTCAATTTTAATAGGTCCTGTTTGCTTATGTGATTGTAATCCCGTCGCAATAAAGATTGTTGCGACAATACCAACTGGTAAGTTAATGTAGAATACCCATCTCCAGTTAACTGCATCTACAATCCAACCACCAACTTGCGGACCAACGACTGAAGCAAGACCATATAAAGCGCCAAAAATACCTTGCCATTTCGCACGCTCTTTCCCCGTGAACATATCTCCAATAATAATCATAGCCATCGGCATCATAATACCTCCGCCAAGACCTTGAATACCGCGGAAAATAATCAATTCTGTCATACCATTTGCCATACCACATAATGCTGAACCAATCATAAAGATAATTAATCCTGTCATATATACGTTACGGCGTCCTAATAAATCAGCTAATTTACCTGCAATCGGTACAATTGTCGTAGATGTTAGCATGTAAGCTGTTGTTAGCCATGTCATTAAGCTTAATCCACCTAGTTCGCCGACAATACGCGGCATCGCTGTACCGACGATTGTTCCATCTAACGCTGCAAATAACATCGCAATCACTAAACCAATCAATAATAATTTCCTTTTTTTATCACCTTGTTGTTTCATATAATCTCCTCAACTTCTCTTAATTTAGCTCTTTTTTCTCACTTGTCCCGCAAACAATTGTTTCTAATTTTTCAAACAGGCGTAATAAGTCTTTTCTTTCTTGTAATTCTAATTGCGAGAAATATTTTGCAATGTGCTCATTACGAGCGTTCTTCGCCTCTTCTACTTTCGCTTTCCCCTTTTTCGTTAATTCAATGATAACAACACGACGATCATCTTTATCGTGATAGCGCTCAACTAGTTCTTGATCAATTAAACGATCAATCATTACTGTAATTGCACTTGGTTTTACATACATTTTTTTCGCTAATTTTGTCGCTCGTGAAGCACCATAGTTCTCTAAAATTTTTAAAATATAAAATTGCGGTGGTGTAAGTCCTGATGCTTGCATTTGTTCCAATAACTCCATTTGCATTTTCTTTCCTATAGAGAATGCTAGAGCTTGAATTTTATCAATATGAGTAATATCATTTGGCATATTATCTACCTCTTATTTAAACAATAAAATATTTAATCTATTTAAATATTAATATCAAGAATAAAAATCGTCAATCATTTTATGATTAAAACCGTTTACATTCCTGTCACAAAGTTGTATAATTTTTCTCGAAGTTAATATTGACAGTCATGGAGAATGAGAGTATAAGACTATGGAACATAGAAAGGAACCTTTCTATTTTTCATGGTTTTTTTATTTTTCATGACATAAAATGGTTTCAACCATTAAGGAGGATTTGTAGGCTATGTTTTTAACTCAGTTGTTTAAACCTGCGCCACATAAAGAGCGCTTGCCTGCTGATCGCATCGACAGTGAATACCGCAAATTGCGCTTACAAGTGTTTTTAGGTATTTTTATCGGTTATGCAGGTTATTACTTTGTTCGAAAGAATTTTTCATTAGCAATGCCCTATCTAGTCGAACAAGGATTTAGTAAAGGAGAACTTGGGATTATCCTTTCGGCCGTATCTATTGCGTACGGAATAAGCAAGTTTATTATGGGAATTGTATCCGACCGCTGTAATCCCCGTTACTTTTTAGCAGCAGGTCTCTTTTTATCTGGTATCATTAACATTATTTTCGGTTCATTTTCTTTCATTACAACAAGCATTATCCTTATGTTTGTACTTCAATTTTTAAATGGTTGGGTACAAGGAATGGGTTGGCCTCCTTGTGGACGTACAATGGTGCACTGGTTCTCTATTAGTGAACGCGGTACGAAAATGTCCATTTGGAACGTTGCTCATAATGTCGGTGGTGCTCTTATGCCATCACTCGTTACATTAGGACTATATTTATTCGCTAATGATTGGAAAAGTATATTCTACTTCCCAGGTATTCTTTCTATTTTAGTTGGAATTTATGTATTAATTACAATGCGTGATACACCTCAATCTTGTGGTTTACCATCAATTGAAGAACATACAGGAGAATATCCAGCTGATGAGAAAGTAAAAGATCGTGAACGCGAACTTTCAGTAAAGGAAATTTTATTCAAATATGTACTGAACAATAAATTTCTATGGTACATCGCAATTGCAAATGTATTTGTATACTTTGTGCGTTACGGTGTTGTAGACTGGGCTCCTACTTATTTAGTAGAAGAAAAAAGCTTTACACATAATAGTTCTCGTACTGCTTATGCTCTATATGAATGGGCTGGGATTCCAGGTACACTTCTTTGCGGCTGGATGAGTGATAAACTCTTTAAAGGACGCCGTGCACCTGCTGGTATTTTATTTATGGTGGGGGTATTTATTTCCGTTCTTGTATACTGGTTAAATCCAGCTGGTCATCCAATCATTGATAGTATCGCTCTAGTAGCAATTGGATTCTTAATTTATGGACCAGTTATGCTAATTGGATTACATGCACTTGACTTGGCACCAAAAAAAGCAGCTGGAACTGCTGCTGGTTTAACTGGATTCTTTGGTTACCTGGGCGGAGCATCATTTGCTAGCGCTGCGATGGGCTTTATTGTAGATGCTTTCGGCTGGAATGGTGGATTTATTTTACTACTTACATCTTGCTTACTTGCAATCATCTTCTTAGCCCTTACTTTAAACACAGGTTCAGCAAAATCAAAACAAGCTTAAAATAGAACTTTATTAAAGAGCATTATTATATTTCACAAAAAACGAGAGACAATTCTTACTAGAATATCTCTCGTTTTTTCTACATATCTCCCTTTTTTTCTACAAAGTATTTGCCTTATTCTCCTCCCGATATTTACGCTTTCAAAGTATCTTTTTTACTGTTATATCAACAAATTCAATCTTTGTATAAAAAGATTTTTGAATATTTTCTCAACTAGTTCTTGTCAAACAATGTCAATCTATATTAAAATAACAACAATATATAAAACATTTAGTCTTTTTAGAAAGATGGAGGGATAGCCATGAAGAATTCGCTTCTTCGCATTGAAAACTTACAGACATCCTTTCGTATACGAGATCAGTATCATGCAGCGGTTGATAATGTCTCTTTAACTGTACATGAAAATGAAATTGTTGCTATTGTCGGTGAGTCTGGATGTGGTAAGAGTGCACTTGCCCTTTCCATTATGCGATTGCACAATGAAGCTAATACAAAATTGCAAGGTCATCTTTATTATAAAGATAAAGATTTATTGACCATGTCAGCCGCAGAAATGAATAAAATACGCGGTTCAAATATCGGAATGATTTTCCAAGAACCTCTTACAGCATTAGATCCTCTTATGACAGTTGGAAAACAAATTGAAGAAAACTTAGACTATCATACAAATCTCTCAAAAGCAGAAAAGAAAGAACGCACCTTAGAACTCCTTCATCAAGTTGGGATTCCAAAACCAGAACTTACTTATAAACAATACCCACACGAACTCTCTGGCGGAATGAGACAAAGAATTGTTATCGCAATTGCAATCGCATGTAAACCAGCGCTTGTCATTGCGGATGAACCCACAACTGCTCTTGATGTAACAATTCAAGCACAAATTGTAGACCTACTAAAATCTATTCAAGAACAAACGAAAATGGGCATTATTTTAATTACACATGATTTAAGCATTGTTGCTGAGACTGCTGATCGCGTTGTTGTTATGTATGCAGGACAAATTGTAGAGACAGGTAAAGTGGAAGAGATTTTTAATCATCCTCTTCACCCATATACACGCTCTTTACTACATTCTATTCCATCTGCATATACCGAAAAAGAAAAATTACACGTAATCCAAGGGGTTGTTCCTACTTTAGCGAAACTCCCTCGCACAGGTTGCCGCTTCAAAGATAGAATTCCGTGGATTACATCTGACAAACATGAAGAAAATCCTGTTTTACATGAAGCAAAACCAGGTCATTGGGTACGCTGCACTTGTTATAAACATTTCGACTTCCAAGATAAGAAAGGAGATGACGTTACTCATGGCACTGCTTAAAGTAAATGATTTAAAAGTACACTTTCCAATTAAAGGCGGCTTCTTTGGACGCACGCTAGACTACGTGCACGCTGTTGATGGAGTGAGCTTTGAACTACAACCTGGTGAAACATACGGGATTGTTGGTGAATCAGGAAGTGGAAAATCAACTACAGGTAAAGCGATTATGCATTTAACAAAAGCAACGGGCGGTAGCATTGTTTTTAACAATAAAGATTTAACAAAATTAAGCCGTTCTGAACTGCGTGAACAAAGAAAAAATATTCAAATGATTTTCCAAGATCCATACTCATCGTTAAATCCAAAGAAACGTGTTCTCGATATTATCGCAGAGCCATTACGAAACTTTGAAAAGCTCTCACCTGATGAAGAAAGAAGAATCGTCCAAAAATATCTTGAAAAAGTTGGACTAAATCCAGAATCTATTTATAAATATCCACATGAATTTTCTGGTGGACAAAGACAGCGGATTGGCATCGCGCGCGCATTAACACTAAAACCAAAATTAATTATTGCTGATGAACCAGTATCTGCGCTCGACGTTTCTGTACAAGCACAAGTGCTAAACTTCTTACAAGATCTACAAGCTGAGCTCGGATTAACATACTTATTTATTAGTCATGATTTAGGTGTAATTCGGCATATGTGTAACCGCATCGGGGTTATGTATCGTGGTCGCCTTGTGGAAGAAGCAACAAGTGCTGAAATTTATAATAATCCACAGCACATTTATACGAAACGATTGATCGCAGCAATTCCTGATATCCGACCTGAAAATAGAAAACAAAAAAGTACGTTACGGCGGCAAGTACAAGAAGAATACGAGCAATCACATAAAAATTATTTTAATGAAAACGGCCGTGCTTATGATTTAAAACCAATCTCGCCAACACACCGGGTGGCATTACCATAAGGGAGTGATAAAACATGTGGAAGTTTATACTGCGAAGATTCTTAATTATGATTCCGCAGCTATTTATATTAAGTATCCTCGTCTTCATGCTTGCGAAAGCAATGCCAGGAGATGCATTAACTGGTAGAGCTGCAAATAATCCAAAAGCAGACCCAAAAATTATTGAAGAACAACGCGAAAAATTAGGATTAAATGACCCTGTTACAACCCAATATGTACGCTGGATTAAAAATGCCTTACAAGGTGATTTTGGTATTTCTTACGCACATAAATTAAAAGTAACCGACTTAATTGGGGAACGCCTGGGGAATACAGTATTACTCGCTCTTGTCATTCTTATTCTGACTTACTTAATTGCGATTCCACTTGGCATTATTAGCGGACGTTGGAATGATACATTAGGCGACCGACTCATTACACTATACAACTACTTAGGATTTGCAACACCTTTATTTATATTTGCATTAATTATGCTATTTCTTTTCGGATTTAAATTCCCGATATTTCCAACAGGAGGTAGTGTCGATCCGCAAATTACGACCGGTACATTTGCTTACTATATGAGTAAGTTGAATCACTTACTATTGCCCGCTCTATCTGGAGCATTAATTGCTACAGTTGGTACTGTACAATATTTGAGAAGTGAAATTATTGATACAAAACATAAAGACTTTGTACGCACAGTACGAGCAAAAGGGGTTCCGGAATCAAAAGTGTATTCTAGACATATTTTACGAAACTCATTCTTACCAATTGCAGCATTTCTAGGTTATGAAATTACCGGATTAGTTGGTGGAGCGATATTTTTAGAAAATATCTTTAGCTATCCAGGTATCGGACAATTATTTATGCAATCCATTTCCCAACGTGACTTTAGTGTCATAACAGCCCTCGTTTTATTTACTGGATTCGCAACGTTACTTGGAACTCTCCTTTCAGATATCATTCTAAGCATCGTTGACCCACGTATTCGTATTGATTAAAGGAAAGGAGGAATTTTTTCATGTTAGCAAACCCTGAAAAACAAACTGAGGTCATTCATTACGAAAAAAGCCCATCTGGTTTTTCCATCATGTGGCGCGAACTTCGTAAAGATAAACTTGCATTGTTCTCATTATTCTTTTTAGCTATTATCTTAATAGCCGTTTACACAACATCCTTTATTATGAAGCAAGAAGATATTGTACGAGTAGATTTATTTTCCATTTACTCACCTCCTTCTGCTGAACATTGGCTAGGAACAGATTACGGCGGACGCGATATTTTTGGACAGCTCATTATCGGTACGCGCAACTCCTTTACAATCGGTTTAGCAATTACTGTTATTTCGTGCTTAATCGGTCTTACAATCGGTTTAATTGCTGGCTATTTTGGAGGAGTCGTTGACAATATTATTATGCGCATTATCGACTTTGTCATGGTTCTACCATTTTTAATGCTCGTTATCGTATTTATTACACTTGTTCCTAAGTTCAATATCCTTACATTTATTTTAATTATGAGCATTTTCTTATGGACAGGAAAAGCACGGTTAATTCGCTCCAAAGTATTAACCGAAAAAGAGCTCGATTATGTATCAGCGTCAAAAACATTAGGAACGCCAAACTGGAAAATTATCCTTTTCCAAGTACTACCTAACTTAAGTTCTATTATTATCGTCAGCGTTACTTTGAATCTTGCTGGAAACATCGGAATTGAATCTGGTTTAACATTCCTAGGATTTGGTTTACCAGAAAGTACACCAAGTCTAGGTACACTTGTTAGCTATGCTAGAAACCCGGATGTACTACAAGATAAATGGTGGATTTGGTTACCTGCATCAATCATGATTTTAGTGTTGATGCTGTGTATAAATTTTATTGGTCAAGCGCTCCGTCGTTCGGCTGATGCAAGACAAAGAAAAGGTTAAGAGGGGTGGAAAAAACGATGAAAAAACCAAAATTTTTTAAAGTATTAAGTACACTTGCTGTTTCAACGTTACTACTTTCGGCATGCGGAGGTAGTGGTGGTAATGAAAAATCAAGTAATAGTTCTAAAACAACTGATACAAAGAAGTTCAGTACCGCAGTCAAAAATGATAAAAAAGAAGTTAAAGATGGTTCACTGACAATTGGCTTAGTATCTGATACACCATTTGAGGGGCTGTTAGACTTTTCCGTATATGAAAGTAATCCAGATTGGAGAATATTAACCATTTTTAATGAATCTTTACTAACAAACAATGATGACTGGGAATATACAAATGATGGACCAGCTACATATGAATTGTCAGAAGATAAAAAAACGGTTACATTAAAAATTAAAGATAATGTGAAATGGCATGATGGAAATCCTGTTACAGCTGAAGATTTAGAGTACGCTTATCTCGTAATTGGAAGCAATAAATATACAGGTGCTCGATTTGATTCTCAGATGCAATTAATTGAAGGTATGGATGAATATCATTCAGGAAAAGCGGAAAAGATTTCTGGTGTGAAAGTCATTGATGACAAAACGATTTCGATTACTTTTAAAGAGCCAAATCCTTCTGTTAAAACAGGCCTTTGGACATCTCCCATTAACAAAAAATATTTAGGTGATGTTCCAATTGATAAATTAGCAGAATCTGATAAAGTACGGAAAAATCCAATCGGTTTTGGGCCATTTAAAATTAAGAAAATTACACCTGGAGAATCTGTTGAATTCGAACGTTTTGATGATTATTATGGCGGAAAACCAAAACTTAAAAATATTGTATTAAAAGTTGTAAATCCTTCTATTGTAAATGCATCTTTGAAAAAAGGTGATATTGATATTGCAGAAGTAAGTGCAGATCAATATCCTAACGTAAGCAAGCTTAAAAACATACAATTAATTGGTACAACGGATTTGTATTATAGCTATATCGGCTTTAAACTTGGACACTACGATAAAGAAAAGAAAGAAAGCGTAATGGATAACGACAAATTTAAAGATGTACGATTACGCCAAGCAATGGCTTACGCAATTGACCGTAAAGAAATTGGCGAAAAATTATATCACGGTCTACGTTATCCAGCCAATTCAGTAATTCCTCCGTCTCTACCAAAATACCACAACAATAAAGTCGGTTCTTATGATAAAGATGTAGACAAAGCGAAAAAATTATTAGATGAGGCTGGTTATAAAGATAAAAATGGAGATGGCTTCCGTGAAGACCCAAATGGAAAAGAATTTAAAATTAATTTCCTATCCATGAGTGGTGGTGATACAAGTGAACCACTTGCTAAATTCTTTATTCAATCTTGGAAAGATATCGGTTTAAAAGTAGAACTTCTTGATGGTCGTCTACATGAATTCAACTCATTCTACGACATGCTGAAAACAGATGATCCGAAAGTTGATGTATTCGCAGGTGCTTGGGGCGTTGGTTCCGATCCAGATCCTTCTGGTATCTGGGCAAAAGAGGCACCTTTCAACTACACACGCTGGGTCAATGATAAAAATACTGAATTATTACAAGAAGGAATTTCTCCAAAAGCTGCTGATGAAAAATATCGTAAAGATGTATACGACAAATGGCAAAAACTTGTTCACGATGAAGTACCATTAATTCCTCTTCATTATAAGTTTGAGCTAATCGGGGTAAACAACCGCGTAAAAGACTATAAATATAATCCAGAAGATCGATACAAATGGGGAAATGTTACTGTAACAAGTGAAAAACCAGAAGTAGAAAAATAAACGAAACTAGCCCTTCGCAGTCATCAATGATTGCGAAGGGTTAGTTTTCATTTCTGTATATAACTTGTTTGTCGTTTTTCATCATTTGTTCCTTTCTATACATCAAAATAAATGCTGCAACAATTTCAGTGCAACTGCCAATATAACCGTTACTAGAAATCCGCCTAAACAAATCAAGCTTACTCCCTGACTATATGATAAATGTTGAAATGCTTTCATTCCTCTCATATATGTATCCAATATCTTTATTCTATCCATAAAAATACTTTTATAACATCGATTTCACTAACAACTGTCTTACATTTTTGTAAGATTAACAAAAAAACAGACAGTCTTCTAGCTGCCTGTTACTTTACAATCATCACGGGGCATTTCACTCGTTTTGCAACTTTATGACTTACACTACCAAGAACCATTTCCTGAAGTGTATTTAATCCTCTACTTCCTACGACTACAAGGTCAATATCTCCAGTATTTACATATTGCACAATTGTTTCCCCTGGGTCGCCATGTAGAATCGTAATTTTATAAGAGACTTCTTCTTGTTGTAACATCGTTTCTATTTCTCTTACTCTCTCTTTTCTACTAGCTTCTATTGTTTCTATATCTGTTTGCCCTTGAATAATATCTGATTTTGCTGTTCTATTATCAACTACATATACAACTTCAACATTTGCTTCTACATTGCATTTCGCAATATGTGCTGCATGCTTTGCCGCGCGAAACGCATGTTCCGAACCATCACATGCTAATATAATCTGTCTATACATATGCTGAATCCCCTTTCCGTATCATAATCGTATTATAATACAAAAAACCACCTTTTTGTTTTCAAAAAGGTGGCTTGACTTTAGCTAATGGCTTGTTTATTATGAGTAGCTAATTTTGTTATGAGTTTTAAACTACGCTCATTTAATCCTACTATATTCACCTGTATACCATTTTGCTCATATTTCATCATAACCTTATCAACTGCTGCTACAGCTGAATCATCCCACACATGTGCATGTGTAAAGTCAATCGTTACCTCTTGCACATCCTCTTTAAATTGAAATGCATTTATAAACTCTGTCGTAGATGCAAAGAATAATTGTCCATGAACTTCATAGATTTTCTTATTTTCAATATATAAATGTTTCACGTGAATCTTTGCCATATTTACGGCAAATAATACAGCGCTACTTACCGTTCCGACAATTACACCAAGCCCTAAATTATGTGTAATGAGAACAATAATAACTGTTACAATCATCACAAATGCGTCACCTTTCGGAACCTTATGAAGAGTAAATACAGATTTCCAATCAAATGTTCCAATTGAAACCACAATCATCACAGCTACTAACGCGGCCATTGGAATATGAACAACATAATCTCCTAAAACAAATAATAAGACAATTAAAAATCCGCCTGCTACAAATGTTGATAATCGTCCTCTTCCGCCTGATTTCATATTAATAAGAGATTGTCCAATCATGGCACATCCAGCCATGCCACCAAAGAATCCAGCAACAATATTCGCAATTCCTTGTCCGCGTGCCTCTTTATGCTTATTACTTGACGTATCTGTTATATCGTCTAAAAGAGAGGCTGTAAGCAATGATTCCAATAAACCAATCACGGCTAGCATAATCGAATACGGCAAAATAATTGCGAATGTCTCTAATGTGAATGGTACATCTGGAATATGAAAGAAAGGTAATTCTTTTGGTAAACTCCCCATATCACCAACTGTCCGTAACTGAAATCCACTTATAAGTGCAATACTTGTTACAGCTAGAATTGCAACAAGCGTAGACGGAACTGCTGTTGTCATACGTGGAAATAGATAAATAATGGCAAGACCTAATGCAACAAGTACATACATTTGCCAATTTGCCCGATGGAAATGCGGAAGCTGTGCTGTAAAAATTAAAATGCCAAGTGCATTCACAAATCCGCTCATAACAGGCCGTGGAACAAATTTCATAAGCGAACTTAATTTTAATACTCCAAAAATAATTTGGACAACCCCGGTTAATATCGTCGCAGCAAATAAATATTGTAGCCCATGGTCTTTTACAAGCGTCACCATTAATAGCGCCATCGCGCCTGTTGCTGCAGAAATCATTCCCGTTCTTCCGCCTACAAATGAAATTGTGACTGCAATACAAAAAGCAGCATACAATCCAACCATCGGATCAACACCTGCAATGACAGAGAAGGCGATTGCTTCAGGGATTAAAGCTAACGCAACTACAATTCCTGATAGCACATCTCCTTTCACATTAGAAAACCATTCATGTTTTATCGTTTGAAACAAAATAACACTCCTCAACTCTTTTATTATTTAATTTTCTCCATAAGAAAATCAGGACCGACTGCACGAAGGCTATTATATAACAATTAGGAAATTTTATGCTATACAAAAATTCTCACCTTTTCATGGAAAGATGCTGTCTTACATTTCAAACAGGTAATAAAAATAGCAATTATAGCCGATGTAAAACCACTTCCACAAAAACTAGAAAACTATATCTATACCTTTATGAGCTTGCCTCAATGACTACATTCCTCTTTATAAATAGAAAAAGTGCTACTTTATAGCAGCACTTTTTCTATTTAGTGTTCCCCATGTCCCTTTCCACTCTCTTGCACAATCTCAAGTTTTTCATCTAATATACCTTGCGTTTCAAATGAAATATCGGTAGTGCTTCCTAATAAGAAACCGTGGTTGTATGGACCTAATGTTGGATCATCTTTAAACTTGGGCTGGATAGTTGCCAATAAATCATACACTGGCTGGGTAACCTTTCCTTCCTCTAGCAAAAGAACTGGAGCATGCTTTCCCATATGCGAAAACGATGCACCAGCAATTGCTAAATCTGGTGTTTTTGTTGATAGAAATGAAATACCATGGCCCGGTTTTGTGAGCCCCCATCCAAACTTTGTTTTCCGATCTTTAAATGTAGCAAAGGCGATTGCATTTTCTGTAGGGGTGTCTCCGCTAATACGCGTTACTTTCCCATACTTCGCTAACTGTTTTTCTACTTCTTTTGAAATAATGGCTTCTGGTCCTAACACATATATATTCGCCTTATCTTTTCTCATTTTTAATGCTTCTATTGTTGCCTCTGGTACTTTATCTTTCCCTACATACAAAAGTGGTTCCGGCATATGTGCAATCCAATTTATCGCAGGTGTTGTATAAAGACGCCCTCCCTCTTCAAATGAACCAATAATAACATTGTCTGGATACCTACCTGCTATATCGGCATACTCTTTATCAACTTCTCTAGCAAATTTAGCTGGATCTGTTTCTTTTATTTGTTTTACTTTATATTCTTTTAATTGTTCTAAAGCAGAAGTTCCTACATCCCCCATCACCATAATTTGTGTTCCATCTTTTGTCCCAAGCGGTTGCAATCGTTTTATTTCGTTTAATGTCGCTTCTGGAATTCCATTTTTATCCACGAATAAAATCGGGCCATTGTTTGGATGATGAATGAGATCTGCACTCGCTATCCCAAGTTTCCATTCATTTATTGGTACTAAAATAACCGCTCCCGGCTGATTTTCTCTATGAGTCGCTGGCCAAATCATTTGTGATGTTAATACGGCCATTTGCACGGGATCATTTGTATTGAGCCTTGTACTATTTTTTAAACTCAACGTGTGTAAATTACTAGATGCGTGCGCGTTCATTTCTTTCGGTGCCGCCGATTTATGAGTCATGCTCATTTCTTGTTTCTGCTCATTTTTCTTCTCATTATGTTCTGTATTTGCTTGTCCACACGCTGTAAGATTCACCGCTGTCATAATGGTAATGCCTAAAACGCAGGTTATTTTTTTCACTCGCTTCCCCTCCGTATCTATTATTCTCGAGCTAATATTCTTACCTAAAGTAGAACTTCACCTTATACAATAGCAATCAAATCTAAAAAAATTATGCAGATACATAATAATCTGCACCATTTCTTCACGATTTTGCATTACACTTTAAGAAATGAATAACAAATATGGAGGAAACTCTATGATTGATATATTACTTGTAGATGATGAACCCAAAATGTTAGAATTATTAACTCTTTATCTTACACCTAAGGGGTATAACTGCGTTTGTGCAACTTCAGGACAAGAAGCGATTTCTTATATCGAAAAACAAAATTTCAAATTCGTGCTTCTTGATATTATGATGCCAAACATGGACGGTTGGGAAACATGTAAAAACATCCGTTCATTCAGCCGTATTCCTATCCTCATGGTAACAGCTCGTGATCAAAAAATAGATGTTGTGCATGGATTAAAGATAGGTGCGGATGATTATATAACAAAGCCGTTTCACGAAGAAGAACTGTTAGCGCGAATTGAAGCGGTCCTAAGACGTACAAATGAGCATGAACAAATCCAATATAAAGGGATTTTATGGGATGAAGCGAAGCACTTCGTTTCTGTTTATCCCGCATTAACGGGCAGTAAGACTCCCACCTCAAGATGCAGAGAGAAACAAGGAAGATAGGTGGGAGATCAACTGCCCGTAACAGCCCGATTGGTTCAACTAATAATCAGTGGGGGATGAAGAACCCCCCCACTGATTAAAGTTTCACTTTATGAACAAGAAGTGTTACTCACCCCTATTGAATTTTCTCTGCTTGGGTTATTTTTGCGCCACATACATTATGTACTCAGCCGCGATCAACTTATTGAGCGCATTTGGGGGTTAAATGCAAATACAGAAGATCGTACAATCGATTCTCATATTCGTAATTTACGTGATAAATTACGAAAGGCTCACTTCCCTATTGACATACATTTAAAAACGGTATATGGAGTCGGCTATCACTGGATTGATACTGAATCATAAGGAGTAGTCAGATGAAACGAATCTCTGTTCAACTAGGATTTTATTTTTTAATCGTCACACTTTTAATCGAAAGCGTTCTATTTATTCTTTTGTATTACAGCCTTGTTAACACGAGAGTAAATGAAGAAATGCATGCATTATTAAAGCGTGGCAATAGCCATCGTGATGTATTAGAAAAATATTTTGATTCACAAACAATTTCTCATGTTGCATTAATGGAGTCAGAAGCAGAGACAACTGCCGTTATTACAAATGCAGATAAAAAAGTGTTAGCAAAGTCCAATTATATAGATTCCACTATAAAGATGTATATTACAAAAATGAAAATAAGACCAAGTCATAACGGAACGATTATTGACAGCCACTGGAAAACTTCTAATTACATATGTACTGTTAGCCCTATTGTAATAGGAAAGAAAGTACAAGGGTACGTATATATGTTTCTCGGCACAAACTCAATTAAACAAATGGTCAATGGGCTAACAAAACAATTTATGATTGCAGGTCTCATTACTTTTCTATTAACAGTGATTACAATTTTTCTACTATCACGCTTATTAACAAAGCCTCTGATTCGTATGAAACATGCAACTGAAAAAATGAGTCGTGGTGATTTATCTATTTCTTTACGTACATCTCGAAATGATGAAATCGGTGAACTTGCTAGCGCAATTCAAACACTGGCAAATGATTTACATTATATGAAAAAGGAACGCAGTGAATTTCTAGCAAGCGTAGCACATGAATTAAGAACCCCGCTTACGTATGTAAAGGGCTATGCAGAGATTGCACAAAAACGTACTACACAGCCTACAGAACGAGAGAAATATTTGTCCATTATAAAAGAGGAAGCGGATTACATTACGAATTTAGTACAAGATTTATTTATACTTGCCCAGATGGAGAAACATAATTTTTTAATTGAAGCGAAAAGGATCGATTTAGAAAAGTTTCTAAATCGGATTGTCACAAAAGTGAATGGAATATATGTCCAAAAACATCTTACCGTCTCCTTAACATGTCCTCCATCACTTTTTATCACTTTAGACGAAAGACGGTTTGAACAAGTTATTATGAATATTTTAAATAATGCTTATAGGCATTCAGCAGAGTATTCAGTGATTACAATCACCGTCACAGCATATGTGTCACATATTAAGATTTCGATTCAAGATACAGGAGAAGGAATTCCGCCGGAAGATATTCCGCATATCTTTGAACGTTTTTATCGCGTTGATAAAGCACGATCACGTGCAACGGGAGGAACCGGATTGGGTCTGGCGATTGTGAAAGAAATTGTAGAACTACATGACGGTCATATTACTGTTAGCAGTAAATTAAATAAAGGAACATGTTTTACTATTACTTTGCCACGAGAAAAAGAGAGTACAATGATGTAATTGTACTCTCTTACTTTTTTTCTATTAACTCCACTGTTTCAGTAATCTGAATGCTATCTTTAACAGATTGTGCAATTGTACAATTTTTCACTGCAATTGCTAACGCCTTTTCGAGTTGCATGAGCGTAATTCCCTCTGCCCTTACTTTATAGTGCAGATGTACACTCTCAACAGGTCTTGATAAAGCATCACTGTGCTCAACTGTCGTTTCAATTGTAAATGTGTCATACTGAATACGCTTCTTTTCTAAGATCGTTCGAAAAACAATTGCACTACATCCTGCAATGGAAGAAATGAATAGTTCTAACGGGGAATACCCATTTTCTTTTCCAATTGACAACTGTCCATACGAATACTCAGCTTGAATATGATCATGCTTAATTGTTAGTCTCATACGCTTTATCCATCTCCACTTTCATCACTTTTTGCCGCTTCTTATTTATATAATAATACACATAGCAACAAATGATAAATGGAATACCGCAATATAAAGCCATCCGTTGTTCTGGAATAAACGCTAAACTAATGATAACGATACTATTTGTAACGAGAGCTAGAATTGGAACAATTGGATATAGCGGAGTCTTATATTTCAAGTCTTCTAACTTGCCTCCATCCTTTACATACTGACTTCTAAAACGAAGTTGTGATAGCGCAATAATAACCCAGCTAGCAACAGCAGATAATCCTGCTACAGACAATAGATACATGTATACTGTATCTTCTGCAAAGAAGCTTGTCAGTAAAGATAAACCAGCTACAGCAATCGTAACAATTAACGCTGTAATTGGAATACCACGTTTATTTACTTTTTTGAAAGAAGTCGGTGCCATTCCTTCATTTGCAAGAGACCATAGTATACGCGTCGCTGCGTATAATCCAGAATTTGCTACAGATAATAGCGCTGTAATAATGACAAAGTTCATAATATCGGCTGCATAAGGAATCCCAATTTTATCAAATACAACAACGAACGGGCTTTCAATAACCCCTGCTTCTTTCCATGAAATTAATCCTACTAAAATCGTCATTGTTAAAATAAAGAATAACATGATGCGCCATACTGTGTTACGAATGGCACGAGGAATTGTTTTCTCTGGCTGTTCACTTTCTCCAGCTGCTATCCCGATAAGTTCTGTTCCTTGAAAAGAAAAATTAACTGTAATCATTGTAAGAAGTACAGCAGCAACCCCATTTGGAAACAATCCACCGTCATTTACAAAGTTAGAAAAAAGAGGTGCTGCCGCTTTTCCATCATACGGTAAAAAGCCAAGCAATGCACAGCCTCCTAAAACGACAAATACAACAATTGTAATTACTTTTATACTAGAGAACCAAAACTCTAATTCAGCATAGCTTTTCGCTGAAATTGCATTCGAAATGTATAAAATAAGTCCAAAGATCAAACACCATACCCAAACACCTACAGATGGAAACCATCTTTTCATCATCAAGCCTATTGATGTTAGCTCTAATCCAACTGTAACAGCCCATCCTAGCCAATATAACCATCCAATCATAAACCCTGTTCCCGGCCCAATAAATTTCGTCGCATATTTTTGGAAAGATCCAGAGACCGGCATCGCGACAGTTAGTTCACCGAGACAAAGCATTGTTAAATACATAATAAATCCACCGACTAAATAAGAGAGAATGGCTCCCCCTGGTCCCGCTTGGTTAATCGTATATCCTGATCCAAGAAAAAAACCTGTTCCGATGACACCTCCAAGCGCAATCATAAATAAATGTCTACTCTTCATCGTTCGATGTAATTTCTCGTTCGTTGTTTGCTGCATCGTAATCCTCCCCTATAAACACCTTCTGTTTTGAAAATTTTCTGATAATAAAAATATACACGAAAGCGTTTACAGTTTCTATATAAAATTAAAACTTTTCTGATAAAACTATGCATTTTTTATTATGAATCACAACTTATTTTGTAATTACAGGAAAATAAGGTTTTATTAGTAAAAAACTCTTACATGATCGTAAGAGTTAATGATGCTCTAATTTTCTTGATAAAATTGACAATCCATAATTTACAGCAAAATATATGCAAGCTACACATATAAACGTAGGAATCATGTAATTTACATTTTGTCCATTAATAATTTGAGCATTATGCATAAGCTCCGGTAATGAAATGACAACTGCTAATGATGTATCCTTTAATAAAGATATAAATTGGCTCACTAGCGGTGGTACCATACGTCTCAACGCTTGTGGTAAAATAATGTACCAAAGTGTTTGCATATACGATAACCCTGAAGCTCGCCCTGCTTCTATTTGCCCTTTCTCAATAGATAATAAGCCGCTGCGAACAATCTCTGAAATCATCGCTGCCTCAAAAATTGTTAAAGCAACAATCGCTGCTGTTTTAATCTCTAATTTCAATCCAGCTTCTGGAAGTGCAAAATAAGTAAAGAAAATAATTAAAAGCAATGGTAAGTTACGAATGATTTCAACAATGACAGCCAGTATTTGTGATAGAATTGGTATTTTCGTATATCGAACTGTTCCCACTATACTTCCGATAAGAAAACTAAGGAAAATAGAAATAATAGCTATTTCTAATGTTACAAGTAATCCTTTTAATAGGAAAACAAGATGATCTCCGGTATACGCTCCTTGAAAATCCATCTATACCGCTCCTTTCGCCAAGCGTTTTTCAAAGTAACGCACAAGCATGCTAAGCGGTACAGTTAAGATTAAATAAAACATCCCAACAAATATATACACATCAAATGTAACAAACGTTCTCGTTGAAATTAAATCTCCTTGATACATTAAATCTGCTCCGGCAATCATTCCAAGAATCGAAGAGTTTTTTACTAAATTCAGAAATTGGTTTCCTAGCGGCGGAATGACAATTTTAATAGCTTGTGGTAACACAACATAATACATCGCTTGTACATATGTTAAACCAGAGGAGCGCGCTGCTTCCATCTGCCCTTTTGTAACAGATAAAATTCCGGCTCGAATCGCTTCTGCAATAAAAGACGCTGTATATATAGTAAGCGCTGCTGTTCCTGCAACAAACCCACTTAATGTAACACCGACGACTGGAAAGGCAAAATAAAAGGCGAATGCAATCAACACAATGGGGATATTCCGAACAAATTCTACATACGCTGTACCAATCCAATTTAACGCTCGAATTGGTGTAATTCGCATAACAGCTATCATAACACCGAGAAGAAAGCTACCAATCAAGGCAATGACACTGGACAATAGCGTATATTTAAATCCCTCCAAATACAAATCCATGTTATTTGTCAAAATTGAAAAATCAGGCAAACTTCCACCCTCTTTCTTTATAAGAAGAGGATGAGCTAACCTCATCCCTCTCCTCGCAATCTACTATTTTTCTGGCTTTTCTCCAATCCATTTCTCGTATACCTTGTCATATTCTCCACTTTCTTTCATTTCTTTTAACAAATCATTGATCTCTTTCGTTAAATCCGTTGCTCCTTTTTGAACAGCAATACCGTATGGCTCATTCGTAAAGATCTTACCAACTACTTCATAATTCGCATCTTGTTTGGCCATTCCATATAAAATTGCATTGTCAGTCGTTAAAACATCTCCCTGTCCCGCCTTTAATGCTGTAAATGCTTCACTATAATTTTCAAACTCTAATACCGTTGCTTCCGGCGCCTTTTGACGAATATTTTGTGTTGATGTGGAACCTTTTACCGCCAATACTTTTACCCCTTTTTTCACATCATCAATACTTTTCATATCGCTTCCTTTTTTCACAAGCAATGATTGGCCTGCTTTAAAATATACATCTGAGAAGTCAACTTCTTTTTTCCGTTCTTCTGTAATTGTCATTGTCGCGATAATTGCATCAATATCTCCATTTTTCAGCATTGGAATACGCGTTTTCGAAGTTACTTCTTTTAATTCTAATTTCTTCTCGTCACCTAGAATCTTTTTTGCAAGTGCTTTTGCCATATCAACATCAAACCCTTCTACTTGCCCTGTTGAAGGATTTTTTAATCCAAATAAATTAGTATCATTCTTTACACCAACTACTAACTTTCCGCGTTTCTTAATTTGTTCGACCACTCCGCCATTTGTATTTGTTTCTTTCGCATCTTCTTGTTTATTTCCACATCCTGCAACAATCAAAGTAAATAAACACGCGAAAACAATAAGAGTGAACCATTTTTTCATCCTTTTCATCCTGTTCCTCCTCTAGTGATTTAATACTCTTCTTAAAAACAGTCTCGCCCTCTCCTGCTCTGGGTTCACAAAAAACGCTGTTGGTATTGTATCCTCGATAATCTGTCCCTCATCCATAAATAAAATTCGGTCTGCTACCTCACGTGCAAATCCCATCTCGTGTGTGACAACAACCATTGTCATTCCTTCTTTCGCTAACGCTTTCATAACATCTAGCACTTCCCCAATCATTTCCGGGTCGAGAGCAGACGTCGGCTCATCAAACAACATAATTTCTGGTTGCATGGCTAATCCTCTAGCAATTGCAACTCTTTGTTGTTGTCCACCGGATAATTGATGTGGATATGCCCTTGCTTTTTCAGGTATCCCCACTTTTTCTAAATAAAACATAGCTGTTTTTTCAGCTTCTTCTTTAGAAATTTTATTCACCTTCATTGGTGCTAATGTAATATTTTGAAGCACCGTTTTATGTGGATATAAATAAAAATGCTGAAAAACCATTCCAATATTTCGGCGCAATTCATTCATATCCGTCTTGGCATTGTGCACTTCTGTATTTTGGACAATTAATTCTCCATCCGTAATTGCCTCTAACTGATTGATACACCTAAGTAGTGTGCTTTTTCCTGATCCAGAAGGCCCTACAATAACAACTACTTCTCCTTTTTGAATTTGAATATTAATATTTTTTAAGACTTGAAAGTTACCATAGTATTTATTTACATTACGAAACTCAATCAACATACTCCCCCTTCCCCTAACAAAGCATGTACATTCTTTTTATATTCAAAAAAAGCCTAAAAAATAACTTTGCTCCATAAAAAAGTGCTACAAATAGAAATAAGAATGCACTTCTAGTAGCGAAATGATTTTAGTAATTCAACAAAAATCAAGATTTTCTACATTTGAGTTTCAACAACAAAAAAGCAAAGGGATCTCCCTTTGCTTTCTCATTGCTATTCTTTTATGATACTTCTTCTTTCTTATCTTTTCCGTATTCATTCTCCCAGAAATCAGCATTTTTAATTCCGAGTTCTCGAGGATTAAATACGGGGTCTTTTCCTTCTTTCTTCTGCTTCTCATAATCTTTTAATGCTAAAAGGGCTGGCTTTTGCAAAAATAAAATCGCAATAATGTTAACCCATGCCATAATCCCTACACCAATATCCCCTAAAGCCCAAGCTGTCTCTGCCGTTTTGACGCAACCATAAAATACAACCCCTAAGAAAATAAATTTTAGTAACAGCAACATCCAAGGGCGATCTTTCTCACGATTTAAGTAGGCAATATTCGTTTCAGCGATATAATAATATGCCATTATTGTTGTAAATGCGAAGAATAGTAAGGAAATAGCAACGAAACCGTTTCCAAATCCAGGGAAGACAGATTCAACTGCAGCCTGCGTATAACCAGGGCCCGGCTGTGCCCCATTTAATTTATTGACAATAAAATTTTTTCCACTTGCATCAAATACGTTATACATGCCTGTAATAATCATCATAAATGCAGTTGCAGAACAAACAAATAATGTATCAATATAAACAGCAAATGCTTGCACTAATCCTTGCTTAGCTGGATGTGAAACTTCCGCAGCTGCTGCTGCATGTGGCCCCGTTCCTTGCCCTGCTTCATTGGAATAAATTCCACGTTTTACCCCCCAAGAAATAGCTAAACCGATAATTCCACCAAACGCAGATTCTAAAGCAAATGCACTTTTTATAATTAACATAAATGCTTCTGGTAACTTTTCAATATTCATTACAATAATCGCACAAGCTACGAGAATATAACCGACCGCCATAAAAGGCACGACAACTTGCGCTACATTTACAATACGCTTTACTCCACCAAAGATAATAAGAGCGACTATCACGACTAATATTACTCCAGATACAGATGTATTCACTCCAAATGCTGTTTCTAAACTTAGAGCAATACTATTTGCTTGCACACCAGGAAGAAGTAGCCCCGTTGCAAGAATGGTTGCTGCAACAAATACGAATGCGTACCATTTCACTCCTAGACCCTTCTCAATGTAATAAGCGGGTCCGCCGCGGAATTGCCCCTTATGCTTCATTTTATATATTTGTGCAAGTGTCGATTCTATATAAGAAGATCCCGCACCTAAAAAGGCCACTGCCCACATCCAAAATACGGCTCCTGGGCCTCCAAATGCAATCGCTGTTGCGACCCCAGCAATATTTCCCGTTCCCACGCGCCCTGATAAAGACAGCGCTAATGCCTGAAATGAAGAAACACCTGCTTCCGACTTTTCCCCTTTAAATGTAAGTTTCAACATTTCTCCAAAATGCCTGAGTTGTAAGAATCTCGTTCGAATAGAAAAATATAAACCTGCACCCAAACATAAATAAACAAGTGCAGAACTCCAAACAATATTATTTAACCATCCTACGAATGCCTCCACAATTCCCCCTCCTTTTTATCAAGAATATTCAGAATATATAAAAATTATAAACTCATCCACAAATCATGACAATATTATTTTAATAAAACAAACATATTTTTGTATAAAAAAACAAAGTATATCGTTTTTTCATATACTTTGTCTCTTAAAATTTGTATTATATATTCACAATTGGCTGCTCTTTCATAATTCTCTTATATAATGAATCAGATAATATATGAAAATACTCTGGCATCTCTTTTCCTTTAAATTTCTTTTGAATTGTACCATATAAACCGACATCACGAAGCCTTAAAAATAACGGTAAAGATTCATACCATTGTTCCTCTAATTGATGTTCCAGCTCATATCCTGATCGTAATACTTTTAATTGCTGCCGAACAAATGCTGTTTTTTCTTCTGTTGTCCCGTTTATTACCATCGCTGAATAATAGAGAACCATCGCTACATCATGTATAAAATAGTTATACGTAGCATCATCAAAATCAAAAATTGTTAATTTTGTTCCATCATAATGAAAATTCCCTTGATGAATATCGCCGTGTATAAGTCCAAAACTTTTCTTTTCTATCGGCAGTTTTTTTATACGATCCATTAATGTATTCGCAATCTGATTCAACTGTTCATCCTCTAAACCCTCTACAATCGCTCTTTCATCTACCTCCCATGTCGTACGATGCTTTGTTTCAGGGTAATTCATTGTGAGGCGATGAATTTGTCCAATTGCTTTTCCCCATGCTTGAAACAAATCATCTCCCCAATGTATAGAGGTCTCATCTTTTATCCTTTCTCCTTGTGCATATGAAAAAAGTGAAGCATAAAAGGTCGTTCCATCTGTTGCCTGTATTCCTTCTACTAGTTTTCTAGTTTTTGAATTATGTGGCCCGGCAATATTCGCTCCATGTTCTTTTAGATATTGCAAAAACTCTAATTCAGCTTGTACTTGCTCTTCAGACCGGTGAGAAGAATGAGTCAATCTCAACACATAGGATACTTTCTTTTCATCCTCGGCACGAAAAATATAATTTTCGAAATCTCCAAGGGGTTTTTTTTCTACTTTCACACGAAATAAACTTGCCGCTTCTTCTAAAATATTATCATTAAAAACTTGTTCTACAGTTATTTCCATATGTACAATCCCTCCTTTATATGTACTATATTGAATTCGGCATAAATGTAAGAAATACTCCTACAAAGTGAAACTTTAATGAGCCCTCACCAATCGGGCTGCCCTAAAATGGCGAGATGAATTTTTTCATATTTTTCTTTTCATTCTAAAAAACATGTAGTATACTAACTTCAAAATCAGAGGAGAAAGGGAGCAAAGAACTATGTTTACTTATAAAGCTGTAGTTACATTTGCACAAAAACATCATCATCATACGTAAACCCTTGAAACCTAGCGGAAAAAATGACGCGTAGGTACAAGGGTTATTCCCATTGTACCTACACTTTGGCAAAGAGCCATGTAGGTATTTTTTATCTACATGGCTCTTTTTTGTTTATAAAAAGCTAGTAACAGATGATGAATAAGCAAAAAAAACTACTACAAAGGAGATAACAAATATGGAAACGAGAAAATGGGGTTTATGGATATTAACAGCATTCGTAGTTGGGAATATGGTCGGCGGCGGCGTATTTATGCTACCGGCAAATTTAGCACAAGTATCAGGCCCCTTAGGTTCTACACTCGCCTGGAGTATTACAGGGCTTGGTGTATTTACGATTGCACTTGTATTTGGAAATCTTTCCGTACGTAAACCAGAATTAAAGGCAGGTCCACAAAGTTATGCACAAGCCATGTTCCCTTCACCAAAGATAGGAAAAGTAGCTGGTTATAGCATGGCATGGGGATATTGGGCAGCAAACTGGGCAGCGACTGCTTCCGTCATCATTTCGTTTGCAGGATATTTATCTACGTTTTTCCCAGTTTTACAAAGTAAACAAATTCTCTTTTCCATAAGCGGCTCCTCATTAGAGCTTGGAAAAGGATTAACATTCGCTGTATGTAGCATTATGCTATGGGGTATTCAAAATATTCTATCTCAAAATATTGATCGAGCGGGCAATATGAATCTTTTAGCAACAATTGCTAAGATGATTGGATTTACAATGTTTATCGTGATTACATTATTTATTTTTAACGCCTCTAATTTTGGTGATGGACAAACTTTTATGAATGAAGCTGGAAAATCCATTCCATTAGGTGGACAAGTCAATTCTGCCGCTATCGCTACACTTTGGGCCTTTATTGGAATCGAGTCAGCTGTTATGCTATCGAACCGAGCAAAATCACAGCGTGACGTAAAAAGAGCGACTATTTTAGGATTAATCATTGCTCTTCTTATTTATATGGCAATCACATTACTAACAATGGGCGCCCTCCCGCAAGAAATATTGAAAGAGTCGCAAAAGCCGTTAGTAGATGCCCTAAACTTAGCCATTGGTAATAAAGGCGCTTATATTATGGCACTGCTTGCACTTATATCTCTATTCGGCTCTACTGTTGGCTGGATTGTTGTTAGTTCTGAAGTACCTTATCAAGCAGCAAAGAATGGACTTTTCCCAAAATTCTTTGGAAGAACAAATAAAAAAGGAAGCCCCTCAAAAGCGCTTCTCATTACAAATATTATGACACAAATTTTCTTATTTTCCACAATTTCTGGTACTGTTTCAGAGGCTTATCATTTCGCCATTGTCGTTGCAACGTTAGCCTATTTAATCCCATATCTTGTTTCTACACTGTATCAACTAAAACTCGTTATAACGGGCGAAACATATGGTATAAAATGTGGTTCTCGTATAAAAGATGGAATCATTACCTTACTAGCATTCTTTTATTCCACTTGGGTTATTAAAACAGGAACAGCAGACTTAACAACATTTTTCTTAGGAATTGGATTATTTGTATTAGGCCTTATTCTTTATCCAATTTTAATGAAGAATGCGCCGCATCTTATTTCTGAACAGCGAAATAATAAAGCAAGCTAACAAAAAGAAGCGGGAAATAGCCATTTTGGTTTACTCACCGCTTCTTTTCTCTTTATAACTTTTATAGTGTTCTACATAAAACGAGAGAGAATCCTCCATTCGTAACATACCAAGAATGAAATAACGCTGTTCCAATCGAACTGCCCTAAATAGCGGGGAAAAACATTTTATCCGGAAGCGATTAAGAGCTTCTTGCACTTATCCGTTTTATATGTAAGAAAGAATAGGCAAAAGGTATATGTTCAACTATTATGTATATTTACTACTAAAAAAAGAATTCATTCAAATTCGATGACTTTTTTGGGTTATAATGTCCGCCCGTTTCCTCCCTTCTCTTTCCTTTGCATACCATATAAAAACACGTTATCATAAGGTATATTGTTTTATTTTATGAAAATAATGTTAGGTGGGAAACACATGTTAGAACAATTGCATATACATGCTGATTTAAAGCAGCAACTAGCGACAATTCATGAAAAAAATACACAAGCAGCTGGTGAAAATAAACATTTAATTGGAACAAAAATGTATAAAGCAGCTGATAACAGTATTCTTGAAGATGCTATTACAGCTCTTTTACTTGGAAAAAATATTCTATTAAAAGGACCAACTGGTAGTGGGAAAACTGTACTAGCAGAGACGCTTTCTTCCTTATTTCAAAAGCCAATGCATAGCATTAACTGCTCTGTTGATTTAGATGTAGAAGGAATTCTAGGATATAACACATTACAGACAAAAGATGGTGCTTCTGAAGTTACCTTTATTGATGGGCCCCTTATGAAAGCAATGAAGAATGGTCATTTCCTATACATTGATGAAATTAATATGGCGAAACCTGAAACACTTCCCCTTCTTCATGGTGCATTAGATTATCGTAAAATGATTACAAATCCATTTACACAGCAAGTTGTATATGGAGATGAAGAATATCGTGTAATCGCAGCCATTAATGAAGGATATGTTGGAACAAGCGAACTAAATGAAGCTTTAAAAAACCGCTTCGTTATCATTGAAGTTCCTTACATTCAAGGTGAGACATTAAAAGAATTATTATTATCTGATTCAAAGTTAAAAAATATAGCAACCATTGAAAAGTTTGTTGCATTTGCAAGTGACCTTATGCCTCTTGCTCGTGACGGTCGTGTAAGTGAAGAAGCAGCAAGTATTCGCGGTATTCTTGATGCATGTGATTTAAGTGTATATATTCCTGTTATGCGTGCAATCGAACGAAGCATCATTGCAAAACTAAGTGACGAAACAGAACAAATGACTGTCCGTGAATTAGCGGAGAGCTACTTCTTTGAGGAATAATTCATGAGACAAATTTTTAGTGACAAAAAAATTGACGCGTCGCTGTTTCTTCAAATGGAAAACTTAATGTATGCTCTTCTAAAAGAAGATGATGCTTACTTAGAATATGGCTATAAAGCATACTATGATGAAGTTGAAAAAAAAGTTGTTATCAGTCATTTTTGGGATGATCGTAAAGAAGACGATATGGTAGTCGGTTTAAAAAGCGAAGTATTTTTAAAGGCACTTGGCAATAAACATTATTCTGATATGAGATTAATTCGATCTTACGCCATCGAATTACAAGAGTCTTCTCTTACAAAATTTCTAACACAATTATTTATTCTACTGGAAGACTTACGCATTGAAGAGATTGTAAAAGATTTACGCCCTGGTACGAAGTATATTTTCAAAAGACGTAAAGAAATGTACCGTAATTATTTCAGTTCACAAAATGAAATAAACCGCGTTCGTAACTACCATGCTGATCGTCTTTTCTGCTTATGTTATCTCTCACTCACAAGCGATAAATACGAAATGTTTCACAATGAGTACTTTGAACAAATTGAAACGTTGTTACACGACGTCTTCCAAGCTCGTAATACAGAAGATATTATGTATATTGTGGAAAAAATTCGTTATCGTTTAGAAGGATTTCTTGAAAGTGATATGATCAATACCTACTTTGGGCATGCCCCTCTCTATCTATCTGTTATTGCTGATGAAAAAGATGGACGTCCTGAAGATTTAGCAAATGATGATGTCCAAATTGTCGATGACAATGAAAATAAAAGTAAAATAAATGAAAGCTTTTCTACATGGCATCGAGAAAATAAAAATAATGAAAATGAAAATTTCTTACGCTTTGAATTAGAAAGTGGAACAAAAACGAATATGATGGGTGATACAGCTCGTGAATCTGAAGATGGCGATCAAGCGCTCGGTTCCGTACAAGGAACTTCACAAAAGAGCACACAGTCCAACTTTGATGGAGCTGATGCTGAAGATACGAGAGCGTCGCATGCTTCTAGCCAGCATGAAGGCACATATGGTAAATATAACGTCGGTGCTTCTCATACGTTTAAAGAAGCTCGCAAGCCAAGCCATGATGAAAAGAAAGACTATCAAGCCATCAAGTCGGTTATCAATAAAGATGTGAAAGAATTAAAGAAAATTATCGAGAAAACGATTGAAAATAAAACAAATGCAAATAGTGATAAATATTATGGAAGACTTCATAAAAAGTTTTTACGCATTTATACAGAAAAACAGCCGCGAATGTTTTATAAAAAAGGACAGGAATCTCAAGAACTTGATGTAGCCTTTCAACTGCTCGTTGATTGCTCTGGTTCTATGTATAATAAAATGCAAGAAACAAAAAAAAGTGTTGTATTATTCCATGAAGCATTAAAATCATTAAAAATCCCACATGCCATCAGCGGCTTTTGGGAAGATGCTTCAAGCGCTACCCCAGAAAACAAACCGAATGTCATTCATGAAGTTGTAACATACAAAAATTCAACACTTCCAAATGTCGGACCTGAAATTATGCAACTACGTGAAGAAGAAGATAACCGTGATGGTTATATCATTCGCATCGTTTCTGAAAAGCTCGCGAAAAGAACAGAAAAACATAAATTCTTACTCGTTTTTACAGACGGTGAACCTTCTGCACTAGATTATCAACAAGACGGTATTTTAGACACACATGAAGCTGTCAAACTTGCTCGCAAAAATGGAATGGAAGTCATCGGAATTTTCATTGAAGAAGGCGAAGCAAAAGAAGCAACTTATCAATTGATGAAAAACATCTATAATCAGCATTTCTTAATCGCCAATGATGCTGAAGATTTACGATTAAAGATTAAACCTCTATTGAAAAAATTACTACTGAAGACGATTGAATAGCAAACAGGAGCCCGCTTTGGCTCCTGTTTTTTAGTCGTTATTCTATGTCAAATCGCCGATAAAATTTCATTTATTATTTTGTTTTCTAAAAATTAATATAAAAAGAGCTCGTTTTCTGTTTTCATTCCCCCCTGCAAAAGAATAAGAACCGATCCAATCGAATCGGTTCTCTTCATTAACTCATCACTAAATCAGCTGTGAGCTTTTTTTTTAATTTTGCTAACATATCTGCTGTCATTTTATCTAAATCATACTCTACTTTAAAGCCCCACTCTTCTTTTGCAGCTGTTGCATCAATTGAGTTTGGCCAACTATTAGCAATTGCTTGGCGAGCCGGATCTACTGCATAATCCATTGTAAATGTTGGAATGTGTTTACGAATTGCTGCAGCAATCTGCTCTGGCTCAAAGCTCATTGCTGTAATATTGAAAGCATTGCGATGTACGAGTTTACTTGGGTCAGCTTCCATTAATGAAATAATTGCTTGCAAAGCATCAGGCATATACATCATATCCATGTATGTTCCTTCTGCGATGTAGGAAGTGTATGCACCTTTTTTAATTGCATCATAATAAATTTCCACCGCATAATCAGTTGTACCTCCTCCTGGAGGAGCTACATAAGAGATTAAACCCGGGAAACGTACCCCGCGCGTATCAACACCAAATTTATGATAATAGTAATCGCACAGTAATTCTCCTGCTACTTTGTTTACTCCATACATTGTAGTCGGACGTTGGATGGTGTCTTGCGGCGTATCATCTTTTGGTGTTGTTGGACCAAATGCACCAATAGAACTTGGCGTAAAAAACTGACAATCTAGTTCACGAGCTGCTTCTAGTGCATTGACAAGTCCGCCCATATTTAAATTCCAAGCAAACAGCGGATTCTTTTCTGCAGTTGCTGAAAGTAAAGCTGCTAAATGAATAATTGTATCCACTCCATTACGTTTTGCAATATCATGGAGTTTCTGACCATCTGTTACATCTAACATTTCAAATGGACCAGATTTGACTACTTCGCTATCTTTTTCGCGAATATCAGTTGCAATAACGTTTGATGTGCCGTATACATCACGAAGTTTCATGACAAGTTCAGAACCAATTTGCCCTAAAGAACCGGTTACTAAAATTTTTTTCATTTTCCCCACTCCTCATTTGCAAGCTTTCAAAAGATGTAAAAGTATTAAATAATCCCCATTTCTTTTCCTACTTTTTCATACGTACGAATTGCTTCATCAAGCATTTCTTTCGTATGAGCTGCTGTTGGCATATTACGAACACGTCCTGTTCCTCTTGGTACAGTTGGGAACACGATAGATTTTGCATATACACCTTCTTCATTTAAACGTTTACTGAACTCTTGCGTTAACACTTCATCACCAATCATACATGGTGTAATTGGCGTTTCACTGTCCCCAATATGAAAGCCAAGATCTTTTAATCCTTGTTTTAAATAGCGGCCATTTTCCCATAAACGGTCATGCAGCTCCGTACTTTCCATTAAAATCTCGATAGATTTCTTACAAGCCGCCGCATCGGCTGGTGTTAAAGCTGTAGAAAATAAGAATGGGCGTGAACGCACTTTTAACCAATCGATTAAGTTTTGTTTTCCTGCTACATATCCACCAATTACCCCAATTGCTTTCGATAATGTACCAATTTGGAAATCTACTTTATCAGAAAGACCGAAATGCTTAACAGTACCTGCACCTTTTCCAAGTACCCCTGAACCATGTGCATCATCTACATATGTCATTAAATCTAATTCTTCAGCAATTTTAACAATTTCTGGTAATTTCGCAATATCACCATCCATTGAGAAAACACCATCTGTAATAACCATTAATTTGTTGTAAAGCCCTGATTCTTTGGCTTCGATTGCTTTTTTTCGTAAATCTTCCATATCAGAATGTTTGTAAACGATAATTTTTGCTTTTGATAAACGAGATCCATCAATAATAGATGCATGGTTTAACTCATCAGAAAGAATAGCATCATTTTTATCCATTACAGCTGAAATTGCTGCCATGTTACAGTTAAATCCTGATTGATATGCAATCGCTGCTTCTGTATGTTTAAACTTTGCAATTGTTTCTTCTAATTTGACATGCAAGTCAAGTGTACCGTTAATCGTACGAACTGCCCCCGCGCCAACGCCATACTTATGGATTGCATCAATTGCCGCTTCTTGCAGACGATTATCTGTTGCTAAGCCAAGATAGTTATTTGAAGATAAGTTAATATATTCTTTCCCGCCAATTGTAATCATTGGTCCATTTGGACTTTCTAGCGGATCAATTACGTTATAAAGCCCCTTTGCTTTCAAATCTTCCAAATTTTCTTCTAAAAATTTTGCAAGTGTTTTACTAGACATTGTGAAGCCTCCCATCATTCATGTAAGCGGATTATTATCTCAATAATGCCAATACTCTCTCTACTAGCTTAACACGTTTTCGAATTTTATTATAGAAAAATAACATAAGGAAAACGCTTACAATAAGTAATTATATATGATGGAACAAAAGAAATCTATCACTTGCTTTTAAAATTTGATAGAATAAACAAAATATGTAAAGGGAATGAGAACATGGCATTCATAGAATCTGAAGCGTATAATGAAGAGTCTTTTTTTAAACAATATATGAAGCGGAGATATCGATAAGATCATTCAAATGATATGATTGAAAAACCTGCCTTGTTACAACTTATCTGTGATGTAAAAGAAAAAATAATTTTTGAATTAGAATGTGGTGATGCTCAGTTTCGTAAAGAGTTATTACAAAAAGGATGCGCGTCCTATATAGAAGTTCAAAATAAAAACAACTTTCTCCTCGGAAGTTGTTTTTATTTTGAATTCACGGAAATGTCACATTATTTTTTGTATTTTTATTCCTTATATGTTATATTATAAAAGTAAACAGAATATAATTTCTTTATATCAGAAAAATTAACTACTCTAAATTTTCTGATTTATCATTATTTTATTTTCTTTAAGAATTTAAATACTGCTTTTGAAAACGCTTATTAAGCAAATTTAAGGAGAAAATATGCTACTGGATGAATTTAAATGAATTATTTTAAAAATTTTCTTTCTATTCCCATATAATTCTATTGACTTCTAAATATTTTGTAAATTAAAATGATTACATAAATATCCGTTATGTAAGATTAGGGGGGGCAACAAAATGGATACAGCTTTAAAATTAGAAAAAGCTAAAGAACAACAAACGCCAAAGAAACACCCACCAGGATTATACTTATTGTTCTTTACAGAAGCTTGGGAAAGATTTAGTTATTATGGAATGCGCGGACTTTTAGTTCTTTACTTAACAACAGCTGCCATTAGCGGTGGTTTAGGGCTTGATAAAGGTTTCGCAGTGCAATTATACGGAATTTTTACCGCATTAGTATATTTTACACCAATTGCTGGTGGATGGTTAACAGACCACTTTATTACAAGACGTCATGCCATTACCGTTGGTGGTATTATTATGGCAATTGGTAACTTTGTATTATTTTCCATGAATACAAAAACCGGACTCTTTTTAGGACTAGTATTATTAGTTATTGGTAACGGATTTTTCAAACCAAATATTTCTACATTATTAGGTGAACTATACGGCGAAAACGATACACGTCGTGACAGCGCCTTTACGATCTTCTACATGGGCATTAACGTAGGTGCTTTTTTCGCACCGCTTATTTGCGGATACTTAGCTGAAGATTTCTTTAAAACAAATGTTGATGGCGTTATGGTAATGGGTTACAAATATGGGTTCCTTGCAGCTTGTATCGGTATGGTTATTGGCCAAATTGTCTTTAACTTACTAGCTCCACGTTACCTTGGTAACGCTGGAACAACTGTCGTTGGAAAAAAAGCAAAAAATAAAGATGCGAAAGTAATTGAGAAAAAACCTTTAACTCAACAAGAGAAAAAACGCACTTGGGCAATTGTTATTTTAACTTGCTTCGTTGTATTTTTCTGGGCAGGTTTTGAACAAGCTGGTAGTTCTTTTACTCTTTATACAAATAAATTTGTTGATCGTACTATTTTTGGTTGGGAAGTTCCAACATCTTGGTTCCAATCTGTTAACCCAGCATTTATCGTACTATTAGCACCATTTGTATCAGCTTTATGGGTTAAGTTATCTAAATCTAAACGTGGTGATTTAAAAGTCCCAACAAAAATGGCTCTTGGAATGATTTTATTAGGAATTGGCTATCTTGCATTAACATTGGCAGTTTTAAAAACAGGCAGTGATGAAGCTCATATTACTGTAAAGGCTAATTTACTATTTATTGTTATTACTTATATGTTCCATACACTAGGCGAACTATTCTTATCACCTATTGGATTATCAATGGTAAGTGCGATTGCACCTGTGAAATTAGCTTCTTTATTAATGGGTGTATGGTTAGCTGGTACTGGTATCGCAAACTATATTGCTGGTGCATTAGCAGCATTCACGCAATCTCTAGGATACTTAGAAGTATTCGCAAGTATCGGTATTATCGTAATTGTACTTGGCTTAATACTTCTCATGTTCTCGAAAAAAATTGCACATATGATGGAATAGTAAAAAAGGCTCTCAAATTTGAGAGTCTTTTTTTAATCAAAAAACGGATCTTTCTCTACCTATAATATTATGAATTCTTACATCTTTTCTAAGCTCTAAAAAAGATGTTTGTTTGCAACATAATGCTTTTTTTATTTTTCTTCTAACGCTGTAATGTCAACCTCTACTGTTTCATGTGGTGCCTTTCTATCATGAACTTGTGCAATTCCACGTCCTTCATCACAACTCTCAATCCAAACCGGTACACCTTGATATGTAACATCTATTTGGCTCGAGGACGATAAAATTTGTTTTACTCGTTTTATATCCATTATGTATTCCTCCTTTTACAAATTACACTCCTCTCTATCTTTCCATATTTTTTTGAATGTATTCCATAAAAAAAGACGTATATTTCTATACGCCTTTCCTAAATATTGAAATTTTACAAAAATAATGTCTTTACTACTTTACTTACTTTGTCATTGTGCACTTGGTAATATACTTCTAAGCCTCGTCTTTCAAAACGAACAACCTTGTTTTGTTTTAGTTTCGTTAAATGTTGTGAAACAGTCGATTGCGGAATTTCTAATACTTCCTGCAATTGTGTTACATTGCACGTTCCGCGTTGCATAAGTTCCATTACTAAGCGCAAACGTAACGGATGAGCTAACGCTCGTAACATTTGAACATCTTCTTCTAAAATACGACAATCAAATTGGTTTTGATTCATAAAGTTCCCCTCATTTTTTCATTTTATTTTCTCTTTATTTATTTATATACTTGTTTTTATATTTCCTGTTACGACACAACTTTATCAACCTAAACGGTAAAATTATTTTCCTCCTTTTTTATCAACACAAAATACAAAAAACCTCGCTGATTTTGAATATTATACTATACGATATAGAAAAAATGCAAAATATATAAAGCTGAATACATTGCTTCTAAACGTTGATTTATCAACGTTTTTGTTATATTTATCTCTCTCTACTTCCTTCTGTAACGGTATTGTAAAATACTGTTCTCAAATGATATATCCTTGTAAAGTTATTTGACCCTTAGTAATCAGTTTGTTACGATAGAAAGAGTGAATTTTTGGTAAAGGAGTTGATTTCCAATAAAAAAATGTCTGATTGTCGCTATACTTAGTATTGCACTCGTTTGGACGATTATCCATCATCTTATACAAAAAAAGAGCAAGGAACAAAATGAAGGATCTGATGTCCGAATCGGAACAGAGATTGGAAACATAGCACCTAATTCTCTTTTACAAACAATAGACGGGGAAGAAATATACTTGTCCGACTATAAAGGAAAAAAAGTGATTTTGAATTTTTGGGCAAGTTGGTGTGGGCCATGTAAAGTTGAAATGCCTGATATAGAAAAATTCTACCAAGACTCAAAAACAGATGAAATTGAAATTGTTGCCGTAAACGCAACTCCTAGTGAAAAAGATCCTAACTATGTAAAACAATTTCTTCAAGAAAATCATTATACTTTTCCTGTTTTACTTGATATAAAAGGACAAGCGAATACAGCTTATCAAATTGTGAGCCTTCCAACCTCCTTCATTCTAGACAAAAAAGGTATCATTCATTTTAAACATGTTGGACCTATGACATACGAAAAGATGAAGGAATATATGAAAAGTTTATAATTTTAAACTTTCTACTTCTCTTTTCTATTATTTATGAATAAAATATTGATAGAGTGCTCAAAATATATGAGCACTCATTTTGTCAAGTTTATAAACAAAATGTAAGGTTTTGTTTACAAATAACACTATTGTGGAATAATTATACTTTTTCACGTTGACAATAGTGTTGAACAGGACTATACTTAGCAATGTAAGTTGATTGTGAATTATTTCACAAATAATGTGAATAACTTCACATAATATAGATAGGAGTTGTTATTCTCATGAATACTTGGACACAAATTTATGATCCATTGAACAACATTTGGCTTTCTGCACTACTAGCAGCTTTACCAATTTTTTGTTTCATCATTTGTTTAATGGGATTCAAAATGAAAGGTTATATCTCTGGTCTTTACAGTGTAATTGTTGCTGTTATCATTGCCATCTTTGTGTATAAAATGCCTACAACTGTAGCTGTTGCATCAGCAGGATTCGGTATTTTATCTGGATTTTATCCAATTTGTACAATTGTTATCGCAGCAATTTTCCTTTACAAAATAACTGTAAAAACGGAACAATTTAATGTTATTCGTGATAGTATTTCAAGTATCACAAGTGATCAACGCTTACAGGTATTATTAATCGCTTATTCTTTCGGTGCTTTCTTAGAAGGGGCAGCTGGCCTAGGGGTTCCAGTTGCTATTACAGCTGCATTACTTGTTGGTATGGGCTTCAATCCATTAAAAGCAGCAGGTATTTGTTTAGTAGCTAATATCGCTGGTGGTGCAATGGGAGCAATGGGTATTCCAGTTACAGTACCAGCACAATTAACTCAACTTGATGCATTAACTGTCGGTCGTCAAACTGTTACGATTCTACCATTTATTAGCATCATCTTACCGTTCTTACTTGTTGCAATGGTTGATGGTTTTAAAGGAATTAAAGAAACATGGCAAGGTATTCTTGTTAGCGGTGTTTCATTTGCCATTACTCAATTTACTGTAACATATTTCTTAGGCGCGGAACTTACTGATATTTTCGCAGCAGTTGTAAGTATGGTTGCCCTTGCATTATTTTTACGAGTTTGGCAGCCGAAATCTTCTGCTAAAGAAGAAAAACAAGAAGAGAAACAATCTCATACATTTAATCAAATTTTATATGCTTGGTCTCCATTCGTATTCTTAACTGCATTTGTAACAATCTTTAATTTAAAACCAATTAAAGCTTTATTCGCTCCAAAAGGTGCACTTGAGAACTTAGTATTTAATATTCAATTCCCTGGTCTTCATAATCAAGTTATGAAAACTGCACCAATCACAAAAGCAGATACACCTTTTGCAGCTATTTTTAAACTAGATGTATTCTCATCTACAACTACTGCCATTGTATTAGCAATTATTGTTTCACTTATCGTATATCGTGTAAATGGCAAAATGATAAAAGAACTTATAATTGAAACACTTAAAGAACTAAAAGCTCCAGTTTACACAATTTGTAGTGTTATCGCTTTAGCTTATGTTGAGAATTACTCTGGGATGTCATCTACACTTGGACTAGCATTCTCTTCTACTGGAAATGCATTCCCAATTCTTTCTCCAATTTTAGGATGGATTGGCGTGTTCATTACAGGTTCAGTTGTATCAAGTGGTTCATTATTCGCACCACTTCAAGCAGTAACTGCAGCTCAGTTGGATATCGTACCATCTACACTTGTTGCATTAAACGTAGTCGGTGGAACAATGGCAAAAATGGTTTCACCACAATCTGTAGCAGTTGCTTGTGCAGCAGTTGGATTAGTTGGTAAAGAGTCTGCATTATTTAAAGTAGCAATGAAATATAGCTTAATCTTCTTAGCTGTCATTAGCTTACTTCAACTTAACTCTATATTTCATATTTTTTAATATAAAAGGCTGATGACTCGTTCATCAGCCTTTTATATTTCGTTGTTATATTATCTTTTGCTAAATAAAAAATCTTGATACAAACGTATCAAGATTTTTTATTTTTAAGTAATGATGCTCCTGCTATTTCAGGATGTGTCATTTCATATGGATCCAAAATAATATCCAGTTCTTCTTCTGTTAAAACACCATGTTCTAGGCAAAGTTCTCGAACTGATTTTCCTGTTGTGATTGCTTCACGAGCAATACGAGAAGCAGCTTCATATCCAATATGAGGATTGACTGCTGTAATAATTCCAACACTTCGCTCCACATATTGTTTCAATAATTCTTCATTCGCTGTAATACCTTCAATACAATATTCACGGAAGACACGAAATGCATTATTCATAATGCTAATAGATTGGATTAAATTAAACACGAGCACTGGTTCCATTACATTTAATTCTAATTGCCCTGCTTCAGATGCTAAACAAATCGTATGGTCGTTCCCAATCACTTGGAAGGCAACTTGATTGATCACTTCAGCCATAACCGGATTGACTTTCCCAGGCATAATAGATGAACCTGGCTGACGAGCTGGCAATTGAATCTCTGCTAATCCAACTCTTGGACCAGAAGCCATAATACGTAAGTCATTTGCAATTTTAGACATATTCATCATACATACTTTAAGCGCTGCGGATACTTCTGTATATGCATCCGTATTTTGCGTTGCATCTACTAAATGCTCCGCTCCTATAAGTGGAAAACCACTTAACTCTCGTAAATGCTTTACAACTTGTTCAATATACATTGGATTTGCATTTAACCCTGTTCCAACAGCCGTTGCGCCCATGTTGACTTCATATAAATGCTGACGAGATTGTTTAATTCTCTTTATATCACGTTCTAATACACGACTATATGCGTTAAATTCTTGTCCAAGGCGGATAGGAACAGCATCTTGTAAATGCGTACGTCCCATTTTAATGACATGATCAAATTCTTTCGCTTTCTTTATAAATGCACGATGAAGCTCTTCCATCGTAATAAGAAGCTCCTCTAACATCATTAAAGTTGCAATATGAATTCCTGTTGGAAATGCATCATTTGTGGATTGTGCCATATTGACATGTGTATTCGGACTAATTTTGGCATAATCCCCTTTTTCATATCCCATCCGTTCTAATGCACGGTTTGCAATTACTTCATTCGTATTCATGTTAATGGAAGTTCCAGCCCCACCTTGAATCGGATCGACAATAAATTGATCATGAAGTTTTCCATCCATAATTTCCTGAGCTGCTGCTGCAATTTCTTTACCAATGTTCTCTGGTAAATAACCCGTTTCCACATTAGCAAGCGCTGCTGCTTTCTTTACAATCGCCATTGCAGTGATGAGTGACTCATGTATACGATATCCTGTAATTGGAAAGTTCTCTACAGCGCGTAAAGTTTGAACTCCATAATAAGCTTCATTTGGTACTTCTTTCTCACCTAAGAAATCTTTTTCTATCCGTATGTCTTTTGTCGCTATCATTTTTATCACCTATACTTTTCGTTGTATATCTTTAAAGTTTTAGCATTGTTTCTATGAAAATATCATTTTCATAGAAACATTTCCATCTCCATCCACTATATAGCACCTTTTTTGAAAGCGCAAACATTACGTTTTCTATCTAATCCTTCCTCTCCTTAAACGCCCCTTTTTTCTTCCTTTTTCATAATTTCTACTCGTTTTATTTGATGCATGTCTTTCTCAAGGACTTTAAATACCAAGCCATTGGTCTCAATAAAATCCCCTTCAGTAATCGTTTGTTTTTGCATCATAATCCAGCCACCGATTGTATCGATATCATTTGCTAATAACTGTAGTCCAAATAAATCATTTACTTCGCTAATACGTACTTTTCCATCTACAATTTTCCACGTTTCACTTATATGCTCTATTGGTGGATGTTCATCCTCATCATACTCATCTCGAATTTCCCCAACAATTTCCTCTAGAATGTCTTCAAGAGTTACAATGCCAGCCGTTCCACCATACTCATCATATAAAACAGCCATTGGAATTCTTCGTTTTTGCATCTGTAACAACAAATCGTGAATCGGAATGTTTTCTAACACTTCAATGACAGGTCTTGTATACGGCGTAATAGAACATTCTTCCTCTCGTCCTCCATCCATATAGCGAATGAATAAATCTTTTACATTCACCATCCCAATAATTTCATCTTTATCTTCTCCAAATACGGGATATCTTGTATATTTTTCCTGTCTAATAATTTTAATATGCGTCTCAAATGGTTCATCTTCATATAACCCTACAATTTCCGTACGGGGAACCATAATCTCTTTCGCCAATCGATTGTCAAATTCAAAAATATTATTTACATACTTAAATTCTGCTTGATTAATCTCTCCTCGCTCATAACTTTCCGATAAAATGAGACGCAATTCTTCCTCTGAATGTGCCACTTCATGTTCAGAAGCAGGTTGAAGTCCAAAGATTCCTGTCACGAAGCGTGAAGACCCATTTAAAGCCCAAATAAAGGGATACATAATCCGATAGAAATAAATAAGAGGCTGTGACAGTAACAAGCTAACTTGTTCTGCTTTTTGAATCGCAAACGTTTTTGGAGCTAGCTCTCCAGCAACGACGTGCAAAAATGTGATGACTGCAAATGCAATAATAAATGATACTGTACTTGCAGCTACTGATGAAATATTCATTCTCAAAAATAATGGCTCTAACATATGTTTAATTGTCGGTTCACCTAACCATCCTAATCCTAAAGCTGTAATTGTAATTCCAAGCTGACAAGCTGATAAGTATTCATCTAAATTCGAAGTGACTTTCTTCGCTGCTAATGCCCCTCGTCTTTTTTCGATTACAAGTTGATCAATACGACTACTTCTCACCTTTATAATGGCAAATTCAACGGCAACAAAAAAGGCTGTTAAGGCAATCAAAATAGCAACCATGATTAGTTTTAAAATTCCCACCAAAATCCTTTAGCTTTCTCGCTAAAGTTACACCTCCTTTTTAAAAGAAGTTTTCCTTTAGTTTCTTCATTTATTGAAAAGCAAATCTAGATAAAATTCCCCAATTTTCATTCCTCATATCATTCTAATGGAAGGAAATCCTGATCTTGGAAAAACAAATTTTTTCCCTGTTATTTCATCGACACGTATCGGCTCTGTCTCTATGTGCAACCGCTGCTTGTATATCCTTAACAGCAAATACTAAATGTCTAAGACCTGTTGCCTCTGGGAAGCTTGGACACTTTGGTGGATTTCGAAAAGAAAATCATTCAATTTGATAAATCTAATTGATAAGAATTCCTATCTTCTCTGTATACTCCATTTATTACTTTAAATCCTAAAATTTGATATAAAACTCCTTAGCTATTTCGTAATTAGAACAAATAATTGCAACGTAGTAAAATTTTTCACACTTTCTCCTTGAAATCCAGTGTAGAGACTTAATCCACTATTTATGATTACAGTTTTCTTCTTGTCGCAATCATGTATTTATCACTTTCTGCACACAATAATACAAACATGAATAGATACCTCATAAATAATCGAGATATCTATTTTTTATACATGTACAATCTCCTCTATTTAGCGTACAATATTTTTTATGTGTCTTATCTATATACGCTACTGAAGAATATATATTGATTAATTTAAAGGAGAGCAACAAATGAAATCTGATTTAGAGAAAAATAGTAGAACCTCAAAGCGACACTCTAAAAAAAGACGTCTACTTTGGTTCATTTTGATTCCATTACTCATCGTTACGCTTGGAAGCGGAAGCTACTTCTTCCATCTATATAGTAAAGCAAAATCTATTGTAAATAATGCTTACTCAGAATTAAACCGAGGCGATAAATCAAATAAACGAGAAAAAGCTGTAAAACCCATGACAGATAATATCTCTGTCCTTATTATGGGAGTAGATGAGAGCAATATTCGAAAGAAAAATTACGGTAAAGCAACACGTACAGATGCGCTACTACTTGCTACAATTAATAAAAACGACAAGTCAGTCAAGCTTGTTAGTATCCCTCGGGATTCCCGTGTATATATTAAATCACGCCATAAAGAAGATAAAATTACACACGCCCATGTATTTGGTGGTGTTGATAGTACCATTGATACTGTCGAACGTTTTTTAAATGTTCCGGTTGATTACTACGTTAAATTTAACTTTACATCTTTTATCAAAATTGTCGATTCACTTGGTGGTATTACTGTGAACGTCCCAGTGGAATTTACAGAACAAAACAGTAAAGATGAAGCAGAAGCAATCCATCTAAAAAAAGGGCGTCAACATTTAAATGGTGAGGAAGCACTTGCTTTAGCAAGAACTCGACATATTGATAGTGACTATATGCGCGGGCAGCGACAACAGCTTGTTTTGGAGGCAATTGCTCAAAAAGCACTATCTATCAATTCTATTAATAAACTTGGCAGTCTATTAGATGCCGTTGATCGCGATTTAAAAACGAATTTAACTTTCGATGACATGATGACAATTACAAAACATTCAATGGGCTCAGATTTAAAAATGGACAAGCTTCAAGTAAAAGGATCAGATAAATATATCGGTGGTATTTATTACTATGTCCCTGATGAAAAGAGCGTTCAGAATATATCTGTTACTTTACAAAAACATCTAGAGGTTACGAATAAAAGTGAACATAAAAAATTATAATAAAAAGGCTGCTAGAACTTTCTATGCAGCCTTTTTATTATAATGACACTTCCTTATTCTTATTAGTCAATAATTCCAAAAATAGATGTTTATTACATAATTGTAACATTCTTTATATAAATATTACACTTTCATAAGAATGATAGTATACTAGTACATACATAATGCTATTTACATCATTCTTATGTAAAAAACAGAATACATATTATGTTATCCATTTATTACTAAGGGGGAAAACAAATGAAACTGCGCCAATTCCTTATTGGTTCTGCTATTGCTGGTGGTATCTTACTTTGTGCAGGTGGAATCAGCGGCTACCAGTACATATCAAAACTAAATAAAGAACTAGATACCACTGCATTACCACATACTACATTTGAAGGCATTCCTCTTGATGGAAAGAATAAACAAGATATTCAAAAAATTGTTCAACAGAAAGTAGATGAATTAAATAAAAAATCACTCAACTATGTATTTGAAAACAATACAAAAACATACACATGGAAAGATCTCGGTGTAGAATATAAAGAAAAAGATATCGTCGCGAATATTTTTAAAGAACAACAAGGAAACATTATAGATCGTTATAACATGAGAAAAAAGGCTATACACGGTGAATTAAAACGCGAGTATAAGCTAAAGCCACAATTAAATTCCACTGCTTATGAAGCCTTTATGAAGGATAAATACAATGAAACTTTAAAAAATCCTGTTAATGCCGAATTAAACATTTCAGGAACTACTGTAAATATTAGCGAAAGCCAAAATGGTGAAAAAATTGATAAAGAGCAATTAGCAAACTTAACAAAACAAGCCATTACTGCAAATACACAAAACATCACACTCCCTATTGCTTCTATAAAACCTGAACGTTCTACAGAAGATATACAAAATATGGGGATCAAACAAGTGATTGCAGAATATTCTACGCCTATGACTGGACGAAACGGAAGCCAGTCCTTTAATGTAAATAAATCTGCAAATACATTAAGCGGAGCAATTGTAGCACCAGATGAAACATTTAGTTTCAATGGACATGTCGGAGTTACAGATGCTGCACACGGCTATAAATCAGCTGCTGTCTATTTACAAGGAAAGGTTGTTCAAAGTGCTGGGGGCGGTGTTTGTCAAGTAAGTAGTACATTATATGGAGCTGTATTACGTGCAGATTTAGGAATTGTTGCTCGTAGTAATCATTCTATGCCTGTCCACTATTTACCACTCGGACAAGATGCGGCTGTAGCTGATTACGGCCCTGATTTAAAATTTAAAAATAATACTGGGCATTATATTTATATTCAAGCATTCTCTGATGGTAACCGGATTACGACTCGTATTTTCGGTACGCCAACTGGTAAGGATGTAGAAGTTTCCTCCAAAGTCATCAGCAATACTGGAAATAAAATTACTGCCGTCACATACAAAAAAGTAACAAAAGATGGGCAAATCATTTCAAATGGGCAAATTTCAAAAAGTGTATATAAAAAGGCGTGATGAATCACGCCTTTTTCGTTTGCAATAATTGCATGAAGGTCTCCAAATGATGTTTCGTTTCTTCTAAAGACCATATACGATTTCCATACTTCGCAGCTAATACACACCCTTCTTCCCACGCTTCATCCTCACATATATGTAATAGCTCCGCTTGTAAATTTTGAATACTTTCTTGTTCTTCTTGCTCCAAAAACTCTGTCATTACCTCTGCTATTTCTTCTTCATGCACACTCAATGTGCAATATGCTTTAAAAAAATATTGAAGTGTTGAATACATGTTGTCCCTCCTTTTCTTATTTATCTGATGGGTAGGAAGTAACAATTTTAAAACCTAATGATCCTGATTTATCCCTTGCTAAAACTGTAACTGTATTCATAAGTTTATCCTTTACACTCATATTCTTTTTTAATACAGTTTTTCCAACAGGGAATGAATGTTTCGTATGTAATACAAGACGATTTTCTTTAGAGTTCTTTAACCAATTATCAATTTCCTGCTCATGTTGCTTTACACTATCTTTTACAGCTTTTGTAGCCGTTTCTTTATCATAATATGTACTTGCTGCAGATACTTTATCGGTACGCAAACGTTCCTTTAATTGTTCTTCTGTTTTACCGACATGTCTTTCTATCGTATGGCCATTTTTCGGTGGTCCTTCCATTTCGTCTAAAATATTGTCACTCATTTTTCCGATGGATGCTGAGTGGTTCTCTTTTGGTTCTACTTTCTTTTGTTCTTTCCCAGCACATCCACTTAATATAAGAATCATTGCCAGTAAACTACTTAACAATATGTTGCCAAATCGTTTCATTTTATCACCTCTTCCATGATTATTATTGTAACTGCATGAAAAGTCAATTCATAAAAAAACGTGTAGAATGATAAAATCTACACGTTTTTTTATGAATATTTATACAATATCATAACCTTGTTCTTCAATTGCATCTTTTAACTGCTGAACATTTACCTTCGTTTCATCATATGCAATTTCTACTGTACCTGCCTGTAACTCAACTGCTACACGACTTACACCATTTAACTCTTGAAGGGCATTCGTTACAGCTGCTTTACAGTGATTGCATGTCATTCCTTGTACGTTTAATGTTACAGTCATTTTTATTTCCTCCTTATATATCCTCTTTTATTTATAAGGATGAGAACCTTAGTTCCCATTCTATTTATATTTTAACACGTTTTAAGCGAAGGGCATTTGTTACAACAGAAACAGAACTAAATGCCATCGCCGCACCAGCTACCCAAGGTTCTAACAAGCCGCTTGCCGCAATTGGTATACCAATTGCATTATAAAACAGAGCCCAGAATAAATTTTGGCGAATATTTTTCATTGTTTTTTTACTTAGATCAATCGCTTGCGGGATATGTTTTAAGTTTCCACCAACAAGAGTAATATCTGCCGCTTCAATTGCTACATCTGCTCCTGTTCCAATCGCCATTCCGATATCGGCTTTTGCTAAAGCTGGAGCATCATTAATTCCATCACCAACCATCGCCACTCGTTTCCCGTTAAGTTGTAATTCCTCCACAATACGTGCTTTTTTCTCTGGTAACACTTCCGCATATACATGTTCAATTCCTACTTGTTTTGCAATTGCTTCTGCTGTTCGCTGATTGTCACCTGTTACCATATATACATCGATTCCACTAGATTTCAGCGCATGAATTGCTTCTTTCGAACTTTCTTTAATTATATCTGCTACAGAAATCATCCCTGCGAATTGATTTTCAATCGCTACAAGCATAACAGTCTTACCATCAGCTTCTTGAGCAATCATGCGCTCTTCAAACTGACCTATATTCACACCGTGCTCATTCATTAATTTTCGCGTTCCAATCACAATGGACTGTTCTTCAATCATAGCTTCAATACCGTGTCCAGGTATCGCTCGAAAATCCTCTATAGGTAAGAGTGTAATCCCTTGTTGTTTCCCATACTCAACAATAGCAGTCGCTAATGGGTGTTCTGAGACATTTTCTGCGGAAGCAGCAAAGGCGAGCATATTGTCTTGTAAGCTGAATACATCTGTAACTTCTGGTTTTCCCTTTGTAACAGTACCAGTTTTATCTAGTAGCACAGCATTAATTCTATGTGTCGCCTCTAAATATTCTCCGCCTTTAAAAAGAATACCTGCCTCTGCTCCTTTTCCAGTTCCCACCATAATCGATGTTGGCGTAGCAAGACCAAGTGCACAAGGACAAGCAATTACTAATACAGCTATGGCGACTTCTAATGATTGTGGTAAATCATAAGGAGCAATAGCAAAATACCAAACAAGAAAAGCAACGGTCGCAATCGCAACTACGATTGGAACGAAAATACCAGAAATAGTATCTGCCATGCGCTGAATTGGTGCTTTTGACCCTTGAGCTTCTTCAACAATTTTAATAATACTTGCAAGGGCGGTATCCTTCCCTATTTTTTCAGCACGCATTGTGAACGTACCATTTTTATTCATTGTCGCTCCTATTACAGCATCACCAACTTGTTTTTCAACTGGGATAGATTCACCTGTAATCATCGCTTCATCAACTGAGGATGTACCTAATAATACAATACCATCCACAGGTATTTTCTCACCTGGTTTTACTACAATTGTATCGCCAATCACAACACTTTCTATAGGAATTAATATTTCATTTCCATCACGAATAACCAAGGCATCTTTCGCTTGTAAACTTAGTAATTTTGAAATAGCCTCTGTTGTTCTTCCTTTTGCGAGCGCCTCGAAATACTTACCAACAAGTATTAATGTAATTAGCACCGCACTTGTTTCAAAGTAAAGCTGAGGTAAATATGATGGTTCCTGTAGTGTTTTAATCCCTTCGTATAAGCTATAAAAATACGCAGATGATGTACCAAGTACAACAAGTACATCCATATTTGCACTTTTATTTCGCAATGCGCGATATGCACCGATATAAAATTGTGCACCAATATAAAATTGCACCGGTGTTGCAAATAATAATTGTACCCATGGATTCATTAAAAAATGTGGCATTGGTATTCCTGTTTCAAACGGCAAATGTGCCACCATCGTATAAAGAAGGGGTAATGACAATAAAATAGAAAGAAATAGTTGTTTTCTTTTCTTTTTTAGTTGCTCTTCTTTTTTCGTCGATTCAGCATCTTCTTGCAGTTTACCTTTATATCCTAATTTCGTTATTTTGTCGAGAATTGCTTCTATTGTAAGAAGACCATCTTTATAGACAATCGTTGCAGTGTTCATAGCTAAATTAACATTAATCGTTTCAATTCCTTCCATTTTACCGATTACTTTTTCAATTCGATTTGAACATGCAGCACATGTCATACCTTCAATATTAAAATTTATTTTTTTCGTTCGAACTTCATATCCTAATTTCTTAATACGATTTGTAATTGCTTCTACATTTTGTTCCTCTTCATCATATTGAACGGTCGCTTGTTCCATTGCTAAATTCACATTTGCTTCTACGCCATCTAGTTTATTTAATACTTTCTCAATCCGTGCGGAACAAGCTGAACATGTCATTCCATCAATACCAATTGTTATTTGTTTTGTTTTCCCCATACAGTTCATCTCCTTTCTATTTTGAGAACTGTTTGATGACTCTCATTAACTCTTGTATAGACGCATCACCATTTCCTTCTTGAATAGCTTTTTTTACACAATGATTTGTATGACGTTCTAACAATGAAAAACGAACTTTATTTAACGCTGCTTGCACTGCAGAAATTTGAATGAATACATCAATACAATAGCGATTATCCTCAATCATCTTTTGAATGCCCCTCACTTGGCCTTCAATTCTTTTTAAACGATTTATAACTTTTTCAATTTCTTCATCTGTTCTAGGTACCATCTTTTCTTGATTCACACAATGGCCCATCGATATACCCCCTCCCTTGTATACATTATACCCGTAAGGGGTATAAAATTACAAGTTTTTGAAATAAAAAGTATGTATTTTATAACAAATCCACTCTTGCCTATCTTCGTGAAATATGGTGTAATGCTAAAAAAGATAAAGGACCTATCACTATGGACGAACTTATTTACAATGCATTGAAAGAGCATAGTGCAATCGCCATTCCACTTAGTATTCTATTTAATATCGTTATCAGCTTACTTGGAGTCATTCCTAGCATATTTTTAACAGCTATTAATGTACAATTATTCGGAGTACTAGATGGGACAATGATTTCGATCACAGGAGAAGCTTTAGGTGCAATTGTTTCATTTTATCTTTATCGTTTAGGATTGCAAAAATTCACACGTGATAAAATAAATGATTATCCAAAGATACAGCGGCTCCTTTATGTAAAAGGGAAAGAAGCATTCTTGCTTGTCTTATCATTTCGACTCGTTCCATTTATTCCATCAAGCATCATCACATTATTTGCTGCATTAGGAAAAATATCATTATTATCCTTCAGCATTGCAAGTACAATCGGAAAAATACCAGCATTGCTCATTGAAGTATATTCTGCATATCATGTTATAAATGGAACGAATGAGGCAAAATGGATGATAACAATCGCTAGTTGCATCGGAATCATATATATATGGAGGAAATGGAAGCAAAAATAAAAAGGAGCATATCGCTCCTTTTTATTTTTGTTTATTTTACTCCAACTGCATCGTATGATTGTTTTACCGCTGTTACTTCTGCAGAATTCGCACCGTATAAATCAGCCGCTGCTTGTACTAGGCCAGCACGAGCTTGACTAAATGTAGTCGATTGCGTGAAATATTGCGTATTTGCACGATAGTAAATTGCTCCTACTTTATCTTTGCCAATACTATTCACTGTCACTCCATAATGTGTACCACCATTTGCTAATAAATAAGCCGCTTTGTTAATAATTCCGCTGTTTGTATGAACACCACCATTATCGCCAGAACCAGTGTAGCGCTTAGAATAATGATCTGGATCACCATACTTTGTCGGATCACTCATAGAGCGAAGTGCATCTCCCGCTCTTCCAGGTGTATAAATATCTTCTCCAATTTCCCAATCTGGATTACGATTATCATAGTATTCTACCAATGTGCCAAAAACATCAGAAATCGCTTCGTTTAATGCGCCTGACTCATATTGATAGATTAAATTTGAACTATATTCTGTCACAGCATGTGTCAATTCATGCCCAATTACATCAATTCCACCAGATAACGAAGTAAATGTTACTCCATCACCATCTCCATATACCATCTGCGAGCCATTCCAGAAAGCATTATTATAATTACTTCCATAATGAACCGTTGATTTTAGCGGAGCTCCTGCATTGTTAATAGAATTTCGATTAAACGTATTTTTATAGTAATCATATGTGACGCCCGCATAATAATGAGCATCTACTGCTGCTGCATCATACTTTGCATGGAACGCATTATCAACATCTGCCCATAACGTTCCTGGTAAGGAAGAACGATTTTTCGCATCATATGTGAAAATTTGCGCACCTCTCGTATTATCTTGTAAATAATACGTCGATCCAGATAATGTCGTATGAATTGATTTTTTATCTCCTAATACACCTGTCCCTGTTCCAACTGCATTCGTTCCCGTTACAGGTTTGACAGCTCCTTTTTCTTGTTTTGCAATCTCTTGATTAACTGGTACTTTACTTTCTGCAGTTACATGATCTAATGTATTATATTTATTTAATACTTTACCGCTTTCTGCTTCAATAAAATAATAATAGTTTCCTGGCTGTGGATCTAAGAAATTTAATTTCACAACATATGTGTATGTTGCCTCCTCACCATTTTGATACACATATAAGTCAGCTGTTGGTTCTACTTCATATTTTGGTTTTAAACCTAAATCTTGTTCAGCAATTGCAATTGCTTTTTTCCCCTCAATCTTATTCGTATTTTTTAATTTCTCTTTTTTATCCAAATCTGGTACAACCGTTCCAGATAACACCTTCAATGAACCATCTTTACTCACATGAGCTAGTTGAGTAGATCCCCATACAGGTGTTCCTTCAAACACTTGTTGCATACGTACAACTGTCGAATCTGTTACAGAATCCTTTTTCACTTCTTTAATTTTAAAAGAATCTTCAGCACTCTTATTTCCTAACTTATAGTCCTCTTTTGCTGCATTTAAGTAATCAAACACAACAGATTCTGCTTTCTTTCCAGTCGCTCCAGTCAAATCACCTGCTACAAACTCTGGTGATTTAACGGCTTCATTGTACTTTTTCGTAGAGAGCACATTCTTTGAATCTGCAAATGCAGAGCTCGTCCCTCCAAATGTCGTTACAGCCATCCCTGCCGCTAATACAAAAGCTAAACTCTTCTTTTTCATTCAACCTTCCCCCTAATAAAATTTTTTTGAAAAAGAGTAGTTTTATATTATCATTAAGTTTCTATTGTGAATATACAAAAAAGTTAAATAATTTTTTTCTCAAGTTTTGTAGAATTTTGGAGAACAAATGTTGAGAAAACAAAAAAAGATCCTTTTCAACTAGAAAGGATCTTTTTTGTTACTACACTTACGCTTCCACTATTTCTACAGTATTTACTTCTCCAGCAGACATATCTGGTCTCCAACCATATTGAGGTTCTAGTACCGCAATCAACAATGCTACCAATACAATCCCACCAAAAATCACCTTTTTCATACTATTTTCCTCCTTCTTCCTCTAATAATTTTACAGCTAATTTATAATAACTACTACTTTCTCGGAATTCTGATAATTCTTCGAAGCATTCAGCTAGTTCTAAGTAGACTTTTTTTAAATCTTTCGTATTTTCTTCTGCTTTAAAAAAAGGAATGGCTTCCACTTCTAAAAATCTTTTATACACTTCTTTTTTTTCAAAGTATTTATATTGAAGTATTAATAATAAATACAGCATTCCCTTGTATCTTTCATCTTTTTTCGCAACAATTATCCCTTTATTAATCCATTCTCTTGCCTCTTCAAACTCTTGTAATTGAATACATTGTAAGGAAATTTCATATACAGCATCAATATAATTAAGGTCTTCTTCTTTTTTCTCTTTTTTATACTGTAAGCACTGCAAATAATATTCTTTTGCTTTTTTATACTCTTTTTTATGATAGTATAGGTAACCCAGATTATTTAATACTATTGACGTAATAACTTCTTTATCCGCAAAAGAAATTGCTTCTCGTAAAATATTATTATACATTTTTAAAGCTTCACCATATTGTTTTTTTCGAATGTAACTAAAAGCAATAATCAATTGACAATTAATCACGTTTCGAAATTTGTATTCACTTCGAAACCCTTCTAATGCAATATCAGCAAAATATATAGCCATATAATCAAGTTCTAAATAACTATATACAAGCGCTAAGTTATAATAAATTCCAGTCTCATAATATCCTTGCTCTTTTGCCATTACCTCTGTCTGAACTAAACACTCAAGTGAATCCTTATATTTATGCTTCATGAAATACATTAAAGCCCTACTATACGTATATAACAACTTCTGAAACGGAGAATATTTCTTATATACCTTCTTCAATTTCTCCAGCTCTTCTTCCAATGCTGGAAGATCTCGTTTCATGATTAAATAGCGTGTATAAAGCAAATTATAATAGTTAATAATTTCAAAATCTAAAACTTGATTCACTTCTTCTTGCAATTCTTTATAAATACGTTCAACCTGTGGTTTATCTAAATGAACTAATGCATTTAACCACTCATCCAATTTGTCTTTCACTTCTTCTTCTACATCTCGTAAATCTGATACGGCAATCTCTAACCTTGTGCAGAGAAGCTGCAGGATTTCTTCCGATGCTTCTATCTTTCCATTTTCAATCTTGCTTAAATATGAGACGGAACAAATGCCCTGACATAATTCTTCTTGTGTCATTTTTTGCTGTAGTCGTTTATAAAAAACTTGTTTGCCAATTTTCTCTAATGTTTGTTGCATGGCCCTCCTCCATTCTCATTTACCCTCACTACTTTAATAATACATAAAATTACGAAAAATATAAATTGATAAATGTAAATTTTCGAAAAACATTACATATTTTTTCTTTTTACCTCCTATTTCACATGTGAATAGAAGATGCAGAGCTTTTTTTGGTGTATAGATGTAAAAATTGGTATACTATAACCAAATTACGGAGGTGTTTTCGCAATGAATCATTATAAAGACGATAGTTACGCCTTACATACTGATCTATATCAAATCAATATGGTTTATACATATTGGAAAGACGGGATTCACAATCGCCGTTCTGTTTTTGATTTATATTTTCGAAAGCTTCCATTTGAAAATGGCTATGCAGTTTTCGCTGGTCTCGAAAAAATTATAGAGTATATAGAAAGTTTCCGATTTACCGAAAGCGATATTGCATATTTAACTGAATTACAATTTGAAGAGGAATTTCTTCGTTATTTACAAAACATGGAGTTTACAGGAACAATTCGCAGCATGCGAGAAGGTGAAATTGTTTTTAATAACGAACCTTTATTGCGCGTTGATGCGCCACTTGGCGAAGCACAAATTATCGAAACAGCCTTATTAAATATCGTAAATTATCAAACATTAATCGCAACAAAAGCAGCTCGTATGAAACATGCTGCTAGCAATGATGAACTATTAGAATTCGGAACACGCCGCGCTCACGAATTTGACGCCGCTCTTTGGGGAACACGCGCAGCTTTTATTGGCGGGTTTTCTTCCACAAGTAATGTTCGTGCTGGCAAACGATTCGGAATCCCTGTAGCTGGTACACATGCCCACTCCTTTGTTCAAGCCTATCGGGATGAATATGTTGCCTTTAAAAAATACGCGGAAACACATAAAAAATGCGTCTTTTTAGTTGATACATACGATACATTAAAGTCTGGTGTACCAAATGCAATTCGGGTTGCCAAAGAGTTTGGAGATCGCATTGATTTCTATGGCATTCGTCTTGACAGCGGAGATATGGCATACTTATCTAAAGAAGCTCGTAAACTGCTTGATGAAGCTGGATTTACTAACACAAAAATTATTGCTTCTAGCGACTTAGATGAATATACAATTATGCATTTAAAATCTCAGGGAGCCAAAATCGACGTCTGGGGTGTTGGAACAAAGCTTATTACTTCATTTGAACAACCTGCATTAGGAGCCGTCTATAAACTTGTCGCGATTGAAGATGAAAAAGGGCTATTAAACGATACCATTAAAATTTCTTCCAATCCGGAAAAAATTACAACACCAGGACTCAAAAGAGTTTATCGAATTATCAATCGCATGAACAATCACGCTGAAGGAGACTATATCGCATTAGAATCTGAAGAACCAGGGCAAGAAAAACGTTTGAAAATGTTCCATCCTGTTCATACGTATATTAGTAAATTTGTAACAAATTTTGAAGCACGCGAACTCCATCATGATATTTTCACAGATGGAAACAGGATCTATGAATTGCCTGACATACTGGATATCCAAAAACATACTGAGAGCAGCTTAACATTATTTTGGGAAGAATATATGCGAACACTCAATCCTGAAGAATATCCTGTCGATTTAAGTCAAGAATGTTGGAATCATAAAATGAATTATATTCAAACTGTACGGGAACAAATTACAAAAAATATACAAAAATAAAAAGAGGAGCTTTCTTCACTCCTCTTTTTATTTTATAAATTTTTCACTCTAAGCACACGCATTGCATTTAATACAGCAATTAGTGTAACACCGACATCAGAGAAGACAGCTTCCCACATGGTTGCAATTCCAAATGCGCCAAGTAGTAATACAAGACCTTTTACACCAAGTGCAAAGATAATATTTTGCCACACAATACTACGCGTACGTTTGGCAATTTTTATAGCTGTTGCGATTTTAGAAGGTTCATCTGTCATAATGACAATGTCTGCTGCTTCAATCGCTGCATCAGATCCTAAACCACCCATCGCAATCCCAACATCCGCTCTTGCCAATACCGGTGTATCATTAATACCATCACCAACGAAAACAACTTTTTCTTTCGGTTGTTTTGCCGCAGCAATTTTTTCAATTTCTTCTACTTTTTGCTCTGGTAATAATTCCGCATGTACTTCATCTAATCCAAGTTCTTTTCCAACAGCTTCTCCAACTCGTTTGGCATCACCTGTTAGCATAACTGTTTTCTTCATACCGAGCTCTTTTAATTTCCGAATCGCTTGTTTTGAATCTTCTTTTACTTCATCTGAAATTACAATATAACCAGCATACCTTCCGTCAACAGCAACATAAACAAGTGTACCTACCGTTTCTGGCTGCTGGAATTCAATATTTTCTTTTTTCATTAATTTTGCATTACCAGCAAAAATTTCTTTCCCATTTACTTTTACTACTGTACCATGACCAGAAATTTCTTTATAATCCTCAATATTCTTTTCATCAATTGATTTTCTATACGCATTGCGAATGGATTGTGCAATTGGGTGGTTTGAATATACTTCTGCGAATGCTGCATATTCAAGAAGTTCCTCTTTCGTAGTCGCCCCAGCTGGCTCCATTTTTGTTACTTTAAAAACACCTTTTGTCAATGTTCCTGTTTTATCAAAAACAATATGTTTTACATCATTTAATGCTTCTAAATAGTTACTTCCTTTCACTAAAATACCACTTTTAGATGCGCCGCCAATGCCACCGAAGAATCCGAGCGGAATGGATACGACTAACGCACATGGACAAGAAATAACAAGGAATACTAACGCACGGTAAATCCAATCTGAGAATGTAGCTCCCTCTAAAATAAGGGGTGGAATAAATGCCAATATAGCTGCTGTAATCACGACAACAGGCGTGTAGTAGCGAGCAAATTTTGTAATAAAATTTTCTGTTGGTGCTTTACGGCTACTTGCATTTTGTACTAAATCTAAAATTTTGGATACTGTTGATTCTCCAAATTCTTTCGTTACCTCAATGGTTAATACACCATTTTGATTTACGAAACCACTTAATACTTCATTCCCAACTTCTACTTCTCGCGGTACAGATTCACCAGTTAACGCTGAAGTATCTACCATTGCTGTTCCTTCAATCACTTTCCCATCTAACGGTACTTTCTCACCTGGTTTCACAACAATATAATCGCCAATTTGTACGTCTTCTGGTGAGACTTGTTTTGTTTCATTTCCAACTTTAACGTTTGCATAATCAGGACGAATATCCATTAATGAAGTAATCGATTTACGGGAACGATTTACCGCAATACTTTGGAATAATTCACCTACTTGGTAGAAAAGCATAACTGCAACTGCTTCAGGATATTCACCAATCGCAAATGCACCTAACGTTGCTACAGCCATTAAAAAGTTTTCATCAAATACTTGGCCGCGAGCCATATTTCTTACCGCGCGCCAAACGATTTCTCCACCAATTAGTAAATATGCGATGATGAAAAGAGAAATGCTCATTGCTTGTGGTAGTACTGCAAGCGCTGCTGCTGCTGTTAAAACCCCACCTATCGCTAAGCGCCCAATCATTTTCTTTACATTTCCTTCTCCATGATCGTGACTATGACCATGACTATGATCATGATGATGTTCTTTTTTCTCTTCACGAACAACTTTTACATCCGGCTCTAACTTACGAACGACCTGTTCTACATTCGCTACTACTGTTTCTAGTTCTTTTTTATTCGTAACTTCTATTTTTAATTTTTTCGATACAAAATCAACTGTAGCTGTTGAAATACCAGGCATTTCTTTTACCTTCGTTTCAATTTTTAACGCACAATTTGCACAATCTAATCCATCTAACAACAATACTTCTTTTGCATTTTTTTTATTTTGTTCTTCCTGTACTTTAATGTGCGGTTCTAATTTCGTAACGAGTTGTTTTGCTTCCGTAACAACATGACCTTCTTTATTTTTCTCTGTCTCTAAAACCATTGTCTTCGTTGCAAAATTGACAGAACAAGACGATACACCTTCTAAATTCCCAATGCCTTTTTCAATTTTCATAGCGCAATTCGCACAATCCAATCCTTCCAACACAAGTTTTCGCTTCACAAGTGCTTCAGCCATTTTTCTCCCTCCTTGTGCTTTTCTATTTAGTCTTCCTCGTTTACGTGTTCGAATGCTTGTTCAAAAATACCGATTACATGGTGGTCAGCTAATGAATAGTAGACAACCTTTCCTTCTTTACGGTTTTTCACAAGTTTTGCTTGTTTCAATACACGAAGTTGATGAGAAATAGAGGATTGTGTCATGCCGAGTAAATAAGCTAAATCACATACACACATCTCCGCTTCAAATAACGCATGCAAAATTCGCGTACGTGTACGATCACCTAACACTTTAAATAATTCTGCTACTTTGCTTAAACTTTCATCATTTGGAATTGTTTGTTTTACTTGATCTACAACTTCTTCATGGATAATTGTTTGAGAACATGTATCCTGACATGTTTCTACTTTATTTTCAGCCATTATAGCTCACCTCTTTATTTGAACATATGAACAACTATTCATATATTTGATACTTTTATTATATGAGCAGTTGTTCATATATGTCAATAAAATCCATAACAATTTTTCGAACATTTTGTTCATATTTAAAAAATATCTCTTATTTTCCACATTCGTTATATCCCTCATACAAAAAAGATGTACGATTTCATACATCCCATCCTCTTCATTCATTTTACTTTCACAGCATCTCCAATTCATGGAGCAAATCTTAAAATCCGAATCGCTGAGATTAAAAGAAAAAGCCTTGAGCGCTCCCTAGACGCTCAAGGCTTACATGTTTTATATCCCTTTAGTTAGCTTTTTCTAAACTATCTTGCGAACTTCCATCTTCTTTTAAATGACTATGTTTTTTCGAATATACAAAGTATACAACAATTCCAATTGCTAACCATACTCCGAAATACATCCATGTTGTTAACGGCAAGTTAACCATTAAGAATAAACAACATACAACTGAAATGATCGGTAAAATCGGTACAAGCGGTACCTTAAATCCACGCTCTAATTTCGGATGTGTTTTACGAAGGATGATAACTGATACACCTACCATCGCAAATGTCAATAATGCTCCAATATTCGCTAAGTTTGACAATTCTTTCAAATCGATAAATCCAGCGATTAAAGCACTACCAATTCCTGTTAACCAAGTCGAAAATGTTGGTGCCTCTGTCTTTTTGTTGATTTTCGCAAAAGATTCTGGCAATAAACCGTCACGGCTCATTGCAAAGAATACGCGTGTTGTCGCATAAATGTAAGCGAAAATTACAGCCATAATCCCAATTACAGCTCCAACTGCGATTACACCTGCCACTTTGTCTTGTCCTACAACTTCTAATACATAAGCCATCGCTTCTGGTACATCTAATTCCTTATAAGAAACCATACCCGTCATAACGAGACAAACTGCAACATAAATGATTGTACAAATGATTAGTGAGGCAATAATACCAATTGGAAGGTCACGTTGTGGATTTTTCACTTCTTCTGCTGAAGTTGCTAATGCATCAAATCCTAAGAAAGCAAAGAATACTGCTGCTCCCCCGGCAAAGATTCCACTTAAACCATATGGTGCAAACGGTACCCAATTTTCTGGTTTTACGTAAAATACACCAACAGCAATAAATAGAACAACAATACCAATTTTAATTAACACCATTGCGTTATTTACACGTTTACTTTCCTTTGTACCACGCGATAATAACCAAGTCAGTATTAAAGTGATAACCACCGCTGGCAAATTCACGATACCGCCTTGCGCTGGAATCGTTAACAGTTCCTTTGGAATTTCTAATCCAAATCCACTTATTAAGTTATGGAAGTAACCTGTCCAGCCACCAGCTACCGCAGCAGTTGTTACTACATATACTGATAGCAATGTCCAGCCCATTAAGTGGGCAATAAATTCACCAATCGTCGCATACGAATATGTGTATACACTACCTGAAACAGGAAGGGACGAAGCAACTTCTGCATAACATAATGCTGCGAATCCACAAACAACGGCCGCAATCATAAATGAAAAAATAACGGCTGGACCAGCATCTCTTGCTGCTACTAATCCAGTTAATACAAGTACTCCTGTACCAATTATCGCACCAATCCCCAGCATCGTTAGGTCAAATGCCCCTAGTGTTTTCGTTAAAGTTTTACTTTTACTTTCCCCTAACAATTGCGTAACGGATTTCTTTTTAAATAGGTTGGCCACGATGTATGCCCCCTTTTGCTAATAAGAGCTAAGAGGTCTTCACTCTTAGCTCTTATCATGTTGTATGAAATATTGTTCGATTATTATTTTGTATAATGCTTTTGTTAACAAGATACTGCTTCTGCTTCTAATAACTCTTTTGCACCTTTGTATTCTACACCGTGAGCTTCTGCAACTGCTTCGAATGTTACATAGCCGTCTAATGTGTTAATACCTTTTAATAATGCAGTGTTACCTAAGCAAGCTTCTTTATAACCTTTGTTCGCAATTTGTACCGCATATGGTACTGTTACGTTTGTTAATGCAAGAGTTGATGTACGTGGAACCGCACCTGGCATGTTTGCAACTGCATAATGAACAACGCCATGTTTTTCGTAAGTTGGGTTATCATGAGTTGTAATGCGATCCGTTGTTTCGAAAATACCACCTTGGTCAATCGCGATATCAACAACAACAGAACCAGGTTCCATTGATTGAATCATTTCTTCTGTTACAAGTTTTGGCGCTTTTGCACCTGGAATTAATACTGCACCGATTACAAGATCAGATTCTTTTACAGCTTGTGCAATATTGTAAGGATTAGACATTAAAGTTTTTACTTGATTTCCGAAAATGTCATCTAACTGACGAAGACGTTCTGCACTTAAGTCGATGATTGTTACATCCGCACCTAGTCCAACTGCAATTTTAGCAGCATTTGTACCAGCTTGTCCACCACCGATAATTGTTACTTTACCACGTTTTACTCCTGGAACGCCTGCAAGTAAAATACCTTTGCCGCCTTTTGTTTTCTCAAGGAACTGTGCACCGATTTGTGCAGACATACGACCTGCTACTTCACTCATAGGTGCAAGTAATGGTAAAGAGCGGTTTTCTAATTGTACTGTTTCATAAGCAATAGAAACCACTTTATTTTCGATTAAAGCTTTTGTTAATTCTGGTTCTGGAGCTAAATGTAAATATGTGAATAAAATTAAACCTTCTCTAAAATATTTATATTCACTTTCAATCGGTTCTTTAACTTTCATAACCATATCTTGGTTCCAAGCTTCTTCAGCTGTTTCAACCATTTTCGCTCCTGCTTCAACATATTCAGCATCTGTAAAACCAGATCCTAAACCAGCACCCTTTTGAATGAATACTTCGTGATTGTTACGAACTAAGTGTACAACACCAGCTGGTGTCATTGCTACACGGTTTTCGTTGTTTTTAATTTCTGTTGGTACCCCAATACGCATAATGAAATGCCCCCTTATAATTAACAGAAAAAAGAAATTCTTTTTTCTTTTTTTAATAATTAATAACTTATGTCCTTATTCTAGCATAATTTCAAATTGATGAAAACGCTAACATACAGAAAATGAAAAAGTTTATATATTTGAAATAGTGTAAATATATAGAACTTTATGTCATAAGAAATAAAGGGGTTTTTCCGCTATCTATCATTCTACTTTGATTATACAGAGATTCACCTCTTATTATTTGACAATAATATAACAATGTGAAAAATTAATGAAAATTGCATACGTATACATTTTCTAAACACTGTAATATTTTAGAGATCTATTCTTTTCAACCAAAAACCATTATGATTTCTCACCAACAGTTTTTGAGTTGTGCCACTTATTCTTCTTTTGTTTTAAATTGTGAAATTTGTTTTTGTAATTGATTCATTATTTTAATCGTTTGTAATGATTTCCCTTCTACTTCTGACGCCGAGTTAGCCTGATTATTTGTCACTTCAAATACTTTTATATTTTCTTGTGTAATTGTTTGGGAAGTAGACGAAATATCTGAGAAAGAAACGCTTACTTCCTCAATACCAGCAGACATTTCTTCTGTTGAAGAGGATACTTCTTGTATTTGAGTTGCGACTCCATTAATATGCGTTACAATATTATCGAACGTCTGACTCGTTGTTTCGATTGCACTCATACCTTTTACTGTTTCTTGCTGTCCTATTTGCATTTCTTTCGCAAAATTCTTTACATCCATTTCAATTTCTTTCAGTAAGCGATTAATCTCTATTGTTGAATCTTTAGATTGCTCAGCAAGTTTGCGTACTTCATCGGCTACAATTGCAAAGCCTCTACCATGTTCTCCCGCTCTTGCTGCTTCAATACTTGCATTTAAAGCTAATAAATTCGTCTGTTCAGCAATATAAGCAATGGCTTCTATTGCTTTGTCAATATTTTGAGTACGCACTTCCAACCCTTGAACAGTATGCAAACTTCGTTTTACAACATCATGAATTTCTCCCATTTGTACAATAGATTGGTTTACAATCTCTTTACCTGCGTTTGCATCCTCATTCATTTTTATCGCTAGTTCGCTAACTGCTGCTGCTGATTCCGATACTTGCTGCACACCTATTGCCATATCATTCATGGCAGCTGCATTTTCTTGGATTCCATTATCCTGTAATTCCAGATGTCTATTAATCTTTTCCATAGTATTTCTTACTTCAGTCGCTGTCTCTGAAACGTTTTTTATATCTAATAACATAGAATCAGTGGAATTACCTGCACGATATACCGTTTGTTTCACCACTCCTAATATCTCACTTAAACTCCGCATTGTTTCATTAAATGACTCAGATATATGACCAATCTCATCTTTAGATTTATATTTTGCTCTAGCTGTTAGATCTCCTTTTGCAGCCTTTCCTATTTCAATCTCCAAGCTTTGAATAGGTCTTGTAATCATTTGAGCAACAATATAACCTAAGATCACTAACGCAATAATCGTTAACAAGATTACTAAAACAAATGTTGTAAGCGTATGTTTTGCAGATTGTTGCGTTACTTCATATGCTTGTTGTGCCATCTTCTCATTAATTTGTCCCACACGCTTTAAATTTTCTGTAACGCTTTTTTTTAGAGGAAGAAGCTCCTCTGCATGTTTTACGTGTGCATCTTCATTTCTATTTTCTAAGCCTAATGTAACGATTTCATCAACTTTTTTAGCATATACAGTTAAATCTGACTTAAACGCTTCATAAGCCTTTTGTTCATCAGATGTCTTCTTCGTCTGTTCATAAAGTTTCATCATCTTTTCATTATCTTGAATATTCTTCTGTAATTTCTCGTTTAGTTTATTATGTTTTTCCTCATCATTTGTCATTACAAACTCTAACAAGTAAGCATCTTGCACATGAAAATTCGATTCAATATTATCCATTGTTTGTACAGATAACATACTATTATTGTAAATTTCATCTATATGTTTATTCATTTTATCCATTTGTGAATATCCAATGATTCCAATAATAAACATTGAAATAGTAGAAATGACAATAATAAGTGATAATTTGGATGAAACTTTTAAATTTTTAATTTTACCCATCTCTTTTCCCTCTCCTAACATTTATTTATATTAATTAATGGATATAATTAGTATGACCTCCATTTCCTTCTTATATAGCAAGATTCAAAAAAACAGTCTCCACACACTATATAAAGACTTTTGCAAATCATTATAATACTATATAATGATTCATGTAAATGTTTTTTAAATATGGATGATAAATCTTCATTATTGCTTTCCAAACAAAAATGGTAATTTCTTTTTGAATTACCATTTTTGTTTGGAAGCTTGTATAGATTAAAACAACTTAGAAAATAAATCTTCCGTTGTTTCAATAACTTTATCGATCATATCATTTTCATTTTCTTCTTGCTCTTTCAACATCTTAATCGTTTCTTGTACATCTATGGGATAATCTGTAATAATTCCATCTACATTCAACTTATAATATTTCTTTAAATTCTCCATATCATTTACAGTCCAAACGTAGATTGGTTTATTTAATTTCCTTGCTGATTTTACGATCTGTTTATTTACCATATATTCTTCCGCGACATAAAAATCAGCTTGTACATATTTTAAATTCGCTCTACTTGCATATAAAATATACCCTACTTTTATATCTGGATTTTCACGCTTAAACTCTTGAATAAGAGGATAATGTAACGTTTGAATGACACATTGTTTTTCAAACTCATTATCTTTGATTGTTTGTAGTACTTTTTTCACAAAGTCTTTTTCATTTCCATGTAACTTTACTTCTATATTGAGCTTTATCTTATTTTTTGCAAGCTTTATAATCTCATCTAACGTACTAATTTCCCCTGTAAACCCATCTTGCCTTAAGGTTAGCTTACGAAGTTCATCCATTGTTAAATCAGCAACTTGTACATTCTCATTCGCAAGACGTTTTAATTTCAAATCGTGTATGACCGCTAATTGACCATCCTTCGTTTGCAACACATCAATTTCAGCATAATCTGCCTTTGCATCAATCGCACCTTGTATAGCTTCTCTTGTGTTTTCTACACCCTTTGAAATATAACCACGATGTGCCATAATAATTGGTTCTCTATAAGTATTAGAAATAAAAGTGACAATGAAAGCAACGACCATTCCTAATGTAAGCACACCAGCAATATATACACCAATGAATTTGAAGCGATGTTTTTTAAAAAAGCATTTTTCAGCTTTTGCTTTTGAATAATCTAATCCTTCTTCTAGCAGAACATCTTCTACTGGAACTTTCTGCAAATAAAATTTAGTCAATGCCATAATATAAAATGGCGTCATAATAAAACTAAATAAATATAACGCACTCGTTAAAAATACTGACAAAGTTGATTCAGCTAATAAAGCAAATGTCCCTTTTGGATTTGTGAATTCATATATTCCCCATATCGATAAAAAATATATTCCCGCAAATAGCAAAAATACAATTCCTATCGATCCTAAAAAGCCTATTAAAAAGAACAATACTTTCAAGAAATTTACTCTTACTAAATTTGCACTTTTACGTGCAGCAATTCGAAACGACTTCTTTTCTAATACCATAATAGGCAACACAAATATCCAGCGAAGATTCATATAAGCGACGATAACAAAGAAAGCGTAGTACCCAACTTGTCCCATCGTCGTTTTAAATAGTTCCCCTGTTATAAAGTTTGGAATTTGAATGTCTGGGATAAGTGCAGACTGATACCCGAGCCCGAATAGAGGTAACAATACAACAGCATACAAAATAAATCCTGGTAAGCAATACGTGAAAAGAGAAGGTAAATACGTTACCGTCTTATATAAAACCGGGCGCAATTTCACTTTCTGACGTTTATGTGCAAAATATGAAAGAATAATAAGTACGGCAAACTCTGTAAAGATAAGAAACAGCGCCAATATTGATAAAATAACAACAGCTAATATTCCATATGGTGTTTTCAAAAATGCTAATAATTCATCATTTGTAGCATTTGCATAACCACCCCAGTATAATAATTTATTAAAAACCATACCAAATAGCGGTATAAAAACAATCGCAGCTAATAATTTATAAATGAGTTGAAAAGCCAACACATTCCAAAAAGCAAATTGTACCGTTTGAAAGGAATGTTTCATGACCCCTGGTATAGATAGCCTTTTTCGGTGTAACATAAAGTCCTCCAAATTCTAAAAATGATGTTTGAAATGGATTCCATATCTCTTAGCAGAAGTCCATCTTTTCTATACTAATCATATATTCTAACGAACGCAAACGTACTTATTCGTTTTAAAAAGGAGTGATGGCTTTTTCCATCACTCCTTTTCTTCTTTATTTCTTATCTAATCCTTGTCCAAATGCCTTCAGAAAGCTAAATCCAAATGTAATCGCTCTATTAATGTCTGGATCCTTGAGCACTTTAAAAAAGTCCATTACTTTTGTTTTCTTTCCTTTTTTTAATTCATCTGTTGCAAATTGTAGTCCTGTAACTAAACTGGAAGTGATTTGTTTTGTCAATTCTGGGTCTGCTGAAGATAATGCTTCCCCCGCTCCCATCATATTATTTAATGCGTTTTTTACTGGTTCACGATTTAATTGTTCGATTGCAATTTTCGAAACGTCTTCTTTGGCGGCAAGCAGACTAATGGCTGCATCTAAAATACCAGCTTGCTGCAAACTAGCTAGCAATTGCATCGTTTCTTCAACCGCCTCACGATTTTCTTCTAATTGTGTGAAGAGCTCATCTGCTAACTGTTGTTTCTTTTCTTCCTCTGTTACAACTTTCTTTTGAATCACAGTAATTTCTTTTGCCACTTTCTTCGCCCCCTAATTTTGATCCACAAGTGATACGTATTGTTTTCTTTGCCATTTTTTCTGGATTTCAACACCATTTTGCGGATGACGTTTTTTATTTCTTGGGTTTGAAGCAGGGAGTGGACGATTTCCTTTTTCGCGTAGTACGCGCATTTTCACCCTTGTTTGTTTATAAGCTGGTGTACATGTATAAATATCGGTTGCCGTACCTGTTAAAATATTAATGGCTTCTTCATTCACTGTTGCATGCATTGGTAAATATAACTCATTACCAGTAACGCGATCTGTAATAAGTGCCTGCACTTTAATTTTGCCAAATGGTGAGGTAAGCTCAACAAGACCACCATCTTTTACATTTCGTTCTTGAGCAAGTTCCGGCGAAATCTCTACAAACACTTCAGAAATTTTTGATAGAATTCCAGCTGATTTTTTCGTCATATTTCCTTCATGGAAATGTTCTAATACACGACCATTATTTAATAATAAATCATAGTCTTCTGGTGCTTCAACTGGCGGCACCCATTCATCTAGTGATAGGCGAGCTTTTTTATCAGGAAAATGAAAGCCATCCACATATAATAGCGGTGTATCTTTACCGTCATGGCTTCCCCAACATAAGCTATTCCATCCTTCTAGACGATCATATGTTGCTTGTGAATAAAGTGGTGCAAGCGATGCAATTTCATCCATAATTTCACTTGGACTCTCATAATTCCAATCGCCACCAAGAGCGCGTGCTACTTTTTGTAAGATCCACCAATCAGGCTTAGAATCACCGAGCGGCGGCATTACTTCATACAATCTTTGAATGCGGCGCTCCGTATTCGTAAATGTTCCTTCTTTTTCTAAGCTTGGTGCTGCTGGTAAAATGACATCGGCAAAGCGAGCTGTTTTGGATAAAAACATATCTTGTACAACAAGGAAATCAAGATTTGCTAAAATATGTTGTACGTGATTCGCATTCGAATCCACCAATGCCATTTCTTCTCCCATTACATACATACCACGTAGTTTGCCTTCTTCTGCAGCAGCAAGCATCGCAATATTATTCAATCCTGGCTCTTTCGGAATCGTAGTTCCATATGCTTTTTCAAATTTCGCACGAAGCGCATCATCTGATACTGCTTGATATCCCGGAAGCCAGTTTGGTAATGTTGCCATGTCGCAAGCGCCTTGTACGTTATTATGCCCGCGCAATGGGTATGCACCTCCACCAGGACGACGATAGTTACCTGTTACAAGAAGCAAGTTAGAAATCGCTGCTGATGTTGTACTTCCTCCTGTATTTTGTGTAACTCCCATGCCCCAAAGTACGCAAGTTCCATCTGCTTCATAGACCATACGTGCAATATCTTTTAATGTATCCTTAGAAATCCCTGTAATTTCCTCCGTATAATCAAGCGTATACTTCTCTAACATTTTGCTATATGCATCAAAATTCTTTACATTTTCATTTATGAATGATTGATCATGCCACCCTTGATCAATGATATATTTTGTTACGCCAGCAAGCCATACATAATCGGTTCCTTGGCGCGGATGAACAAACAAATCAGCCCGTTCTGCCATCTCATGTTTCCGAAGATCTGCTACAATAAGCTTTTGTTCGTGCAATTTATGAGCACGTTTCACGCGTGTCGCCAGTACAGGATGACCTTCTGTTGGATTTGCTCCTACAATAATAACAAGTCCAGCTTCAGCAATATCTTTTATTGTACCAGAGTCTCCTCCCATACCAACTGTTTTAAATAAACCGTCTGTTGCCGGTGATTGACAATAACGGGAGCAGTTATCTACGTTATTTGTTCCATATATTTGCCGAGCTAATTTTTGCATTAAATAGTTTTCTTCATTTGTTACTTTGGAAGAAGAAATAAACCCAAATGCATCGCTTCCATATTCAGATTTTATGCGTTGCATATTGGATGCAACGACTTCTAAAGCCTCTTCCCACGAAGCTTCAACAAACGTATCTCCTTGACGAATTAACGGTTTTGTAATGCGGTCTTCACTATTGATAAAGTCCCAGCCAAATTTTCCTTTCACACATGTGGAAATTCCGTTTACTGGCGCGTCTGATACAGGTTGTACTTTTAAAATTTGACGGTCTTTCGTCCATACTTCAAATGAGCAACCAACGCCACAAAATGTACAAACTGTTTTCGTCTTATGAATCTTCGTTTTCCGCATCGCAGATTCCACTTCTGAAACTGCTAAAATACTACTATATCCTGGTTCTACATCTTTCACAAAATCAATCATTGGATCTAGTACATCCGGCTTAAGCCCTGTCATAAATCCAGCTTCTCCGAGCATCGTTTTTTCCATTAATGCATTACAAGGACAAACTGTTACACATTGACCACAACTTACACAAGATGAGTCATTAATGCTTACACCGTTATCCCAGATTACGCGCGGGCGATCTAAACTCCAATCAATAGATAATGTTTCATTCACTTGCAAGTTTTGGCATACTTCTACACATTGACCACATGCAATACATTGGTTTGGGTCATAACGATAAAATGGATGCGACATATCCACTTCGCTTGGGCTGACTTTCGGCTTATATGGATATTTCTGTTCTTCAATTCCCATCATATGTACCGTATTATGAATCTTACAATTCCCATTATTGTTATCACAAACTGTACAATATAATAAATGGTTCTCTAATATGCGATCCATCGCTTCCGTTTGCGCTGTTTTAGCACGTGCTGATTTTCTTTCAATACGCATCCCATCTTCCACTTTTGTAGAACAAGCACGCATTAATTTTCCATCTACCTCAACAATACATGTGTCACAAGTTTGAATTGGATCTACTTCTGGCACATGACAAATTTGTGGATGCTCTAAATTACTTTCGTTAAATAATTGTAGTATCGTTTTTTCATCCGTTGAAACAAACTCTTGCCCATCAATAGTTACACGAACTGTCTGTTCAGCCATAATTTCCCCTCTCCTTACAACTCACTACACAACACAAATATGAATCCGCTTTCAAATTTGCGTTGTTATACATATTTTGAAATACCTTACGTCCTATCTAAGATGGTCAATTCTATGGTGCTATTCACATATAATCCGAAAGTTAAAATGACACTATTCTACAGCTCTATTATATCGTAAATATACAATAATAACCAAAATAATCTTATAATGTAGGTAGTAGTTCAATATTTGATGATAAATAAGAAAAAATACATACAAAGGGGAAAAGAATATGGGTCCTGTCCAAGAAACATATAACATGGTGCATTATCAAGATGGCATGTTCTCTGAAAAACATGATGAAATTGTTACAGAGACTCCTATCACAATTAAATTAAACGGCGAAGAATATGTTACTGTAGTATGCACTCCAAATTATATCGAAGACATGGTAGTAGGCTTTTTAATTTCGGAAGGTATTATTTCTTCTTACCAACATATTGAAGAGCTATGGATTCAGAAAGATCAAGGAATCGTTCATGTAAAAGCAAAACAAATGAATCCACTTTACCAATCTTTATATAATAAAAGATATGTTACCTCTTGCTGTGGAAAAAGTAGACAAGGCTTTGTTTTTGTTAATGATGCAGCCAAAGCAAAAAAATTACATGATGTACATATCACACTCACTCCTGAAGAATGCTTTTATTTAATGACTGCCTTACAAAAGTCTTCCACTACATTCCAACAAACCGGCGGCGTTCATAATACAGCCTTATGTGATCGAAATAGCCTCATTTTATCAAGAATGGATATTGGCAGACATAACGCATTAGATAAAATATATGGCTATTGTTTACGTCATGATATACCCGTCACAGGAAAAATCATTGCATTTAGCGGCCGAATTTCATCTGAAATCTTATTAAAAGTTTCTAAAATCGGTTGTGAAATCATCCTTTCTAAATCTGCTCCAACAAAATTGGCATTACAACTTGCACATGATTTAGGAATTACTGTTGTCGGCTTTATTCGTAATAACTCTTGCAATATTTATACACATCCAGTGCGAATTGAAGGTTATGTATCTTCAAAAAAATAATTTTTTCAGGCGTTATTTTTAGTTATCAACATGGAATTGTCACAACCTCTTTCAAAGCATCTTTGTTTCATAAAAGATGCTTTTTTCTTACAACAATGTAATGTTTACGTCATCTTTATCGATCGTTCTTTCCAAACCAATTCGCTATACTAAAAATATAAAATGAGAATCAAAAATAGGTAGCAATGATACGAACAATAGACCAATTGCCATATGATTTCAATCCATAATTAGAGGAGTATGCAGAATGAAACAAACAACATATCGTATTTTTTTAATTTGTGGCACCGTAATTGTCACTTCAAGCTTAGCCATTCTTCCATGGTTTATCATATAAATTACAATCCTTCTATTGATTATATAAAGTGAAACTTTAATCAGTGGGGGTTTTCTTCATCCCCCACTGATTATTAGCCCTCACCAATCGGGCTGTTACGGGCAGTTAATCTCCCACCTATCTTCCTTGCTTCTCTCTGAATCTTGAGGTGGGAGTCTTACTGCCCTAAAATAGCGGGATAAATCAATGCATCATCCATCACGAATGATTAGCCTTCATTATTTTTCAGGCGGGCAGCTCTCCTCCCGCCTCGCATCTTTGTTTTCTCCTTAAATCTTTTACTACTTATAAATAATAGGATAAAAAAAAGCGAGTTGTTTCTAGTTAAAGAAACAATTCGCTTTTTTATTTATGATAAAATCCCGAAAAATTTATTTACACACGTTATAATGATTCATATAGATACCGTAATACACATTATCATTGCATTACGCCTTTTTTATAAACAATCTTCTTTTTCATCTATGTGCATTACAGTCGCCTTTATAAAAAAAGTGTGAGATAGGAACCTTTTCTTATCCGATGCGAGGTGAATACGAAAATCCTCACTATCTCACTTACACAATAGAATGGAATTGTCATTTTATAATTAAAATGACATGACGTTATGTCGCAACATAGGGTATTTTGTGTCGCTACGTCTTTATTATAAAAAAGAGTTGTGCAAAAGTAGTGCATTTTTTATGTCAATTACTTTTGCGCAAAGAGTTTTTCATTATTTTCATGTAAACTATACAAAGTAAAAAGAATGGTTGGGGTGTACAAGGATATGATAAAAATTTTATTAATAGACGATGAAGAACGCATGTTACAACTGTTAGATTTATTTCTCAGTCCACGTGGTTATTTTTGTATGAAGGCTAAATCAGGTTTTGAAGCTCTTGAACTCATCCAGCAAAAAGAGTTCGATATCATTTTGCTAGATGTCATGATGCCAAACATGGATGGCTGGGAAACATGTGAACAAATTCGGCAACTTAGCAATGTCCCGATCATCATGTTAACAGCTCGGAATCAAAATTACGATATGATAAAAGGATTGACAATAGGAGCTGACGACTATATTACGAAACCATTTGATGAGCAAGTACTTGTTGCAAGAATCGAGGCCGTATTGCGCCGAACGAAAAAAGAAGGATTTGTTAGCTTCAATGGAATTGAATGGGATAAAACGAAACATACCGTTACTGTTTATAATGAAAAAATCTCACTTACACCAATTGAGTTTGCATTACTAGGACTATTTTTACAAAATGCCAATCGCGCATACAGCCGTGATGATTTAATCGAAAAAATATGGGGATATCAAACAGATATTGAATATCGTACTGTCGATTCACATATTCGAAATATTCGTGAGAAATTAAGAAAAAAAGGATTTCCTGTTGAAAACTACTTAGAAACAATCTATAAAGTAGGATACAAATGGAAAAGTGAATAATCACTACAGCTAGCTGAATATATCGTCTCTTCTTTTATCAAAACTTCATTTCACTACTTAATAAGGCAGTTTTCCTTTTACTTCTCAATAGAACGTAGAAAAGAAAGGGGAACTGCCATGATTCATTAGGGAAAAATATATTTTTAATAACAGACTAATTCAATATGAAAATAAGGTATGGTGGAACAAAATGAATAAACTTTCCCTTAAAATTGGTACATATTTTTTAATATTAGCTTTATGTATTGAAACAATTGCCTTTGTCTCTTTTCATACAAGCCTTGCGAAATTACGTATCGATGAAGAAACAAATACTCTTTTAAATCAAGGGAATAAGTATCGAAACATCATCGAAAAATTTATAAATACTGGAAATGAGTCACGTGCTTTTAAAATCATTACTTTAATGGAATCTCACTCCGATTCAGATACAACTATGGTCATAACAGACACGAATGGAAAAATTATTTCCACTTCAGATATTGTTACAGAAAGGATGAAGAAGCAACTTGCTTGTAAAATAGAATCTATTTCGAGGAACGGGAAAACAGTTGAAACAAACTGGAAAAAGTCTAAATTCATTTCAACTGCAAGTCCCATTATTACGAAAGGACAAGTTACCGGATATGTACATATGTTTTTAAATACATCTTTCTTAGAAAAAATGATTTCTCGTTTAACAAATCAATTCATTATTATTGGATGTTTAACTCTTATTTTAACAACTATTTCTGTCTTTCTTTTTTCTCGCGTTATTACAGATCCACTTATTAAAATGAAAAAAGCGACAGAACGAATGCCTAAATTAAATAAACCCATTGCATTAGGAATTAAACGCAATGATGAACTTGGTAGTTTGGCTACAACAATTGAAGAACTATCAAGTGAACTAACTTATATGAAAAAAGAAAGAAATGAATTTCTTTCCAGTGTTGCGCATGAATTGTTAACCCCCCTGACATATATGAAAGGATATGCAAAAGTCGCCAAAAGAGAAGGGTTGTCCAAAGAAGAACGCGAGGAATATTTACAAATTATCGAAGATGAAACAGATAGTATTACAGCACTCATACAAGACTTATTCGACTTAGCCCAACTAGAACAGCATCAGTTCATCATAAAAAAACAAAAAGTAACCCTTAGACCATTTCTCGAAAAAATTATTGAAAAAACAAAAACAAACTTTTCTAAAATGGACATACAAATTCGATTACATTGTAATACTCACCTGAACGTTTATATAGATGAACGCCGTATGGAACAAGTTATGCTAAATTTGTTACAAAACGCGTATCAGCATTCCCATGAACCATCTATCATTACAATAAATGTGCTTGAAAATGAGAATACTTTTACTATATGTGTTCAAGATGAAGGAGAAGGTATTCCTAGAGAAGATCTTCCTCATATTTTCGATCGCTTCTACCGTGTTGATAAATCAAGAACAAGGGCAACGGGTGGAAAAGGAATTGGCTTAGCTGTTGCGAGAGAAATTGTAGAACTGCATAATGGAACCATTACCGTCCAAAGTGAATTAAGAGTCGGAACAGAATTTCTAATAAAATTGCCGATCCAATAATATGAAACTTGAATCAGCGGGGCGTTTTCTTCATCCCCATTGATTATAAGCCCTTACCAATTAAGCTGTCACAAATAGCGGAATAACAGAAACCGATATTTTTCGCCAAAAAAAACCATTATTCGAGCCAAGCTTTTGAAATTATTCTTATTTCAATATAAAATATAACTACATTTGTCAGAAATACGGAGGGTGATATACTTGGATATTCATGTACTAACAAAGGATGAAGCAGAAATTTATTTAGAACTTCGTGTAGAAGGATTAAAACAAAATCCTGAAGCTTTCAGCTCTTCTTATGAAGATATTATTAATAAAGAATGCCCGATTGAATATAAAGCGCAAAAACTTGCACAAGATGAAAATTATACACTAGGTGCATTTAAAGACGGCGAATTAATCGGAGTTGCAACTCTAGAAACGAAACCATATGTAAAACAAGAACATAAAGCAAAAATTGGTTCTGTATATGTATCTCCAAAAGCACGCGGCCTTGGTGCTGGACGCGCTCTTATTAAAGAATGTATCGAACTTGCAAAAAAACTCGAAATCGAACAAATTATGCTTGATGTTGTTGTTGGGAATGACGGTGCAAAAAAACTATACGAATCATTAGGATTTAAAACATTCGGCGTTCAAGAACGCTCTTTAAAATATAATGGCCAATATTGGGACGAAGAACATATGGTGTTATTCTTAGATCAAGAGAAATAATGCAACCAAGAAAAGCACTCTCATACACGTGAGAGTGCTTTTCTTGGTTACTCTTACCCATCCAATTACTTATCTGAGCCTATAATTTTGTATCTGTTCTCTTCCTAACAGTGCTCAAAAAAACTTCTTTTTACATTTCTAATGAAATGTAAAAAGAAGTCGTACGAAACTTATAACCTCTTTGTATCATTTTAAAGGAATTGTCCCACTCTCTAGTAAATACAATTACAGTAACAATACAAAGTGGGAGTGTGGCTACATGAAAAAAATAAGTACTACGATACTATCCATCTTTCTTATGAGCGGCTGCGCAGCAACACAACCAGATTCAAAATCCTCCGAAAAACAAATAACGGAGATCTCAAAGCCTCAAACAAATGCACCTTCATTTTTTCATCTTAGCGTTTTAAAAGATGTGAATTGGGAGGAAAGCCCTTCGTTTGCCGAAGGAAAAATGCTCTTAAAAGGTATTGAAGGGAAAATTGCTATTGCAGATAGTGTATTTACTTCGAGTGAAGCAATGGAACATATGTGGTTTTTTCTCGATTCCCAAATACCAAATGGACAATTCTCTATTATTGCTTTAAAACAAGGGAATACCGCTCCAACTCCCGTTATTCTTTCAAATGAAAACTCCGAAAAAATTTGGACAGCACCAAAATTACTCCAACCTGGAACAAAAGAAATGCCTCTACTTATGTCACTGCCTTCTGCTGGATTATGGGTTTTAAATATATATATAAACAGAGAATATTACGAGCAACTTGTTATCAATGTAGAGTAATTTCTACTTCCAGAATTCGCTGCTCACACTCTCAATTCCTTAAGGTAAGAACAACATTGTCGTGAAGTAAAGTTCATAATGCTACAAGAAACAGCAACTCATTCCTTTTATTAGAGATTTCTTATCTTCTAAAAAAGGTGCCCTCTTACGAAAGAAGGCACCTTTTCTAGAATTCATAACTTGGTATTTTTTTAATTTGCGCTACTCCGGACTCAATTGCTGCTTTCGCTACTGCAGCTGCCACACTTGGCACAACTCTTTTATCAAGCGGATTTGGGATAACATAGTTTTCATTTCTTTCTTCATCCGTAATAATGTTAGCGATCCCATATGCCGCTGCTAATTTCATTTCTTCTGTAACATCCGTTGCACGTACATCTAATGCCCCTCGGAATATACCAGGAAACGCTAATACATTATTTACTTGATTCGGATAATCAGATCGTCCTGTGCCAACAACAGCTGCTCCGGCTGCTAACGCTTCATCTGGGAATATTTCCGGAATTGGATTTGCCATCGCAAATACAATTGGCTTTTTATTCATCGTCTGTACAAGCTCTTTTGTTAATACATTTGGAGCAGATACACCGATAAAAATATCCGCCTCACGAATTGCCTCTTTTAAGGATCCACGCACATGTTCTCGATTTGTTTTCTTTGCAATTTCTATTTGTGCTGGATTCATCCATAATTCTCCCTCACAAACAATGCCTTCTAAACTTACTAATGTCATATGCTCTACTCCGGCTTTTAATAACAAGTTCCCAATTGCTATTCCCGCTGATCCCGCACCATTAATGACAATTTTCACTGTATTCATCTGCTTCTTTACTACTTTTAATGCATTAATTACAGCAGCTAACACGACAATTGCCGTCCCATGCTGATCATCATGAAAAACTGGAATATTTGTTTCTTCTTTTAGACGTTTTTCAATTTCAAAGCAACGCGGCGCTGCAATATCTTCTAAATTGATTCCAGCAAATGTCGGCTCTAAATTTTTCACAAGGGTAACGATTTCATCTACATCTTTTGTTCCTAAACATAACGGAAATGCATCTACGTTCGCGAATTTCTTAAATAAAATACACTTTCCTTCCATAACGGGCATCGCCGCTTTCGGTCCAATATCACCTAAGCCAAGTACAGCTGTCCCATCGGATACAACTGCCACCATATTACCGCGTGCTGTGTAATCATACGCTGTCTCTTCATCAGCCGCGATTGCTTTACAAGACTCCGCTACTCCCGGTGTATATGTCAAACTTAAATCCTCGGCTGAATTTACTTCTACTTTACTCGTAATTTCAATCTTTCCTACTAACTCTTTATGAAGTAATAATGATCGCTCATTAATTTGACTTTCTAACATCGGTATATTCTCCCCTCAATTTGACAAGCTAGCCATTTCTTTCTATAGCTAGCTTGTCCGATCGTTATTTAAGAAAACATTTTTAATAAAATTGTTGCGATTACAACCATCGCTGCGCCACCTAAACGTGTTGAAATTTGCGCAAATGGCATCAATTCCATACGATTAGAAGCTGATAAGATTGCAACATCTCCTGTTCCACCTAAGCCGCTATGACACCCTGTTACAATCGCAGATTCAACTGGATACATTTTCATAATTTTCCCAACAAAATAACCAGACGTTATCATTGTTAAAACAACTGAAGCACACACAGCGACATATCCAAATGAAAGAACCGCTGCTACATCTTTTAATGGAATATATAATAACCCTAGACCAACCATTAAAGGCCACGTTAAATTTTTCGAAATAAATTTATATAAGTGAAATGCCCCTTGCTCCATCTTTGCCGGCATTAATTTGAAATATTTCACAATTGCTGCCGAAAAAATCATAATGATTGCGCCTGGAATTCCAATAAATTTAGAGGCAAATCCTCCAAAAATAAAGAATGTACAAGCAATTAATAATCCTGCTCCCATTAATGAAAAATCAATTGGCTTCTCTTTATTTTGTTCTTTTAGTAGTTCTGCTTGATTATCTGTTTTTACTAGTACACCATTCCCGCTTAGCTCTGGCTTTTTCTCACCTAAACGCTTCATATACCCCGCACCAACAATCGCAAACATATTCCCGATAATCGCTGCTGGAATAAGCTGTGAGACGAATGTTGCTGATGATTCATTTAAAATATCACTATAAGCTAATGAAAGTGGTAAAATCCCTTCTCCAATTCCGCCACTTACAATTGGCACAATAATAAAGAAGAATGTTCTCTTCATTTCAAATCCAAATAAAGAACCAACTAGTAACCCTACTACTACAGATGCTATCGTTCCTACCACTAAAGGAATAAACATTCGAATAAATCCTTGTACTAACACTTTTCGGTTCATTCCTAAAATGCTTCCTACTACTAAACAAGAAATATATAAGTATAAAAAGTTCGATTTCTTCATTAACATCGTTGCAGCTTCCATAGATGCTGGATTCATCCAATTAAAAAAGACGAGTAAGGATGGAATAAATAATGAAAGAATCGCCGGTCCACCAATATTTCTCAAAATTGGAATTCTCATTCCGATATCGCCTAAGAAAATCCCCATAATCATAATAACGGCAAATCCACCAATCATATCTGCAGGCAATTTCTGATATACAGATGCTCCATAAATAATAGCTGCTAGAACAAGATATAATGGCAATGGTATAACACCGATTTTAATATTCATCATTTTAGAAGCGAAAGTTTCTCGTTTTGATTCATTTCTTTCTACAAATGATACCGCTTCCATATTATTTTGAATTCCCATATGGCACCCCCTTATATTCTTATTCCAATATTAAAACGCTTCCAATAGTAAAAATAGTTTTTGTAAGTTTTGTAACTAATTTTGTAATTAAAAAAAGTATAAGCGACTTGCAAAAGTCGCTTATACATACAAATCTATTTTGTTATGATCAATACATCTTAATTTACTTACAGGTCTTCCTACTTGTTGATATACCATTTCATTTTCTAAAACACCAATTTCTATTAAAAACTTCACATATTTCCGAATAGACACTCTTGAAATCCCTACTAATTGTGCCATTTCATCAGTAGAAAATGCCTTGCCGTAAAGCAACTCAATTTGCCGCCAAATAAGCTGTAATGTTTCCTTTGTTAGTCCTTTTGGCAACTCTTGATTTGCATTTGCTTCTACTTTTTCCTTTTTGAGAATGAGTGTATCTAATTCAGATTGACTAATCTGTTGTTGCTCTTTCATAAATTGAACCTTCTTCCGGTATGCAATTAACGCTTCTTTGAACCTTTCAAATGTAAATGGTTTAATTAAATAATCTACCACTCCATATTGCAGTGCCTTTTTAATGCTACTCATATCATGCACAGCTGAAATCATCATAATATCAATTTCTTTTTCTTGATTTCGAACATACATCAATAGTTCAAATCCTGTATCTTCAGGCATAAAAATATCGAGTAGAATAAATTCCACATTTAATTTCTCTAATATTCTTATTGCTTCTTTGACAGAATAGGCCACTGAAACTAGTTCGAATCCCCCAACCTGCTCTAAATAATATTTATTTAGCATTGCTACCATCGGATCATCTTCTACAATTAAAACTTTAATCATCTTTGTATCTCATCCCTACTTTGTATATGGTATTTCAATTGTGATAGTTGTTCCCTTTTCTACTAATGATTGAACATGTATTTTTCCATTGATTCTCTTCATACTTTCATTTACAAGAAATAGACCATAACCTCGGTTATTTCCTTTTGTAGAATACCCTTTCATCAATACTGTATCGAGCCGATCTGTCGGTATCCCATGTCCTGTATCTTTCACTATAATCATTAATGTGTCTTCATAATAAATTTCAATTTGAACTCGTTTCTCTTCACAATTTGTTACCGCATCCAATGCATTATCAATTAAATTTCCCACAATCGTGATTAGCTCATGAATCATACTTTCATCAAATATATCTGGTAAATAAGAATCCTCACTTACAATGAGCGCTATATTCCTCTCTCTTGCATAGCTAAGTTTACCAAGTAAAAAGCCAACAATTACAGGGTTTTTAACTTTTTTCATAATGCCACCAATTTCATATTGCTGCTCTGATACCATACTACTAACATATTTCTGTAACTCACCATATTGCTTCATATGTGTAAGCCCCAGTACAACATGCATCTTATTCATAAATTCATGAGACTGCGCTCGCAATGCTTCAGCATATAATCGAATCCCTGTTATTTCTTCTGCCAATTTTCTTATTTCTGTTTTGTCACGAAAGGTTGCAATCGCACCAACAATTTCACCATCTACATATAGAGGAACCCTATTTGTAACAATCGTAACTCCATACGCATTCTGCTCTTCATGTAACTGAGCTTGTCCTGTCTGTAACACTTCTTTAATACGTGAATTAGGCATATATGATTCAACATCTTTACCAATACATTCTTCCTCAAGACTACTTTTTTTCAATAACCGCTTCGCCTCATGATTAATAAGTGTAACTCTTGCCTCTTTATCTACCGCAATAATTCCTTCTTTAACAGATTGTAGCATTGTATTTCTTTCTTCTAAAATTTTTGCAATTTCATGTGGTTCCAGGCCAAACAAAATCTTTTTAATATGTCTGGCTAATAACACTGCCCCGATAATCCCAACCAATATTCCTATGCTAATTCCAATATAAATAATATGTCTACTTTCTTTCGTTCTCTCTTTTACATTATCAGCTGAAATCCCAACAGCAACTGCACCAACTTGCTTCCCTGCTTCAGAAAATACAGGTACAAATACGCGCATCGAAATCCCTAACGTTCCTTCAGCTAAAGACATATGTTCTTTTCCCTTTAAAACCGTTCCCTCATCCCCTCCAACAAAATGATGACCGATTTTTTGAGGATTTGGATGAGATTTTCGAATTCCATTCATATCCATAACGACAATAAACTGAACATCTGTATTTTTTAATAACCTGTTCGTATATGTTTGAATTTCAACTGCATCTTTTCTGCCTGTTAAGCCGTCCAGCACAATTGGTGAATGCGCTACAATACGCGCAATTATTTTAGCCTTTTCTGCTTGGCTTTCTTCTGTCGTACGCTCAACATGATGACTAATTAAAATGTCCGTTACAAGCAAAGAAAGTACAACAACAGTGCACACCAGTAATGTAATCGTTTTCCATAAACTTAATAATCTTCTATTTCTCATCCTTTCATTGACTCCCCTATTATTTATCAAAATCATACTTCTTTAAATAGAAAAATAAGTAAGGCAATAAAAATTTCACCTTACTTATTTCACACTATTATATTTTAAATTCACTAATCATTTCTTGTAACTCTTCCGCCATCTCTGCTAAATTTTGTGCAGCTGAATGAATTTCAGTCATCGAGCTAACTTGTTCTTCAGCTGATGCTGCGATACTTTGCACGCTAGCTGTATTTTCTTCTGCTGCCGCTGCAATTTCATCGATTGCATTTGTTACTTCATTCGCTTCTCTTGCCATAAGCTTAGTCGTATCTACCATTTGATTCACTTGTGAAACGATATGATTTGTCGAATCTAAAATTTCAGTAAAACTTAATTTTGTTTTGCTTACAACTTCTAATCCGCACTGAACCTCGTCGCTTACATGTCCCATTGATTGTACAGTATTCTCAATATCAGCTTTAATTTCTTTAATTAAATTAGCAATTTCACTTGATGATTCCCCCGACTGCTCTGCCAACTTTCTAACCTCATCAGCCACAATAGCAAAGCCTCGGCCCTGCTCACCTGCACGAGCTGCTTCGATCGCTGCATTTAAAGCAAGTAAGTTTGTTTGCTGGGCAATGCTTTGAATAGCTTCTGAAATGGCACCAATTTGTTTTGATTTCTCATCAAGGCGCTTGATCATACCATCTGAGTGCGAAACAGATTCAGAAATAGAATGCATTTGTTTCGCTGTTTGACCTACTAGTTTTTCCCCTTCATCAGCTTTTTGTCTTGTATGAGATGAAGAAACAGAAATAGATTGTACGCTTCCTGTTAAATTTTGAATTGCCGTGTTTACTTGCTGTAATGTCGCTGCACCTTCTTCAACACCTTGACTTTGCGATTCTGCTCCGCTTGATACTTGTTCTAGCGCTAATGTAATTTGATCTGTTGCATCATTTGCCTGTTGGACACTCGCTGTTAACTCCTCAGCTGATGCTGCCACATGCTCTGATGAAAAGCTGATTTTTGAAATAACGCTACGAAGAGATTCTGACATTTTATTGAATGACTGCGCTAAATCTCCTATTTCATCCTTCGAGTAAATCTTGAGTTCTTCTCTTAAATCGCCTTTACTAATTTTATATGCAGAATCCACAATTTTACGTAACGGTTTTATAATAGATTGCATAAGGAAATAAACTAAAATACTACCAAGAACAATAGAAATCGTAATAACAATTAATGTTTTATAAAAAACTGGGTCAGCTGCTTGAACCACTTCCTCTGCAAACATAACCCCAACTATTTTCCACCCTGTTTTTTCATTTGTTATAAAAATTATATTTTTGTCATCGCCTTTTTCTGTATAAGATGAGCTTCCTTGCTTTTTCTCATAAATAGGCGTTACCCAAGAATCTGTAATCTTTGAACCAGCTTTTTTTGATGGATGACTAACAACTTGTTTATTTTGATCTAAAATAACAGTATATCCTTTATTACCGATTTCTATCATTTTAGAAACCTTTACTATGTTATCTAAATTTAAATTAATCCCTACAACACCTTTACCATCCTTCGTTTGCTTCGCAACCGTTACCACCATATTTTTTGTAGATGTTGACTGATACGGAGCCGTGACAATTACTTTCCCTTTGTTTTCAATCGCTTCTTTATACCATGACCTGTCCGTTGGATTATATCCATCCGGCATTTGCTTAAATGGCTCTCTTATAAATTTCCCTGTCTGCGTTCCAATATAGATGCCTTCTACATCTGGGTGAAGCCTCATATATTGTGTTAATTTTGTTCTTACGATATCTTCTTGTCCGTCCGGATATGTATCCTCCGTTAAAACATCTGCAAAGTATGCTGCATCCACATATTTCGCTTCCATATTTTGTTTAATCACACTATTTAAAACTGCGATATTTTCTTTTGCTTTTTTCGTAAGTTGTTGATCAAAATTTTCCTTGGCAGTCTGATATGATACACCACCAATAATAAGTCCAGGTATAGTTAAAATAATTAAAAATGCAAAAACTAACTTCTTCTTAATACTTGTTCCTCTAAATCGTTTCCATATATTTTGCATCATACTCCACCTCTAGTTGAATATCAAACATCTGTGTTATTTTATACAATTAGAATCCATAAAACAATATATAATGATTATATTTTAGAAAATTGTCAATTAAATGTTTGAAAAATATTCACTAATTTGAATAATCCTTATGTATGATCGTTGCTGTTCAATATATCCTTCTTATAAAAAAGAAGCGGAATTCAGTAGCATATCTATACTACATTCCGCCTCTTTTTACGCTGTTTGATGTATTCTTAATTTGAATAAATATACACTTTCTTGTTCATTTGAATGATCCTAGAAAAGGATTGCATGATTCTAAAAATCTTGTTTATACTCCACTAAATAAGCATAATGAGTTCATCTCTAATAAGTATCCTCTGTACACGTATCCAACATAATTTCACCAAGTTGTTTCCCTTTCATATCTTTTCTCGTTCATTGAAATCGCTTGACTTCCCATTTGAACCCATGCCTGTTCAAAATTTTCTCGTGATACACGTATGCTTGGTTGGTTGCTAAGCGGGTCATGAATGTATACCGATTCCTTATCATAGCCAACGAGAAGAACACAATGTTCATTGTACGTAATCGAAACATTTCCTGTCTTTGTTTTCCATATACGAAATTCATCCGCATCTAATGGAGTGTATGTTGCATTTGTAATCATCACAACAGGATTGCCAGCTCGTATTCTTTCATAAATTCCCTCTATATTTTCACCTGTTAAATCAACAACTTGATTTGGTAAATATTTATTTGCTAGCTGAAAAAGCGGCTTATGATATACCCCATACCCGGACTCAGAAAATGTATAAATGTTCCCTACAAATCCTTCATTGGGATTCCCACGCAAACCGTTATGTAAAAACGGAATTTTTGGTATTTCTTCTGCAAGCGTCATTTTATCAACTGTAACACCCGCATACTGTAACATCATCGCTAAACTTGTTACTTCACACCCTCTATCCAATTCTGGCGCTTGTCTAATGAATGGAACGTGTTGTAATAATACCTTTTCTTCACTTCTTTTCTGCAGATTTTGTGAAGTTGAAAAACAGCGCTGTGTTTGATTACTTATAGAAACTGGATAAAAAGCAATATTCTTGATCACTTCTTTATGATCTGTAATAGGCAGAATATCATTCTTCTTTATATACATGCTACTGCTGCCTATTCCGACTCCTATTAAGCATATATACTTCTTCCAATTGCGCATCATTCTTTTATTTCACGCCCTTGTTCATTCGTTAAAAACAACTAGCATACTTATCGTTCTTTCGAGCTTTGCAAGTCTCTTTCCTTATTGTTTATCTCTTTCTTGCTCCATTCATCATTTGAATCACTTCTTGTTTATTTCTTTTTATGTTTCATAAATATCTTGTCCATATAAAGTAATATAATACTTTTTAGTATCTAGGTTCACACTTATTTTTAAGCAATTCTTGACTTTACATGATAAGGAATGAGGAATAAAAATAATCATGCATTATCCTCCAATTATAGAAAAAAGTAAGAGATCATGATTTTCCTGACCTCTTACTTTTTCTTTACCCTTTATACTATTCTACCGTTTCAATTGTTTCGTTCGCTCCCGCTTCTTTGAGCATATTTACGATTTCTGTAAACCCTCTTCTTTCTGCATGTTCCAAAGGTGTAATGCCTTCACGATCAGCTAGATTTACATCTGCTCCATGATTGATTAATAGTTGCACAACTTGTTTATGATTATCACTGCCATTTCCTAACACAATTGCCTTAAGTAAAGCTGTCCATCCATTATCATTTTTATCGTTCACATCAATATCTGTACGATTTAATAGCTCTTTGACTACTTCGACATGTCCTCTCTCAGCAGCCAGAATAAGCGCTGTCCCACCAGAATGGTTTGTTTCTCTTACATTTGTTCCAGCATCAATTGTTAATCTAACAATATCGACATACCCTTCGGTACTTGCATAAAGAAAAGGATTGTCTTGCTTTTTATCTTGTAATTCAATATCAGCCCCCGCTTGAATCAAAGCCTTTACAGTTTCAACGTGATTGTGGTATGTTGCAGCCATGACAGGTGTTTCTCCTTGGTCACCCGTTACATTTATATTCGCTCCGTCTTTTATTAACTTAATAGCAGTTTCTGTATCACCAAGCGTTGCCGAAAGCAATAATTGCTTATCCATTAAGTTCATGCTCTTCTCTTCTTTTTCCCTCTGTTTCTTTTCCTGTTTCTTTTCACTTTTCACATGAACTGGCTTCGTTTCAGGTTCTTCTTGTTTATCACAAGCCACTGTCATCATGAATATTCCCAATAACATACATAATAAAATCTTTTGTTTCCTCACACCTACAGCTCCTATGAAAGATAATGTTTTTTTAACCATTCCTTCATTACATGTAATAACTCTTCTTCAATAGTTTTATCCATAAGTCCCTTATATTCCTTCCTTAATCGAGGCATTGTGTGCTTATGTTCAGCATTTCTTAAAACATGATTCATGTTCGGAATGATATGCCACTCTGCTTTACCATTAACATGTGAAACAATTCGCTCCACATGTTCAGGAGGCACCTGTATATCCCTTCCTCCTGTAATTGCTAAAACTGGGCATAATACTTTTTCTAAATACGTAACTATATTATATTGTAACCGTTCTCTTAACCATTTGGCATCTAATTTTATACCTTTTGTCCGAATACTGTCTTCTGTCAAAAGTTGTACTTCTCTTATAATTTTATCATTTCTTAATTTCATATGATATGGTATTTTGAAAACCTTCCATAACCAGCTTACAAATCTAGAACATCTCTCGTCCACATGATTTTCTAATTTTGTTTCTAATATAGAATTTGATGGTTCCACCGCACCTGCAAGCATAATTAAGCCAGCAACAGACTCCTTACTATAAACTGCTGGTGCTAATAGCGCTCCTTCACCATGCCCTGCGATAATGATTCGTTTTGGATCTATGAGCGGATGATCTTTTAAAAACCGAACCCACAAAGTAGCATCATCAATTAAATCTTGTATTCCTACTTTTCTATAATTCCCTTTACTTTTACAAACTCCACGCTTATCATAACGCAACACCGCAAACCCTAATGCTGTCCAATAATGAGCTAATTCTTTATATACGTTTACTTGTAAACATCCAACATTTCCATTACGATCCATTTTTCCAGTATCACCAATTATTATAATTGCTGGATATGTTGCCGCGTAATAGGTAGGAATTGTTAAAGTGCCTTGAAGAGTAGTGACACTTTCGATTGTCACCAACAATTCTTTTCCCATTGCTATTCCCTCCTTATCTTTTTGAAGATAATTGGAACGAAAACAGTTATAAATTCTTCATTTTACGCCTTATTGTATCGTATTAAAAGTGAAATATAGACATTCCATTTCTTCTAATGAAATGTTGTAAAGTTTACAATGAATATGTTTCGAATAAACCTCTAATAAAAAAAGGTGTGTAGTAACTTCTACGCACCTTTCTATTCACAACCTGTAATGATTAAGTCATCTTCTAATGTTATTAGTAGTGTGTCCGTATTCACCTTTTGACCAACTTCTATATGTACTGCTCTTATATTTCCGCTAATACCCACTGCAACTTTTTCTAATGTCCCATCATTCTTGCGAATCATCATTAACTTTTCCCATTCATAAACATAGGATGACTCATCAACAAAAATCTCTTCTACCACTCCGATACACGAGCTATAAATTTCTTCAATTATTACTTTCATTCAAAACCTACTCCCTACTTCACACGTCTCTATTTTCTCATCTATTCTATCATCCTTGTCTTGAACAGATTATATTTTTAAATATTCTAAATAAAACTTGTGAACAAAGTAAAAGCGGAGTAGACCTTCCCACTCCGCTTTTACCTCTTATAATCTAAATTTCCCTATCATCTCTTGCAACTCTTCAGCCATTTGTGATAAATGTACTGCTGCTGAATTAATTTCTTCCATTGAAGCTAATTGCTCTTCAGAAGAACCAGCGATATTTTGTACACTTGCTGCATTTTCTTCAACTGTTGCTGCAATTTCATTCATAGATGAGCTTACTTGTTTCGCATCCGTCGTCATACGTTTTGCGATTTCTACCATATTATGAATTTGTGAAACAGTATCATTTGTAGATTTTAATATTTCCGCAAAGCTTTGTTTTGTTTCATTCGCAACAACAAGCCCTGATTCTACTTCTGTTCCTACTTGATTCATCGAACCTACAGTTTGTTTTATATCCGATTGAATTTCTACAACTAGTTTTCCAATTTCTGTTGACGATTGTCCTGATTGCTCAGCTAATTTTCGAACTTCATCTGCTACAATTGCGAAACCTCTGCCATGCTCACCTGCTCGTGCCGCCTCAATCGCCGCATTTAATGCTAATAAATTTGTCTGCTCTGCAATATTTTGAATGACTTCAAGGATTTCTCCAATCTGTTTTGATTTATCTTCCAGTAGTGCAATCACTTTATCTGATTGCGAAACAGACTCATGAATTAATTTCATTTGTTGAACAGTCTTTTCGACTAACTTCCCACCATTTTCAGCTTTTTGTTTTGTATATGCAGATGCATTTGATACAAGTGAAGAACTATCCGCAACACGTTGAATTCCTTCTGTAACTTCTTCCAGCAACGTTGCACCATCTTCAACTTCTCGATTTTGTATTTCCGCACCGCTTGATACTTGCTCCATCGCTTTTGTAATTTGCTCTGTCGCTTCACTTGCTTGCTTCACACTAGCTGTTAATTCTTCTGACGAGGCTGCTACATGCCCTGCTGATAGATTAATTTTGGAAATTAAATCACGTAGAGCTGCTCCCATTTCATTAAAACTAATCCCTAGTTGTCCAATTTCATCATTTGAATGAACATTCACTTTTTCTGTTAAGTCACCTTCACTAATTTTTTTCGATGACATAACGAGTTGTTTTAACGGTTTAATAATAGATACAATAATGAAATAAATTAAAACTCCACCAATTAATAAAGAAATACCTATTACAGTTAATGTTTTAGAAAAAATTGGTGCAGCTGCTTGAATGATTTCTGTCGAAGGCATAATACCTACTATTTTCCATCCTGTTTTCTTATTTGTTTCAAAAATTACATTTCGTTCTTCACCGTCTTGGACAAATTTGAAATTTCCTTTTTCTTTTTGATACAGCTCTTGTATTGCTGAGTCTTCTAGTTTTTCACCCGGCTTTTTCGTTGGATGTGCCACTACACGTGTATCTTGATCAAAAATTGCTACATAACCTTGCTTACCAATATTAACTATTTTTGAAGTATTTACAATATCATTAATAATTAAATCGATACCAAGAACACCACTTTTATCTTCATTTTGTTTTGCTAATGTAATCACTATGTTTCCTGTCGTTTTGGATTTATATGGAGCTGTTACAATTACCTCTCCGCTTTTTTTTACCGCCTCTTTATACCAATCTCTTTCTGTAGGATTATATCCTTCTGGCATTTCAGTAACCGGTGATTGAATAAACTGCCCATTTTTAGAGCCAGTATAAATGGCCTCTAATTCTGGATGTAGCTGATTATATTCTTCTAATTTATTTTGTATATTTTGAACTTGATCTCCTTGATAACTCGCTTCTGTAAATAATTTTGTAAAATATTTAGCATCTACTTGCTTCTTATCTAGTTCTTTATTAATGACATTATCTAAAATTTTTATGTTATCTTTTGCTGTTTCCAAAATTGTATCATTAAAATTTGTTTTCGCTTGTAGATAAGACGTCCAACCAATTACAATACTTGGAAGGACTAGAATGATAATATATGATACAAGTAATTTCGTTTTTAAACCTATTCCTCTCAATTTCTTTGTTCCTTGTTCCATTTCTCTGTCTCCTTTATGTTTTGTTAATAAACATTTAGTAATATTATCCATTTTTAAAAATTATGATATAATGAAGTCTTACGCATATTTTTAATTCTATATAAAACAAATAACGAAAACAATATATAAGATTGTCTTTTTTTTTATAATTTTCAGCAATACAAAAAGAGCTTCTGATACGTGACTCAGAAGCTCTTTTTGTATTATTGTTACTTATCCTTCTTTTGTTCTTCTACCACTTGTACAGGTGGCTGTTCCTTTCCTACCTTCCCCACTACATCTTTTCCTGCGAAACTTTCTAATAGTTCTTTTAAGTCAATACCAGAAGACGCTTTCAATGTTTCTTGCATCGTTGCCATTAAATCTGTTGCATACCCTGCAACTTTTCCGGCACCGCTGTTTTTTCCACCACCGCCTGTATCGACAACTGTAATTTTATCAATATTGCTAAGTGGGCTCGCAATTTCTTTCGCATAGCTTGGAAGCATTTTCAGAACCATATCCATAATTGCTGCTTGCCCATATAATTCAAATGCTTCGGCAATTTTTTGTTTTGCATCTGCTTCTGCTAAACCTTTTAGTCTAATAACATCTGCTTCTGCAGTACCTTGTGCTTTTTCAACTTCTGCCTTCGCTTCACCTTGCGCCTTTTCAATTTCTGCTTTTGCTAACCCTTCTACACGCACTTCTTCAGCCCGTGCTTTTGCTTCCGCTTCAATCTTATATTGATCTGCATCCGCTTTTTTCATTTGTCTTACTTTTTCTGCTTCTGCCGCTTGCTCAACTGCATAACGATCCGCATCTGCTTTTTTCTTTACTTCCGCATCATATTGTTTCTCACGACGTGCAATTTCTTTTTCTTCTAATTCAATTTGTTTTTCACGCTCAATAATTTTCACTCGCATTTGTTCTTCTGTTACGTTTTGTTGTGCTTTTGCTTGCTGTAATTCATAAGAAAGGTCCGCATCCGCACGAGCCTGTTCTTGTTCTCTCTTATATGATTGCACTTTTAACTCTTTATATTTTTCTGCTTCTGCAATTTGAGCATCGCGTTGATATTCAGCTTCTTTCGCTTCTTTTTCAGCACGTGCTTTTTCAATGCGCGCTTCTTTTTCACGCTCTGCATTTGCAATTTGAGCATCACGTTTAACAGTTGCAATTTGCGGTTGACCAAGTGCATCTAAATAGCCATTTTTATCTGTAATTTCTTTAATTGTAAAAGAAACGATGCGAAGTCCCATTTTCTTCAAATCTGAAGACGCTACTTCATGTACTTTCTGTGCAAATTGTTCTCTATTACTATATGCATCTTCCACCGTCATCGAGGATAAAATCGCTCGTAAATGTCCTTCTAATACTTCTTTTGCCTCAACTTTTAACTCTTCTGTTTCTTTTCCTAAATATTGTTCTGCTGCTGTTGATACTTCTTCAATTGTTGAACCTACTTTAATAATAGAAACACCATTTACAGTAACTGGTACCCCTTGTTTTGTATACGTATCACGCGTTCCAACTTCTAATTTATAGTTTAATAAACTAAGAGGTTCTGCACGCTGCATAATTGGTACAACAAAAGTACCTCCACCACGAATAATTTTAATTTTCTTTCCATCATCCGTTGTCACAACATTTTTACCACCGCCAAGCCAGTTTCCTGTGACAATTAAAGCTTCATCTGGACCAACAGTGCGATATTTCGTGATAAATACTAAAATAAGTAAAAGTAAAATTGCGAGTAATACACCACCAATAATTAATGGAATCATGAAAACTCCTCCTTACCACTTTGGTTTTTTTAAAGAATGAGCAATATTTCGTACAAGTAGCACGCCATCTTGTACTCCTTCTATCATTACTTGTGTACCTTGTAAAATATCGTTCTTTCCAATCGTTTTAGCTGGTATCGCATTGCTCCCAAATTTCGAAGAAATTAACACTTCTCCAAATCCTTCCTTTGGAATAGTAATAATGACTTCTCCTCTGCAACCGATAAATTCCTCCATACCTTGTACTGTATTTTGCTCAGATTCAGCAATGGGCTTTAAAATTAATATTTTCATAATAAAAACGCCAATCAGTGATATACAGAGCGAAAGAATAAAGATAACGATACTATCTAAAGCCAATACATATTCGCCAATATAACTAAAACCACAAAGCATAGCCAAAAAACTTAGTAGCAACGTGACAATAGATGTAGATCCACCTCCAAAGCTAAATATGGATTCAAAAATGTCCCCAAAAAAGATGTAAATCACAGTAAGAACAGTAGCAATAATAAATCCATATAAATAAATTGTTTCAAGTGGATATCCCAATAAAGACATGCTTGTTGTCCCCCCTCTCTCTTTCATACTTCCTTCTTATATGTATGCTTCACCTCTTTCAAGAATTATTTTTCTTAATTTTCAGTCATTTTTCCTTTTAAAGAAAAACCTGTACGACAGGTTTCCAAAAAAGAACAGGAGGAGCCTATCGTGACAGGCTCCTCCTAAAAAATAACCGATATATTGTATATTTATATAATATAACATTTCCCATAAAAAGTAAAGTTTCATATACATTGGAAATATACTTATTTTACTGATAATGTATATGTCCCATTTCCGTTATCAAATTTATATACATATAAGTAATACTTTCCTGGTTTTGCTTCTAATTTCCCTTTTATATCATTTCCATTAGCTTGGCCATATGCAGCATAATTTTGCATGTCTGATTCATGATGAAGAACCCATGTCATCCCGATGCTATGTTCATTTACAACAGAAATATCTATATTTTGGGGAGAAGTGACATCAAACGTATAAATATCTGTACGATCTTCATTCACAAGACTACCTTTTATCAATGTATTGAATGTAATAAGATTCGCTTCCTCCAAACGATTATTTGGTTCAGATTCTACCATTGTTTCCTGTCCTTTTCTAACAGTAACTGTTGTTTCATTTCTCGCTTTTTTTCCTTTATTGTCTGTTACTGTTAGTGTTACCTTATATGTTCCTTCTTGCTTATATACATGTTTTGGATTTGCTTCCGTAGTTGTTGTACCATCTCCAAAATCCCATAAATAAGAAACAATTTTACCATCTTCATCTTTGGAACCATCGCTCTTAAACTGAATGGCTTGATTTACATATCCATTGTACGGACCATTTATATTTACAATCGGCGCTTGATTTTCTCCATTATCTGTTGCGATACCATGAAATACAACATCGTATTCGAATTGATTTTCTGCATTTACACGATAGTTCACAAAGTAAGCTGTAACTGTTTTATAACCGCTCCATTCCTTCTGCGTCAATTTTTCTAGAGATTGGTTGATGTGCTTACTCATCTCTTTCCAGTCCTCAGCTTCTCCCTTTGTCGCACTACCTGTATACGTTCCTTCTACCGTAAATGTATCAAAAAATTGGGACTTATGCTTTTTAATCGTTGCCCCTTTCAGATTCGCTGTATCCTCGATATCTTTCTTCACTTCTGCTAATGCCTTTGGTGCATGCTCTGCTAAATAATCATCTGATACCTCTGGCACGTTATATCTTTCTTGATTATCAATTAATTTTTGCATATACGCCTGGTACTCAGCATTTAAATTCGCATCCTTACTTAAAGCCTCACGATATGCATCATAATTCTTCACATCATTCGCTCGAATTAAGTCTTGAATTTTATCAAATGTTTCAAAACGATGATTATATAAATAGGACTGTAGTGCAAAAGAATAGTTATAAAAATCCCATGAACCATATTTTGCAAATAATGTTCGTTCTGCTGTATAACGATTTGCAGAATCAGATGATAATCCACTAATTATACTTTTACGTGGAATAACATTGTTCATACGAGTAGATCCTGCAAAGAACTCTGCATTCCCTTCTTGGAACCAAGTTAATCTCTCATTTTGATACATATCTCCTTCTCCAAATAAACCGGGAACCTCATATCTACCTTGTAAATAATGAGTAAATTCATGACGGAATAACTCTTCTAAACTATAAATACTTTGTTCTGACGTACGTTCATATGTAAAGAAAGTTCCGTCTTGTTCAATATAAATTCCACCATTATTTGTTTCATATCCATATAGTTGTCTATTAAGCTTATATTCATCTGGACTATTATAAATAACAACTGTTAGCACATCATCAGGATTGCCGGGCTCTAGCGCTTTATCATTTCCAATCACACGATGATATTGCGCCTTTACTTCTTTAGCAGCCCAGTACAATCGCTTCACTTTTTCCTCTGTTACTTTATCCCCTGTTTTAAATACAATAGATCCATCATCAAATGTATACGTTTTTGGTAAGTACTGTTGTTTTCCCTCTTCACGTATTTTCTCTGCATCTATTTTATTTCCATTGTAATCTTTTCCACCATAGTTCGTTTTAATCTGCTCGACTGCAACAAAATAAGCGTCACTTAAATGCGGATACATATGCATTGCTTGTGTAACGACTGCTAATCCTTTATTTGGGTTACTATGAAATTTCCCTAAACGGCCTGCAAAATAAATGCCATTATTAATTAACCAACTATTTTCTGCTGTTACATGCTGTAAAAGCGCAATACGGCTCACTTCATTTACGAAAGCATCCATTTTACCGTACCACATTGTTTCATTTGCTTCTTTATGTGAAGCATACACATAAGAATCTATATCATAATCAATGCCTTGAATAAGACTATATACAGCTTGTCCCTTCATAAAATCGCTTACATAAGTAGCTAGATTATCATTGTACTGTTTTAAAATATTTGCTGCATATTGCACAGTTTCAACATCGCTCGAAGCGTTACTAATTAATTTCCCATATGCAGATACTACTGTATCTTGTTGTTCTGTCCCAAGTTTAAAGTTTCGGTTTTTCGCAATAGCTTTTAATGCCGGCAAACATTTATCATGGAAACTACGCTCATTTAAATAACTTAACTCTTCATGATAGAAACCAAGATAAAAGGCTGAACGTAACACTTCAACAAATGTCTCAATTCCTTTTCCATCATCTTTTGTAAATGTACTCCCGCGGCGACCTAATTCATCAATTAGAACTTGCACTCTTTCCTTATTTTGATAAAATGCTTTCGTGTCTTGATTAAATTGAAATAAATCTGTGATTTGATTCCAGCGAATATTTGCCAATGTCTCAATCAATTCTTCATTATTCATTTTATTGAAGTCAGCCATAGAATAGCTTTCTTGAAACCGTTTAGATTCTGTTCGCTTCATTCCAAAAGCTGGACGTTGAGAAAAATCTCCCGTTCTTAATCGTTCTTCAAAAGATAATGTTTTATCTTCCTGTGAAACGTGAGCGATTTGATCCGTCTGAGTTTCAACTCCAATCGGCTTCATTTGCATAACATTATAAGGTATTTTTTCTTCTGCTGATACTTCTGTTTGAATACTTCCAAGTGATAAAGCTACTGTACTAATACCGAGCATCATTTGCGTAATTCTTGATTTCTTATTCATAATAACTTCCTTTCATCTTTATATCCCTATATTAACTACCTAAAATCTAACATATTATACTAGTAAAATAATGTAAAATGCAATATTTCATATTCTTTTTTGATAAATTGTGAACATTTATCAAAAAAATCTCTACCTTATAAATTTACTAAAAACCGAATTTTTTGACATTTATATTTATTATTGTTATAATAAATATAATTGTTAACTTTATTAAATAAAAGGTGGGATTCTATGATAAAAAGAAAGAACAGTGTATTCTATATCTCCATCTTGCTCACAACATTATTCATTATATGGGGTGTAATTCCAGCAAGTTGGATACAAGGCTATGATTTACAAAGCGTTACTTCTTCATTAAACTCATTTATCCTCAATAAATTTGGATGGTTTTACTCTCTACTTATGACCACAATGATTATTTTAGCTGCTTATTTAGCTTTTTCAAAATACGGTTCAATCCGTCTTGGTAAAGATGATGAGAAACCAAAATACAGTTACCTCTCTTGGCTTGCTATGTTGTTTGGAGCAGGAATGGGAGTTGGTCTTCTCTTTTATGGAATTGCTGAACCAATTTCGCATTTTGGCTCACCACTTACCGGTGAACCTGGGACAGAACAAAGTGCAAGACTTGCTATGAAATATTCTTTTTTCCACTGGGGACTCTTCCCTTGGTCACTATATGCAATGGTTGCTTTAACAATCGCATACTTTACATTCCGAATGCAAAAAGGTAGCACAATTGGTGCTACAGTTACTCCTTTATTTAATCGATCGAAAAACTCTCCCATCGGAAAAACAGTTGATATTTTAGCTGTTTTAGCAACCGTATTTGGAATTGTGCCATCTGTAGGAATCGGTGCACAACAAATTGCAGGAGGCTTAAACTATTTATTCCCTTCTATCCATAATACCATTGGTACACAGCTCATACTCATTGCCATTTTTACTATACTGTACTTAACGAGTGCACAGACTGGTTTAGATCGTGGGATTAAATATTTGAGTAACTTAAACTTCTCCCTAGCAGGTATATTGCTCGTTTCCTTTTTATTTCTTGGACCAACTGTCTTTATTATGAAATATTTTACCTCTACAATAGGTTCTTACATCGGATCACTACCAAGTATGGGATTAGAATTAGGAGCCTTTAGCAAAAACTCCTCTTCATGGATTGAGAATTGGACCATTTTCTATTGGGGCTGGTGGATCTCTTGGTCTCCATTCGTTGGGACATTTATCGCAAGAGTTTCCCGCGGACGTACGATTCGAGAATTCATTTTTGGCGTAGTTTTAATTCCAACGCTCATTTGTACATTTTGGTTTACCGTTTTTGGCGGTACTGCTATCCATATGGAAATGTTCCAATCGCTTGGAATTGCTGATGAAATCGCAAAAAACGGAACAGAAATTGGATTGTTTGCCGTTATTTCTCATTTACCATTCTCAACGTTCTTAACGATTATAAGTCTCGTGTTAATCGCAACGTTCTTTGTTACATCGGCTGATTCTGCAACATTCGTTGTTTCTATGCAAACGAGCAACGGGAGCTTATCACCAAAGAACCATTTAAAATTAATTTGGGGATTAACAATTGCAGTCATTGCTGCTATTCTCTTGCAAGCTGGCGGACTAAGCGCCTTGCAAATTGCAGCCATTATTGCTGCCTTGCCATTCTCATTTGTTGTCATTTTAATGATCACTTCATTATTTAAAGCATTGCGACAAGAAAAAGTCGCTATGCAAGCGAAACAAGCAACAAATACTATTAAAAAAGTAATGTAATGTAAAGCACCTCTCGCTTATTGAGAGGTGCTTTTTATAATTGAAGCTCAAAAGTTTGATAGCATTACAAATCTTAAAAGAATTGTTGTGAAAAAAGAAACAAAAAGAGGAACTTAACTACTTCTTCGATGTTTGAAATAGAACACATATACGTAGAAACATTTCCTTCATATAAATATGATATATCACTTTGAAAAGTTTAATTGTATAATATATTTTGTTATATTCTTTCAGACTTTTCAACATAGATTGAAAACATGTAAAGAAAATAAATGATAGACCAGGAGAAATCATAATGTACACAAAACTATTAAAATCAATTACTTCACTCACACTAATAGGAAGCGCTCTATTATATACACATACTGATACGATCAAAGCTGCTGAGGTTCCCTCTTCTTTTTCTGATGTTCCCCAAAAACATTGGGCATACCCTGCTATTACGAGTTTAGCAAGTCAAAATATTATTGCAGGTTATGGAAACGGAAAATTTGGTTTAGGTGATGTTGCCACTCGCGAACAAGTAGCCGCTTTAATTTACCGCGTACTATTTTCTAATAAAAAGAATGGCACTTTCAGTAATGATAGTACTCACTATATTTTAAAAGATGGCTCACAATTGAAAAATCCTTATCGCGACATTAATCAATCTTCTACAATGTTTCCGGAAGAAATTTTAGCGCTTACAGATTTAGGGGTTTTCAAAGGAGATGACCGGGGAACCTTCAGACCAAAAGATTCTATAAGTCGAGCCGAGATGGCACAAATTATTAAAAGTGCCTTTCATCTTTCTACAAAACAAAGACATACATTTCATGATATTCCGAAAAACTTTTGGGCAGAAGATGCGATTAGTGCTATACAATCCAATCATATTGCAGCTGGTACAGGCGATGGAAATTTTGAACCATTCAAAACTGTAACTCGTGAACAATATGCACAGTTCTTATACAATGCTTTAGAATATAACAAACAAGCCAATGGAAATATGAAACAACAAGCTAATACCCCACCAAAAGATATGCAATTACTAGAGGAATTTAAAAATGAATTACAAAAGCATATCAATGCCTTTGAAGTAAACATTACACTTCCTTATAAAACACAAAATAGTAATAGGCAGGAAGTGATGGATATACTTTTTAATGCGTACAAAGAACTAATGAATACAAATGAATATGCGAATTATACACTAGCACGCACTTCATATTCTCTCTCTGGTTCACCTGGTAATTATCGTTTTACTTTAAACATTACATACCGTGAATCAAAAGAACAAACAGAATATGTCATGAAGCAAACAAAAGCAATTGTTCAGTCTATTATTCAAAGCGGCATGGATGATCATGAAAGAGTAAAAGCTATTCACGATTACGTTGTAAAACATATTGCCTATGATACTTCTTACCATGCTTATACAGCATATGAAGCACTAGTAAACCGTTCCGCTGTTTGCCAAGGTTATGCACTATTAACCTATCAATTACTAAAAGAAGCTGGAATAGATAATCATATTGTAACAGGTACTGGCAATGGAGAGCCACATGCTTGGAACTTAGTAAAAATCGATAATAAGTGGTACCACCTTGATACAACATTTGATGATCCTATTCCAGATGAGCAAGGAAGAGTTATGTATTCATATTTCAATGTAACAGATGAACAGCTCTCAAAAGACCACCAATGGAATCGTAACGAATATCCAACGGCTACTACAAACTATTACAATGAATTAATCAATAAAGTCTCAGCTGGTAGCCAAAAATCAGCGAGTTATGAACAAATATTAAAAGACACAAAATTAGTGTATCAATCAAAACAATATGTTGCTGACAACTATGAAGAACTAACAGCAAAATTACGGCAGCAATTCTCAACAAAACCTGAAAAAGTTGAAGTTCTTTATAAACAATCCGTGCAAAATGCTATGCAGGACATCAAAAAAGCCCTTGCAGAAATCCATCTACCAGCTGGAGCACAAAGAGCCTCCTACAAAGCTACACCATATAGTGCAAAAGAAGGCTACTCATTCATAACAATTACTTTTACATATTAAAAATACGCCAAGGCATCTATAAAAGATACCTTGGCGTATTTTATTACTATGCCATTCTTTCACTGGATTCTTCTCTAAAAAAGCTCTTCATCGCATGAAATACATCTGCTTTTTGCTTTAAAATATAATATCTAAATTTTTCTTCCTTCATATTTTTATAGGCTGACATCAGTGTACTGTGACGATTGTACTGGTTCACTTCCCCATACCCAAACATATTACATACCTTCATCAATTCCTGCACAAGCTTGACGCAACGAGCATTATCGGATGTTAAGTTATCCCCATCAGAAAAATGAAATGGATAAATATTATAGCGTTCCGGCGAATACTTTCCATCTATAAGCTCAAGTGCTTTTCTATAAACAGAAGAACATATTGTACCACCGCTTTCGCCTTTGGAGAAAAATTCTTCCTCCGTTACTACTTTCGCTTCTGTATGATGTGCGATAAATTCAATATCCACTGTTTCATACTTTGTACGTAAAAATCTTGTCATCCAAAAGAAAAAGCTTCGTGCCATATATTTTTCCCAAATTCCCATCGATCCACTTGTATCCATCATTGCTAATACAACTGCTTTTGATTCTGGTTTTAACACTTCATTCCATGTTCGAAACTTCAAGTCTTCTTGATAGATTGGATGGAACGATGGTTTTCCTTTCATTGCATTTCGTTTATATGCTGAAATCATTGTTCGTTTCTTATCAATATTTCCCCATAATCCCGTCTTTCTAATATCATTAAATTCAATATGCTCAAGCCGATTTTCATCCATTTCTTTTCTCTTTAAATTAGGTAATTCTAACTCTTTGAAAAAAGCTTGCTCCAATTCTAAAATAGATACTTCCGCTTCATAATAATCCTCTCCGGCTACATCTCCTGCGCCTTGCCCTTTTCCTGGTCCCTTCTGCTTTTGACCACCAGAGCCGTCTCGTGCAACGACATCGCCAACTTTACTATCACCATTTCCTTGCCCAACATGTTTATTTTTATCATAGTTATATCTAATTTTATATTCATCTAAAGAACGAATTGGTATTTTGACAACATCCCTACCATTAGACATTATAATACTTTCTTCTGTTACAAGATCTGGCAAGTTATTTTTAATTGCCTCTTGTACTTTTTCTTGATGGCGTTGTTGGTCGTCATATCCTTTGCGATGGAGGGACCAGTTTTCCTGTGAAATTGTGTAATTATGTTTATTCTCTTCGCTCATTCCTTCCCCTCCTTATTAGTTTTTTCTTCATGCTGCTTAAAACAGTAGAATTCAAATTACAATGCAAAACTGCTCATGAACATTTCTTCTCAAATCATGATTACATCCTATCCCGAACATTCCCAACAAAAAATTTGATACGCAATCCATAATCGTGAACATACAGCCAAGAGATACGAAATAAACACAATGCATTGTTGCACACTTTTGTGCTTTGCAACATATTATATTGTGTTGGCTTTTTTCTGTATGAATGGTTGGTTACTCTATCATATGCATATTGTAAAAATAATTGACAATAAATTCATGAAATTGCATCTTAATTTATTATATTGGACAAGCCTTATTCCTTCATTTGGAGTTCCTATCTCTTGCTTTATATCGCTATTTGCAAGACCGTACTCTCATACGATATAAAAACGCCGTCTCCATTCTAGAAAGAGACAGCGTTCTATTATCATATTATCGATTCAATAAACTGCCCACATAACGTAACAATTCATTAGCAGACGAAGAGTTGTATCCATGTTCATCGATTAAGCGTGCTACAACATCATTAATTTTCTTGAGTTGATTTTCATCAGGCGTTTTCGTTGATGTCGTAATTTTCACCACATCTTTCAGATCCGCAAACAGTTTTTTCTGTATTGCTTCACGAAGACGTTCATGTGAATTATAGTCAAAGCGTTTTCCTTTACGCGCATAAGCTGAGATACGAATTAAAATCTCTTCACGGAATGCTTTTTTAGCGTTTTCGGAAATACCAATTTGTTCTTCGATAGAACGCATTAGTTTTTCATCTGGACTCATTTCTTCGCCCGTTAATGGATCACGTAATTTCGATTTATTGCAATACGCTTCGACATTATCTAAATAATTATCCATAAGTGTCTTAGCTGATTCTTCGTACGAATACACAAATGCCTTCTGCACTTCTTTCTTCGCAATCTCATCATACTCTTTTCGCGCTAATGAAATAAAATTCATATAACGTTCTCTATCTTCATTACTAATAGATGGATGCTGATCTAATCCGTCTTTTAAAGAGCGTAATACATCAAGTGCGTTAATAGATGGAACTTCTTTTCGAATAATTGTAGAAGAAATTCTATTAATCACATATCGAGGATCGATACCGCTCATTCCTTCATCTTGATATTCACGCTGTAATTCTTCCACATCAATCGAATTATACCCTTCTACCATTTCACCATCATATAAACGCATCTTTTTAATGAGATCAATATCTGGACGCTTTGGATCTTTTAATCGAGTTAAAATAGTAAACATCGCTGCGACTCGAAGTGTATGAGGGGCAATATGCACATCGGATACATCGCTTTCGCGAATCATCTTTTCATAAATATGTTCCTCTTCGCTTACCCGTAAGTTATATGGTACTGGCATAACAATAATTCTCGAATGCAATGCTTCATTTTTCTTATTTGCGATAAAGGAGCGATACTCTGTTTCGTTTGTATGAGCTACAATTAATTCATCTGCTGAAATAAGTGCAAATCTGCCTGCCTTGAAATTCCCCTCTTGTGTGAGAGATAATAAGTGCCATAAAAACTTTTCATCGCACTTTAACATCTCTTGAAATTCCATCATTCCTCGGTTCGCTTTATTTAACTCCCCATCAAAGCGATAAGCACGCGGGTCCGATTCTGAACCATATTCAGCAATTGTAGAGAAATCCAGACTTCCTGTTAAATCAGCAATATCTTGTGACTTTGGATCCGATGGACTAAATGTTCCAATTCCTGTACGACGGTCCTCTGAGAAGAAAATGCGCTCAACCATTACATCTTCTATCCTTCCACCATACTCCTGTTCTAACCTCATCATATTTAACGGTGATAAATTCCCTTCAATCCTTACGCCATATTCCTCAAAGAAAGCATCTCGTAAATGATGCGGGATTAAATGGAGAGGATCTTCATGCATTGGGCAACCTTTAATAGCAAAAATAGCTCCACGCTCTGTACGTGAATAGGTTTCTAATCCTCTTTTTAACATCGTAACTAATGTCGATTTCCCACCACTAACAGGTCCCATTAATAATAAGATTCGCTTTCTAACATCTAGACGTTTTGCTGATGGATGAAAATATTCCTCCACAAGACGTTCTAAAGCATCCTCTAATCCAAAAAGCTGATTGCTGAAGAAATTATATCTTTTTCTCCCATCTACCTCTTCAATGCCAGCATCTTTAATCATATTATAAATGCGAGAGTGTGCTGTTTGGGCCACCCATGGTTTTTCTTTTACAAGATCCAAATACTCCGCAAACGTACCTTCCCACTTTAAACGTTCCTCTGATTCTCGGTGCTGTTCAATCTTTTTTAGAATATCCATTATAGCTCCTCCCCCATCTCCTTGTTCAATCGGATTATTATAAAAGGTATGCGAGGATGTCCCTAAACATTCTTTAAATCAAAATGAAATATCTTATCATCCTAAAAAAATCCACCCAAAATACTAAGAAAATTCTGTATAATAAAGATATTAGGGAACATATCTCTTTATTCGTCTGAATTTAATCCCTTCTTCACTTCAAAGAACACTACATAACGAAAGAGTGAATTTATAAACGAAAAGAGAGGGGGGAATGTAGCATGAAATTATTATTAATTTTAGGCGTTTCACTTGCATTTCTTACTGCTATTTTTACAGCTGGGTATAATGATAAGCCAGGAACAAACAAAAAGTGATGTGCCTACGCACATCACTTTTCTACATCTTGAACAGAAAAAATAATAACCTTGCGCAAATGATACATCTCGTTTCAAAACGTATAAATACATATTTTTTTCTATAAAAAAAGTCGTCAAGTGACGACTTTTAGTACACAATCTTTTCATCTAAACCTGGATAATTTTGTTGACGAAAAGCTTCATAGACTAAAATAGCTGCTGTATTTGATAAATTTAATGAGCGAACTTTATCTGTCATTGGAATGCGCAAACAATGGTCAAAGTTTTCTTGAATGACATTTGCTGGTAAGCCATTTGTTTCTCTTCCAAATACAAAATAATAATTTTTCTCTGGATTACTATAATCAAACGCTGTATGTGCCTTTTCACCATACTTTGTTAAATAGAAAAATTCACCATCGTGATTTTTTTCATAAAACTCTTCGATTGAATCATAGTACGTAATTTTTACATGCTCCCAATAATCTAAACCAGCGCGCTTCAACATTTTATCATCTGTTGAAAATCCAAGCGGTCTAATTAAATGTAGCCCAGCTCCAGTTGCTGCACACGTACGTGCTATATTTCCTGTATTTGCTGGAATTTCTGGTTGATATAAAACAACATTTACTCCCACGGAATATTCACCTCAATTTTTTCTCTACTACGTATTATACCACTTGAATGAAAAATCTCTACCCATTAATAATATGAAAAAATTTATACTTCATTTGCGGTGTATACTTACTAGAATCTTCATAATTCCAGTAACGATGCCGGCTATTAGCTGAGTGAGCATTGACAAGCGGCATTCCATCTGCATCTTTTGCCACTACAATCGTCGTATGATTCCATCTTCCATCATTCTCAAAGTCATAAGCAATTATATCCCCAAGTATAAGATCTTCTGGTTTTTCTACCGACTTAGCTCTCAAACCTGTTGTCGATCCTGATAAATACCAATAAAATGAATGAGCAACTGCCCAGCTCCAGCTCCAGTGATTTCCCCTTTGCCACCAACCTTTACGAATGTTAGGATACCCTGTCATCGGTATTTCCCCTGCATGAAGGCATTGGGAAACAAAATTTGTACAATTATCAGGAAAATTACGGTATACTGGATTTCGATTATCCCACCAACGTTCAGCATACTTAACCGCTTCAAGACGATTGTATTGATAGAACCCGAATTTTTCTTTTGTTCTTTCACGTTCTATTGGTCCATCACAGCTAAAATGATCTTTCACTTCAATGACATTATCTTCTTCGATTTTCTTTCCTTTTAATCGTATACGCCGCGTTACTTGTTCTTCTTCTATATAAAATAATTCTTTATGAAGAATGAAATATTTCAAATGTACTTGATAATCCACTTCTTGATACTCTTTACTATTTAATTGCCGAATAAAAGAAATATCTGCTGTTGCTTTTACAATATTTGCGCCACGTTTTTGAAATAAGTTTTGTTTACGCTGTAATACCTTCCATAAATCTGGAGAAATTCCATCTACATGCTCCCTTTTATCAACTATAAATGCTAAAGATTGTTGTATTTGTTTTTCAATATAAGATTTTACAGTCATTTTCTCCCCTCCCCATATTACAATATGAAACAGGGGAATATTATCTACTCTTTTTTCTGTGCCAGCAATTCAAGTCCTCGCTTCATTTCATGAAGAACTTCTTCATCCTTCTCACGCTCCATTGCACGTTCAATGGCAACGCCTACTCCATCACCGCCGATTTTCCCAAGAGCCCATGCCGCCGTTCCTCGTATAACAGGCCTTGGATCATCTTTCATCACATCAATTAAATGCGGTACTGCTGCTGTTTCTTTAAAATGAGCAAGCGCTAAAATTGCATTTCGCTGCAACGGTTTCTTTCCTCGCCATGATCCAGACATTATCCCGTATTTTTCTTTAAACTCTCGGTTACTTATTGTTAATAACGGAATTAATAGCGGTTTAACTAATTCTGGATCTGGTTCCATTTCGGGATGATTATGGAAGTCTTTCCCTTTATTCTTTGGACAGACAGTCTGACATGTATCGCATCCATATATTCTGTTTCCTATCTTATCCCGATATTCTTCTGGCAAGAATCCTTTTGTCTGTGTTAAAAAAGCAATACATTTCTTTGCATTTAATTGTCCTCCTTGTACTAAAGCTCCAGTTGGACAAATATCAATGCATTTTGTACAACTTCCACACTGATCTTCTATAGGCTGATCAGGAGGAAACGGGACATTTGTGATCATTTCACCTAAATATACATAAGAACCAAATTCTGGAGTAATAATCGAGCAGTTTTTTCCACTCCATCCGATACCAGCACGTTCTGAAACAGCACGATCACTTAATTCTCCTGTATCAACCATTGATTTTACTTCTATACCGGGTAATTTTTCGATTAAATACGCCTCTAACTTTTGCAAACGATCTCGTAAAACAAGATGATAATCTTGCCCCCAAGACGCACGACAAAAAATACCACGTCTCTCTCCACGCTTACTTAGCGGTGCATTTTTTAGTTTTGATGGATAGGCTAATGCAATTGCAATAATTGATTTTGCCCCTGGTAATAATAGCTGTGGATTTGTTCTCTTCTCAATATCAGGTTCTTCAAAACCAGATTGATAATTTAATTGTTGCTGCTGAATTAAACGCTGCTTCAATTCCTCAAAAGGAGAAGCACTTGCAAACCCTATTTTATCGATTCCAATCGTTTTACTGTACGCTATTACATCTTGCTTTAATTTCTCAAAATCCATGCTTTACCTCCTTCTACGATGAATATATATTGAATCATCTACTGTTGGTTAGCAATTCATTTCATAATCATATTCGTTCATTCTATTTTTGCATAAAATATTCTTTTCCAAACATTAAAAAACGCAATGCCTCGTTTATCTTAGAAACGAAACACTGCGTTGATCACAAGTTATTATAAAAAATACGAAATAATAGCTGGAGCGGGTGAAGAGAATCGAACTCTCGACCAGAGCTTGGAAGGCTCTTGTTTTACCACTAAACTACACCCGCAAATAATAAAAAATATATATAAGTTGTTTCAATAACTTATGTAAAGTAGTATAGCACGTAATAAAAGGCAGCGCAAGAATTTTATCGAAAAAAGTCGAAAAAGTGATGAGACTCCTCATCACTTTTTCAATTCTTTATCAATTTCCTTTTTCATACTGTCATAATCAGGATTTGTAAGATTTCCGTTTACATATACTGATGGTGCACCTTGTACTTTTAGTTTTTCTGCACGATCAAAATCTTTACGTACTTTTTCTTTCATTTCTTTACTGTGTAAATCCTTCTTAAACTGTTCTGCGTTCACTTTTGGAAGTTTTTCCTTCACTATATTAAGAAGCAGTTCTTCTGTAATCCATTCCTCAGTATCTTTTTTCTGACTTTGATACATTTCATCATAGAATTTCCAGAAAGAATCTGGGTCTTGTTTATAAATTGCCTCACCAGCTGCAGCACCTAATTCAGAATCTTTTCCGATAAATGGGAAGTTAATAAAATAAAACTGCACTTTTCCTTTATTAATATAATCTTCTTTTAGACGCGGGAATACCGTTGCATCCCAAGTTCGACAAGCTGGACATTTGAAGTCTCCAAATTCTACAACTTTCACAGGAGCATCTTCTTTCCCTAAAGTTTGTTGAGTAGAATAAGCAAACATCTCATTTCCTTTTTCTTTTTTGTCATTTATAATACTGTACACAATTGTTCCAATAACAATTAAGACAGCAATAGAAAAAACAATACCAAGAACCATGATTTTGTTCGATGATTTCATATACATTCCTCTTTAATTTCATATTCTGTATACATTGCTGTACACAATACACATAATATCAATACTTATATCAGTCATGCAATGAACACGCTCACATAAATTCTAAAAATAGAGTAAATGTGACAATATTGTGTCTCTTCTGCTCATATTTTATTCATAAAAAAGAAGCCCCTCTCTTGGGACTCCCTTTCACTAACAATCTTTTTACGCGCTGTCTTTTTCATCGAATGCTCTGTTTTTGTATCGTGACGAATAACAAGTTTCTCACTTAACGCTTGCACATATTGATTATGATTAATATATCCCTCTCGCTCCATTAACTTTAAGACTACGTTTCTTCGTTCTACAGCTTTATCGTAATTTTTTACAGGTGAATAATATGCAGGTGCCTTTACAACAGCAGCTAACATTGCACTTTCACTTAATGTTAGTTTATTAACCTTTTTACCAAAATATAATTTTGCTGCTTTTTCAATTCCCCATGCACCTTCTCCGTAATAAATATTACTCACATATAACTTCAAGATTTCATCTTTCGTAAATGTACGCTCAATTTTTTTTGTATAAAAAATTTCTTTCCATTTTCGAGAAAATGTACGTTCATTAGATAAAAAAGCATTTTTAGATAACTGTTGTGTAATTGTACTTCCTCCTTGTACAATACCACCAGCTTTTATATTTTCAATAGACGCTCGAACAATCGCAATATAATCTAATCCATTATGATGATAAAACCGTTTATCCTCAGTCGCAATAAATGCGTGAGCCAACGAGCTTGGTATCTCTAATTTAGTAGGAACTTGTAGCTTGCTAATATCACTACGTTCAATCATTACATTTCCGATAAATAATAAAGTACAACTTAGTAATAATAATAAAATAATAGCTTTATATAAAAACTTTGTAATCGGATTGAATGAAATTTTTTGATGATAATTCACTCTAGATAATACGCGCTCTTTCATCGTGCCCACCTCTTTTCTATACAGAATATATTATTCTTAATTTAAGAATATCGTCTTCTAAAAAAAGATCCAATCGATTTCTCTTACACCTAACTTACAATCTTGTAAGTTATAACATCCGTTCATACTCTTAACAACATTCATATGGAATAAAATGTTTATCTGTTCATTATACCATTTACTATATATTTTTTCGGAATACAAATGTATTTCTTGACCGTTTTATATCCTAAGTGCATACTTATTATAAAGAACAAACGTTCTTTTAATCAACTTAAAAATATTTTATACTTTTATACTTTTATACTTTTATAGTCTTTCCGTTCTTTTTGAATATAAAAAAGGCCTTTTGTTCTAAAATAACAAAAGGCCTTTTTCTCATATATTATTCACCTAAATCAACGTTATGATAAACTTGTTGTACATCGTCTAAATCTTCTAATGCATCAATTAACTTTTCAAATTGTACTTGTGCTTCTTCTGGAAGTTCTACATCATTTTGTGCAAGCATTGTAAGTTCCGCAACTGTAAATTCAGTAGTGCCAGCAACCTTAAGCGCTTCTTGTACTGCATGAAATTGATCTGGCTCAGCATAAATAATAACAGATTCCTCTTCCTCTAAAATATCACGCGCGTCTACATCTGCTTCCATTAAAATTTCAAGTACCTCATCCGCTGTTTTCCCTTCAAGTCCAATAACAGCAGTAGCATCAAACATATACGCTACAGAGCCATTTACACCCATATTCCCACCGTTTTTATTAAACGCAGCACGTACGTCTGCTGCAGTACGGTTTACGTTATTTGTAAGTGTATCTACGATTATCATCGAGCCGTTTGGACCAAATCCTTCGTAACGAAGCTCATCATAATTTTCTTCTGAACCGCCTTTTGCTTTTTCAATTGCACGATCAATAATTGATTTTGGTACACTGTATGTTTTCGCACGCTCTAATACAACTTTTAACGCTTGGTTTGATTCTGGATCTGGCTCACCCTGTTTTGCTGCCACATAAATTTCACGTCCAAATTTTGCATATACACGGCTTGTATTAGCATCTTTTGATGCTTTTTTGTCTTTAATGTTGTTCCATTTACGACCCATTCTGTTCCACTCTCTTTCACGTTTAAATCTACATAAGAAATATTAATATGAAATATAATATTTCTTCAACACTTTTTCAAAATAAGTATAAAAAGTTTATAATTCATTCATTATAAACATAACAAAAACCGCATAGTTTTTATTTCACATTATATATTATACATTAATTTTATTCTTCATTGCGAATGTAACACTTCTTCCATTTATTATGTAATTAAAGAAAGTAAATCGTTATTTTAAGAAAGATCTCTAGATTTCATTACATAAGCAGCAACATTATCTCCGAAGATATGTAAGACAAATGTAGTTTCTTCTACAGAAAGCAAGGCCCCAAACAATACTAGCTATCTCACTGAAATAAAGTGAAACTTTAATCAGTGAGCGTTTTCTTCATCACTACTGATTATTCCTACCTATCTTCCTTGCTTCTCTCTGAACCTTGAAGTGGGGGTCTTTCTGCCCTAAAATAGCGGAATACATTATCCTTTTATCTCATAACAAAAAACTCTAACAAAAATGTTAGAGTCTTCTTCTACGTTATTCAATACCGATGGTCGGGGTCGAACCGACACTCCCGAAGGAACACGATTTTGAGTCGTGCGCGTCTGCCAATTCCGCCACATCGGCATATAAAAAAAGGCGGCAACCGGATTCGAACCGGTGGTAAAGGTTTTGCAGACCTCTGCCTTACCACTTGGCTATGCCGCCATATTCAATTTGGAGCGGAAGACGGGATTCGAACCCGCGACCCCAACCTTGGCAAGGTTGTATTCTACCACTGAACTACTTCCGCAAAAATGGCTGGGCTAGCTGGATTCGAACCAGCGCATGACGGAGTCAAAGTCCGTTGCCTTACCGCTTGGCTATAGCCCATCGAATGATTAATACATTATATGTTATAATCAACAAATTAATTACAATGATTTTCAGCTAAGACATTAAAAATCTTATCATACTTTAATCAACTTGTAAATATTTAAAATAAATGGGGCGACTGATGGGAATCGAACCCACGAATGCCGGAGCCACAATCCGGTGCGTTAACCACTTCGCCACAATCGCCATATTATTTGGCAGGGGCAGTAGGAATCGAACCCACATTGGAGGTTTTGGAGACCTCTGTTCTACCATTAAACTATGCCCCTATATGAATGGTGGAGGGGGGCAGATTCGAACTGCCGAACCCGAAGGAGCGGATTTACAGTCCGCCGCGTTTAGCCACTTCGCTACCCCTCCGAAACTTACTGGTGCCGGCTAGAGGACTTGAACCCCCAACCTACTGATTACAAGTCAGTTGCTCTACCAATTGAGCTAAGCCGGCTTATTTTATTTTCATGGTGGCTCGGGACGGAATCGAACCGCCGACACGAGGATTTTCAGTCCTCTGCTCTACCGACTGAGCTACCGAGCCTTTATATAATGGCGGTCCCGACCGGGGTCGAACCGGCGATCTCCTGCGTGACAGGCAGGCATGTTAACCACTACACCACGGGACCTTGGTTGCGGGGACAGGATTTGAACCTGCGACCTTCGGGTTATGAGCCCGACGAGCTACCAGACTGCTCCACCCCGCGACGATTATTATTTTGATTTAAATGGTGGAGGATGACGGGATCGAACCGCCGACCCCCTGCTTGTAAGGCAGGTGCTCTCCCAGCTGAGCTAATCCTCCAAAAGTGGTGACCCGTACGGGATTCGAACCCGTGTTACCGCCGTGAAAGGGCGGTGTCTTAACCACTTGACCAACGGGCCAAAAGTTCCTAATGGCGGAGAGCAAGGGATTCGAACCCTTGATACGCTTGTGACGTATACACGATTTCCAATCGTGCTCCTTCGGCCATCTCGGACAGCTCTCCATAAATGGCTCCGCAGGTAGGACTCGAACCTACGACCGATCGGTTAACAGCCGATAGCTCTACCACTGAGCTACTGCGGAATAATATAGCCTGGCAACGTCCTACTCTCACAGGGACAAGGTCCCAACTACCATCGGCGCTAGAGAGCTTAACTTCCGTGTTCGGTATGGGAACGGGTGTGACCTCTCTGCCATCATTACCAGACAATATTCATTTGAGACAATCATTATTATACCTAATTCACTTAAAAAGTCAACAGTTTTTTTATATTCTCTCAAAACTAGATAACACTCATGTAGTTCTTAACGTAATCTAGCTCCAACGGCTAGATCCTCCGGTCATTTCACCACCCTCGGTCGAAGCAAAAAGCGCTTCTCGGTCGGGGGTTCCAATGCCCTACGGCTCTGAACAAGCCGTTTCCGCTTTTTTTATTGGTTAAGTCCTCGATCTATTAGTATTCGTCAGCTCCACGTGTCACCACGCTTCCA
>NZ_JAKUEW010000011.1:0-153958 GCF_022663115.1 Bacillus cereus group sp. BfR-BA-01430
GCATGTATTAGGCACGCCGCCAGCGTTCATCCTGAGCCAGGATCAAACTCTCCAATAAAGTTTGTCTAGCATCATAAATAAAAATTGACGTTTCACGTTGTTTGTTTCGTTTAGTTTTCAAAGTTCAACATCGCGTTTCAGCGACTTTTATAATATAACATAATATATTTTTCTCGTCAACACTTTTTTTGAAGCATATTTACTTCTTCATTTGCTGACTTCGCCTATTATATAGGCTTTTCTTTCCCTTTGCAAGCATTAATCTAAAAAAATAAGAGAGGGATGATTCCCCCCTCTCTTATTCTTCAGAAGCTTCTTCGTTTTCTTCTTCATCATCTTCTTTTTGAGCTTTTGCTACTGTCGCTACTTCTTGCTCATCTTCCAGACGAATTAAACGTACCCCCTGTGTATTACGTCCCATTTGCGAGATTTGTTCAACTGGCATTCGAATAATAACACCAGCTGCCGTAATCAGCATGATATCTTCCTCACCTGTTACAGACTTAACCGCTACTAACTTGCCGTTCTTCTCTGTAATATTACATGTTTTTAAACCTTTTCCACCACGACTTTGGATGCGATACTCCTCAATCGGTGTACGCTTTCCATATCCATTCTTCGTTACAATCAACACATTCATATTCTCTTCGACAATTTCCATACCTACAACACGATCATCCTCACCTAATGTTATAGCTTTTACGCCGGCTGCATTACGTCCCATAGAGCGCACATCTTGTTCATTAAATCGAATTAACATACCATTGCTTGTACCAACAATAATATCTTTGTCACCAGATGTTAAGCGTACAGAAATTACTTCATCCTCTTCGCGAAGAGAAATGGCTATTAGACCGTTTGTACGAATATTTGAAAATGATGAAAGCGGTGTTCTCTTAGAGATACCTTGTTTTGTTGTAAAGAATAAAAATTGATCGTCACCAAATTCACGAATTGGAATAATAGCGTTAACCCACTCATCCTTATCTACTTCTAACAAATTAATAATCGGTATTCCTTTCGCTGTACGGCTATACTCTGGAATTTCATATCCTTTTGTGCGGTATACTTTACCTTTATTTGTAAAGAATAAAATATGATCATGTGTCGATGTCGTTAATAAATGTTCAACAAAATCATCATCATTTGTGCCCATTCCTTGTACACCACGACCTCCACGGTTCTGCGTTTTATATGTAGAAGCAGGTAATCGTTTAATGTATCCGTTATGAGTCAATGTAATCGCAATATTTTGTTCCGGTATTAAATCTTCATCCTCAATGGATTCAATACCACCGATTGTAATTTCAGTTCTTCTCTCATCGTTAAATCGTTCTTTTACTTCTGTTAATTCTTCACGAATAATTTCCAGAACTTTTTCTTCATCGGCTAAGATTGCTTTTAACTCAGCAATTAATTTCAATAGTTCTTGATATTCTTGCTCGATTTTCTCTCGTTCTAATCCTGTTAAACGTTGCAAACGCATATCTAATATTGCCTGCGCTTGTTTTTCACTTAAGGCAAATTGCTCCATCAATCCTTGCTTTGCAATATCTGCTGTTTTCGAACTACGTATTAACGTAATTACTTCATCAAGGTGATCTAAGGCAATTCGTAACCCTTCTAAAATATGAGCACGAGCCTCTGCTTTTTCTAATTCGTAAGCTGTACGTCTACGAATAACTACTTTTTGATGTTCCAAGTAATAATATAGCGTTTGTTTTAAATTTAATACTTTTGGTTCTCCACCTACAAGTGAAAGCATATTAATACCAAAACTTGTTTGAAGAGCTGTATGTTTATATAGATTGTTTAGAAGTACGTTAGCATTTGCATCACGACGAACTTCCATGACAATTCGTAAACCTCTTCTATCAGATTCATCACGTAAATCTGTAATACCCTCAATTTTTTTATCGCGAACTAATTCTGCAATTTTTTCAATAAGGCGAGCCTTATTCACTTGGTAAGGTAATTCTGTGACAATAATGGATTGTCTTCCATTCGCTTTTTCTTCAATTTCAACCTTTGCACGTAGTGTAATAGAACCGCGACCCGTTTCATAGGCTCTGCGAATTCCACTTCTTCCTAAAATAAGACCTGCTGTAGGAAAATCTGGCCCTGGAATATATTCCATTAACTCAGCAATTGTAATCTCAGGATTATGGCTTAAAGCTAAGACCCCATCAATGACTTCTCCAAGTTGATGCGGTGGAATATTTGTTGCCATACCAACAGCAATACCCGTCGCACCATTTACTAATAAATTAGGGAAACGAGCAGGTAGTACAACTGGCTCTCTCTCAGAACCATCATAGTTATCTTGATAGTCTATTGTATTTTTTGTAATATCGCGCAATAGTTCCATAGAGATTTTAGACATTTTTGCTTCTGTATAACGCATCGCTGCTGCAGAGTCACCATCAATAGAACCAAAGTTTCCATGTCCATCAACGAGCATATAACGCTGACTAAAATCTTGTGCCATACGTACCATCGTTTCATAAACAGCTGAATCACCATGTGGATGATACTTACCGATTACTTCCCCAACGATACGTGCTGATTTTTTATATGCTTTATCAGCAGTAATACCTAAATCATTCATTGCATATAAAACCCTGCGATGTACAGGTTTTAATCCATCTCGTACATCTGGTAATGCACGAGATACGATAACACTCATTGCGTAATCTAAAAACGAGGTACGCATTTCCTGACTAATATTAACCTCTCGAATTCGTGCTTGTTGTTGATTATCTGACATCAACCAGCACCTCCTCTTACATTTCCGTTACAAATTACATTGATTTATATATAGACGACAGGAACACTGAGATTCCTGTCGTTATTTATCTTAAATATCAAGGTTTTTTACATATTTTGCATTTTCTTGAATGAAATTACGACGCGGTTCTACCTTATCTCCCATTAAAATTTCAAAAGTTTCATCCGCTTCAATTGCATCTTGTAAAGAAACTTGCAATAATGAACGCACCTCTGGGTCCATTGTCGTTTCCCATAACTGAGCCGGATTCATCTCACCAAGACCTTTGTAACGCTGAATACCTGGCTTAGGTTGCGCTGGCAACTCGGCCAATATTCTTTCAAGTTCTTTTTCGTTATAAGCATACTGAATCTTTTTCCCTTGTTGCACTTTAAACAATGGTGGTTGTGCAATATATACATAACCATGTTCAATAATTTGACGCATATAACGATAGAAGAACGTTAATAATAGGGTACGAATATGCGCACCATCGACATCGGCATCAGTCATAATAATAACTTTATGATAGCGAGCCTTTGATATATCAAAATCGCCGCCAATGTTTGTACCAATTGCTGTAATAATTGTACGCACTTCATCATTGGATAAAATTTTGTCTAATCGCGCTTTCTCAACGTTAATAATTTTACCCTTAAGCGGTAAGATTGCTTGGAAGTGACGATCGCGTCCCTGCTTTGCAGATCCGCCCGCAGAGTCCCCCTCTACGATATAAATTTCACTGATGGATGGATCTTTAGAAGAGCAATCCGCCAACTTACCAGGTAAACTTGAAACCTCTAACGCGCTCTTTCTACGAGTTAATTCACGCGCTTTCTTCGCAGCTACACGTGCTCTTGCTGCCATTGTCCCTTTTTCCACAATTTTACGTGCAACATTTGGATTTTCTAGAAGGAACTTTTCAAATGCCTCTGAAAATACAGACTCTGTAATCGTTCTCGCTTCACTATTACCAAGCTTCGTCTTCGTTTGCCCTTCGAATTGCGGATTCGGATGTTTAATGGATACAATTGCAGTTAAACCTTCACGAACATCTTCACCAGTTAAATTACTGTCAGCATCTTTTAAAATATTATTTTTTCTTCCATAGTCATTAATTACACGCGTTAAAGCTGTTTTAAATCCTACCTCATGCGTACCACCTTCATACGTATGGATATTATTTGTAAATGAATAAATATTATTTGTATATCCTTCGTTATATTGAAGGGAAACTTCAACCTGAATCCCATCTTTTGAGCCTTCTACATATACTGGTTCTTCATGAATTGGCTGCTTCGAACGATTTAAATGTTCAACATAAGATTTAATCCCACCTTCATAATGGAATTCTTTCTTCTGTTTATTTTCACGTTTATCTTCAATTATTAATTTAATATTACGATTTAAAAATGCTAACTCACGCATACGAGTTGCTAATATATCAAATTCATACACGGTTGTTTCTTTGAAAATTTCTGGGTCTGGCTTAAAGCGAGTGACTGTTCCTGTGTGATCTGTTTCACCAATCACTTTTAAATCTGCAACCGGAATACCTCGTTCATATTTTTGGTAGTGGATTTTTCCTTCGCGGTGTACAAATACTTCTAACTCGCTTGATAGGGCGTTTACTACAGATGCCCCTACACCATGAAGACCACCGGAAACTTTATAACCGCCACCGCCAAATTTACCACCAGCATGAAGTACAGTCATAATAACTTCTACTGCAGGGCGTCCCATTTTTTCTTGTATACCGACTGGAATACCGCGGCCATTATCCGTTACACGGATACTATTATCTTCTTCGATGACTACATTAATCTCATCACAATATCCCGCTAACGCCTCATCAATACTATTATCTACAATCTCCCATACAAGGTGATGAAGACCCTTTCCACTTGTTGATCCAATGTACATACCTGGGCGTTTTCGAACCGCTTCTAATCCTTCAAGTACCTGTATTTGACTTTCATCATATGAGTTTGCTTGCATTTCCTTTTGTTCCATTGACACAAAGATCACCTACTTTTCCATTTAAACAGAAGTTATATTCTGTCTATTTCACAATCTACCGTGCCGCTTTTTACATGAATTGTTTTCGCTTTTTTTAATGTTTCGTGTTCAATTCCGTCGACACTCGTCGTTGTCACAAATGTTTGCACTTTTCCTTGAATTGTATTTAAAAGATGTGATTGACGGTAATCATCTAATTCTGATAACACATCATCTAATAAAAGAATTGGGTATTCTTTTACCTCTGCATAAATCAATTCAATTTCAGCTAATTTTAGGGATAGTGCAGTTGTTCGTTGCTGTCCTTGTGAGCCAAAGACTTGAACATTTTTACTATTAACGAAGAATTGTAAATCATCACGATGAGGACCAATCAAAGTCGTACCACGGAAAATTTCACGTTGTTTCACAGATTGAAAACTTTCATAGTATACTTCTTTTATTTTCGACAAATCCATTGATTCTGATACATCTACACTTGGCTTATAAACGATTTCCAATTCCTCAAGCCCTCTGCTAATCCCACGATGGATTGGAGCAGCCCACTCTTGTAGTAAATGTAAGAATTCAAAACGTTTTTGTAGAATTTTCGCACCATGTTCAATAAGTTGAAGCGTAAATACATCCAACATCGTTTCCTCATTTTTACCTTGCATTGCCTTAAGCAAATGGTTTCGCTGTGTGAGCACTTTTTGATATTGACTTAATTCATACAAATAAACAGGAGCTATTTGTCCTAATTCCATATCTAAAAAGCGTCTTCTGACTTGAGGACTTCCTTTTACAAGATTTAAATCTTCAGGGGCAAACATAACAACATTCATCTCGCCAATATATTGGCTCAATTTTTGTTGTTCAAGTTCATTTAATTTTGCCTTTTTTCCTTTTTTAGAAATATTCAATTCCAAGGATAAGGAACTATTTCGTTTTTGTAATCTACCTTTTATTTTACCATAATCTTCATCCCATCGGATGAGTTCACGATCATTTGAAGTTCTATGAGATTTTGCCATCGCTAATACATAGATAGCTTCCATCAAATTTGTTTTCCCTTGTGCATTTTCACCAATGATTACATTGACTTTATCCTCAAAAGAAAGGTTCAAATCTTCATAATTTCGATAATTTTTTAATTGTATTTCTGAAATAAACAAAGGGCTCCCCCTTTATGCTTGAACTTGAAATGTTCCGTTTCCCGGAATTTCAACTATATCATTGGCGTATAATTTTCTACCTCGTCTATTTTCAAGTTCTTGATTCACGTACACTTCATATTCTTGCAAGAACCATTTTACAGCTCCACCTGTATCAATTATATCGGCAAGTTTTAAAAATTGTCCTAGTGTAATATACTCTGTTGAAATTTTAATACGTTTCATAAAATCGCTCACTTTCTAAAAGTGTTCATTCTTTCATTGTACTAAATAAACTAACATTAGGAAAGTAATACCCAAAATCAAAAAAGAGTCGCTAGTACATAAAAACTAGCAACTCTCATTCTTTTTAGTAAGTACGAACCGGTAAAATTAGTTGGATAATGGAGTTATCATTTACTGTACGAATTAAGAAAGGTCTCATCGCACCAGTAAAGCTAATTTTAATTTCAGTACTATCTAAAGCTTTTAATGCATCCATCATATATTTTGCACTAAATGATATTTTTAATTCTTCACCATCTATTTTTTCACATTGAACTTCTTCTACTACTTTCCCAATCTCCGGTGAATTTGAAGAAATTTCTAGCATTTGCTGTTCAAGTGTTGATAGTTTTACAACGTTATTACGCCCATCTCTTGCCAATAAGGAAGCACGATCAATAGCTTGCAAAAACTCTTTTGTATTTACAAAGATATCCGTCTTACTTTCAGCAGGAATTAAGCGAGTTGTATCAGGGTAATTCCCTTCCAATAATCGAGAGAAGAATAGTAAATGTTTTGTACGGAATAATACTTGATACTCTGTAATAACAATATCCACCATTTCTTCAGACTCATCTAAAATTTTACTTAGCTCATTTAAACTCTTACCTGGAATGACAACATTTGCTTGGAATTCATCAGAAATGTTATGCCCTTCAATTTTTGCTGTACGAAGTGCTAATCTATGACTATCTGTTGCAATACAAGTTAACTCGCTGTTATATACCTTCCAGTTTACACCTGTCAAGATTGGACGAGTTTCAGAACTTGATACTGCAAATACAGTTTGACGAATCATATGTTTTAGTAAATCTGTTGGCACTTTAAATACATGATGTTCTTCGATTTGTGGTAATAACGGATATTCCGCAGAATCTAATCCATTTAAATTAAACTCTGATTTTCCAGATTTTATTTTTGTCATAAAATGATTTTCGACAGAAATTTCGACAATGTCTTTTGGTAATTTTTTTACGATCTCACTAAAATATTTTGCTTGTAAAACAATACTACCTGATTGACTAACTTCTACGATTTCTTTTCCATCTTCTTCAACAGGAATAAATGATTCGATTGAAATATCTGCATCACTTCCTGTTAATGTAACTCCTTCTTCTGTAGCTACAACTTTAATTCCAGTAAGGATCGGAATTGTAGTACGAGAGGAAACAGCTTTCATTACATCTTGTACACTTCTTACAAGGTAGTCTTTTTGAATTGAAAAACGCATAGCGAAAACCTCCGGTAAGTATAAGATTTTATTTATTTAATAAAGATAAAAAGTAGTAGTAATAGTAATAGGGCTTGTGGATATGTGGATAACCCCGTTCAAAGATGTAAAAACAGTCTATCTACATGTGGATAGACTGTGCGTAAAACAGGAAAAGTTATTCACACTATTCAGCTACTACTTTAAAATATCATTAATTTCTTCAATTTGCTTTTGCAGTTGTGTATCTGTTTTTAAGAGCCGCGAAATTTTTTCATGTGCATGGATAACTGTTGTATGGTCGCGACCTCCAAATTCCTCACCTATCTTTGGTAAAGATGAATCTGTTAATTCACGTGATAGATACATTGCAATTTGACGAGGAAATGCAACAGATTTTGTGCGTTTCTTCGCTTTAAAGTCTTCTAATTTCACTTGATAAACATCCCCAACTGCCTTTTGAATATCATAAATGGAAATAATTTTCGGCTTTGAGTTTGGAATAATATCTTTCAATGCTTCGGCAGCTAGATCGGCATTGATATCCTTATTAATTAAGGAGGAATAAGCAACAACGCGGATTAATGCACCTTCCAGTTCTCGGATGTTCGAATCGATTTGATTCGCAATATAAATCATAACCTCATTTGGAATATCGAGGCCTTCTGCTTTTGCTTTTTTACGTAAAATTGCAATCCTTGTTTCAAGATCTGGTGGTGTGATATCCGTAATTAATCCCCATTCAAAACGTGAACGAAGACGATCTTCTAATGTTGGAATCTCCTTTGGTGGCCGATCGCTTGAGATTACAATTTGCTTACTTTCTTCATGCAATGCATTAAATGTATGGAAAAACTCCTCTTGCGTTTGTTCTTTTCCGGCAAGGAATTGAATATCATCTATTAATAAAACATCTACATTTCGGTATTTATTTCGAAAGTCCACCGCTTTATTGTCACGAATTGAATTAATAAATTCATTTGTAAATTTTTCAGATGATAAATAAACGACTTTTGCGTTTGGATTATGTTCAATCACATAATGTCCAATTGCATGCATTAAGTGGGTTTTGCCAAGTCCGACGCCCCCGTAAATAAATAAGGGATTATATGCTTTCGCTGGTGCTTCAGCTACAGCGAGTGAAGCTGCATGAGCAAAACGATTACCCGATCCAATAACAAATGTATCAAAAGTATATTTTGGATTTAACATACTTTGTGGCAGATGATTAGATTCATCACTCATCTTTTTTGCTTTTGCGGGAGGATAGTCAACCTCCTCTTCAGTTTGACTTTGAGGAATAATAAAACGAATATCCAACTTTGCTCCTGTTATATCATAAATTGTTTCTGAAATTAGCTCTGAATAGTGAGATTCTAACCAGTCACGGGCAAATTCATTGGGAGCTATAATGGTTAGAGTATCCTTTTTTAAAGCATGCGCCTTCGTTGATTTGAGCCATGTTTCATAACTTGGTTTACTTACCTTCTTTTCTAATTCCTTTAACGCACTATTCCATAAATCAGCGATATTTTCCAAGGATGTCCCTCCTTTACGAATATGGTAAAAGAATAAGGTTGTGCAACAAATGTACACCCCCCTAAATTTTAAATGTATATTTATACGAAACGTATTTTAAAACCTAAAAACGTTGTTTGTATACGAGATAGAGTTTTCGACAAAAATAGCATATGTGGACAAGTATTTACCCACATGTGAGTATAACTGTCCACAAGTTATTCACAAATTGTGGATAAAATATAAATGTGTAAAAGTTATTCAAGGTGAAAACACAACTATAATATCAAAAAAAAGTTGCCATAGCAATGAATTTTAGAAAGTTATCCACAAAATCAATACCTTGTGGAATAAACTTGTCCACAACACGATATACTGTGTAAAAGTCGAAAAAAAATTTGTGGATACAAAAAAACAAAAAATATATTTATCCACAAAAGAATGGGATGCTTGTGAAAAAAGGTGTGAATAGGTTTAAAGTGAATATTTGATGAAAATTTCGAGAACCATTGACATTTTCCTAGTTAATTAACTATAATTTATAAGACTGTCTTTAACAGATATTCCTCAGGGAGGTGTCATATAATGAAAAGAACTTACCAACCAAATAAACGTAAGCGCAGCAAAGTACATGGTTTCCGCAGCCGTATGAGCACAGCGAACGGACGTAAAGTGCTAGCAGCTCGTCGTCGTAAAGGAAGAAAAGTATTATCTGCGTAGACCACTGAACGATCAGTGGTCTTTTTTTCTAGCCATAATGAATTTCCGCTGATGAAATACAGGAGTGTCAATTGATATGAAGAAAAAGAATCGTATAAAAAAAAATGATGAATTTCAGGCCGTTTTTCAAAAAGGAAGGTCTAGTGCCAATCGTCAGTTTGTTATCTACCAATTAGATAAGGAAACACAACCATACTTTCGAATCGGTCTTTCTGTGAGTAAGAAAATCGGGAATGCAGTAGTTCGCAATCGGATTAAACGTATGATTCGTCAATCCATTACAGAATTAAAAGATGAGATAGATTCTGGAAAGGATTTTGTTATAATAGCAAGGAAGCCTTGTGCAGAGATGACATACGAAGAGTTTAAGAAAAGCTTAATTCATGCCTTCAAACGTTCTGGAATTAAAATTACAAACAAGTAGCGTAGGAAAAGGAAAATGAATTACACTATATACATACCGAAACAAGGAGGAGCAGGCTGTGAAAAAGAAGATAGGCTTACTTGCCATGGTTATCGCTTTGATGGCGATTGCTGCAGGTTGTAGTGAAGTAAATCAGCCGATTACACCGAAAAGTACAGGGATTTGGAATGAATATTTCGTATACCCGCTTTCTCAGTTAATCACGTATTTTGCAAACTTATTTGGTAGTAATTATGGTTTAGCGATCGTTATTACGACTCTTATTATTCGTTTTGCGTTATTACCATTAATGATTAAACAAACGAAGAGTACAAAAGCAATGCAAGCGCTGCAACCAGAAATGGTAAAGTTGAAAGAGAAATATAGCTCTAAAGATCAAGCAACACAACAAAAATTGCAACAAGAAATGATGCAATTGTATCAAAAACATGGTGTCAATCCATTAGCGGGTTGTTTACCAATTTTTATTCAAATGCCAATTTTATTCGCATTTTACCATGCGATTATGAGGACAGCTGAAATTAAGCAACACAGTTTCTTATGGTTTGATTTAGGACATGCAGATCCTTATTATATTCTTCCTATTGTTGCTGCAATTACAACATTTATTCAGCAAAAGATTGCGATGGCGGGTACTGTTGGACAGAATCCACAAATGGCGATGATGGTATGGCTTATGCCAATTATGATTTTAATCTTTGCAATTAATTTCCCAGCAGCATTATCTTTATACTGGGTAGTTGGTAACATCTTTGGTATCGCTCAAATGTATATGATCAAGGGCCCTGAAATTAAGGCTAGTAAGGCAGGAGGATCAAGCAAGTGAGTATAATTACTGCTAAAGGACAAACCGTCGAGCTGGCAGTACAAGATGCTTTAAGGCAATTAAAGGTTTCAAAAGAACAAGTAGATATAAATATTATCGACGAAGGCAAGCGAGGATTTCTAGGTTTAATTGGGAATCGACCTGCTGTGGTAGAGGTTATCGTAAAGAAAGATCCAATCCAGGAAGCTGAAGAGTATTTACGTAATGTCGTTCAGGCGATGGGAGCGGATGTAGCGATTACAAAAAAAGTAAAGGGAAGAGATGTGGAATTTACTCTTTCTGGAAAAAATGTAGGTGTTTTGATTGGAAAAAGAGGTCATACTCTAAATTCTTTACAATATTTAACAAATCTTGTTGCGAATCGTAGTACGAAGCAATATGTTGGTATAACAATTGATGCTGAAAACTATCGTAGTAAGCGAAAAGATACATTAGAATCTCTCTCTTATCGATTAGCAAAACAAGTAGCAAGTACAAAGAAAAATGTTGTATTAGAACCAATGCCTTCTTTTGAAAGAAAAATTATCCATCAAGCATTAGCTAATCATCCAAATGTTATTACATCTTCCGAGGGAAAAGATCCGCATCGGCATGTTGTAATATCTCCCAAATAACCGGTCACTCATTTGAGTACCGGTTTTTTCTATGAGTTTGTTCTAACAAGTTTTCATGTATGAAAATAAAGGATTTAAATGCAGATTTGACTGAAGAAAAAATGACTGTGGATAACTGAAAACACTAAACTTATCCACTGTGAATAAGTTTAGTGTTTTTTACATGAGGACATAATAAAATGAGTTAATATTCTTTTGTAGATAGGTTCATTATGGTATCCTAATAGTTTAGTGAAGGAAAAAATTATGTTGAAATAGAGAGAAATAAGCAAGTGAGGTGAAAGGACATGGAATTTGATACAATTGCTGCGATTTCCACGGCACTTGGGGAGGGCGCGATTGCCATTGTTCGAGTAAGTGGAGAGGATGCGATTGAGAAGGTCAATCGCATTTTTAAAGGAAAAGATTTAACAGCAGTATCTTCCCATACAATTCATTATGGTCACATTGTGGATTTAGATACAAATCAAGTTATTGAAGAAGTTATGGTATCTATTATGCGTGCTCCTAAGACATTTACACGTGAAGATATAGTAGAAGTGAACTGCCATGGTGGTCTTGTTTCTGTAAATAAAGTATTGCAACTGATTTTAGCACAAGGAGTACGTTTAGCTGAGCCTGGTGAGTTTACGAAGCGTGCTTTTTTAAATGGTCGTATTGATTTGTCTCAAGCTGAGGCAGTAATGGATTTAATCCGCGCAAAAACAGATCGTGCAATGAATGTAGCGATTAATCAAATGGAAGGACGCTTATCCACATTGATTAGTCGCCTTCGTCAAGAAATTTTAGAAACGTTAGCTCATGTTGAGGTAAATATAGATTACCCAGAATATGATGACGTGGAGGAAATGACACATCGTATTTTAATTGAAAAGGCAACTCATGTTCAAACTGAGATTGAAAAGATTTTAGAAACATCAAAGCAAGGGAAAATTTTGCGAGAAGGAATTGCGACAGCAATTATTGGAAGACCGAATGTCGGAAAGTCTTCATTATTAAATAGTCTTGTTCAGGAGAAAAAGGCTATTGTAACAGATATAGCAGGAACAACTCGTGATGTTATTGAAGAATATGTCAACGTACGTGGTGTACCACTTCGACTTATTGATACAGCTGGAATTCGCGAAACAGAGGATATCGTTGAACAAATTGGTGTTGAGCGATCAAAAGAGATGATGAGCCAAGCTGATTTAGTATTAGTAGTAGTAAATTATAGTGAACCATTAACGAATGAAGATGAAGAGCTCTTCCGTGCTGTACAAGGAAAAGATTTCATTGTCATTGTAAATAAAACAGATTTACCACAAGGGATTGAGATGGAACGCGTAACGGAGCTAGCAGGTGAGAAACGTGTTATCACAACATCCTTAATTGAAGAAAAAGGCGTAGATGAATTAGAGAAAGCAATTGCTGATCTGTTCTTTGAAGGAACAATTGAATCAGCTGATATGACGTATGTTTCTAATGCAAGACATATCGGTTTACTAACACAAGCAAGAAAAACGATTGAAGATGCAATTGGTGCAATTGAGAACGGTGTTCCAATTGATATGGTTCAAATTGATTTAACAAGAACATGGGAAATACTTGGTGAAATTACGGGTGATACCGTTCACGAAAGTTTAATTGACCAACTGTTCTCCCAATTTTGTTTAGGAAAATAATAAAGATCTTTCAAGATGATAGACGATAGTAGGAGGAATAAATAATGGGATACAATGCCGGTTCTTACGATGTCATAGTAATCGGTGCAGGCCATGCAGGATGTGAAGCGGGTCTTGCAGCAGCACGAATGGGATCAAAAACATTAATGTTAACAATTAACTTAGATATGGTTGCGTTCATGCCATGTAACCCTTCTGTTGGTGGGCCCGCAAAAGGGATTGTTGTTCGTGAAATCGATGCATTAGGCGGCGAAATGGGACGAAATATTGATAAAACGCATATTCAAATGCGTATGTTGAATACAGGGAAAGGACCTGCTGTACGCGCCCTTCGTGCACAAGCGGATAAATTTTCATATCAACATGAATTAAAGAAAACAATTGAAGAAACGCCAAACTTAACATTACGTCAAGGAATGGTTGAACGTTTAATCGTTGAAGATGATGTGTGTAAAGGAGTAATTACGCAATCAGGTGCGGAATATACAGCGAAAACAGTTGTTATTACAACTGGAACGTTTTTACGTGGTGAAATTATTATGGGAGACTTGAAATATTCAAGTGGTCCAAATAACCAACAGCCATCTATTACATTGTCAGAGCACTTAGAAGAGCTTGGATTTGAACTTGTTAGATTTAAAACAGGGACACCTCCTCGTGTAAATAGTAATACAATTGATTACAGTAAAACAGAAATCCAGCCAGGAGATGATAAACCGCGTGCGTTCTCATTTGAAACGACAAAGTTTATTTTGGATCAAATTCCGTGCTGGTTAACATATACAAGTGAAGAAACTCATCGTTTAATTGACAAAAACTTACATCGTTCTGCTATGTATTCTGGTATGATTAAGGGAACAGGTCCTCGTTATTGTCCATCAATCGAGGATAAAGTAGTACGATTTAATGATAAACCGCGTCATCAAATTTTCTTAGAGCCAGAAGGACGCAATACGCAAGAAGTCTACGTTCAAGGATTATCAACGAGCTTACCAGAAGATGTACAGCGTGAAATGTTGAAAACAATTCCTGGTTTAGAGAATGTTGAAATGATGCGCACAGGTTATGCGATCGAATACGATGCAATTGTACCAACACAACTTTGGCCAACTCTTGAAACGAAAAAGATTAAAAACTTATATACGGCGGGACAAATTAATGGTACGTCTGGTTATGAAGAGGCGGCAGGACAAGGTATTATGGCTGGAATTAACGCTGCATGTCGCTCTTTAGGCAAGAAAGAAGTCATTTTAGGTCGTTCAGATGCTTATATTGGTGTTTTAATTGATGACCTTGTGACAAAAGGGACAAATGAACCATATCGTCTGTTAACTTCTCGTGCAGAATATCGTTTATTATTACGTCATGATAATGCGGATCTTCGTTTAACAGAAATTGGTCATGAAATTGGATTAATCCCAGAAGAGCGTTATGAGCGTTATTCTCAAAAGAAAGAACAAATTGAACAAGAAAAGGCTCGTTTAGAGGGTATTATTATTAAACCACGCCCTGAAGTACAAGAATTAATTCGTAGTGTTGGTGGAAGTGAACTAAAAGATGGTATACGTGCTAGCGATTTACTACGACGTCCAGAAATGACGTATGAACATATTCGCTTACTTGCACCAAGTGAATTAGAAATCAATGATGAGATTGCAGAGCAAGTTGAAATCCAAATTAAATATGAAGGATATATCGAAAAGTCTTTACAACAAGTAGAACGTATGAAGAAAATGGAAAGCAAAAAAATTCCTGTTGATATAGATTATGATGCTATTTCTGGTATTGCGTCAGAAGCAAGACAAAAATTAAAAGAGGTTCGTCCACTTTCTGTAGGGCAAGCATCTCGTATCTCAGGTGTAAATCCAGCTGATATTTCCATTTTACTTGTATACATTGAACAAGGGAAAATTGCGCGAGTATCGAACCAATAAATAGTAAGGAGATATTGCGAGATGAACATAGAACAATTTCAGTCTATGCTAGGAGAAAGAGGAATTTTCCTTTCTCCTAGACAATTAGAGCAATTTGAAATGTATTTTGAAACATTAGTAGAGTGGAACGAAAAAATGAATTTAACAGCGATTACGGAGAAAGAAGAAGTGTACTTAAAACATTTTTTTGACTCTATTACTGCTGCTTTTTACTACGATTTTTCAAATCCACTATCTATTTGTGATGTTGGTGCAGGTGCAGGCTTTCCGAGTATACCGTTAAAAATTTGTTTCCCGCACTTAAAAGTAACAATTGTTGATTCACTGCAAAAGCGGATTAACTTTTTGAATCACTTAGCACAAAAACTGGAACTCAGTGACGTTGCTTTTTGTCATGATCGTGCTGAAACATTCGGTAAAAAAGAACATGTACGTGAATCATACGATATTGTAATGGCGCGTGCAGTAGCTCGCCTTTCTGTATTAAGTGAATTATGTTTACCGCTTGTAAAGGTTGGGGGAACATTTATTGCCATGAAAGGTGCAGCAGCTAATGAAGAAATTGAAAATGGTAAATATGCTGTAGAGGTGCTTGGCGGACAATTAAAAGAGGTATCTACGTTCCAATTGCCATTTGAAGAAAGTGAACGGAACATTTTATTAATCGAGAAAAAACGCAAAACACCGAAAAAATATCCACGTAAGCCAGGTACACCCAATAAATTACCTATTGAAAAATAAATCTTATTAGACGTAAGATTAAATTATATAAATGGAACCGTAAATGTTTGATAAGGAATATGTTTATGTAGAATATTCAATAGGCCCAAAGGTGGTGGAATATGTATGAAAAATACGTTTTCTCGTTTATTTGGCTTTGGAGATAAAATGAGCGAACTCGAAATACAAAATGAAAGCCATGAAGATATAAATAAAAAGATACATGAAGAAATACATGAAATTCCGATAGCAAATATCATTCCAAACCGTTATCAACCACGGACGGTGTTTGATGATGCACGCATCGATGAACTAGCATTAACAATCCGTACGCATGGGCTTATTCAACCAATTGTTGTAAGGCAGTATGAAGAAGATTGTTATGAAATTATTGCCGGGGAAAGGCGTTTTCGTGCTGCAACGAAATTAGGATGGGGAAAGGTTCCTGCAATTATAAAAAATTTAAATGATACGGAAACAGCTTCAGTTGCTTTAATTGAAAACTTGCAACGCGAAGAGTTAACAGCAATTGAAGAAGCTGTTGCATATCAAAAGCTAATTGAGTTACATAATTTAACGCAAGAGGCACTAGCACAGAGACTTGGCAAAGGGCAATCAACCATCGCAAATAAGTTACGGTTATTAAAGTTACCTGAAGATATTAAAAGGTCATTATTAGAAAAGAGTATTACAGAGCGGCATGCTCGTGCACTTATTCCTTTGAAAAATGAAGAGTTACAGTTAAAAGTTTTACAAGAAATTGTGGAAAAACAATTAAATGTAAAACAGACAGAAGAGCGAATTGCAAAGTTACTTGAGGAAGTAAAACCGAAGCGTAAAGCAAAGAAAAAAGCTGTAAGTCGTGATATGAGGATTGCGATGAACACGATTAGACAATCTTTGCAAATGGTTGCAAAAAGTGGTTTGAATGTGAACTCTGAAGAAGAAGAATTCGATGAATATTATCAAATCACAATTAAAATTCCTAAGAAAAAATAATAAAGTGAAACTTTAATCGGTGGGGCTGCATCCCCTGCTGGTTCGTGGTCTTCACGAACTAGGCTACCCGAAAATAGCGGGTTCAATATATGATAGAGGTCTCATCTTTTTGATGAGGCTTTTTTTACTATATCGATACAAAAGAAAAAACAACTTTTTAGGTAAAAGAGAATCATGTATAGAAACAATTCATTTGATTTTTGCCTCATACATGACGGAAAAATAACGATATATCTTTTTTCTTATTGGAATGAAGAAGGAGTTTAAAAATAAATTTTGAAGTTTAATAGAGGACATAAAAGAAAATATTTGATTTCATGGTACAATAAATATAACTATTTTTAGAATAAGATAGAAAGGTTGAAAGTAGGTGACATCATGGGGAAAATCATTGCTATTGCTAACCAAAAAGGCGGTGTTGGAAAAACAACAACATCCGTTAATTTAGGAGCCGGATTGGCACAAATGGGAAAGAAAGTTCTTCTTGTCGATATCGATGCTCAAGGGAACGCAACAACTGGTGTCGGAATTGAAAAGTCCGAATTAGATCAATGTATTTATAATGTTCTTGTAGAAGATACAGCTGTTCAAGAGGTTATAAAGAAGACCGCAACTGAAAACTTAGATGTTCTACCCGCTACCATTCAATTAGCAGGAGCTGAGATTGAATTGGTGCCAACCATTTCCCGGGAAGTACGTTTGCAGAGGGCATTGCAACCAGTTCGTACTGAATATGATTACGTTATTATTGATTGTCCTCCATCTTTAGGCTTGTTAACAATTAATGCGTTAACAGCAGCTGATTCTGTCATTATCCCTGTTCAATGTGAATATTACGCATTAGAAGGATTGAGCCAACTATTAAATACAGTTCGTCTTGTACAAAAGCATTTAAATAAAAATTTAGCAATTCAAGGCGTATTATTAACGATGTTAGATGCGCGCACAAATCTAGGAATTCAAGTTATAGATGAAGTGAAAAAATACTTCAGAGATAAAGTATATCGTTCTATTATTCCACGTAATGTTCGTTTGAGTGAGGCGCCGAGTCATGGCAAACCGATTATGCAGTATGATGCTAAATCAAGAGGGGCTGAAGTATATATAGATTTAGCAGAGGAAGTGATTGCAGGTGGCTAAAGGGCTGGGAAGAGGAATAAATGCATTTTTCCCTGATTTAGATGTGAAAGAGGAAGAAACGATTCAAGAGATTGCAGTAACTGAACTAAGACCTAATCCTTACCAACCTAGAAAAACCTTTCATAAAGAAGCGATTCAAGAATTAGCAATCTCTATTAAAGAACATGGCATTTTACAACCTTTAATTGCGCGAAAGAGTATTAAAGGGTATGAAATTGTAGCTGGCGAAAGAAGATATAGGGCTGCAAAGGAAGCAAATCTTGAAAAGGTACCAGTTGTTGTACGTAAATTGAGTGAGCAGCAAATGATGGAATTTGCGCTTCTTGAAAATTTACAGCGTGAAGATTTAAATCCAATGGAAGAGGCTATGGCGTATCAAATGTTAATGAATGAGCTAAATGTAACACAAGAACAATTAGCGAAGCGCCTTGGAAAAAGTAGACCGTATATCGCAAATTACACAAGGCTACTGACTCTCCCTTCATTTGTGCAAGATATGATTGCAAGTGGGAAGTTATCAATGGCGCATGGACGCACCTTACTTACCATTAAGGATGAAGAACAATTAAAATCTTTATTAAAGCGCATTGAAAAAGAAGGCTTGAATGTTCGACAATTAGAAAAAATTGTTCAAGAGATCAATCAACGAGTTTCACGTGAAACAAAGAAGAAAAAAGAAAGAAATATCTTTTTCATAGAACGTGAAACGGTATTAAGAGAAAAATTTGGTACAGAGGTAAGAATTAAAGAAACAAAAAAAGAAAAAGGGAAAATCGAAATCGAATTTTTTAATAAAGAAGATTTGAATCGAATTTTAGAACTACTTTCAGGTGGAAATTAAAAAGCAAACCATCTTATTATTTATAGATGGTTTGCCTTTTTTAATACAGATAACTTTTGATCTGTTTCTTTTATGCTTTGGGCGATTACATCGGCCATTTTCATCACTAAGCTTAATCTTGTATTTTGAAGCACAAAAAATTCCATAAAACCATTTAAATTTACAATGCCATGTATATGTAATTCTCCCACTGCTGGAAGTTTTTTGTTCATTGCAGCGCCTGGTTTGCTAGGTCCTTTTCCTACCGTTATGGAACCGATATTTTGTGACTTGCCAAGACATGCGTCAACTGCAATAATAAAAGAGTTCGGATTTAAAGATTGTATATTCCGAATATTTTCCTCGAGATTTAGAGCGTGTACAGGTTCATCAAGTGTGCCGAATACTTGGAAGTTTTGAATATTTATTTGTTCTAATTTTGTACCAACTAGTGGCCCAAGTGCATCACCAGTTGAGCGATCTGTTCCTATACAAACTAGTATAAGTGGTGATTCGGTCGGTATGTGCGATAGTAAGAAATTGCTTAACATTTCTGAGGCTTCTACATCATGATGCATAACATTTTGTGATTCTTTTTCAAAAAAAGGTAAGCGAAAACTCCCAATATTCATGAAGCACCCATCCTTTTATTCATTTTTCTAATATGTTACACATTCTTTTTTCTATTAAGAATATTACATGAAGCTAAGATGTGGGAAAGTATAAGTGTATATGTTGTAAATTGTTTATAAGAGAGGAAAGAATAGTACTAGTATATATTTTTTTGTGCCATTTTATACCTTAATCAAAAGATAAAAATGTAAATAAGATAGTAAAGTTTTTAAAGAAATAAGAGAAACTTCTGATACAATAAAGGATGAATAAAAGATTATCATTGGAGAGGTAAAACAGATGGATTTATTAACGAAATGGTTTGACTCTATTGATTGGTCCAATATTGGAATGGGAGCAATCAAAATATTAGTTATTTTAGTGCTTGGTGCAATTGTAGTTAGAATTGCTAGGGCAATTGTCAGAAATGCATTTCGAATGGGTAGCCGTTCACCGATTCAAATTTCAGAGCGCCGTACAATGACGGTAGCAAAGCTGCTTGAAAATATTGTAGCATACGTTGTTATATTTATTATGCTAATTGCTATTTTAGGGATATTTGGCATTAATGCATCAGGTTTATTAGCAGGAGCAGGGGTAATCGGTTTAGCGGTCGGTTTTGGTGCTCAAAGTTTAGTAAAAGACGTTATTACAGGATTGTTCATTTTATTAGAAGATCAATTTTCAGTTGGTGATTATGTTCGCATTGGTCAGTTTGAAGGTGTTGTTTTAGAAATTGGACTACGTACAACGAAAATAAAAAGTTGGACAGGTGAAATTCATATTTTACCTAACGGAGGAATTATGCAAGTAACAAACTTCTCTGTTAGCAACAGTGTCGCATTTGTTGATGTTTCTATTTCTTATGAGAGTGATATTGACCAAGCAGAACGAGTAATTGAAGAATTATTAGAAGAATTGCCTGCAAAATATGAAGATATGGTAACAACACCACAACTATTAGGTGTTCAAACACTTGCTGCATCTGAAGTTGTACTGCGTGTAATTGCTGAAGTAGAACCAATGAAACATGCAATTATTGCAAGGGCTCTTCGAAAAGAGATTAAAAATCGTCTTGATTTACACGGTATTGAAATTCCATATCCACGTATGGTTTTATATAATCGTGAAGAAATGGTTAATGGAGCAGCAAATTAATGGGAAGAGGGGTTTAGAGAATGGAACAGAAGCAATATAACTTGTACGATATTGTGGAAATGAAGAAAGCCCATCCTTGTGGTGAAAATCGTTGGAAGATTATTCGTATGGGAATGGACATCCGCATTAAGTGCGAGGGATGTGACCATTCCGTAATGATTCCTCGAAGAGAATTTAATCGTAAGGTGAAAAAAGTACTTGTGAAACATGAAGAATAGATGTGAGGTAACAGCTACATAAGGTAGCTGTTACTTTTTTGAACTTTTAGGTAACTTGTCATTTTATTCGTTACTATCTATAATGATGGAAGATTGAGACATAGGAGTGAAAAATATGGGATTAACGGCTGGAATCGTTGGCTTACCTAACGTAGGGAAATCAACATTATTTAACGCAATTACACAAGCGGGGGCAGAATCTGCAAACTACCCATTCTGTACAATTGATCCAAATGTAGGGATTGTAGAGGTGCCAGATGATCGTTTAAATAAACTAACGGAACTAGTTGAGCCGAAGAAAACTGTTCCAACTGTATTTGAATTTACTGATATTGCTGGTATTGTAAAAGGTGCAAGTAAAGGTGAAGGATTAGGAAACAAGTTCTTATCTCATATTCGCCAAGTAGATGCAATTTGCCAAGTGGTACGTTGTTTTGAAGATGAAAATATTACACACGTTTCAGGAAAAGTTGATCCAATTGATGATATTGAAACGATTAACTTAGAATTAATTTTAGCGGATTTAGAATCTGTTGATAAACGTATTGAACGTGTTGCTAAATTAGCAAGACAAAAAGATAAAGAAGCAGTATTTGAGCATGAAATTTTAGTTCGTTTAAAAGAAGCGTTTGAAGCAGGAAAACCAGCTCGTACGGTCGAGTTTACAGAAGAACAAATGAAGGTTGTTAAAGGGCTTCATTTACTTACAACGAAAGAAATGCTATACGTAGCAAACGTAAGTGAAGATGATATTATGGATCCTTCTGAGAACCAGTATGTACAGATGGTAAAAGAATTTGCAGCAAAAGAAAATTCACAAGTAATTGTTGTTTGTGCAAAAATTGAATCAGAAATTGCTGAATTAGATGAAGAAGAGAAAAAGGTATTCCTTGAAGAATTAGGCATTGAAGAGTCTGGTTTAGATCAATTAATTCGTGCCGCGTATGATTTGTTAGGGCTAGCAACTTACTTTACAGCTGGTGTACAAGAAGTTCGCGCATGGACATTTAAAAAAGGTATGAAAGCACCGCAATGTGCAGGAGTGATTCATACAGATTTCGAACGTGGATTTATTCGCGCTGAAACAGTTTCATATGCTGATTTAATGGAACATGGTTCGATGACAGCGGCGAAAGAAGCAGGAAAAGTACGTTTAGAAGGTAAAGAGTATATTGTAAAAGACGGAGACATTATGCACTTCCGCTTTAATGTATAATTTTATATTTCCTAGGAAAATAGTGAAAAAAGCTTGGTGAATATATCATATGTTTACCAAGTTTTTTATTTATTGGTTAGTTGATTCATCTAACTTACTATGATATAATCTAAACTCGTGAGTAATTACTATTATAATAATTAATTGCTCCTTGCCCATTATGGGCCGTTTAGACCAAAAGGAGGTGAAAGTGTAATGAAAAAGTACGAAATCATGTACATCATTCGTCCAAACATGGAGGAAGAAGCTCAAAAAGCTTTAGTTGAGCGCTTCGCAAGCGTTTTAACTAACAATGGTGCAGAAATCATTAACACGAAAGAGTGGGGTAAGCGTCGTTTAGCTTACGAAATCAACGACTTACGTGACGGTTTCTACATGATCTTAAACGTAAATTCTAACCCAGAAGCTGTGAAAGAATTCGATCGTTTAGCTAAGATCAACGAAGATATCATTCGTCACATCGTTGTTAAAGAAGAAGAAAAATAATTAAGATATATAGGGAGAGTGGTTCGATTGATGAATCGTGTTATCCTCGTTGGTCGTCTAACTAAGGACCCTGACTTACGTTACACGCCCAATGGTGTTGCAGTAGCTACTTTCACGTTAGCGGTGAATCGTGCTTTTACAAATCAGCAAGGTGAGCGTGAAGCTGACTTTATTAACTGTGTAATATGGCGTAAACAAGCAGAAAACGTGGCAAATTATTTGAAAAAGGGTAGCTTAGCAGGCGTTGATGGTCGTCTTCAAACTCGTAATTATGAGGGACAAGATGGCAGACGTGTATATGTAACAGAAGTTCTAGCAGAGAGCGTACAATTTTTAGAGCCGCGTAATAGCGGTGGGGAGCAACGCGGTTCTTTCAATCAGCAACCATCAGGAGCTGGTTTCGGAAATCAAGGCTCTAACCCATTTGGTCAATCTGGTCAATCTGGTAATTCTGGATTTACGAAGAATGACGATCCATTTTCAAATGTAGGTCAACCGATCGATATTTCGGACGACGATTTACCATTCTAATGGTATAGATCGGTTATTTTTAACAAAGAATGGAGGGAAATAGACATGGCAGGACGCAAAGGTGGACGTGCGAAACGTCGTAAAGTGTGTTTCTTCACAGCTAACGGCATTACGCACATCGATTATAAAGACGTTGATTTATTAAAACGTTTCGTTTCTGAGCGTGGTAAAATTTTACCTCGTCGTGTAACAGGAACAAGCGCAAAATACCAACGCAAACTTACAGTTGCAATTAAACGTGCTCGTCAAATGGCACTTTTACCATATGTTGGTGAATAATAAAGTAAGAAATGCACAGTAGAGTCTAACTTTACTGTGCATTTTGCTATGCTTTTCTTTTTAGAAGGAGAGGTTTATAGATGAAAGGTACAAGGATTATTACAGAGGGAGCAGCATTATTAGCGATATATGCAGTGTTACTTCTTATATCGCTATACGTTCCTATCTTAAGTCTCGTTGCAACATTTGCATTGCCGTTGCCTTTTATATTATTTATCATTCGATATTCGCTTCCGAGCGCATGCATGTTATTTGTTGTTTCTCTTTTGGTTACGCTTGTTGTTAGTTCGCCAATTAGCCTAGTAAAAACGGTTATGTGTGGCATAGTAGGGTTTACTTTAGGTTATATGTATAAAAAGAAAAGACAACCTGTAGAAATATTAATGGTTGGTACCCTTTCCTATTTAGTCTGTTTTTTATTCATTTATATTGGAAGTATCAAATTTTTACAATTAGATTTGATGAAACAAATACAAGATATGTTTACAGAAGGAATCGAGCAAAGTGAAAAAATAATCAAGGCTGCTGGCGTACCGGTTTCCCAAGAGCAAAAAGCTGAATTAGAACAACTTATGGAATTATTGAGAAACTTATTACCAAGCTTACTTGTTATGATGGCATTGATTTATTCGTGGCTAACAGTTTTGATAGCTGGAAATATTTTAAGAAAGTTGCGGTATCCAATTGTGAAATGGCCTGAATTTCGAAATATGCAATTACCAAAAAGTATTGTTTGGTATTATGTTTTGTTTATTGTGTGTTCTACTTTTATCAAGGTAGATGCAAATTCGTATTTTAATATTGCATTTTCTAACTTATATTTTATTTTTTCAACATTGCTTTTGTTTCAAGGGTTCGGGTTTATAGCTTTTTTAGTGCATATGAAAGGCTATTCAAAAGCAATCCCAATTATTGGATTTGTCGTCTGTCTGTTTGTCCCTCTATTGTTTCCTCTTGTAACAATCTTAGGTATAATTGATTTAGGTTTTCCATTCCGTTCTAGAATGAAGTCAAAATAAATGGTAGCGAAAGAACGTTGTAGTATTTGTGGTATACTATGGGAATCTGTAATGGACGTTGCTTAGGCTGACGTTTAATTTGTTCAACTAACGTGTGATGATCATCTATGTTAGTTTTACTTTATAGGAGTTGGATTCATGCCTGAATTTTATAAAAGACAGCGGTTTTTATATCCTGTTTATGTGTTGGCTTTTTTTATGTTTGTACTTATAGCCATTCTTAGTTTCTTTCATTGGTTAATGGGAATGGTGGCTTTTTTTATTTTTTGTATTGTGCTCTTTTTTGTCATACGTTTTGAGTTAACTTTTCAAAAAAAACTTGAAAAGTATACAACTGATATGATTACGAGAGTAAAGAAAGTAAGTAATGAAGCCTTTAATCAAATGCCGATCGGTATCTTACTATACAATAAGGAGTATGGAATTGATTGGGCAAATCCTTATTTATCTTCCTGCATGGGGCAACATTCTTTGGCGGGTTGGCATCTATATGATGTATCAGAGACATTACTTCTTTTTATAAAAGGGGAAAGTTCTGATGATATTGTATCTTTAAATAATCGTAAGTTCCGTGTGTTCGTTAGAAAAGAAGAGAAATTAATTTATTTCTTTGATGTAACGGAGCAAACAGAGATTGAAAAAATGTATGAGGATCAGCGTACAGTTTTAGCGATTATTTACTTGGATAACTACGATGAAGTTACTCAAGGATTAGATGATCAATTGCGCACGAATGTAACAAGCCTTGTAACATCGCGCTTAAATGAATGGGCACTTAAATATGGAGCGTATTTAAAACGAGCTTCTTCAGAGCGGTTCTTCGTTGTATTAAATGAAAGTATTTTAATGCAAATGGAGAAAGGGAAATTTGATATTTTAGATCAAGTGCGTGAAGAAACATCGAAAAGGAATATTCCGCTTACATTAAGTATTGGTGTCGGATCAGGTGACTTGTCTTTATCTGAGCTTGGAGCAATGGCACAATCTGGTTTAGACCTTGCATTGGGACGAGGAGGAGATCAAGTAGCGATTAAGCAAGCGACAGGTAAGGTGAAGTTTTACGGAGGTAAGACAAATCCTGTTGAAAAGCGGACACGTGTAAGAGCAAGAGTTATTTCTCATGCGTTAAAAGATTTGGTAATAGAAAGTAGCAACGTGATTATAATGGGGCATAGGGCACCGGATATGGATGCAATTGGTGCCGCTATTGGTATTTTGAAAGTAGCCCAATTAAACGAGCGTGAAGGGTATATCGTGTTAGATGAGAATGACTCGGATAAAGGGATAAAACGTTTAATGGATAAAGTAAAGCAAAATAAGGACCTATGGTCTCGTTTTATTACGCCTCAGCAGGCTATGGAATTTGCGACAGATGATTCATTACTCGTTGTTGTGGATACGCATAAACCTTCCATGGTGATGGAGGAAAAGCTACTACACAAAATTGAAAATGTAGTTGTAATCGACCATCATCGACGTGGTGAGGAATTTATTGAAGATCCGTTACTTGTCTATATGGAACCATATGCTTCGTCTACAGCTGAGCTCGTAACGGAATTACTTGAATACCAGCCGAAACGTTTAAAAATGACGATGCTAGAAGCGACGGCATTACTTGCGGGGATTATTGTAGATACGAAAAGTTTTACATTCCGTACAGGTGCTCGTACGTTTGATGCTGCCTCTTATTTACGGTCACATGGGGCAGATACAGTTCTTGTACAAGAATTGTTAAAAGAAGATATGCAGCAGTATTTACGAGTTGCAAAAACAATCCAAAATGCGTACATTTATAAAAATGGAATCGCGATTGCCAAGGTAGATGGTGATGAATATTGTGACCAAGTATTGATTGCGCAATCTGCTGATACATTACTTACAATGACGGGGATCATTGCATCTTTTGTTATTGCAAAACGCGGGGAAAACTTCATCGGAATTAGTGGACGTTCTTTAGGTGAAGTGAATGTCCAACTCATTATGGAAAACCTAGGTGGTGGTGGCCATTTAACAAATGCTGCTACACAGATAAAAAATACAACAATCGATGAAGCAGAAGAGAAACTTCAATTGGTTATTGAGGACTATTTAAAGGGAGGCACACAATCATGAAGGTAATTTTTCTAAAAGATGTAAAAGGTAAAGGGAAAAAAGGGGAAATCAAAAACGTACCAGATGGTTACGCGAATAACTTTTTATTAAAACAAGGATTAGCTGCTGAAGCAAACAACAGTAACATGAAAACTTTGGAAGCCCAAAAGCGTAAAGAAGAAAAAGATGCAGCAGCTGAGCTTGAGAATGCTAAAAAATTAAAAGAAACACTAGAAAAATTAACTGTAGAGTTAAAGGCGAAATCTGGTGAGGGCGGTCGTTTATTCGGTTCCATCACAAGTAAACAAATTGTGGACGAACTGCAAAAAACACACAAAATTAAGCTTGATAAGCGCAAATTTGAAATGGAAGATGCAATTCGTGCATTAGGTTATACAAATGTAACTGTGAAATTGCATCCACAAGTAACAGCTACAGTAAAAGTTCATGTTAGCGAACAATAAAAATAAGTTAGGCAAGGAGGATTGCGTATGAGTGACGTACTTGCTGATCGTACCCCTCCGCATAATATAGAGGCTGAGCAGGCGGTTTTGGGGGCTATTCTTCTTGAACAAGATGCGTTAACAACAGCTTCGGAACTGCTTCTACCTGAGTCTTTTTATCGTACTGCACATCAAAAGATTTTTGAAATTATGCTTGGGCTCTCTGATAAAGGAGAACCGGTTGATTTAGTTACTGTAACAGCTGTGCTTTCAGATCGAAGTTTATTAGAGGAAGTTGGCGGCGTTTCTTATTTAGCGGAATTAGCTGAGGCTGTTCCGACAGCAGCCAATGTGGAATATTATGCTCGTATTATTGCTGAAAAAGCACTTTTACGTCGCTTAATTCGAACTGCAACTCATATTGTATCAGATGGATATGAAAGAGAAGATGATGTAGAAGGGCTTTTAAATGAAGCTGAGAAAAAGATACTAGAGGTATCGCATCAAACAAATGCAAAAGCATTTCAAAATATTAAAGACGTTCTTGTAGAAGCTTACGATAAAATCGAACTTTTGCATAATCAAAAGGGTGAAATCACAGGTATACCAACGGGTTTTACTGAATTAGATAGAATGACAGCTGGGTTTCAGCGCAACGATTTAATCATTGTAGCAGCCCGACCTTCAGTAGGGAAAACCGCTTTTTCATTAAATATTGCTCAAAACGTGGCGACAAAAACAGATGAAAATGTGGCGATTTTTAGTTTGGAGATGGGGGCCGATCAGCTCGTTATGCGTATGCTTTGTGCAGAAGGGAATATTGATGCGCAAAGACTTCGTACCGGTTCATTAACTTCAGATGATTGGGCGAAATTGACCATGGCAATGGGAAGTCTTTCTAATGCAGGGATATATATTGATGATACACCGGGGATTCGCGTCAGTGAAATTCGAGCAAAATGTCGCAGATTGAAACAAGAACAAGGCCTTGGCATGATCTTAATTGACTACTTACAGCTCATTCAAGGAAGTGGAAAACCTGGCGAGAACCGACAACAGGAGGTATCTGAGATTTCCCGTACATTAAAAGGAATTGCACGTGAACTACAAGTTCCTGTAATTGCCTTATCTCAGTTATCCCGTGGGGTTGAATCTCGTCAAGACAAACGTCCAATGATGTCTGATATTCGTGAATCAGGAAGTATTGAACAAGATGCCGATATTGTGGCCTTTTTATATCGTGATGATTACTACGATCGTGAAACCGAAAATAAAAATACGATTGAAATTATTATTGCGAAGCAGCGTAACGGTCCAGTAGGTACTGTGGAGCTTGCATTCGTAAAAGAATTTAATAAATTCGTAAACTTAGAGCGGCGGTTCGATGATGGACATGCACCGCCAGCTTAAGGAAAGTATAAAAAAGAAACACATTTCTTATAATAAGATGTGTTTCTTTTTTTACATAGAAAAGATAGGGCTTTCATTTTAAAAATAACAAGTTCTTACGAACGAATATGATAAAACTTAAAAAAATGTTCGTTTTTTAATTGACTTCTCTTTTCATTTTGGTACAATTATATTGTTTGAAAAGTTCGTTTGAAAATCGCGGAGGTGCTTGAATAATGTCTTCAGTAGTAGTTGTAGGAACACAATGGGGCGATGAAGGAAAAGGTAAAATTACTGACTTTCTTTCTGAACATGCGGAAGTAGTTGCAAGATATCAAGGTGGAAATAACGCAGGACATACAATCGTTTTTAATGGTGTGAAATATAAATTACACTTAATTCCATCTGGTATTTTTTATAAAGAGAAGATTTGTGTAATTGGTAACGGTATGGTAGTAGATCCAAAAGCATTACTTGTAGAATTAAAATATTTACACGATCGCGGTGTAAGTACTGATAATTTACGCATCAGTAATCGTGCGCACGTTATCTTACCATATCATTTAAAACAAGATGAATTAGAAGAAGAGCGTAAAGGCGATAATAAAATTGGTACAACGAAAAAAGGTATCGGTCCAGCATATATGGATAAAGCAGCTCGCATAGGTATCCGTATGGCAGATCTTTTAGATCGTGAAGCTTTTAAAGAAAAACTTGAACGTAATTTAGCAGAAAAAAATCGTCTATTTGAAAAAATGTATGATGCAGAAGGTTTTAGTGTGGATGAAATCTTTGAAGAGTACTATGAGTATGGTCAACAAATTGCACAATATGTATGCGATACATCTGTTGTACTAAATGATGCGTTAGATGAAGGCCGTCGTGTGCTATTCGAAGGTGCACAAGGCGTTATGCTTGATATTGACCAAGGTACGTACCCATTCGTTACATCTTCTAACCCAGTTGCTGGTGGTGTAACAATTGGTTCTGGTGTGGGTCCTTCTAAAATTAAACGTGTTGTAGGTGTATGTAAAGCATATACAAGCCGTGTTGGTGATGGTCCATTTCCTACTGAACTTCATGACGAAATTGGTCATCAAATTCGCGAAGTTGGTCGTGAATATGGTACAACAACAGGCCGTCCACGCCGCGTTGGTTGGTTTGATAGTGTTGTTGTAAGACATGCACGCCGCGTTAGTGGTTTAACAGATCTTTCTTTAAACTCTATCGACGTATTAACAGGTATTCCAACTGTGAAAATTTGTGTTGCGTATAAATATAATGGAGAAATTCTGGATGAAGTTCCAGCTAACTTAAACATTTTAGCGAAATGTGAACCTGTATACGAAGAACTTCCAGGTTGGACAGAAGATATTACAGGGATGAAGTCATTAGAAGAACTTCCTGAAAATGCAAGACATTATGTAGAACGTGTATCTCAACTAACAGGTATTCCATTAGCTATGTTCTCTGTTGGTCCAGACCGTAGCCAAACAAATATTGTTCGTAATGTATATGGCATTTAATTATTGATTTTCCTATAAAGTTACATTATATTAGTAAAGAATCCGTGTTTACGCGGATTCTTTTAAATTTTTATAAAAAATTAAAAAAAGTATTGTACAAATAAAAATTATTATGCTATGATAAATCTTGTCGTCACGAAAATATGACGTTGGTGAGTATGAGCCATTAGCTCAGTTGGTAGAGCATCTGACTTTTAATCAGAGGGTCGAAGGTTCGAGTCCTTCATGGCTCACCATTTTCATTTTCGTGGCCCGTTGGTCAAGTGGTTAAGACACCGCCCTTTCACGGCGGTAACACGGGTTCGAATCCCGTACGGGTCATGTTTATATTTTGGTCCCGTGGTGTAGTGGTTAACATGCCTGCCTGTCACGCAGGAGATCGCCGGTTCGACCCCGGTCGGGACCGCCACTTTTGTTTATACCACCATTAGTGGTTTTATATATATGTTTTGGCTCGGTAGCTCAGTCGGTAGAGCAGAGGACTGAAAATCCTCGTGTCGGCGGTTCGATTCCGTCCCGAGCCACTCTCAGGATATTAGGTGGGCCCACTTAATATCCTTTTTATTTTGTGCAATTTTACAAATGAGGGTAGTTATTTTAAAATAGAGTAAGGAGCCTCTAGCAGTTGAAGCTAGGGGTTTTTCTATAGATCGTATAGGATTCCGTGTAAAAGTGGATCATACATGATTCTATGAGAATAGAGGAGAAAATACTTAAATGAAGGGTGAACTTTAAATAGGAAATACCTATATGTTTAAGGATTATTGACCATATTTTTATGAGGAGGAAATACACGATGATGGGAAAAAAAATCTTAGTAGTTGATGATGAAAAGCCAATCGCAGATATTTTGAAGTTTAATCTAGAAAAAGAGGGCTTTGAAATTGTAATGGCCCATGATGGGGATGAAGCAATCGAAAAGGCTAATGAAGAACAACCAGATATGGTTTTATTAGATATTATGTTACCAGGAAAAGATGGACTAGAGGTTTGTCGTGAAATTCGTAAAAGTTCTGAAATGCCAATTATTATGTTGACAGCAAAGGACTCTGAAATCGATAAAGTGTTAGGACTAGAACTTGGAGCAGATGATTATGTTACAAAACCATTTAGTACGAGAGAACTGCTAGCTCGTGTAAAAGCTAACTTACGCCGTCACCAACAAGGCGGGGCAGCAGAGAAAGAGGAAAATACAGAAATGGTCATTGGACCAATTGTTATTAATCCAAATGCGTATAGTGTAACGAAGCGAGAAGAGAGTATTGAACTTACGCATCGTGAATTTGAGTTACTACATTATTTAGCGAAGCATTTAGGACAAGTTATGACACGTGAGCATCTATTACAAACTGTATGGGGTTATGATTATTTTGGGGATGTACGTACAGTAGACGTAACAGTACGTCGTTTACGTGAAAAAATTGAAGATAATCCAAGTCATCCAACTCTAATTGTTACAAGACGCGGAGTAGGATATTACTTGCGTGACCCAGAGCAGGAATAAAATATGAAGAAAGTCGGTTTTTTTCAATCTATTCATTTAAAGTTTGTGCTCATCTATATGCTACTAATTTTAATAGCAATGCAAGTTATTGGTCTATATTTTGTGCGTGAGCTAGAAAAGAGTCTCGTGCAAAGTTTTAAAGATTCATTAACACAACAAACGAATTTGTTGTCTTATAACTTAAAGCAAGAGTTTAATAAAGAATTTAATAAAGAACGTGATAAAAATGAAATATCTTTCCAACAAGCCGTTAATAACTCGATTGAGAAGTTTGCGAATGACCGAAAGCGTGATATTCAGGAAGTAAGTGTTTTTGATCGGAATAGGAAACTATTAGCAACTTCTGATAATTCGCCAGCTAAGAAAAGTCAGGTGAACCGAGCGTCTACAGATATAACTGTTCAACGAGTCATTGTACAAAATAAGATGGAATCAAAGATTGAGAAAGATGGAAGTACGGGACATCGCGTTCAAGTTATGGTTACTCCAATTGAAAGAAATCAAGGGGAAGGTGAAGTAGCTGGTGTTATAAAAATTGTTGCTTCTATGGAAGATGTATATAAGCAAATGAAAGACATTAACCAAATCTTTGCAACAGGGACAGTCATCGCATTATTAGTGACTGCCGCCTTAGGTATTTTATTAGCTCAAACAATCACCAGACCGATTTCAGATATGAGAAGACAGGTAATTGAAATGGCAAAAGGAAATTACTCACGCAAAGTAAAAGTTCATAGCCATGATGAAATTGGACAATTAGCATTATCTTTCAATAATCTATCGAAAAAATTACAACAAGCCCGTTCTTCAACAGAAAGCGAAAGACGCAAGCTATCATCGGTTTTATCACATATGACTGATGGTGTAATCGCTACGGATCGAAAAGGGGATATTATTTTATTAAATGACCCTGCTGAAAAAATGCTAAATGTTTCGCGTGAAACAGCATTGGATCAATCGATTTTAGAGATATTAGGGATTCGAGACGAGTTTACGTTAGATCATTTATATGAAGAACCGGATTCGGTTTTATTAGATTTTAGTACACGTAATGAACCGTACATTTTACGAGCTAGTTTTTCTGTTATTCAAAAAGACACTGGTAAAGCAAATGGTTTAATTGCGGTATTGTATGATGTAACGGAACAAGAGCGAATTGATCGGGAACGTCGTGAGTTTGTAGCGAATGTATCACATGAGTTGCGAACACCACTTACAACGATGCGTAGCTATCTTGAGGCACTGGGTGATGGAGCGTGGAAAGATCCAAATATTGCACCGCAATTTTTAACGGTCACACAAGAAGAGACTGAAAGAATGATTCGACTTGTAAACGCATTGTTACAACTATCTAAAATGGATAGTACAGAATATCGTTTAATGAAAGAATGGGTAGATTTTACGGAGTTCTTTAATAACGTCATTGATCGATTTGAAATGTCTAAGGAACAAAATGTAATTTTCAATCGTTCTTTTTCGAAAAAAGCAAGATTTGTTGATATGGATACAGATAAAATTACCCAAGTTCTATACAATATTATTTCAAATGCCCTAAAATATTCACCTGAAGGCGGAACGATAACATATCGTTTACGCGATCGTGGAGATATGTTAGAAATTAGCGTTAGCGACCAAGGTATGGGAATCCCGAAAGAAAATGTCGATAAAATTTTCGAACGATTTTATCGCGTAGATAAGGCGCGTTCAAGACAAATGGGAGGAACTGGTCTAGGTTTAGCAATTGCTAAAGAAATGATTATTGCACATGGTGGATCTATTTGGGCAAAAAGTGAAGAAGGAAAAGGAACGACAATTTACTTTACCCTTCCGTTGGCGAAAGAAGAAGAGGACGATTGGTAATGAATATGGAAAATTTTAAAACCATTGTGCTAATTAATTTAGTAGTTATTAGTTTGTTTCTTACTTTTAATCTATGGACATATGTGCCTGATTCTCATTCAATGCAGAATACTAAGTTTGTTGAGGGGACTACAGTGCCGGAAAGTGTGGATGTTTCGCACGTCATTCTTCCCTCTTCTGTAATCGTTCATAAGGATAATAAACATCACTTCGTAAGTGAAAAACAAGAAAATATAAATATAATATATAACATCCTGAAAAATGGTGAATTACAAGATTGGGCAAATATCACAAGTACAATTCCTAAGAGTGAGTTTTTATCGTATGTACATGGGGAAGGAAAAATTGAAATTGTCTTCCCTACCAATATTCCATTTGGAGCAATAAGAAGCGTGCTGCCAATTAAAGATAAAAAGTTAGAAAAGCAAAGTTTTGATCGAATTATTATTGATCCTTCCAGAAGCCGAGATCAAAGTATTGATATAAATTTTGTTGCGTATAATAGTCGCCAAATTTACAGAATGACATTAAGAGATGTAAATGTACGAGATATTGTAAATGCAGAAAATAAATTTGTCGTATTAGCAAGACCGTATTTTGAGTATCGAATCAATGATACAAAAAGCATATTCTTACCAGATGGAGTGACAGAAAAAAGAAATTGGATGTACATTACGAGCAATATGGAAATAGAGTCATTTAAAAATGCGCTGTTTAGTGATCCACGTTATGCAACGCTAATTTCGAATAATAATACAGATGAAACATATACGGATGGAATTCGTTCCATGCAGATTAAACAGAATGGTATTAAGCTTGAATATACAAATTCATCCGTAACTCGTGATAATAATGTAGATGATAATATTCTTGTCCAAAAAAGCTTTGAATTTTTGAGCGGGCATAATGGTATAACAGATAACTATCGTTTTGTATATGTGGACCCTAAGGGGGAAACAAAGTTCCGCTTATATGAGGAAGATTTACCTGTATTTAATGAATATGGATTAACGACATTAAAACAAATCTGGGGATCTGAGGAACTGATTAGTTATCAAAGACCATTATTTAAATTTGCAGGAAGTAGTCAAGAAGATAAAGTTATACTTCCACCTGGTCATACCGTCATTCAGTCATTAGTCAATAATCCAGATATCGATAAGAATTTGATTCAAAATATCGGGATTGGTTATAAGTTTGTGCTAGAAAATCATCCGAATGGACCGATGAGTACTAAAACAATAACTGGTATGTTAAAACCAATTTGGTACGTGGAGTATGGGGAAGACCATATGATGTATGAGTGGAGTGAAGAGAAAGGGGGAAGTCTGATTGGACTGGAATAGGATTAAAACAATTTTTATTGTTACCTTTTTTGTTTTAGACCTCTTTCTTGTGTTTCAATTCATTCAAAAGCAAAATAATAATGAATTAGAACTTATGACGGAAACAAAAATAGATCAGCAACTAAAAGCTGATCATATTACGGTTGGTGATTTACCAAACGAACCAAAGAAAGATTCATTTATTATAGCGAAAAATAAAGTTTTTAAGGAAGAAGATATTCATTCTTTAAAAAATCAAATACCTAGATTACAAGAGGATGCTAAAAAAATTGAAAGTGATCTAAAGGAGCCAATACAAAATTCAAAAACACTTGCTAAAGATAAATATAGTGATTTTTTAAAGAATTATGTAGTAGATGGTCAAAAATATGAATTTGCAAAATCAGAGGCTTCAAAAATTTATTTCTTTCAAAAATATAAAGACAAACCTATTTTTTACAATGATCATGCGATGATTATCGTTACTTTAAATGAAAAGGATGAAATCATTTCATATACGCAAACTATGTTAACGGATTTGAAAGAAATGGGTGAGAATGATAAAGCGAAAGAGCAAGAGATTATTCCGGCTCAGAAAGCTTTAGAAAATTTATTTGTGAAGCAGGAATTAACTCCAAATACGCATATTAAAGAAGCGCAAATTGGTTATGCAACACTCGTTTCTTTAGCTGAATCGAATAAACAAGTATTGACTCCAACGTGGAATTTAAAGGAAAAAGGAAAAAAAGATCACTTTGTAAATGCCATTGAGGGACAAGTTATTAAGCTAGGTGAGGAAAAAGAAAAATACAATGGAGTGAATGGGAATGAGTCTGCATTTTAGTGTACTTGCGAGTGGCAGTACAGGAAATGCGCTGTATGTCGGAACTGACAAGCAAAAATTGCTTGTTGATGCAGGCTTGAGTGGTAAAGCAACAGAGGCTTTATTTAAGCAAGCTGAATTAAATATTCAAGATATATCAGGTATTCTTGTAACACATGAGCATAGTGATCATATTAAAGGACTTGGAGTGTTAGCACGCAAGTATAATTTACCCGTTTATGCAAATGAAAAGACGTGGAACGCTATGGAGCATTTAATTGGAAATATTGCAACGGATCAGAAATTCGTTTTTTCAATTGGTGATGTAAAAACATTCGGAGATATTGAAGTTGAATCGTTTGGGGTTTCCCATGATGCGGTAGAACCGATGTTTTATGTTTTTCATCATGGTGGTAGAAAATTAGCACTTATCACAGATACAGGTTATGTAAGCGATCGTATGAAGGGTGTTATTAAAGGTGCGAATGCTTTTGTATTCGAAAGTAATCATGATGTTGAAATGCTTCGTATGGGCCGTTATCCATGGAGTATTAAAAGACGTATTTTAAGTGATGTAGGCCACGTTTCGAATGAAGATGCTGCACTTGCAATGACCGATGTTATTACAGATGAAACAAAGCATATTTATTTAGCGCATTTAAGCTTAGATAATAATATGAAAGAACTAGCGCGTATGGCTGTTTCGCAAGTACTAGAAGAAAAAGGATTTGGAGTTGGAGAAGCGTTTGAAATACATGACACAGATCCAAAGAATCCAACAAAAATTCAATACGTATAATTCTTCATTTTAGTAAACAATAAAGATGAATATAGCTGTTTACAGGAAGATAGGTGAACAAATATGTCCTTTATTGATGAAGAAAATCGTATGAAACGTACAAGGAAAAAGAAGCACAAAGGTCTTGTTATTTCTAGCATAGCGGGGACTGTTGTAGGAGCTTCATTGTTTGCATTTGGAGCTCCTTTGTTTTCAAAGTCCGAGACTAAAAATATACAGCAAGCAGAAGCAAGTGAAGGAAACATAGTGAGTGAACCGTCACAAACGGTGCAACATTCCAGTTTTGTAGATGCCGTTGATCGTGCTTCAGAAGCGGTCGTTGGTGTAATCAATATTCAGCGTGATCATTTTTCCGAAGTAGATGCAGAAGCTGGCACAGGATCAGGGGTTATTTATAAAAAAACAAATGGTCATGCTTATATTGTCACAAATCACCATGTCATTTCTGGTGCGAATCGAATTGAAATTAGCTTAAGTGATGGAACAAAAGTTCCTGGAAAAATATTGGGAAGCGATATTGTGACAGATTTAGCTGTTATAGAAATAAATGCGAAGCCTGTCAAAAAAGTAATCGAAATTGGTGATTCGAATACAGTACGTCGCGGGGAAGCAGTTATTGCGATTGGAAACCCACTTGGATTACAGTTTTCAGGGACAGTAACACAAGGAATTATATCTGCAGACGAACGAATTGTCCCGGTAGATTTAGATCAAGATGGACATTATGACTGGCAAGTGGAAGTGTTACAGACCGATGCGGCTATTAACCCTGGAAATAGTGGCGGGGCGCTTATAAATGCAGCGGGGAAACTGATTGGAATTAACTCCATGAAAATCGCTGCAAAAGAAGTAGAAGGAATTGGTTTAGCGATTCCTGTGACAAGAGCTGTACCTATTATGAATGAGCTTGAAAAGTATGGAACTGTAAGAAGGCCATACATAGGAATTGAACTTCGGTCATTAAATGAAATTCCAAACTACTATTGGGAAGAAACATTACACTTGCCAAGACGCGTTACAAATGGTGTTTGTATTTTAGACGTTAAAAGTCCATCGCCAGGTGCTGACGCAGGCCTTAGAGAGCATGACGTGATTGTCGCAGTAGATGGAAAGCCAATACAAGATATCATTGCTTTTCGTACAGCTTTATATAATAAGAAAATTAATGATAAAATGACTCTTACTTTTTATCGCGGTACAAAGCGCTCAACAACAACAGTGAAATTGGCTAGTCAGAAATATTAAAAACAGGAGGACTGCCTCCTGTTTTCTATTGTAGAAAAGTGAGGTGAGAAATATGAATTTACCTTGTTGTTTAGAACATGTAGAGTTAGCATTGGATATTATTGTGGATGAGTGTGAAGTTGCACCTGTTATCAACAGTGTGGATAACTCCGAAAAAGAAGAAAAAACATGTGAATTTTGTCAAAACAAGGCGATATATGTTGTATCGAACACAGATTCCCACACAATATGTGGGTAATGATTGTGGATATGTGGATAACATTTGTGGATAACTTGTTTGTAAGGTGGGGAATACATGTGAATATCTCAATTATTTCGATCGGGAAATTAAAAGAAAAATATTTAAAACAAGGTATTGCAGAATACTTAAAACGATTATCATCTTATGCAAAAGTGGAAGTAATTGAATTACCAGATGAAAAAGCACCAGAAAACTTAAGCGAAGCAGAGATGTTAATTGTAAAAGAAAAAGAAGGCGCGCGTATACTAGACAAAATTTCAGATGATACGCATGTCATTGCACTAGCAATTGAAGGAAAGCAAAAATCATCAGAACAATTTGCAGAGAACTTAGACCGCCTCGCTACATATGGAAAAAGCAAAATCGCCTTTGTAATCGGTGGATCCCTTGGCTTAAGTACAGAAGTAATGAAACGCTCAAATGAATCTCTATCATTTTCTAAAATGACATTACCGCATCAATTAATGAGACTTGTCCTTTTAGAACAAATCTATCGTGCATTTCGAATTAATCGTGGGGAACCGTATCATAAATGATGGTAAACAGTAAAATAGAACTTACTATTGAAATAAATAGAAAGCAAGGAAATCCATCAAAGGGGAGTTGAGGATTTCTCTAGAAAGTTCTTCAATAAATATGATATGAAAAGGAGTAATATTTGAATTGGAATATATTTGGGTCGAAAATGACAAAAATATAAAAAATATCTTGAATGAAGAGATGAAAGTACATATAAAGTGGAGTAAAAAAACTGATGAAGACTATGTCAAGCTGTCAAGGCAGTATATTAACGCAGGCTTAGCTATTAATGGTGCTACTAAGGGTGACTTACAGGCTATATTTATTGCAGAAAAACATAATGTAAAGGGGTTGTACAAGACCTATAAAGATAGATATGGTGTTGAAGAGCTAAATGAAGCCGAACAAACATGGTTAGAGACATATTTAGATAGTGTAGAAGTAGTAGATTCCAGTTCAGACCTTTTCAGATACCCGTTTAAAGATGACTTCATGCAACGATATGGCGATAAGGCATTAGATATTTGTCATATGGGTAATCGACTTATATATTGTTATAGCACCTTGAATAAAATGATATATGGTGAATGGTTTGAAGAAGCCAAATTAAATCTTCAAGAGGAGCCGGAATTTTTACAATTAGCAAGCTCAGGCATTAATAATTGTTATCTATCGGATTCACCATGGAGTGATGGATTTCATAAGCAGGTTACAGGATATAGTGAGGTTGCAACATTTTTGTTTGGAAAGTTTAAAGAATCAAAAGATGAAGCATTATTTTATCCGATAGTTTTCTTAATGAGAAATGCCATTGAGATAGGATTAAAAAGACTACTTCATATGCGGATGGATCAAAGTATTGATAAGTGTATTATTAGAAGAAAAAGGAACTCACATTTGTTATATAAAGATTTATGGAAGACAATTAAACCGATGTTAGTTCATTATTCTAAAAAAGACAATCAAAATGAAGAAATACTTGAACTAGCAGAAAGTTATATTAGGTCTTTAAATGGTCTAGATAAGAATGGAGATATATTTAGGTATCCATGTTCATACAGCAATGAGTACAAGTTTAATGATGAAGAGATTGATGTAGCAAACTTCTATGAATATTTATTAGGACTTTTCCATTTTATTGATAGTTGTGATGCATGGTTAGATAATATCAAGGAATGTGAAATGGAAATGAGAAAAGAGTATGAAGCTGATATGAGAAGTGAATGGGAATAAGAGCAGAGAAGTTATATAGATTGTGAAGTGACCCCTAAAAGTTAGACAGGTTATTTCATTAGGCAACTTCTTGGATATGAGCCCGGTATTGTACCGGGCTCATGCCCTTTAGTTTTGCTTTAATTCTTTTATGATTATAGTATTCTATATACTTTGCTAGTTCTTTCTTAAAATGTTTGATACTTTCGAATTCTTTTCGATACAGAAATTCTGATTTCATGATGCCAAAGAAGTTTTCAATCACTGCGTTATCATAACAGTTCCCTTTACGGGACATACTTTGTGTAATGCCAAGTTTATTGAGGGAGTGACGGTATTGTTTCATTTGATAGTGCCAGCCCCAGCCTTGATCAGAATGAATAAGGAGCGTATCCTCGTCTGTTAAATGTTCAAAGGCTTGGTCTAACATTGTTGAAACCAATGAATACGTTGGTCTTGAACCAATTGTATACGTGATAATCTCATCATTAAATAAATCCAACATCGGTGATAGATATAACTTCTCCCCAAATAACTTAAACTCCGTAATATCTGTAACCCACTTTTCATTTGGTTTTTCAGCTTGGAAGTTGCGATTTAAAATATTTGGCGCAATTTTTCCAACTATCCCTTTGTAAGAACAATATTTTTTCATACGAACAAGACATTTTAATCCTAATTCTTTCATAAGACGATACACTTTTTTATGATTTACTTTGTGTCCACGATTCGTAAGTTCATCACGAATACGACGATAGCCATAAAGCCCCTCGTGTTCATCGTAAATAGCTTGAATCAGTTCTTTTAACTTTGCATTTGGATCAGGACAATTGAACTGTTTCACCTGATAATAGTATGTGCTACACGGAATATCCGCAAGTTGAAGTAGTCCCTTTACTGGAAACTCATGCCTTAGCTCATAGACTACTCGTGCTTTATCTTGTTTCGTAATTTTTCCTTGTTTTGAACTAAGGCATTCAACTTTTTTAAATACGCATTCTCCATACGGAAACGCTCATTTTCCGCTGGTAACGCCTCTATTCTCTTCGTTTCTAATAGCTTTTTCCATTGAAATAGCGTAGAAGGTGCTGGAATGTTAAAGATTGCAGCGGTCTCCCTAATAGACGTCCCTTGTTCGTCCATATAATTGAGTACGTCTAGTTTATACTGCATGTATGATGTATAGCTTTTTTTAAAAAGCAAAAATGTTAATTATGATACGAAAAAGAAATTATCATTTTAAGATAATATTTCGATAAAATATGTATGAATCCCCTTGGCATAATGAGGTCAAGGGGATTTTTATTGATAGAAAGGTTATAGAGTAGGTTGTAAAGAATACATCATATAAATGAATCGTATTAAATATAATGAACCGATGCATAGTAGCTTTTTATGGATATGTAGGGAGAGAAAGGGTTACTGGGGGGGATGTTCTATTGATGTGAAAGAGGTCAAATGGAAAAAGGAGACGATTTAACATGGTGAAAGGAAAGAGAGGGAATGTAAAGGTTCATTTGATTGTTTTTATTATTGTTGTCTTAATCAGTGGATGGCTTGGGGTATTGCTTGATTCTGTCCTTACAGATCAAACGGAAGGTAATACTTTAGGTATGGGGCTTTGGTTAGTGTTACCGTTTTTAACCGCTACATTTTTTAGAATCATTCGCCGTGATTGGAAAGACATGGGATTGAAATTAAATGTGAAAAATAATGTGATGTGGTATGTTACGGCATTCGCTATTTATCCTTTTGTTACTCTCGTAAGTGTTGGATTTGCACTCTTTTTTGGTGCTGCGGACATATCGCATGTTGAGCTATCTTCGCTTTTGTCCATTATGATGATTTCTATGGCAAGTAATTTTCTTAAAAATATATTTGAAGAGTTTGCATGGCGTGGTTATTTAACGCCGAAGTTAATCGAACTAAAAATGAATGATTGGCTACTGTATCTTATTTCTGGTCTTATTTGGGCTTTATGGCATAGTGCTTATTATATCGTATTTTTACCAAATGATTATTTTGAATCCACTTCAAGGATGAGTACCCTCTTAATCGGATGTGTGCTCATGGTGTGCTGGACGGTCATGTATGTTGAAATATATAGGCTTACGAAATCCGTATGGCCATGTGTATGTATGCATGCGCTTGAGGACGCTGTTCCGACAGTTTTGGTCACAATTAGTGGTGTCATTACATTTACAGATCGAGGGGATTTTTGGTTAAATCCTGTTAGTGGAGTTGTTGCAACTGGCTTATTTCTTAGCGTTGGATTGTTTTTAAGGGCGATAAGAATCAAGAGGGACAATAGTCAGTCGATTATTGTGTAAATTGGAGTATGTAGAAAAGGAAAAATGGTAATACGTATCTCAAATCAACATGTTCCCATTTCGTAAAAAGTATGCTGTAATAGTGGGAGGACAATGGATTGTTCTAAGTAGTCAAAGAAGTGGGGAATTGAGGTTGAAAAAGTTTAAGAAGTTTTACTTAGAGATTACGAGTGTGTGTAATCTTGCATGTAGTTTTTGTCCGCCAACAGAACGGCAGAAGCAATTTCTGTCTGTGGAGGATTTTTCAAAGAGGTTAGACCAAATTAAGCCGCACACAGACTACATTTATTTGCATGTAAAAGGTGAGCCATTGCTTCATCCTAAAATAGACAAATTGTTAGATCTAAGTCACGAAAAAGGGTTTAAAGTAAATATTACAACGAATGGCACTTTAATTCATAAGAGAAAACATAAGTTATTAAATAAACCAGCTTTAAGACAGATTAATTTTTCGCTCCATAGTTTTGATGGACATCCCGGTTCGGAGGATAAGGAAGGGTATGTAAGGAATATCCTTTCTTTTATTCGAGAAGCAACAAGTGAATCGGATTTAATTGTGTCATTAAGATTGTGGAACTTGACGCAAGATAATAAGACAAATCTTGAGAGAAAGCGAAATAGAGAACTGTTAGAGATAATTGAAAAAGAGTTTGATTTGCCATACAAAATTGAGGAGAAGATTACACCTGGGAGCGGTATAAAGCTTGCTGATCGCATCTTTATTAACCAAGACTATGAATTCCAGTGGCCAGCTCTTCATGAGGAAGAAGATGATGGAAAAGGATTTTGCTACGGTCTTCGAACACAGGCGGGTATTTTAGCAAACGGAACTGTTATCCCTTGTTGTTTAGATGGTGAAGGAATCATTAATCTTGGAAATATTAATGAGGATTCGTTCTCCAATATTATTGAAGGGGAAAGAGCAAAAAATCTTGTAGATGGCTTTTCAAGAAGAGTTGCGGTAGAAGAGTTATGTCGAAAATGCGGGTATCGTAAAAGATTTGGGAAGTAGAAAATAAGCTCCTTAAGAATGATTATTCTTAAGGGGCTTATTTTTCTATTACTCGTGATACAACTGTTCTAATTCATCAATTAATGAACCTATATAAGAAACAGCCTTGCGAATTGGGTCTGGTTTTGACATATCCACTCCTGCATGTTTCATTAATTCAAGCGGTTCCATCGTTCCACCAGCGCGCAGTACTTCGAGCCAGCGATTTACTGCGGGTTGCCCTTCTTCTTGGATCAATTGAGATATGGCAGTGGAAGCCGTTAGTCCGGCAGAATACGTGTATGAATATAGGCCCATATAATAATGAGGTTGACGCATCCAAGTTAAGCCTGCTCCTTCATCAATTACAACAGTATCTCCCCAAAATTCAGAAAGAACAGCTGTTTTCACTTCTGTTAAAGTGCTTGCATTTAAAGCTTGTCCCTCTTCTGCTAGAGCATATACTCTGCGCTGAAACTCAGCTTCAAGCAAATGAGTAACAAAGTTATGATAATACGTTCCTAGCAGTTGTAAAATAACCCAGCGACGCATTCTTTTATCTTTGTTTGTGGTCAATAAATGTCTAGCTAAAAGCATTTCATTCATTGTAGAAGGGGCTTCAATAAAGTATAAGGATGGACGAGCGTTCATAATGCGCTGCGTTTGATTGGCGAAATAAAAGTGACCAGCATGTCCAAATTCATGAGCTAATGTAAAGCAGCTGCGCATGTTGTCTTGCCATGTAATGAGAATATAAGGGTGAGACCCGTATGGACTAGAACAGAAAGCGCCTGTAGATTTACCAATATTATCAGCAAGGTTTACCCATCTTTCCGTAAAGCCTTTTTTCATAATAGCACTATACTCAGGCCCTAATACTTTCAAGGATTCCTGAATGAGTGTACCCGCTTCTTCATAAGTAATAGATGGATTGAATTCTGGATCAAGAGGAGCCTTTAAATCACAGAAAAGCATTTGTTCTAGCCCTAAAACCTTCTTCTTCAAGTTCGCAAAATGGCGCATATGAGGAGCGAGCTCTTTATAAATAATATCTATTTGATTGTTATACATATCGATTGTTACTTTTTGCGGGTCTAGCAGCATATGAGTGGCGGATTCATAATTTCGTAAACGTGCAAGTGTCACTTGTTTTTTCACTTCTGTAGCATATGTTGTAGCGATAGTATTTTTATATCGCTTTAATGTTGAGACAAAAGAAGAGTATGCTTTCCTACGAATCTCTGCGCTAGAGGAAAATTCATAACGACTTTCAAATAGGGAAAAAGATACGGGTAACTCTGTTCCTTTTTCATCATGAATGGAGGAAAAATCCATGTCGGCTAGCTTCGTCATTCCATAAATTTTATAAGGGGCAGTATGAATTTCATCTAGTGCTGTAAGAACTTCTTCTGTTTCTGGAGAAAGTTTATGCTTTTTTGATTCAAGAATTGTGAATAAAGATTTTTGGAAAGGTTCTAGTTCAGCTTCTTCTTGAAGATACGTTTCAATTGTTCCTTCAGGTAGTTGAAGAATTTCAGATGGAATAAAAGACAGGGCTGTATATAATTTTGTACCTAAAGCAGAGATGATGGATGAGTTTTTTTGAATAGCTGAATCTGTTCGATCGGTAGACTCATTTAAATTTGCAAATGTCCATAGTTTTATAAGCTTCATTAAGAGCTGTTCTTGTAAAAGCAAGCAGTCTAATAACACCTTTGAGCTAGTATGTAATTTTGTTCGAAAAGCGTCAACTTTTTTTATATCTCCCTCAAGCTCTTTACATGCATTTTCCCACGCTTGCTGAGATACAAATAAATCAGAAAGATCCCACGTTAATTCAGCTGGAACTTTTCGGCGGATAGGTCGCGTTTCTATTACTTTCTCCATGACAAGTCAACCCCCTTAGTAGATTTCCTTTATATCATAGCACACTTATTGAAAATTCAGTTAATAGAAAGATTGGGAAATATACATAAAAAATGAGCAATTACGTCCGGGTAATTGCTCATCTATCTGATCGATAAGACTTAATATACTTTATCTCCATTGAAAATTGAATTTTTTACAACAACATAATCTACAGTACGAATGGATTCTAATTTTGTTCCACCAGCATACGAAATAGAAGATTGTAGATCTTGTTCCATTTCAATTAAAGTATCTTTTAAAGAACCTTTATGTTCAACAAACATTTTTTTTCCTTCAACGTTCTTTCTCTCACCTTTTTGGAATTCAGAAGCCGAACCGAAATATTCTTTATACAGTTTTCCATCCTTTTCAATTGTTTCTCCTGGAGACTCTTCATGACCAGCAAATAGAGAACCAATCATAACCATAGTTGCTCCAAATCGAATTGATTTTGCGATATCACCGTGTGTACGAATACCTCCGTCAGCAATAACCGGCTTGCTTGCAGCTTTTGCACACCAGCGAAGTGCGGCTAACTGCCATCCGCCAGTTCCGAATCCAGTTTTAATTTTTGTAATACAAACTTTACCAGGTCCAATCCCTACTTTTGTAGCGTCAGCACCAGCATGTTCGAGTTCTCTCACTGCTTCTGGTGTTCCAACGTTTCCAGCAATAACGAAGCTTTCTGGTAAATGTTTCTTTATATGTTGAATCATTTGAATAACGGCATTTGAATGACCGTGTGCAATATCTATTGTAATGTACTCAGGTGAAAGCTGTTCAGCAGCTAACTGCTCTATAAACGCATATTCTTCTTCTTTAACCCCAACGCTAATAGAAGCAATTAATCCGCGTGATTGCATATCTCTGACGAATGCCATGCGTGTTTCAGGTTGAAAACGATGCATGATATAGAAATAATTATTTTCCGCTAAGTACATTGCGATTTTCTCATCAATAATTGTCTGCATATTTGCAGGCACGACAGGTAATTTAAATTTATGTTTTCCTAAAGTGATACTTGTGTCACATTCAGAACGGCTATTTACAATACATTTTGCAGGAATTAATTGAATATCTTCATAGTCGAATACATTTTCCATCGTTTACACCCCTAAATACGAATAATTTTATTATCATTTGTAAAAATTGTTCGCCCAATTGGTAATGTACATCATTTTATTACAGAAGTCAAAGTTTTTTAGTTGATTTCTTTGTATTTTTCAGGAGAAAATCCAAAGAAAGTGGTTTAATATCGAACTAAATAATTTATTTTACAAATAATATTCGTATTTAATGATGAATGCTTTTTGCAGAAATTTTTATTGAAAATATTGTAAGAAATTATTTGTTATATTCGTATATATAATTAGAGGAGGGGAAGATATGAATGATAAGGAATTAGTATCTGAATTGAAAAATCAAAATATAGAAGCATTAGATCAAGTTATTCTTCAGTATAGTAGGCTTATATATGGCGTTATAGGAAGTATATTAGGAGAAAATCACGAAAGAGTTGAAATTGAGGAATGTTATAACGATGTTCTTTTCGTTCTTTGGTATAAAATAGATCATTTTCAAATTGAAAAGGGACAATTTAAAAACTGGATTATTTCAATCGCGAAGTTTAAGGCGCTAGATTATAAAAGAAAGTTTAAGCGAAAACATATAGAACAAACAATGGAACGGTGCATTTTAAAAGATAAAGAAGATGTAGAACAAGTCTTGTTGAAAGAGGAAGAAAAAGAATTTATTTTAAAGGCGATTCAACGGCTCGATAAGGTGGACTATCACATTTTTTATCGAAGGTATATTGCAGATGAGAGTATAAAGCAGATTTCTGAAGAACTGCATATGAATGCGAGTGCCGTTTATACAAGACTGTCTAGAGGAAGGGAAAAACTAAAAAGGGGAATGGAGGGATATTATGAGGTATGAACATGGTCTAGAGAAAGTTGTTTTGGAGCAGTGGGATGAACGACAAATAGCTCATTTTGAAGAGATAGGAGAGCGTTTTATTGGGAATTTGGAAGAGAAGAAAAAAGATATTAAAAAGCAAATTGCAAAGAAAAATTTACAAGAGATAGAAAGAAAGGCACATTATGAGCTAGAGGAGGATGAATATATCGAATTACAGTTTCAAGCGAGTGCGACAGGGAGCTACTACTTAGGATCTCTTTTATGCTCTGCGGACTATTTTGTTATGCCATTGGCACTTACAGATGTAGGAAATCGATTTGTCGTTTTTGGGACAAGATATAAAGTTATGATTTACGAAGTGAAAGAAACGTATCAACTGCAAAGAGAATATATTATTGATTACAATGATATATCTAAATATTATTACAAAACAAAAAGAGACCGTACGATATTATGCTTTAAGGCAAAAAAGGATAAATATAACCAACTAAGAGAGTGTTCAAATTGGCTCTTATATGGCTATCTACAAGGAAGAATTAACATGATGATAGACCGATCAGATCGAGATGTGATTGCGAAATTTTTTGATCGTTATTGTCAAATGGATTATTAGCATAGTGGTAGTTTAATAAAAAAGACATATAGATTTCTTTACTGCTGAAATCTCGATAAAATTCAATTTTGTTTTCTATACTTAATGTACCATTGATTATTTTCAGCTTTAAGCACGAACAATGATAAAAAAGTTTTTTCTGGAAGAAACTTGTTCTATTAAGTAGTCATTGTACAATGAACATATGGTATAAAATGTAATATGGTGACTTGGGGGAATAAACATTTGGTAGGAGATATGTGGTATAATTTTAAAAGTTTATAATGAATGAAATATGGAGGACTATACTTATGGCAATACTTGTAACGGGTGGAGCAGGATATATTGGTAGTCACACATGTGTAGAGTTGTTAAATAGTGGACATGAAATTATCGTAGTAGATAATCTTTCGAATAGCTCAGAAGAAGCAATCAATCGAGTGAAAGAGATAACAGGTAAGTCGTTTCAATTTTATAAAGAAGACGTTTTAAATCGTGAAGCACTTGATATGATTTTTGAGGAACATACGATTGAAGCAGTCATCCATTTTGCTGGTTTAAAAGCAGTGGGGGAATCGGTTGAAATTCCACTTACGTATTATCATAACAATATTACAAGCACATTAGTGTTATGTGACGTGATGCAGAAGCATAATGTGAAAAAGATGATTTTTAGCTCATCTGCAACAGTATACGGTATTCCAGAGACATCACCAATTACAGAAGACTTCCCGTTAAGTGCAACAAACCCATACGGTCAAACAAAATTAATGATTGAACAAATTTTACGTGATGTCGTTGTGGCAGATCCAGAATGGAGTGTAGTATTACTTCGATACTTCAATCCGTTTGGTGCTCATGAAAGCGGGCGCATTGGAGAAGATCCAAATGGTATTCCGAACAACTTAATGCCGTATGTAACACAAGTAGCAGTTGGGAAATTAAAAGAATTAAATGTATTTGGAAATGATTATCCAACAAAAGATGGCACAGGTATACGTGATTACATTCATGTTGTGGACCTAGCAAATGGCCATGTGAAAGCTGTTGAAAAGGTACTCCATACAAAAGGGATTGATGTTTATAACCTTGGAACAGGAACGGGTTATAGTGTATTAGAAATGGTAAAAGCTTTTGAGAAAGTCTCAGGAAGAGCAGTGCCTTATAAAATTACAGAGCGTCGTCCTGGAGATGTGGCAATATGCTATGCAGATGCATCGAAAGCAAAAAGAGAACTAGGCTGGGAAGCAAAACGTGGACTCGAAGAAATGTGTGCAGATTCTTGGAGATGGCAAGTTAATAATAAAAATGGATATGAGAAAGCATAATAAAAAACGACTTGACTAATCGTAAGAAGAGGCTGTCCAAAGTAGCTGAATAACTACTTTGGACAGCCTCTTTCGTTACATAAAATAATACTTCTATTTTTTTAGTAGATGAAAACATAAGAGAATCTCACAGGAGACTCTTATGTTTTTTGCGAGGAAATTTAGTAACATAAAAGAGATTATGTATTTCGTTATTTTAAAAAGGGAATGGGAAGGAATGACGGATATGGCAAAGGTATTAGTTTTAGGGGGAACACGTTTTTTTGGCAAACGGTTAGTTGAGAAACTGTTGCAAGATAATCATGAGGTGACGAAGGCAAAAGAGTTAGGATTTCAATTTAATAGAGTAAAAACGAATATAAATGCTGTATTGAAATACTATATTGAAAAGTTAAGGTAATTGATACATAAATCCCCCGGTGGCAATCCGGGGGATTTTGGAGGATTTCGATGATACTAGTTTACATTACCAAATTTACCTTATACGCATGACTAATGTTTCTGTGATTTAATTGCTTGTAAATACTTTTCATTCACACGATCCCAATTGACCGTATTCCACCAATTCGTAACGAATTCTGGACGTCGATTTTGATACTTCAAATAATAAGCGTGCTCCCATACATCGATTACAAGTAACGGAACTTTTCCTTCTTGTAGTGGTGTATCTTGATTTGGTGTACTCATAACGGAGAGTTGTTCCCCATCAAGTACGAGCCATCCATATCCACTTCCGAATCGACTAATAGCCGCTTTGGAAAGCTGATCTTTAAAGTTGTCAAAGGTATTAAAGTAATAATCAATGACTTTTGCAACGTCTCCATTAGGTTCGCCTCCGCCCTTCGGACTCATGACCTCCCAAAAAAGGCTGTGGCAGTAATGCCCACCGCCATTATTTCTAACTGCTGTCATAATATCAGGCGGTAGTTCATTTAAATTGCTCAGTAATTCTTCTAAAGGCTTGTTCTGCAATTCTTTATAATTTTCTAAAGCAGCATTTAAATTTTTAACATATGTTGCGTGATGCTTTCCATGATGAAGCGCCAAAGTGTCACCATCAATGTAGGGCTCTAATTCATCATAGTCATATGAAAGCTTAGGCAAATGAAATGAAGACATAAACTTCCCCCCTTTTTTCAAAAAGTTGCACATGGTAAAAACAATTTACCTAACTCAAAAATACACTTGTTTTTTTAATAAGTCAACAATAAAACAAACAATTCTATTTATTTTCTGAAAAGGATTGTTTTTGGTTAATAATGTAAAATGGGTTTGGTTTGTTCCTACGTTTCTTTTTGCTTATACTGTAAAATAGTAGCGTCTTGTTGAAACAGAAGGAGATTATTTATGAATAAAATGAGGGTATTAATAGATGAAGCAAGAAAATTTATTACAACTTGCTATCAAGAACTCGGTAAAGAAAAACAAATAGAAGAACGGATGAACCAAATCGTATTGGAAATAGAGCGGACGGGTACATATGAACATACTTTTGAGGAGCTGGTTCATGGGGCACGGATGGCCTGGCGAAATAGTAACCGATGTATTGGAAGACTGTTCTGGAATAAAATGCATATACTGGATGCTAGGGAGATCAATGATGAGGAAGGGGTATATCGCGCGCTAATTCATCATATTCAATATGCGACAAATGGTGGAAAAATTAGGCCAACCATTACGATTTTCAAACAGTATAGAGATGAACAAAATCATATTCGTATCTATAATCATCAATTAATTCGTTATGCAGGATATAAAACGGACACAGGTGTGATTGGGGATCCGCATTCCTCTTCTTTTACATCTTTTTGCCAGAAGCTTGGCTGGAATGGGGAAGGAACGAATTTTGATGTGTTACCACTCGTATTCTCAATTGATGGGCAAGAACCTGTATATAAGGAAATTCCGAAAGAGGAAGTAAAAGAAGTGGATATTGAACATCCAGAATACCCATTTTCCTCTCTTAGAGTGAAATGGTATGGTGTACCGATGATTTCAGATATGCGTTTAGAAATTGGCGGGATTTCTTATACGGCAGCTCCTTTTAATGGTTGGTATATGGGGACTGAAATTGGTGCCCGTAATTTAGCTGATGTGGATCGTTATCATTTACTGCCTGCCATTGCAGAAATAATGAATTTAGATACAACTAGAAATAGTACGTTATGGAAAGATAAGGCGTTGGTTGAGTTAAATGTAGCTGTCTTACATTCATTTAAAAAACAAGGAGTAAGTATCGTTGATCACCATACAGCAGCGCAGCAATTTGCTCAATTTGAAAAACAAGAGGCGGCATGTGGTCGCGTTGTGACTGGAAATTGGGTATGGCTAATTCCGCCGTTATCGCCAGCTACCACTCATATATATCATAAACCTTATCCAAACGACATTTTGACCCCTAATTTTTTTCATAATGGTAAGAAGTAAAAACGAATCATAAATATCATTTTATCCAAAATGTAAAGAGCTCGTCCAAAAGTTATATTTTTGAACGAGCTCCTTTTGCATTTTTAATAGAAGCGAAATCTCGTGACGAATCGCCGATATAGGATGGTCTGTTGGCACAAACCTTTTTCGTACCATTAATCCAATACTTTTCCTTTCGTTTCGGGAACGCATATAAGCATGGTTAGAAGGCCTAGTGGATAAATGATAAAGATAAGGGATAGAGCACCAAATAAATTGCCGCCTGTCGCCAGTAATCCAATAATAACTGGTCCGAATCCAGCTAAGCCGCGTCCTGTGCCGAAAATAAAGTTTTCAGCTGTGGAACGTGCTTCCGATGGATAGTTTTCAGCTAATATTGCTCCGAATCCTCCCATCATTCCGTTTGCAAAGAAACCAAGTAAGGCGCTTCCCCACAGTAATAACGTTGCGTCTGTAAAGAGGAAGAAGTAAATCAAACAATATATAGTACCACCTATATAATAAAGTGAAAATGTTTTACGGCGTCCCATTTTATCGGCCAAAATGCCAAATGTTGCGATTCCAATTAACATTCCAATTGTAGAAATGAACATCCAGCCGCTTGCTTTTACCAATGTGTAGTTATATTTATTTGCTAAAATTGTAGGCATCCATGTAAAAATACCATAGTATCCAAAGTTTTGGATGAAAGACATAATAATAAGTCCAATTGTTGTCATCGTTACTTTTTTATTAGAAAATAACTTGCGTAAAGGAAACTTTTTCATATGTTGGAGCTCTTCTGCTTCCATAGCTGTTAAAGTTCCTTGGCGCTCTTTTTGTAACAATTCTTTTTTATATCGTTGTTTTTGTTCCCAAATTTTCGGTTCACTTAAGCTTTTACGAACATATACGGCAAGTAAAGCTGGTATGAGACCAAATAAGAAAACAGCTCTCCAGCCGAAGTGTGGAACGATAAAGGCTGGAAGGAGTGAAGCAACGAGTACTCCAAATTGCCATCCAAGTGCAACAACGGAAGTTGCTTTTGCCCGCATTTCTTTAGACCATGTTTCCGTTACAATCGCCATTCCGATACCAAATTCTCCACCAACACCCATTCCTACTAGAAAACGAAGTGTTAATAATTGCCAATATTCTGTTGTGAAATAAATGAGTGCAGTTGCAAGTGAAAATAATAAAATAGTAAAAGCCATTGTTCGAATACGACCCAATAAGTCAGCGATAAATCCAAATAAGTAGGAACCAATTAACATCCCAATAGTTGTTGCTAATGTAAGGTTTCCACCCTCTACAGGTGTTAAGTGAAATTCTTTCAAAATGTAAACGAGTACGAAGGATAGAAGTAACATATCTAATCCCTCTGCTGCATACCCTAATGCAGAACCAAGCAATGTTTTATAACGTTTTGCTTTTGATTCATTTGTTATGTCCATTATTACTCCTCCTTATTTTTATACAGTCACTATGGAAGAATAATAAAAGGCCTTCTCACGTCAGTTGTGTGAGAAGGCCTAAAGAGCATGCGTATCCCTTGGAAAGAATGCGCCTACTTTTTTTATATTCCGACTTCCTTCTCAACCTCACGGGGTTGTGTTAAAGGACTGTAATGAAATTACTTTATTATTAGCACTCTTCGATTCTATTGTCAAATATGAAAGAAAGTTTTTAAGGATATTATTGTAAAAGATTATAAATGATAGATGATTCTTCTTGACGTTCGCTTCATTATTTTTCGATAATAAAATGAACAAAATAAATAAAGGAGGACTAAAGATGTTAGATTTAGTACTCATGATGATTGAGCGCGTTGGATTAATTGTTATATTAGGTTTTCTACTTTCGCATATTCGAATTTTCCGACGTCTTCTTCATAAACAAGATGGATATAAAGATAAGCTTATGCTCATTTGTATTTTTTCGTTATTTACAATTGTAAGCAATTACACAGGAATTGAAATTGCAGGAAATACAATTATGAATGAAAATTGGTTACAAGGCGTTTCCTCATCAAGTACGATTGCAAATACGCGTATTATGGGTGTCGGAATTAGCGGTTTACTAGGAGGACCGATTGTCGGAATTGGTGTTGGGTTTATTTCTGGTATTCATCGCTACATGCTAGGAGGGACGACAGCTTTTAGCTGTGCCATTTCATCTATTTTGGCAGGGATTATTACAGGATATATTGGCCGGATTTTTCAAAAGCATAATCGTACAGTTACACCTAAGTATTCAGCGTTTTTAAGCGTGGTTATTGTTTCGTTGGAAATGGTTATGATTTTATTCATCGTAAAAGATGGATGGAATATAGTAAAAACGATTGCAATGCCGATGATTTTTGTAAATGGTTTTGGTAGTTTTATTTTACTTTCCATGGTGCAAGCGATTTTGCGACAAGAAGAGAATGCAAAGGCACTACAAACGCATAAAGTGCTTCGAATTGCTGATAAAACATTACCTTATTTTCGCCAAGGATTAACAGAAGAATCATGTAAACATGTGGCACAAATTATCCATCGTTTTACGGGAACGGATGCGGTATCCTTAACAGATACAGAAAAAATATTAGCACATGTGGGATTAGCAGCTGATCATCATATCCCGTCGCATAGTTTAATTACAGGATTATCAAAAGAAGTATTACATACAGGAAAAATAATGAAAGCGAAATCAAGAGAAGTCATTAACTGTCAGCATGAAGACTGCCCATTACAAGCAGCAATTGTTATTCCTTTAACATCGCATGGCAATACAATTGGAACATTAAAGTTATATTTTAAAAATCCAAATCAGTTAAGTCGTGTGGAAGAGGAGCTAGCAGAAGGGTTAGCAAAAATTTTCTCTACCCAGCTTGAATTAGGAGAAGCAGAGCTGCAAAGTAAATTGCTTCAAGATGCTGAAATCAAAGCATTACAAGCACAAATTAACCCACATTTTTTATTTAATGCTATTAATACAGTTTCAGCACTTTGTCGTACAGATGTGGAAAAAGCAAGAAAGCTCTTACTACAGCTTAGCGTCTATTTTCGTTGTAACTTACAAGGAGCGCGGCAACTGTTGATTCCGCTAGAGCAAGAGCTGAATCACGTGAATGCATATTTATCGTTAGAACAAGCGAGATTTCCAAATAAATATGAGGTTAAAACCTATATAGGCGAAGGATTAAAGACTATGTTAATTCCACCATTTGTGCTTCAATTGTTAGTTGAAAATGCCCTTAGACATGCATTTCCGAAGAAGCAACCGATTTGCCAAGTAGAAGTGTATGCGCACGTTGAAGGTGATTTGATTCATTTTAAGGTGAAAGATAACGGTCAGGGGATTGAACAAGAGCGTTTAGAACAATTAGGAAAAGCGGTTGTAACATCCAAAAAAGGAACAGGTACAGCTTTATATAACATTAACGAACGGTTAATGGGGCTATTTGGGAAAGAAACGACACTTCATATTAAAAGCGAATTACTGAAAGGAACTGAAATTTTCTTTGCAATTCCGATTCAATATGTAGAGGGGGAAGGAAGTAGTGGTAAAGGTATTAGTAGTAGATGATGAAATGTTAGCAAGAGATGAGCTGAAATATTTATTACAACGAACGAAAGAAGTGGATGAAATTGAAGAGGCAGATTGTATAGAAGATGCATTAGAAATATTGATGGATGATAAACCAGATATTGTTTTTTTAGATATTCAGCTTTCAGATGATAATGGTTTTGAAATTGCAAACATATTAAAAAAGATGAAAAATCCGCCAGCTATTGTATTTGCGACAGCATATGATCAATATGCATTACAAGCATTTGAAGTCGATGCATTAGACTATATTTTAAAGCCATTTGATGAAGAACGTATCGCACAAACATTAAAAAAATATAAAAAGAGAAAGCAAAGTGAAATAGAAAAGAAGGCAGATGTGAAAGTACCGGATGTAACTGCTGAGATGCATAAACTTGCACTTCCAATCGAAGAATCAATCGTTCTTGTAAGTACGGAAGATATTGTCTATGTAGGACTTGTAGATGGGAAAGTAACTGTAAAGACAATTCGAGAAACATATGTAACTCATGATACGCTTGTTATTTTGGAGAAAAAACTACCACAAACAACGTTCATGAGAGTGCATCGTAGTTTTATTGCAAATGTAAATCATATTTCAGAAGTTCAACCTTGGTTTAATTCTACTTATAATTTAATTATGAAAGATGGATCGAAAGTACCAGTAAGTCGTACATATGCAAAGGAATTAAAAAAACTGCTTCGTATTTAAGAAGCAGTTTTTGTATTTCATCCTGTCATTTTTGTAACTGATTCTCTATATTCGACGTTCCATTTTGTAAACGCTTACTCAAGCATTTACATCGTATACAATAAAGGTACCAAATCGAAAGAGGTGGCTAAAATGAGTACAAAAAAAGTATATAGTTTTTTATCACAAGCATTTATTTTCTCAGCAATTATGTTAGTTTCTCATATGATCGCATCACATTTACCAATTCCAATGCCTTCTTCAGTAATTGGATTAGTCATTTTATTTAGCTTATTATGCTTAAAGGTTATTAAATTGGAACAGGTTGAGTCACTTGGAACGGCATTAACAGGTATTATCGGCTTCTTATTCGTTCCATCTGGTATTTCCGTTATTAATTCCCTTGGGGTAATGGGACAATATTTTGTACAAATCATTACTGTAATTGTTGTTGCAACAGTTATTTTATTGGCGGTAACAGGTTTATTTGCTCAATTTATTCTAGGAAAAGATGGAAAAGAACCGGTAGATACAAAACAATTAGACACTTTAGGTAAAGGACATAAACACGGAAAAGTTGCGTAATAGATTGTATACATGGTTAGGAGGTAATGGACATGGCAAGCACAATGACTCCATATTTCGGAATTGTTGTTTCATTAATCGCATACGGGATCGGAACATTCTTATTTAAACATTCAAAACAATTTTTCTTATTTACACCGCTATTTGTAGCAATGGTATTAGGGATTGTCTTTTTAAAGGTTGGAAATTTCACATTTGAAGAATATAATACTGGTGGTAAAATCATTAGTTTCTTTCTAGAGCCAGCTACAATTGCTTTTGCAATTCCATTATATAAACAAGCTGATAAATTAAAAAAATATTGGTGGCAAATTTTATCTGCTATCATTGTCGGATCTGTTTGTTCAGTAGTGGTTGTGTTCATTGTTGCGAAAGCCATTCATTTAGATGCAGCTGTTATGAATTCTATGTTGCCACAAGCAGCAACAACAGCAATTGCATTACCTTTATCTGAAAGTATCGGTGGTATTCCAGCTATTACATCTTTTGCTGTTATCTTTAACGCGGTAATTGTATATGCACTTGGGGCATTATTCTTAAAAACATTTAGAGTCAAAAATCCAATCGCGAAAGGATTAGCATTAGGAACAGCAGGACACGCACTTGGCGTTGCAGTCGGAATTGAAATGGGTGAAGTAGAAGCAGCGATGGCAAGTATTGCAGTAACTGTAGTTGGGGTTGTAACAGTTGTTGTTATTCCAATGTTTATGCCATTGATTGCGTAATCAGATATCAATTTAAACCTGATAGAAGCAAGCTATTTGTAGAACAGATTTCTACTGATAGCTTGCTTTTTATGTTACAGTAGTGGTATGACCTATTTTATTTTTCCTTAAATCTTTATTAATACTTTATATAATGCGTTCTGAAAAGGACTATTATATTGTAAAATAGAAAGGAAAGGTAATGTTATGGATCCAAATCTTACTCTAGCAGAAAGAAGATAAGAAGAGGATGTTAATCAACATAAAAAATTTGTGGGGAAGAGAAAGAGACCCCCTTATGATAAGTCTTACTTTATAGGACAGGAGAGATCACTCGTCGATTATGCAAATGAAAAACCTGTTTCAAAGCAAAGGATTTCAAAGGTTACTGATACTTTTATTATTAGCTCTTATATTATATGGGCTAAAAAGCATGTTTAATTTAATTTTAATTACGTTTATCCTGACATATTTAATGGATCGATTCCAGAAATTTATTTCTAGAAAGCTCGATCATTTTATGCCGATTAACCGAAAAATTATTATAGCGTTTTTATATGTCATGTTTGTTGGTGGAATTACAGTTACATTATTTAAATATCTACCGGTGTTAACAGTACAAATTTCACAATTAATTTATCAATTTAATGTATTCCTTAAAAATCCACCGGATAATGACATGATAAAGGCCTCGATTAATGCGATTAATCATATGGAGCTTTCAAAGTATGTAGGGCAAGGCGTAGATATTATTTATAAGTCCATTGCAAATGTTGGGAAATTCGGTTTGCAATTTTTACTTTCTTTAATTTTAAGCTTATTCTTCTTATTGGAAAAAGCACGTATTGTTGCATTTACGGCAAAGTTTAAAGAGAGCAAACTTGCTATTTTCTATAATGAAATTGAATACTTTGGGAAGAAATTTGCGCGCTCTTTTGGGAAAGTAATTGAAGCACAATTTTTAATTGCTATTGTGAATTGTGTGCTATCCGTGATTGCACTATGGATTTTAGGATTTCCACAGTTACTTGGTCTAGCATTAATGATCTTTCTATTAGGTTTAATTCCAGTGGCGGGTGTAATTATCTCATTATTTCCACTTTGCATGATCGCATATAATATTGGTAGTATTACTTATGTTATCTATATATTAATTATTGTGGTTGTTATTCATGCGCTTGAAAGTTACGTATTAAATCCAAAGTTTATGTCACAAAAGACGAACTTACCCATTTTTTATACATTTATGGTATTGATTTTTTCTGAGCATTTTCTAGGTGTTTGGGGGCTAATTATCGGTATCCCAGTCTTTATGTTCCTATTGGATGTTTTAGATGTAACGAGCGATGAAATAGAAAAAGGGGCTACTGAAAAAATAGAGTCTTAAAAAGCATCAGGTGATGATGCTTTTTCTTTTATCCTGCTATTTTAGTGCAGTAAGGCTCCCATCTGAGCCTTACTGCACGATTGGTGAGGGTTCATAATCAGTGGGGATGAAAAAACTACTAATTAAAGTTTCACTTTATAACTTAATTCCATATATGCCATACTGTAAGAAGAATACAAATAATTGGGGTGAAGGAAATGTCTATCAATGAAAAGGTAGAGCTTGCGACATTTGCGGGAGGTTGCTTTTGGTGTATGGTTTCACCATTTGAAGAAATGGAAGGGGTTATAAGAATCGTTTCTGGTTATACAGGGGGACATAAAGAAAATCCAACTTATAAAGAAGTTTGTTCTGAAACGACAGGACATTATGAAGCAGTTCAAATTACATTTGACCCAGATAAAATGCCGTACGAAAAATTATTAAATATGTATTGGAGACAAATTGACCCAACAGATGTGGGTGGGCAATTTCATGATCGTGGGCAATCATATGAAACAGCTATCTTTTATCATAATGAAGAGCAGCGGAAACTAGCTGAAGCATCGAAAAAGGAACTTGCTGAGAGCGGGCATTTTTCTAAACCAATTGTTACGAAAATTATTCCAGCATCTACATTCTATCCGGCTGAGGAGTATCATCAAGATTATCATAAGAAAAATGCATTCCGCTATGCATTATATCGCCAAGGATCAGGACGTGATGCGTTTATTAAAAAGCATTGGCCAAAAGATAATGCACATTTAAAAGAACGATTAACGGAGAGGCAATTTTATGTAACGCAGGAAAATGGGACAGAACCTCCGTTTCAAAATGAGTATTGGGATCATAAAGAAGAAGGGCTATATGTAGACATCGTGTCTGGTGAACCGCTATTTACTTCTTTAGATAAATTTGATAGTGGCTGTGGTTGGCCGAGCTTTACAAAGCCTGTTATGTCAGCCAGTGTAAAAGAAAAAATTGATCTTAGTCATAACATGACGCGTACAGAAGTGAGAAGCAGGGAAGGCGATTCACATCTTGGTCATGTTTTTCCAGATGGACCAGGTCCAAACGGCCTTCGCTATTGCATTAATTCAGCAGCGCTTCGATTTATTCCAAAGGAAGACTTAGAAAAAGAAGGATATGGAGATTTCCTAATCTTGTTTCATCAAAAAAAATAACCTCGCGATTGCGAGGTTATTTTACTGTTTTCTTTCTAAATTTGCTGAGCACTTCATATACAATTGGAACAATGAGAAGTGTTAGTAATGTTGAACTTGTCAAGCCGCCAATTACTGTTACTCCAAGTCCTTTCGAAATTAAGCCACTACCTTCAAATCCAAGTGCAAGAGGTATTAAAGCACCAATTGTTGCGATTGCCGTCATTAAAATCGGTCGTAAGCGCGTTGAACCAGCTTCTAATAATGCCTCACGTGTCGATAGGCCTTCTTGTTCCTTATGAATGACACGGTCGATCAGCACGATTGCATTCGTGACAACAATACCGATTAACATAAGCGCACCAATCATTGCCGATACACTTAATGTTTCACCTGAAATGAGTAGAGCAACAAGTGCTCCGATAATTGTAAATGGAAGTGAGAATAAAATCGCAAATGGTGCAAGTGCGCCGCCAAATGTCACAACAAGAACGAAGTATACAATGGCAATTGCCGCTAACATCGCTAATCCAAGTTGTGAAAAAGATTCTTGAATATCTTTTGTAACACCGCCCATAGAAACTTCTACGCCAGAAGGAAGGTCCATTTTATCTACTTCCTTTTGAATTGCCGCAGATGCTTTAGAAACGTCATCAGATGTTACTTTTGCGCTTACGGATGCGTAAATACGACCATCGCGATGTGTAACTGTATTGGAAGTTTCGCCCTCTTTCACAGTCATAACGTCCTTAACAGTTACTTCGTTACCAAGTGGTGTTTTCATTTTACGATTTGTTAAATCATCAATTGCTTCATAATCATGTTTGTCTGCTTCTACATAAACATTGATATCTTTACTATCTTTTTTAATTGTCGTAAGGACAGGACGATCATGTTGATTAGAAAGTTCCATGCCAACTTGAGCAGCAGTTAGCCCCATTTTACTTAGTTTTTCTTGATCTGCGACTAACGTGTATTCTGCATATGTTTTGGCAAGGCTAGAATCGATATCTTTCAAATCGTTTTCTTTTTTCATGATATTTTGAATATCTTTTACGACAGGTTTAATGTCTTCTAAGCGATCTCCGTATACGTATAGCTTAATTTCATTACTGCCTCCGCTATTTCCGAAGTCTTGGCTTTTCCATTCACCTTTTCCTGTCATCTTTTGTAAATCTTTAATCACTTGTTCTTTTTCTTTCTCAAAGTTTTTTGTGTCATTATCGTATTGAACAAAGAACATAGCTTGATTTGTTTTACCTGGACTCATTGGGTTTTCTCCGCCTAATGAGAACTGAATTGTTTTTACATCTTTTTTATTTTGAAAGTGTGTTTCTGCTTTTGTTGCGATTGTTTTAACGTCTTCTAATGTTTGCCCTGGATCAGGGTTATAGGTTGCAATCATCATTTTTTCTTCTTCAGCTGGTAAGAAGCTTACGCCGATAACTGGTACAAGTGCAAGACTACCAACTAATAGAAGAACAGCGATACTAGATGTAATGATTTTATGGTTGAGTGCCCAATTCAGCACGCGTTTGTAGCCATTTGCTAATTTACTTGGTTTCTCTTTATGGTGTACTTCTTTTTCTCTCATACTTTCTTTTTTAAATAGAGAATGAGCTAACATCGGTACAATGGTGATGGCTACAAGTAACGAAGCGAGTAATGCAAATACGATCGTTAAGGCAAATGGTAAGAACATTTCACCAATCATACCTTTTACAAGCCCAAGAGGTAAAAATACCGCAATTGTTACAATTGTCGAAGACATAATAGGAATAAACATTTCTTTTGTTGCTACGCGGATTAAGTCTTTTCCGCGTAATGGTTCTTCTAATAAAGACATGCGGCGGTAAATATTTTCAATTACAACGATTGAATCGTCGACAACGCGTCCAATCGCAACTGTCATTGCTCCAAGTGTCATAATATTGAGCGTAATGTCCATTTGCTTCAATACTAAAATAGCAATGAGTAAAGAAAGCGGAATGGAAACAACAGAAATTAATGTTGTTCGAATGTTTCGTAAGAACAACATGATAATAATGATAGCAAATATGGCACCAAATATCGCTTTGCTAAGCATTGTATCAACTGATTTTTCAATCGGTGTACCTTGATCAAATGTCGAGATAATCTCTAAATCTTTATATTTTTTTTCAATATCTTTCACTTTATCTTTTACAGCATTTACGACATCAACTGTATTTGCATCAGCTGCTTTTACAACTTGAATACCGATCGCTTCTTTACCGTTTGTACGAGAAATGGATTCAGCTTTCCCAACTTCTTTCACATCAGCAATTTCTTCAAGTTTGACAGTTGGAATACTAGCAGTCATGGCTGGATTCATTTGCGGTGCTTCTGTTTGAAGAGAAGAAGCTGCTCCGGCACCACTTTGGCCGCTTGCTGCTGAAACAGTAGGGATTTTCATTTCTTTCAATGCTTGAACTGTCGTAATATTTCCATCTACAACAACTGATTTTTCGCTATCTTTAAATGTGTATAGGCCAAGTGGCAAAGATACATCAGAACCTTTAATGATATTTTTAACTGTATCCTCACTTAAGCCTAATTCTTTCATTTTATCTTTTTTAAAGACTAGTTGCACTTCATCTACTTGTTGTCCTGAAATTTGAACAGAGGCAACACCATCAAGGCCTTTTAACCCTGGAACAATACTTTTTTCAACCTTTTCCGTTAAAGTAGCTAAAGGTTCGTCTTTACTCGCCGCACTTAATGCAATAACAGGAAAGGCATTAAAGTTTATGCGAGAAACCTTTGGGTCCTTTACACTTTCTGGTAGTTTTACATTAGCGATTGCTTCTTTTACTTCCGTTTCAGCTTTCTCCATATTTTTATCAAAATCATATTCTACTTGAATAGAAGATGCATTTTGATAAGAGGAGGAACTTACAACGTTCACGCCGTTTAAATTTTGCAGTTGCTCTTCCATCGGCTTCGATATTTTATCCGCTACTTCTTGCGGAGTAGCCCCAGGATAAACCGTTGTTACTGTTACGACAGGGGTTGTGATATCAGGAATTGTTTCTAATTTCATATTTAAACCAGAGTAAATTCCCGCTGTGGTAACAATGATGGTTAATAGCCAAACTGCGAACTTATTTTTTAACGAAAACTTAATGATTTTGTTCATGTTTGCGCTCCCTTATTATGTATTGACCAATCGGTCAGTCTAACACATAATATAACTGACTGAGTGGTCAGTCGTCAATGAAAAGAGATGTTATAATACTGTTAAGATAAAGTGAAAATAACAACCGCAATGTAAAATTATGTTGTAAAAGTCTATTAGGAGAGAAAATATGAAAGAAAAAGAACGCTTAATTATTGAAATAGCAATGAAGTTATTTGCAGCAAAGGGTGTGAATGCAACATCAGTGCAAGAAATCGTAACAGCATGCGGGATATCAAAAGGAGCTTTTTATTTATATTTCAAATCAAAAGATGAATTGCTTCTAGCTACTCTTAAATATTATTATGAAAAAATTCAAAGTAAAATGACGAAAATTGAAAAAGAATCATTACTACCACGCGAAAAATTTATAAAACAATTATATTGTCAGTTTCATGATATACAAAAGCATAAAGAATTTATTATTATGCATGCAAGGGAGAATGCGATTCCATTTAATAAAGAAGTAGAAGCATTTATGAGGAACATGAAAATGGAGTCACATGCATTTTATCGAAATAGTATATTGTCTATTTATGGTGAAAAGGTCACTCCGTATTTGTTAGATCTTGTAGTGATAGTAGAAGGGATTTCCCGAGCGTATTTAGAATTAATCATTTTAAATGAAACAGAAATTAATTTAACTCATGTTTCCACATTTATTTTAAAAAGAATGGATGACATTGTAGAAGGTCTTGTAAATTCTGGTGAGGAACCTGTTTTGCATGAAGAACAATTAGGGCAACTTCTTTGTAGTTCAGACTTAATAAAAGAGCAAGTGAAGGAACAATTTCTACAGGAAATTATTATGTTTAAACGTAATTTAGCTGATGAATTAGAAAATGATGAGTTATTAGTTACATTAGATGTTTTAGAAGCAGAAATGAGAGTAGCAAATCCAAGAATGCCAGTGATTCAAGGGATGTTAGCGAATTTAAAGCGTTATGATAATTTAACAGATTTTCGACTTCGATTAGCGACATATTATGAGGTAGATGTAATCTAAAATAAATAGAGGTGAATCTGTTATGATCCACCTCTATTTATTATTTGTTAGCTTGCGCCCATTCTTCTACATTCCAAACTTTTGTTACCCAATCTTGGTAAAAGTCTGGTTCGTGACATACAAGAAGAATCGTTCCTTTGTATGCTTTCATTGCTTTTTTTAGTTCCTCTTTTGCTGTTACATCAAGGTGGTTTGTCGGCTCGTCAAATAGTAACCAGTTACTTTCTTCACCCATGAGCTTACATAAACGAACTTTTGCTTGCTCGCCACCGCTTAATTGATTTAATGGGCGCGTAATATGTTCGTTTTTTAAACCGCATTTCGCTAACATTGCTCGAATTTGATGTTGATCTAAATTCGGGAATGTATTCCAAACATCATCGATAGGTGTTATATGATCAGCTTTTACTTCTTGTTCGAAATATGCTGGCTCTAAGAAGTCACCAAGGCTTGTTTTTCCGCTTAATGGTTTAATTTTACCTAAAATTGTTTTTAATAATGTTGATTTCCCAACACCATTACATCCAACAATTGCAATTTTCTCACCGCGTTCAATTGTCATTGTTAGTTTCGGCAATAGTGGATGTGTGTAACCAATTTCTACATCTTCTCCTTCAAAGACAAAGCGGCTACTTGCGCGAGATTCTTTGAAAGAGAACTCAGGTTTAATCGCTGTTTCTGGACGATCGATTCGCTCCATACGATCAAGCTGTTTTTGACGGCTTTTTGCTCGGCCTGTTGTAGAATAACGAGCCTTATTTTTCGCGATGAAATCTTCTTGCTTTTTAATAAATTCTTGTTGTTTTTGATACGCTTGTAAATGTTGATTTTTATTGATTTCAGCTAGTTCTAAAAACTTCTCATATGTCGCTGTATAACGCGTCATTTTTGAGAATTCTAGATGGAAAATGACATCCACACATTTGTTCATAAACTCTGTATCATGAGAAATTAACAGGAATGCATGTGGGTATTCTTTTAAATAGTTTGTTAACCATTGAATGTGCTCAACATCTAAATAGTTAGTAGGCTCATCTAGTAATAATACTTGTGGTTGCTCAAGCAGTAACTTTGCAAGCAATACTTTTGTACGCTGCCCACCACTTAATGCAGAAACATCACGATCTAGACCAATTGCATCAAGACCAAGGCCACGCGCAGCTTCTTCCACTTTAATATCTAGTAAATAGAAACCACCAGCCTCAAGAGCATCTTGAATATTAGCCATTTGGTCTAAAAGCTCTTCCAATTCTTCCGGTGTCGCTGTAGCCATTTTTTCTGTAATCATATTTAATTCTTTTTCTTTCTCAAATAAAGGTAAGAAGGCATCCGTTAAAACGTCACGAATTGTTCGACCAGGTGTTAAGATTGTGTGCTGATCTAAATAGCCATAATGTGTACCAGGCGTCCATTCGATGCGCCCTTGGTCATGAATAAGTTGTCCAGTAATAATATTCATAAATGTGGATTTTCCAACGCCATTTGCGCCGACTAGTCCAACATGTTCATTCGCTAATAAACGCATGGATACATCTTTAAAGAGAGTACGATCACCAAATGTGTGTCCTAAATTTTCAACTGTTAATAAACTCATAGTGTCCTCCGTCCATTTCAAAATAGTATCTTGAATCATGATACTAAATTCTCGAATATAATGCTATCCTTTCGAAATGTATAATTTTGAAAGGAAAAGGTTGTGTATTTTATAAAAGGAAGTATATATGAAGAAAAACGGTATGTAGAGATTAGTATAGTAAAAAGTTACTCCTAGATGATATAGAAGTAACTTTTCCTTTTTCTTATTAGACTGTTTGTTTTACTTCACTTACTTTTTTCTCTGCCACAATAAAATGTGGTCTGCGCTTTGTTTCATAGTAGATACGGCCAATATATTCACCAATGACGCCTAAGAAGATGAGCTGGATACCACCGATGAATAGTATAGCGGAAATTAAAGTGAAGTAACCGGGTACATCAATTCCATCAATAATAATCTGTATAAATGTCGTGATTACGTATAAGATTGCTAAAAGAGTTGTTAGTAATCCAAGGTATATAGATAAGCGTAATGGTTTATTATTAAAAGAAATAACGCCATCTATTCCGTAATTCAACAACTTAGAAAAAGTCCATTTACTTTCTCCATCAGAACGTAATACATTTTCATATTCAATGATTAATTCTTTAAATCCAATCCAAGAGAATAAACCTTTAGAAAATCGATTGTATTCACTTAAAGAGAGTAATGAATCTACGGCTCGTCTACTTAAAAGTCTAAAATCGCCGATACCATCGACTAATTCAATATCAACAAATTTATTCATAACTTTGTAGTATAGACGTGAGATGAAAGACCGTATAGGTGAATCACCTGTTCTTGTTCTTTTTGCAATCACTTGGTCATATCCGTCATTGTAACCTTCTATCATATCCTTTATTAAAGAAGGCGGATGCTGCAAGTCAGCATCCATAATAACAACCGCATCGCCTGTAGCATATTTTAAGCCAGCCAACATGGCAGCTTCTTTTCCAAAGTTTCTGCTAAATGATATATAGTGTACAGCTGAATCGGAATTTGCTAAATCTCGTAAAATATTCAATGTATCATCTTTACTACCATCATTAACAAAAACAAATTCATAATCGGTATCTAATTTATGTACTTCAAGAGAAGTTTCTGAATAAAAAGATCGAAGTACTTTTTCTTCATTGTAACAGGGTACTACTATTGAAAGAGTCATTTTTGACCCTCCTTGTTTGTGATAGTGCTATGGATTCAGGCTATTCCTTATTAGATAAGAAGGAATAGCCCTAACTGGATGTATGTTTACTTATTGTTGTGTAAAAAGGTAAGCTCATTATTTCCCTTTTTGCGCCCAAAAAATAACAAAGTGGAGCAAATGATGAATGAAATAATGGATATAATCAAACCTAATTTGAAGTAAGGTGTAACATAATTCATTTCAATTACATGTGATCCTTTTTGAATTGGAACGCCTATGAACGCAGAGTTTACTTTCGTAAATTCTGTCTCTTTCCCATCTACCTTTATAGTCCAACCTTTACTATATGGAACAGACAGGTAGAGTAATCCATCTTTACTTGAGTTAACTTGACCTTTTAAATAGTTATTTTTATAAGAGATATTTTGGAGTCTATTTTTAGTTAATTTTTTAGTTTTTTCTTGGATGCTTTCATAATTCACAATGTTGACTTGCAAGTCTTGTAACTCATATTCATCTGGTCCAGGGATTTTATCAGTAATAGAAATCGTCAATTCGTTTGGATGGTTGTTCTTTCCAAAATTATAAACAAATCTCTCTAATGGGTATGCATATGCACCTGCATCATTTCCTTTACTCATGTCTTTCCCATTCACAATCGCATGGAAGGAGCCTTTATTTTTAATTTTTAATTCCACAAGAAGGTCTCCTACAACATTAGGTGGATCGATAGGCACTATTATACGACCATCTTCATGAACCGTAAGCACATTGTTATTGTTTTCGATGTTTTCGAATTGGATCTGCTCGGTTTTAATCGGTACTGGCTTGACATCAAGCCTCTTTGTATCAAAATGTTTTAATGAAAAATCTTTTATGTTATCAACGACTACAGCATCCAACAATAATTGATCCCGCTCAGCAAAGTTTAGTTTAGAAAACTCTTTATTATCTATCCCTGATTCATACACATATCCTAATGGTAACGCATATTCATTTTTATAAATTTTATATGGGCCTACTTGTTTTAATTGTTTATAGCCATAAGGAATGTTAGCTGCATCGACATCTGCATGTAATATGTAATATTTCACACCTAACATATTCTCAAGAAGGAGCCGATTATCTAATTGGAAAAACATGGATGGTGTATCGAATCCTTGAAAAACATTGTATTTATTTTTCATAAAGTCATGAACATAATAATTGATTAGGCTATGATAAGCACTTGCACCATGATATTCCTGAAGCATTGGTGTATTACGGAGGCTGCCCGGATTAATAATACGGTAAAAGTCTTTATCATGATTTTGAATATAGCGAATGGCAGCAATTTCTTCTTGATTATCATATCCAGGTGCATGTAAAGATTCTTTTGTAACATTTCGCTGTCCAAAGGGTTTACTTAGTACATTTTCTGAATACATGTAATTGATAAAAACTACATTGATAAGAACATTTAGGATTACTAAGAACTGTAAGAAAATTTTAGACAGATAGCGCCATAGACATATTGTAAGAATAGAAATTACGATGACACTTATCAGCATATGATCGACTTCGTCTAATGGCTGATCATTGATGTTTACCTTTCTTATGAACGCATAAATGAAAAAGCCAGTAGCTAACAATGCGCTTATGAGGTACATCAATTTATTCTCTTTTTTATGAAGGAGCATCCAGTCTAAAATGTATGCGACCGTTTGGGCAATTATAAATGCGAATAAATAGTACCAGCGATATTGAATAGCAGAAAAACCATTAAAAACAGAATAAGTATATGGAATCATGTAAAGAACAAGCATAAAGAATGTAAATAATACTTTATTCAATACGAATTTATCACGTATAAATAATCCGATTACAAGTAAGAATAAAACCAAGACAGGAAATGCTAATTGATAGTATTCTGCATTATTGATGAAGAAAACGCTTTCTAGCAAATTTTTATAAAATGTATTTTCAAAGAATAAAGGAATATCGAATTTCTTTGTGAGTCGATCGGCATTAAATACAGCATTTACAGATGGAAGAAAGAATACGGCTGATAAACCAAGTGATAATCCATATAAGAAAGCAATCCTAATATAGTAAGTTAGGAAGGATCGAATCGTTTTATTTTGCTGTGTCGTAAAGTATTGAAAAAATGCATAAATGTAAATGAAAATACTTGTTATAAAAGCAAAATAAAAGTTAGACGCTAGCATTAAAGCGGTAGCAAATAGAAATAGTCCTTTTTTTCTTTCTATAATATATCGATCGAATCCCCATAATACGAGTGGTAGAAAAACGATAGCATCCGCCATAAAATCCCAAAGTAAAGAGTGACGAATAAAAGTAATACATCCACCGTATATAATGGCAGAAATAAAAGATGAAAAGATTGTTTTATGGTGATAACGCAAAGAACCGTACATAAAGAGCATCGCTAAAAAACTTTTGAAAATGCTCATATATAATTTCATATCATAGATTTGTTCAATATTTAACTTAGGAAGCAATAATGTAATCCAAAAGAATGGCGCCGTACTATAGTAATAACTGAATTCTCCAAATAAGTCGCCGCCTAATCCATAATCCCAGGACCAAAAGAAATTTCCATCTTTAAAAGCATGTTGTAGGAGAAAAGTAAAGAATCCGAATTGGGATAATGCATCTCCTGAGCCAGAAAATATTTGAGCTGATGTTAAAAAGAAATAATGAAAAACAAAAGCACATAGTAATAACAATGGAATGATAATAAGAGTGCTTTTATGGAAAAAGGTCTTATTGTCTTTTTCAAAATACATGAAAATTCAAGTTCCTCCCTTTAAATCAAAGTCATTTCATATCATATTTAATTGGCATCAATTATGTAAAAACACACCATTTATGGAAAAGGTGTGTTTTTAATTTTTTACATGAAAAGATATATTTTATAATCATTGGTTTATGATGGTTATCTGTATTTCAGTATAAATCATTCTCAGAAAGTAAGTCAATTTAACCTAGAAGTTAGAAGCATCATTACAGTGACTTTTCTGTTATTCGTGGACAGTCAGACATCGCTAATATGTATGAGAGAAAATAAAAACTTCAATGTCCTTTTCACATCATAAGATGAATAAAAGGACATTGAAGTTTAAATTTCTTTACGAAGTACCTTTTTATTTACAAATCCTAAAATTAATTTACGTATTTGTGGATCAATAACAAGTCCAATCATACCAAATAATAAGCCTGTAAGTATGAGAGCAACTAATGACGGTAGAGTAACGAATAGCATACGATATGCACAATAGCTAATAGCAAAGGCTAAGGAGTTAAAGAGAATACCTTTGAATAGAAGCTCAATACCTTTATGAACAAATAGAGTAAATCCTATTAATAAGGTAACTTCTGTAAGAATAGCTGCAGTGGCAGCCCCCATCATTCCAAATTTACTACCTAATACAATATAGCTAATGATGGCAACGACTAAACCAATTGCCATTGTTAATGTACGCTTCCATTGTTGACCAATCGTTGTTAAATTATCAGCAAGTGGATAGTTAATGGATTGTAAAATAACCATAAATGCTAAAATGGCGAGGGCATTACCAGCTGGTGCATACTCTTCGCCCAATAGGCTAACAATCCAAAAACTTGGATCAGCAATAAATGGAATCGAAATCCCCATTCCTAAAAATGACATCAACTTTAATTCAAAATGTGATAGCTTTCGATGTTCTTCCACATTTTTCTCATTTCCAAAAGAAAATAGTTTCGGATAAAATGCTGCGGCGATAACACCAGGGATTTGGTAGAGAACAGCTGGGATTTTGGATGCAGCACCGAAAAATCCAACCTGTTTTAATGTTGATACCTTTTCCAAAATAATCGGACCAAGCTGCGGTAATAGCATAATAATAATGCCATTAATTGTGAAAACGAGCAGTTGATCTAAAATTCCAGAGTTCCACCCCTTATGAATCGTTGTATAGCGAATAACCATTATAAAGGCAATCAGCCCTGTTACAAGACTTGATGCTCCATACATTGCTGCAACCATCATAAGTGACCACTTAAAGCTCATTCCTAGTAAAAGTGCTGCGGCTGCTGTTACACCTTGTAATACAGAGATAATAGCAGTAAATTGCATGCGTTCTGTTACTTGGAAGTAAGCCATTCCGACGCCTTGTAAAGTTGCTCCAAACATTGTTGGCAATACGACTAAATATACCATTGCACGTAAATAAGCATTATCATAGAAAAATTGTGCGAAAATGGCAAAGAGAATCGAAATAATCACGGCTAAAATGAAGCGAACGCGCAGATAACTACTAATAAGCTCGCTAATATTAGCACCTTGCTTTGTCCCCTCGCGCATAAAAGTATGTGTTAAACCAGCATCTGTAAAGTAACAGATGACAGCAGAAACAGCTAATGCAGCTGTAAACATACCGTAATCATGAGGTGAAACATATCTTGCAAAGAGAATGGTTGCAATCGCAAGTACAAACCGAACGATAATATTTCCTACAAAAAGATAGGACGCATTTTTTAGGATTTTATTTGTTTTCATTGCAAATACCTTTCTATTCTTTGGACTCTATTTGTCCAGTTTATAAAATGGAAAGAATGTGTAGCATGGTCCCGTTTTAAGAAAATAGAAATTTCATTCGAACAAACCAAAGCATTGCATATAATTTTTTGCTTCGTTTTCCATTTTTAGAATAAATTTTACGGCAATATTTCTTTATATCCCGTTTAATCAATTGAACCTGTGACTTTTCTAGCTTTGTATTCTCTTTAATATAAATACAAGCATTATTGATAACAGTATATGGGAATAGATATGTCTCAATCATTTGAATAAGTTCCTCAGAGTCTTTTGTTATCAAATCTGAAGATTTTTGATGAATCCAGTCATTCATTCGATGAAATACTTCTAATTCTTTTGTTGTTTTTAATTCATAATCTTTATATTTAGAAGATAGATTTCCTTCTGATAAAATTCGATAATAGGTTAAATATTCATCTACATAGCACACGTTTGTAACACTCATGAGCTTAAATAAAAATTCTAAGTCTTCTCCCCAACTGCAGCCAGGTGTAAAACGGATATCATGATCCATAACGATAGAGCGTTTAAAAATCCACGTACTTGTTTGGGCAACAACTTGATGTGTTAAAAAGGATTTTGTCATATCACCTTTAATAAAGTTGGTCACATGCGCTACCTTCTCACCTGTTTCTTCATAGAAGTTCATATAGCCGCAATAACAAGCATTCATATTGTTTATATGCATACTTTGTACTTGTTTTTCTATTTTACTTGGATGCCATAAATCATCGCTATCAAGAAAAGCAACATATTCACCATTAGCGTGCTCAATTCCTGTATTACGAGCAACTGATACACCTTGATTTTCCTGATGGACATAGCGAACTTTCTCTGGATGTTTTCGCTGAAGTTCTTTTACAATTATAGGTGATTGATCTTTACTACCATCATCTACAACTACAATTTCAATGTTTTGATACGTTTGATTTAGTATAGATTGCATCGTTTCTTCGATATACTTTTCCGCATTATATAGCGGGATTACAACAGAAACGAGTTGTTTTTGTTCCATCATAGCGTTTTATCTCCTCTAGTTTTTTATGTTTTGTATCATATATACAAGCCTTTTATAAAGGAAGAAGATTACAAGAACATCTGTATAAGTTTACCGCATATAAACTTTGTAAATCAACTTTCTAATTATTATATCTTGTTTAAAAGGTTGGATGTTATATAATAGTAATAATTTGAGTGGAAATGTAATTTGCTCTTTTGTAATAAGGAGATATACGTATGTAACTAAAGGAGGATTTCTATGTTAGACCAACCGACTCAAAAGGTAAAATGGGCCCTTTTGAGTATGATTTTGTTTATAGGATTTTTGTTTCGCTTTTTGACCTTAACAACGTATGGTGTAGACTTAACAATTGCTAGTGATGATATAGGTTATCAAAAGAGTGCAAAGGTTTTATTGGATACTGGTATGCTAACATATCATGACCCAGCTAAACCAACTATTCATATTATGCCGGGGCAATCGATGTTATTAGCCTCTATATTTTATTTTTTTGGTAGTGGGGATAGTGGACTATTTATAGCTAAATTCATAATGATGCTTTTTGGTGTAGCTAGCATTTATATGACTTATAAAATTGCCACGTACATCTTAAATCCAGCAGCGGGATTCATAGCTGCGTTTCTATTAGCTTGTTATCCTCCCGAGGTAGTAGTGGAAAATTTAACATTAACAGAGGGTCCATTTTTATTTTTTTCACTTGGTTTATTATATTGGAGTTTAAAATTAGCCAATACTCACGCAATGAAAGACCTTTTCATTGTATTACTCTTTTATTTTTTCGCTTTGTATTTTCGGGTGCAAATTGCATTATATCCGATTTTACTCTTTGTTTACCTTTTAATAAAGCGCTATCCATTTCGTATTATGATGAAGCAAGCGATCGTTAGTTTCGTATTATTATGTATCATTCTTGGTCCTTGGTGGGTTCGCAATTATATTCAATTTCATCAGTTTATTCCTTTAACTGGTGGAGCAGGAAATCCTTTATTACTTGGAACTTATCAAGGAGAAGGGTATCCAAAAGAAAAGGGTATGGATGAAATTGAAGCGGAATTACATGAGAAATATCCTCATATTGAGGCGCATGAACTTATGCAAATGGAAAAAGAGATTGCAGTGGATCGTATGAAGGAATGGTGGCGTACAGATAAAGAATCTATGCTAAGAAGTTATCTTGTTTTAAAACCAGAAATTTTGTGGGAAAAGCCTTATTATTATCCGGGGCATAATATAAAGATATTTGATATTTCAGGGGAAAATATGAAAGGATTTTTTGAATCTATTAAACAATTATTTTTCATTTGTACAATTCTTTCATTCGTATTATTTTGGAGAAAATGGAGAGAGTATGTATTTTTATGGGGTCTTCTTCTTTTTCAAACATACTTTACGTCTTTATATGTTGCCTATGAACGTTACGCGCTACCGTTAATGCCACTTTTATTTATTATAATAGGAATAGGAATTACAGTAGCTATAATGAAAGTGAGCAAACTCTTTTTAAAGAAAGAGTTCATTGTGAAAGGTTAATAAAACCCCCTTCTATTTGATGGAAATAGAAGGGGGTTATTTAAATTTGGAAATAAATTGTTTATTGTTCGTTTAAGCGAGATAATTGTTGTTCTTGGCTTTTTAATTGTTGTTCTTTATGCTCTAATTGTTGTTTTAATAATGCGTAATCTTGCGTTAATGTGACAAGTTGATGATGAAATTTAGAAATCTTTCGCGTTAAGTCAAAAATTAACACAAAACAGAATAAAAGACCAAATAGAAATAAGACGGATGGAGGATACTCCACTTTTAACAACTGGCCAATCCAATTTATAATCTTATCTGTAGAGCTTAAAATAGCCATAGAGATACAAACAAAAATCCATAAAATAGAGTATTTCGTTTCCAAAGTTCCCTGACGGATAGAATTAATAATTAGAAAAAATAATAATAGAATAAAGATAAATGAAAAGGTAACTATAGGCATTCATGATCAACCTTTCACGATTTTTTGCATTAAGATAGCTAGACTTACTTTAATCATGTAATATGCGGATTTAAGAGGTGTAATAGAAGATTGTCCACCTTGTCTTTCTTGCATATTGACAGATATTTCGTTAATGCGAAGTTTTTTCTTTTTTAAGTGAATAAGAACTTCGGGTTCTGGATAATCTTTTGGATAATTATGTGCAAAAATTTTAATCACTTCACGATTAATAGCACGGTATCCAGAAGTTGGATCCATAAATGTTTGTTTTGTTAATAGTTTTAATAAGGCAGTGAAATAGAAAATACCAATTCTTCGTGAAATACTACCTTTATATGCTGTTTTTTCTGTAAAGCGAGAACCTAACACCATATCACATTCATCTTCAGCAATTGGTTTGATAATTTTGTATAAATCATCAGGATTATGTTGCCCATCGGCGTCGAACTGAATGGCAATGTCATATCCATTTTCATAAGCATATTTGTAACCAGTTTGTACAGCGGATCCAATCCCTAAGTTGTATGGTAAATTTACAAGATGTACAGGAAAATTTTTTACGATATCAGATGTTTTATCTTTTGAACCATCATTTATGACACAAATACTTAGTTGTGAAAAATGTTGTTTTAATTTTAAAAGTCTAGTTAACGTATCAGCGATTGCTTCTTCCTCGTTATAAGCAGGAATAATAATCAATGTTTTTGGTATTGAAATTGGCACCTCAACAGACATTATCGCACCATCCCTTGTATATTTAATATAGTATAGTTCTTTTTAAATGCACTTTATCTAATATACCATTAATAGTATACCAAAATAAAGGACAAGCTGAAGTGGAATTTGTAAAGAAAAGGAGATACTTTCTGTTATTTTTAGCTGGTAAGACTTCACTTCAACATTCTGTGAAAGTAAAGAAGTTAAATGGGTGGAGAGATATAAAGCCTTAGGATAAAGAAAATTCTACTTCATCAATCTTGATTTCATGTATTATCACTTTATTGAAATAAAAAAATACACGCAAAGAAAAGGAATCATCTTTGCATGTACGAGAAATTATATATTCCACGGTTTATTTAAAGTTAATACTTCAGCCATTTCTTTACTTTTCAAACGCCCTTTTTTACGATTTTCTGCACGCTCTGCACCAGTTGTATAGAGCCAATGTTCTTCATCAGTTTCCGGAAGTACTTGTGGCACAGAGGATGGTTTGCCGTCTTTTAGTGCAACGAATGTGATGAAACAAGTGGCAGCAATACGACGTTCACCAGATAATAAATTTTCTGCAACGACCTTTACGAATACTTCCATGGAAGATTTCCCTGTGTAACATACAAACGCTTCATAACAAACAGAATCAGCTTGATGAATAGGTGTTAAGAAATCGACAGAATCAATAGAGGCTGTTACACAATGCTTACGGCTATGTCTAGCTGCTGCAATAGAAGCAACGCTATCAATTTCTGCTAATAATTTTCCGCCAAATAAAGTTTGATGATTGTTTAAGTCATTTGGAAAAACTCTTGTTGTTTTAATTGCTTTTGATTCCCTCATAAATTTTTTTTCCATATAAACAACTCCTATTTTCTGTTTTCAATCAGAGTGACATGTTTTTTAGTATAAAAGGAATGTAATATTTATCGGATTTTACTTCCGTTATAAATAAGTAAAATATGATAGGAAAGGAAGATTAACACTTTCGTATTTGTATGCATGTAACTGAAAGAAAATTTATTTTTATATAGATTGTAGTGTAAAAGAGGTTTCGCTTACATTGCAAGTAAAAAATGATGAACTCCTTATTTGTTATATAAATTCCCTATCAGCTATGTGCTCATTCATGATAGAATCGTTTTGTCATAAATGGAAATAGAGGTGCTATGGACATATGAATCAAATCCAAACAGGTTTTTCATCTTTTTTTAGCAAAATGATTATTGGGTTACTGCTCATGTTTTATGGTTATTCTTGGTGGTCATCTTTTGAAGCAGCAAAGCAATTTTTTGGTGGAAGTACAACGAGTATAATTATTGTATTTATTATATTTGTTATACTTCTTTTATTAATTGCATCTATTTTGCAATATCGTTTTACACATCAACAATTTCTTATTTTTCTCATTAGTATAACGATCCTTGTTAGGCTTGGATTCGTTCTATTTGGAGACGCCCCGCTTATAGGCGATATGAAATCGATGTATGAGTCTGCAAAACAAGTTGCGCTTGGAAATAGTATTGGTGCTGTTGCACAATTGCCTTTTATTATTTACCAATCACTATTAATTCGTATATTTGGGGATACAATCTTCGTTTTACAATTATGCAATATTTTATTTTGTACCGGAACTGCATTTTTCATTTATCGAATCGCATCTATCGTATTTCAAGAAGAGTGCGGACGTATCGCGGCAGTTGTGTATGCTTTCTATATCCCAAACATTCTTACGAGTGCTTTATTAACAGCTGAACCGTTAGCGACATGTTTATTTTATTTTGCTTGTTATATTCTTTTACATAAAGGTTTAAGTCATTCTTATATGTGGGGCTTTGTTGCAATTTTATTAGCATTCAGTAATATGATTCACCCTGTAGGTATATTTTTAATAATTGTTGTACTCGTATATGTCATGTTAGTAGAAATGTTTCAAGCATCACCAAAACAAAGTGTGCTTCTAAAAATGATAGGGATAGTTGTTATGTTTTATGTGATGCACTTTGGAATCAGCTATTGGATGCAAACGATAGGAATGCCTCAATATACAATCTCTAATGAGGCATATGTACAATCAGTCTTAATCGGAGATCATAATAATCAGCAGCAGGAAATGAAAAATTCAAATATAAAGAAACATATAGATCAACAGCTGAATGAGATAGAGGTTGAGCGGTATGCTTTTCTAAAGCCAAGCATAGATCAATTATCAAGTGAAGGAATGAATTTTGTACTGTTTAAGTATGAGAAGCTTACATATATCGTTATTACCTTATTTACAGCAATTGCTCTGCTGCATTTGATGATTAGAAAGCAGCAAAATGAAGGATACATGCTATTTATATTGCTTATTGTTGGATATATTGGTATGAAACTTTTTCATTCTAATACCGTATATGAAAATTTAATACTACCTGGGTTCTTTATTATACAAAGCCTCGGGGTTTATATGAGTTATTTCTATTGTCAAAAAATCTTTTTTAAAAAATAAAAGAATCCTAAATGGATTCTTTTATTTTTTTCGCTATTTTCGGGCGGTAAGACTCCTTATTTAAGATTTGGAGTAGGCGGAATTACATTTTTTTATCAGTAAGAAGGAGAACTTCAACTGATATTATCTAGTTAATTCCATTTGTAAGTTCTCTGCGGTTAAAGCCATTTGCGAAGAATCGTCTTGGATCCTCTTCATAACTTGAGATATAACTTTTAGTTCATTTTCAATTTTTTGGGTTTGTTCTTTTGAATTTGACATATCATTAACAATTTCTTGGAAATAATGGTCCGTTTCATGCATACTACCTGTTCCCTCAGTTACAAGGGAGCTAATTTGTTCCACAGATGAGGAAACATGTATGATTTGCGTATTTGTTTTTTCAACTAGCTTTGTAACATTTGTGATAGATTCCTTCGTTTGTTCAGATAATTTGCGAATTTCATCTGCCACAACCGCAAATCCTTTGCCAAACTCTCCCGCACGTGCAGATTCAATGGCGGCATTTAATGCAAGTAAGTTTGTTTGTTCAGCAATTGATTTTACAATATCAATAATTTCATTGATTTTTTTAGAAATATCAAGAAGTTCCCTTGTGTCTGTAATAATTGTTTCCATATTAGATTGAATGCTTTCCATTCGCTTATTTTGAGTGCCTAGTTGATTTTTTCCTTTATTTGCTTTTTCTTCAGAAGTTATTGCTAACTCTGTACCTGTTTTGGCGATTTCAACAATCTTTTCCGATTGTGTCGTTAATTGATGAATAGAGGCACTATTTTTTTCGGAAATTGCTGCGAGCTCCATGGCAATATGTTTAATCGTCATTGCTGTAATTTCTTTTTCTTTCTCATGTTCTTTTTGAATCTTTTCATATTCTGATTCATAGGCTGCAATAACAAGTTCTTGTTCGAGTGTGAACAATTTATTTATTACATTCAGAGAATAAGAGAAATCATCTATCGTTGAAATGTTTGCTTTTAAAATTTTCATGACGGAACGGAATAGTTCTTGATAAGCAGCTGTATACCATTTTCTATGTAAGCCAATTTTGACATGTTTTTTAGCAATTCGAATACGGCGTTCAATAAACTCTTCATCGATATTGCCACTAAATAATTCCTTAATATGTTGCATTAAAGTTTGCTTTAATTTTGTTACGGAACTATAGCGTTCAATGATTTCGATTAAGTGTGGCTGCTTTGTAATATTGCTATAGAATTTATCTGTTATCCATTCTATTTGCTCGTAAATAAATGGTTGTAATACTTTCACAACTTGTAGGTCTTCTTTCGTAATATGAAGCATATCCATCTGCATCTTTAATGCAGGATTTGTAACATTGAAGGTTATTTTCTGTTGTTGACTTAATTCGATAATACTTGTACTGCTATGTGCATCCTTTTTCTTGAAAGCCCCAAACATTGCTCTTTCCCCCTGTTATATAAAGCGTTTTCATTTTGCGTTCTTTTCTAATTATAACCATTTTTTGAATATTACTCTATATTAATATTGAACATAACAAAATAAGAGAACTTCTTTTGAAATTCTCTTACTGACCTTTCGTTATTTTCGCATGCGTTTTAAAGAAAACGGGGAAATGTACATTATATATAACTGTGACTACGCGTATGATGAATGTTACGAGTAAACAAATATAGAAAGCTAATACGTGTGCACCTAGCTCATATGTAATCAAGAAACTAATTGCACCGAGAATGGAAGCAATGGCGTAAATTTCTTTGCGAAATACATAAGGGATATCTTGCGCACAAATATCACGCATAATTCCTCCGCCAATACCTGTAATCACACCCATTGACACAACTAAAAAGGAAGCATCAACATGATGTAACATTGCCGCATTAGCGCCGATTGCAGTGAAAACGCCTAAGCCAACCGCATCAGAAAGCATAATCACAACTTGTAATTTGTTAATACGCTCGAAAAACATACAAGTAAAGAGTGCAGATAAGACACTAACAAAAAAGTAAATTGGTTTTATAAATGCAACGGGAGGTAGGTTACCAATCAAAATATCACGGATAATTCCGCCACCAAGTGCAGTAGCTACAGCTAAACAAAGGACACCAAAAAAATCTAGATCTTTCTTTAAACCAACTAATGTACCAGAAATAGCAGCGGCAATAATACCAAGAAACGTAAAGATATCGATTAATAACATGGCTCTAATCCCTTCCTCCTAAAGATGTTCCAGAGAAAAAATATACACTAAAGTTATCGAAATAACAATTACTTTTCGTTACATGTCAAAAAACGTATGAAATACATAAAGAAAGCGTTTGAAAATGTTATAAAAAGAGGATAAATCTTGGAAGGGGAATGGATGGATAGTTGAAGGTAATATGACATAAAATGAATAGTTTTATAGGTATTTTAAGTAGATGTATTTCAAAAAATATAAATAAATAGATTTTGCATAGAACTTATTTTATATTATAGTTAAAAATGGAAATTAGTAGTATATCGATAGTATTTATTGTTATTACAAGAAGAAGGAAGGAGGTTTTTTATCCTAATGGAGAGAAGCAGGGACTGGAGCTAGGATAAAAATATTTCTCAATTTAAATATGAGTTATGTTATAATTGCTAGGTATATTTAAATGGAATAAATAACGTCTACATGATAATGTAATGATTTTTTATGGAGGTCTAAGAATGTTGACAAATCAAACTAGGATTAGGTTTGAGCAATTTTTGCTCTTTTTTATTATTTTACAACCTGTTTTAGATTTATTAACTTCGCTTAGTATTATCGTATTAAAAATAAATACAACATTCGGGGTAATGGCAAGATTTCTTGTTATGGCTGTTTGTGGTATTTATATTTTATTGCAGGCAAAAGAAAAAGAGAATAGGAAGTTTTTGATTTATCTAGTAGTACTAGGTTTCGTATTATGCCTAGGTTTTATAAATAATAAGCTAAATAAGAATCCAATTATAATGGGTGAGGAAGTTAAATTCTTCGCAAAAGCATTGTATATATATATTATGCTGTCTTCATACATTTTAGCCTTAAAATCATTGAAGAAAATTACAAATATTGGTGAAAAAGTTAGAAATAATATTACGTATTCTACATTAATTATCAATATTGTTATGGTTGTTTCTATTGCAACATCTACAGACTTTGGTAGTTATCAATGGATGAAAGTTGGCTCTCGTGGATGGTTTTATGCTGGAAATGAGTTAGGATCTATTTTGGCTATCATCTTCCCGATTGTAGTATTATACTCTGTTCAGAAGACAAAAGGGATTACGAGTATTTTATACTGGATTCCGTCTCTATTGATGATTTATTCTTTAATTCAAGTTGGTACAAAAGTAGGTATGGGCTCAATTGGTGCAACATTGGCAGCAGCTATTATCATTCTTCTCCTTCAAGTATTATTTGATAGAAGAAATCCAAACAAAAAGGCATTATTACTTAATAGTATCATTGCTATTGTTCTATTAGCAGGTGTGATTGGAACGTTTAAGAAGACACCTTTAGCACAAAACATGGGTATTCATAATAACTATTTAGCAGAACAAAATGCGGCACAACAAGAACAAAAGGAAAAAGAAATTAAAGAAAAATTAAAAGAACAGAAACATAACAAGGAAAAAGCAGAAGAAAAAGAGAAAGTTGAAGAAGAAGTTAAAAAGGAACTTCAGAAAGAGCAGCAAAAGGAAAATCAAGAGAACCTCATATTCAGTGGACGTCAAGTATATGCGGAAAGACATCAGCAATTCTTTAAAGAAGCTCCAATGTCACAAAAGTTATTAGGAATGGGTTACGCAGGTAATTTTAAATACAACGAACAAAAACAACCAGATCCAAAGTTAATTGAAATGGACTTTCATGATTGGTTTTATGATTTTGGAATCATTGGCTTTTTGTTAATGATGATCCCATTCATTTACTATGGATTCAGAATCTTATTCCGTATGATTACAAGATTTAAAGACATCGTTAATATAAAATATGGAATGCTTGCAACGAGTTTAGCTTTAGCTTTAGGTATTGCATATATTGCGGGACATATTTTGACAGCACCAGGGGTTGGAATTTACTTTATAGTGGTGTTAGCTTACCTCATTGTAGATTTAGAAATTGAATGATAAAAATAAAAGCTAACTTTTGTTAGCTTTTATTTTTTAGTACAGTAAAATAAAAGGTAGATGGAAATGTGGCGAGGATTTAAAGGAGGAAAAAAGAATGAGGATATTGCATATGAATGCAGGAGCAGAAGACGGGGGAGGAAAGACACATATTATTTCACTTCTCGATCAGTTCCCAACCGATGAAGTAGAACTGGCAGTATTTGAAGACGGAATTGTTGCGAGGGAAGCAAGGGAGCTAGGGATCAAAGTTCATGTGTTCTCACAGAAGTCTCGCTACGATTTATCTATTTTAAAAAATATAAGTAGATTCATTAATGAGGAACAATTTGATGTTGTCCATACACACGGTCCTAGAGCAAACTTTTACGTTTCTCTTATGAAAAAAAGGATTGCTGCAAAATGGGTGACAACAATTCATAGTGATCCGTTTCAAGACTTTACAAAGCAAGGTTTAAAAGGATGGATTTTTACGAAATTAAACTTAAAGGCTTTAAAAGATATAGATTTATTCTTTGTTGTAACAAATCGCTTGAAAAAGAGTTTGGAACAATTGGGGATTTCTAGTGAAAAGATGCGTGTTATTTATAATGGAATTGAATATGATAAGGAAAAAGCGCAAGGTTACGATAAGAAAGAAAAGTTTCATATTGAAGAAGATGTGTTTACGGCTATTCAAGTTGCGCGGCTCCATCCAGTTAAAGGACATGAAGTATTATTTGATGCATTAAATCAGACTTCATTGTCTAAAATTAAGGTGTTATTAGTAGGTGATGGTCCATTAGAGGAAGACTTAAAGGCTTTAGCGAAAGAAAAAGGAATTGAAGATAAGGTCCAATTTTTAGGACATCGTCAAGATGTGAAACAGTTATTTGCATCGGCCCATATTAACTTATTAACATCTCACAGTGAAGGGTTTCCGTTAGTTCTATTAGAAGCAGCAAATCAACGTGTACCATCTATTGTAACGAAAGCTGGTGAAATTGAACCGTTAATCGTAGATGACACATATGGATGGGTTGTTCCAGTAGGTGATGGGAAAGCTTTAGCTAATGCTTTAGAACAAGCGTATGAAAAATGGAAAACAGGTGAACTTGCTGTAATGGGTAAACGGATTTACGAGCATGCTGTAGCAAATTTCTCACTGCACAAGTTATATGAAGATACGAAAGAAACATATAAACAATTAATAGCGAAATAACCTTGAATAATAGAGAGGATTGTAATTATGGCAGTACAAACAGTTGATATTTTAGGTGTTCCTTTCTCTACAATGACGATGGAAGAAACTGTACAATATCTTATGAAACAGCTGGAAGTTGGACAAGATCATACATTTCAAGTTGTAACAGCAAATCCTGAAATTGTTATGTGTGCAAAAAAAGATTCAAGTTTCCAAAAAACACTTTTACAAGCAGATGTAATTACCCCAGATGGCATTGGTGTTGTAAAAGCAAGCGCTATGTTAGGGACACCACTTCAAGAACGGGTAGCAGGCTTTGACTTAATGAATTATTTATTTGGAGAACTTTCAAAAGAAAATAAATCTGTATCCGTGTTCTTATTAGGTGCAAAGCCGCATGTTGTGAAAGGGGCTGCAGATCACTTAAAGAAAACATATTCGGCTATAAACATCGTTGGTTTGCAGGATGGATACTTTAAGCCTGAAGAAGAAGAGAATATTATTTCTCGTATTCAAGAAACAAAACCAGATCTATTACTCGTTGCACTTGGGTTTCCAAGACAAGAAAATTTCATTCAAAATAATAAAAATCGCTTACAAGCAAAGATGGCAGTCGGTGTAGGTGGAAGTTTTGATGTTTGGGCTGGTGAGGTAAAGCGTGCACCAAAATGGATTCAAGCCATTCACTTAGAGTGGTTCTATCGTTTATGTAGTAACCCAACTCGTTGGCGCCGTCAGCTTGTATTGGTAGAGTTTTTAAAAGAAGTAATGCGTTCGAAGAAGTAGCGAAGCCTCGCTGCTTTTTTTTTTATACATATGAACATGGCAGAGCCGGCTACCATCCATTTAGGACGTTTATCTACGAAAGTAATGAAAGGATAAGTCTAGGGGAATGATAAAGTGAAACGTTAATGAGTAGGCTCTCTCCATATTCATGAATCAAACCTTTACAGATAACTATATCCTCACTTAACTTCTTTGTTTTCACTTGAATGTTTGAGTGGAGCCTTACTATAGCTAAAATAGCGGGATAAATTTGTTTTACTTATGTAGTACACATGTGTAAAATTATGTGTAAAGACACCTGTGTTAGGAGGACTTCTAGTGGGGAAGGTAAAAGAAATTTCAAAGCGAAAGCTTCTCGGGATAGCGGGGCTTGGATGGCTATTTGACGCAATGGATGTCGGAATGCTTTCATTTGTCATTGTAGCTTTACAAAAAGAGTGGGGATTAACAAGTCAGGAGATAGGTTGGATTGGTAGCATAAACTCTATCGGTATGGCAGTAGGAGCCTTTTTATTTGGAATAATGGCAGATAAAAGGGGACGAAAATCGGTCTTTGTTATCACATTATTACTTTTTTCGATCGGTAGTGGTTTGACGGCTTTAACAACAACAATAAGTGCATTTCTTATTTTACGTTTTTTAATTGGTATGGGGCTTGGCGGGGAACTCCCGGTTGCTTCTACACTTGTATCTGAAAGCGTAGAGGCGCATGAACGCGGAAGAATTGTTGTTTTGCTCGAAAGTTTTTGGGCAGGAGGATGGTTAATCGCTGCTCTTATTTCATATTTTGTCATTCCGAAATATGGTTGGGAAGTAGCGATGGTTTTAAGTGCAGTGCCAGCCATTTATGCTCTGTATTTAAGATGGAAGTTGCCAGATTCACCTAAGTTTGAAAAAGTAGAAAAGAGACAATCTGTTATGACCAATATAAAAGCTGTTTGGTCTAAAGAGTATCGGAAAGCTACTGTTATGCTATGGGTTTTATGGTTCTGTGTTGTTTTTTCTTACTACGGTATGTTTCTTTGGCTACCAAGCGTAATGGTATTAAAGGGATTTAGCTTAATAAAAAGTTTTGAATATGTATTGATTATGACGCTAGCACAACTACCTGGATATTTTACAGCCGCTTGGTTTATTGAACGTGTGGGTCGGAAGTTTGTACTGATCACATATTTAATTGGTACAGCTTGTAGTGCTTATATATTTGGTATTGCAGATTCTGTAACTATATTAGTGGTAGCAGGTATGTTTCTATCTTTCTTTAATTTAGGGGCTTGGGGTGCCTTGTATGCATATACGCCTGAGCAATATCCGACAGTGATTCGTGGAACAGGAGCAGGCATGGCTGCTGCATTTGGTCGTATTGGAGGGATTTTAGGTCCACTTGTAGTAGGATATTTAGTTGCTTCGCAAACGTCCCTTTCATTCATTTTTACAATCTTTTGTGCTTCTATTTTAATTGGAGTACTTTCGGTAATCGTACTTGGAAAAGAAACGAAGCAGCAAGAATTAGTATAAGAAAAAAGGAAGTTGTGGTGACTTCCTTTTTTCTATTTTTATGCGGAATAATGGTAAGTAGAAAATAAAGCTTAAAAAAGGGTTTATTTCCAATGAAAGCGAATGTATAAAACAAGACACATGGACAAAACAATTAGGTGGTTGGGCAAATGAAAATTTTATTTATTATGGACGAGGTAGAAAGACGCAATAGATTAATTGAATTATTTACAGAAAATATACGAAATGTAGAATGTCTGGAAGCAATCACTGGAACGGAGTCTTTACATATCGCAAAAAAGCATGCTCCAGATTTCGTTTTTTTAGATACGCAGCTAAGAGACGGAACAGGATTTGAGTTTTCCAACTTGTTGCGAGAGCAAAATTGCAATATAAAATTTGTATTTATAGGGGAGAATGTTGAGGGGGCTGTTATGGCTTTTCGTTTTCGAGCATTTTATTATTTGCTGCGACCATTTCATCAAGATGATGTATTATTTTTAGCGCACAGAATGGAGCAAGAAATTGGAAAGAAAACGAGAAGTTATTTACGAAAGCTGCCAATTGAAAGTCATGAAGGCATTACGTACATTTTTCCCGAGGATATCGTATATGTAAGTAAGAATAAAGAAAATAAAACAGTTTCTATTTATACAATAAATAATCATTATATTTCAACATATACACTTCAAGAGTTAGAAAATAAATTGAGTACATATGATTTCTTACGCGTTCATAAGAGTTATTTAATTAATGTTATATATGTACGGGAACTAAAACCTTATTATAATGGAACGTATAATCTTTATTTGGAAAAGTATGATGAACGGCCGATTCCTGTTAGTCGAAACTATGTAAAACGACTTCGGAATAAAATTGAATTGTAACAAGTTGTGAGAGAATATGAACATGATAACATAAGAATCCTTCATGATAAGGAGGATTCAAATTAAATATTCAGAAAATTTAGTACAATCTCCACTAAGAAGTTATATTGGGGGGATTGTATGTGAAGGCATTCAAATCAATTTTGCTTTGGGGGATAATCTCAGTATTAGGAGCTACCGGATTTGGGGTGATTGCTCTATCACAGGGGGAAACGATTAATGCCATTTGGTTATTAGTCGCTGCAGTTTCAGTATATGCCGTTGCATATCGATTTTATAGTAGATTTATAGCGAGAAAAGTATTTGAACTAGATCATAATCGGCAAACACCTGCTGAGACATTGAATGATGGAAAAGACTATGTACCAACGAATAAATGGGTGCTATTTGGTCACCACTTTGCAGCTATAGCAGGAGCTGGTCCTCTAGTAGGCCCCATTTTAGCAGCGCAGATGGGGTATTTACCAGGAACGATTTGGATTATTGTTGGGGTTGTTATTGCAGGAGCAGTACAAGATTTTGTCATTTTGTTTGCTTCAATGAGACGAAATGGAAAGTCGTTAGGGGAAATGATTAAGGATGAGATTGGTCCTATTACAGGGTTAATCGCAATGATTGGGATTTTAGGCATTATGATTATTTTATTAGCTGTATTGGCTTTAGTAGTTGTGAAAGCGCTTATTGGAAGCCCGTGGGGGATGTTTACGATTGCAGCAACAATCCCAATTGCTATTTTAATGGGAGTGTATATGCGCTATATTCGTCCAGGAAGAGTGGGAGAAGGATCGGTTATTGGAATTATTTTGCTTATTTTAGCCCTTATTGGTGGACAGTATGTAGCTGAAAATCCTACCCTTGCAAGCATGTTCACGTTTAGTGGCGAAACAATTGCTATCATGCTTATTGTATATGGCTTTATCGCATCTGCACTTCCCGTTTGGATGCTGCTTGCACCGCGTGATTATTTAAGTACATTTTTGAAGATTGGTACAATCGTTGGATTGGCAATTGGCATTGTCATTGTTGCACCACAATTACAAATGCCTGCTGTTTCAAAGTTTATTGATGGAACAGGCCCGGTATTTTCAGGGAACTTATTTCCATTTTTGTTTATTACAATTGCTTGTGGTGCGGTATCAGGATTTCATGCTTTAGTTTCTTCAGGTACTACGCCAAAAATGATTGAAAGAGAAGGGCATGCACAACCAATTGGTTATGGGGCAATGTTAATGGAATCATTCGTTGCAGCAATGGCAATGATTGCAGCATGTGTGTTAACACCGGGAACTTATTTTGCGATTAATAGTCCAGCGGCTCTTATCGGTACAGATGTAACCCAGGCTGCACAAGTTATTTCATCATGGGGATTTGCGATTACACCAAATGAGTTAAAAGAACTGGCTACAAATGTAGGAGAACAAACGATATTATCTCGAACAGGTGGTGCACCAACATTAGCAATCGGAATGGCTTATATCTTTTCACAAATATTGGGCGGTACAGCGATGATGGCATTTTGGTATCACTTCGCCATTTTATTTGAAGCACTATTTATTTTAACGACAATTGATGCAGGAACACGCATAGGCCGTTTTATGATTCAAGATATATTAGGGCATGTATATAAGCCGTTTGCAAGAACAGATTCCACAGTAGCAAATGTGACCGCCACAACATTATGCGTATTAGGATGGGGTTACTTCTTATATCAGGGAGTAGTGGATCCTCTTGGTGGCATTAATACATTATGGCCACTCTTCGGTATTGCTAACCAAATGCTAGCTGGAATTGCTTTATTACTTGGAACAACTATTTTATTCAAAATGGGTAAAAAGCTATACGTTTGGGTAACGCTTATCCCAACAATCGGATTGCTAATTGTAACAATGACAGCTGGTTATCAAAAGCTGTTCCATGAAAATCCTAAAATCGGATTTTTATCGCATGCAAAAGTATTTCAAGGTGCACTAGATGAAGGAAAAATAGTAGCACCAGCAAAAAATATCGCACAAATGAAACAAATCATTTTCAATGATTATATTGATGCGGCACTTTGTGGAATTTTCATGTTAGTCGTCATAGCAGTTCTAATTTCTGCAATTCGTATATGGATTCGTGTGTTGCAAAACAAAGCTACACCATTAAAAGAAGCACCATATATTCCAAGAGATGAAAGTGAGTCGAGAAATTATGCTTAAAAAATTAGGAAACATATGGGGAGCAAGAAAACAATTCATTAGCTTGCTTGTTGGCGTTCCAAGTTATGAAACATATGTCACTCATATGAAAGAAAATCATCCTGGAGATCCCATTTTATGCCGAAAACAATTTTTTGCAGAGGCACAAGAAGCAAGATTTAATGCAAAAGGCGGAAAAGTATCAAGATGTTGTTAAGAAGAAGAGCGGGGTTTCGCTCTTCTTCTTCGGTTTACGTTTCACGTGGAACAGAAAAAAATAAAGCTACCGTTTGATAGCTTTATTTTTGCGTCGTTATACAAGTTCTTTTCCGGCAAATTTACGATATGCACCGTGATGTGTTGGGCCTACATATTCGTTGATTTTAAACGAATGACGAATCGCCGCAGTAATGAATTCCTTCGCAACTTTTACAGCTTCTTTTACAGATTTACCTTTTGCAAGTTCAGCTGTAATGGCTGCTGAGTATGTGCAACCTGCACCATGTGTATTTGTTGTATCAATTTTTTCTGATTCTAAAAGTTCAAATGTTTCACCATCATATAATACATCAATTGCTGTTTCTGTACCTAATTTGTTACCGCCTTTAATCAGTACATATTTTGCACCTAAAGCATGAATTTTTTTCGCTGCTTCTTTCATGTCTGCAAGAGAAGTAATTTTTACACCGCTTAATTGATATGCTTCAAATAAATTTGGTGTTACAATTAATGCTTTTGGTACAAGAACATCACGTAAGCAGTCATTTGTTTCAGGATGTAAAGCTTCGTCTGCTCCTTTACAAACCATAACTGGATCTACGACAACGTTTTTTAGATTATGTTTTTCGATTGTTTCAGCAACCATTTCGATAATCTCTACTGATCCAAGCATACCTGTTTTTAATGCATCTACACCGACACCTTCAATTGTTGTTTCTAATTGTGGTTTTAATGTAGAAACAGGGATAGGAAATACGTTATGTGCCCAGCCATTGTGTGGATCCATTGTTACGATTGTTGTAAGAGATGTCATTCCGTATACACCAAGTTCTTGGAATGTTTTTAAATCCGCTTGCATTCCGGCACCACCGCTTGTGTCAGAACCAGCAATTGTAAGTGCTTTATTTAATGTCATTGTAAAAGCCCCCTCAGGTGATATAATGATAACTGCATTTTTAATCATTATATCAATGTTGTGAATAAGTACAAAGTAAAAAAGTGGATTGTTCCCTTGAAAGGATATCTATTTTTTATTATAAACTGGAAATTTATGTTCATTTAAATAAAAAGTTGCTTTTTATATATGTAGCAGGATAAAAATGTTGATGGTATCTACAGATTCAGTACCAACAAAAACGATTACAGGCATTTTTGGATTCATAACGGGAAGTGTTGTTCAATAAAGATTTAAAGTCAATTGTTGAGGAAGAACTAGTAGAAATACTAGAGGATTTCTAAGAAAATGGTAAAAGGACGTTTGGAGAAAGAGACAAAGATTAGGGGCCAATGCTATTGTTGGTCTGCGCTTTGAGATGACCGCTGGGCAAGGGTTGACAGAGTGAATCGGTTATGGCACAGCTGTGATGATAAAGTAGTTACTAAGAGATACTTGTTTGTTATTGTTATATAGGATATGAAAAACAGTATAGTTATATAATTTTAATTTTTTGAAAAGAAAAATAAACAGTTAATATATTGTTTTGTAAAGATTCAGTAAATAAATTGACATTAGAAAATAATTGCTATAAAATCATTGGTAATTGCATAGTCTTATCAAGAAAAGGTGGAGGGACAGGCCCTATGAAGCCTTGGCAACAGCCGAATATCGGAATTGTGCCAAATCCTGCAGGTAATAAATCCTGAGAGATAAGAAGGAATTTTAGAGCGTGTTTTTAAACTGCTTCTTTCTCATTCAGGAAAGAAGCAGTTTTTTTATTTGTTTTATATAAGAAGGGAGTATGAGAAATGAGCGAATCATGGGGAAAAGGAACAATCTGTGTGCAAGGGGGATATACACCAAAGAATGGGGAGCCGCGCGTTCTACCACTTTATCAAAGTACAACATATAAATACGACACATCAGATGATTTGGCGGCGCTTTTTAATTTAGAAGCAGAAGGGTATATCTATACACGTATTGGGAATCCGACAATTGCAGCATTTGAGCAGAAGTTAGCGGAACTAGAGGGTGGTGTAGGCGCTGTTGCAACAGCTTCTGGCCAGGCTGCTATTATGCTTGCTATTTTAAATATTTGTAGCAGTGGTGACCATTTACTTTGTTCTTCAACCGTTTATGGAGGGACTTTTAACTTGTTTGGAGTTAGTTTGCGTAAGCTTGGGATTGATGTTACATTCTTTAATCCGAACTTATCCGCTGATGAAATTGTGGCACTTGCCAATGATAAAACAAAGCTTATTTATGCAGAATCACTTGGAAATCCAGCTATGAACGTTTTGAACTTCAAGGAATTTTCTCGTGCTGCAACAGAACTAGACGTACCGTTTATTGTTGATAACACATTAGCAACGCCATATTTATGTCAGGCGTTTGAGCATGGAGCAAATATTGTAGTTCATTCTACAACAAAGTATATTGATGGGCATGCAAGCTCATTAGGTGGCGTTGTAATTGATGGAGGGAATTTTGATTGGACGAATGGAAAATATCCCGAACTTGTAGAACCTGATCCAAGTTATCACGGTGTAAGTTATGTACAGGATTTTAGGGAAGCGGCATATATTGTGAAAGCGCGTGTTCAATTATTAAGGGACTATGGAAATTGTATGAGCCCATTTAATGCATATATTAGCAATATTGGTTTAGAAACGTTGCATTTGAGAATGGAACGTCATAGTGAAAATGCTCTTGCAATCGCAAAGTGGCTTTCTAAGCATGAGCGTATTGAGTGGGTCAATTATCCAGGATTAGAGAGTAACGAAAACTATTCATTGGCGCAAAAATACTTATCAAAAGGTGCAAGTGGAGTTTTAACGTTTGGAATTAAAGGCGGACTAGAAGCGGCGAAAGAATTTATCGCAAATGTGAAATTGGCAACGCTTGTAACACATGTCGCAGATGCAAGAACTTGTGTGATTCACCCTGCTAGTACAACACATAGACAGTTAACGGAAGAAGATCAACGTTTAGCCGGTGTTACGTCAGATTTAATTCGTTTATCAGTTGGTATAGAAGATGTTTCTGATATTATTGCTGATTTGGATGCAGCTTTAATTGGGGGCAAAACACATGCCAATCATAATTGACAAGGATTTACCAGCTCGTAAAGTGTTGCAAGAAGAAAATATTTTTGCCATGACAAAGGAGCGAGCAGAAACACAAGATATTAGAGCTTTAAAAATTGCAATTTTGAACTTAATGCCCAAAAAGCAAGAAACCGAGGCGCAATTACTTAGATTACTCGGTAATACGCCCCTTCAATTAGATGTGCATTTACTTCATATGGAATCGCATATCTCTCGCAATGTAGCGCAAGATCATTTAACAAGTTTTTATAAGACATTTCGCGATATTGAAAAAGAGAGATTTGATGGGCTTATTATTACAGGAGCTCCGATTGAAACTCTTCCATTTGAAGATGTGGATTATTGGGAAGAGCTCAAGAAAATAATGGACTATTCGAAAACGAATGTAACGTCTACATTGCATATTTGTTGGGGAGCACAAGCTGGATTGTACTATCATTATGGGATTCCTAAATATCCGCTTGAAGAAAAAATGTTCGGTGTGTTTGAACATGAAGTACTTGAGCAACATGTGAAATTGTTACAAGGATTTGATGAGCTCTTTTTTGCACCGCATTCTCGTCATACAGAAGTACATGCAAAAGACATAGAAAAGGTAGAAGACTTGAAATTGCTTGCAACTTCAGAAGAAGCTGGTGTCCATCTTGTTATCGGACAAAATGGAAAATATATTTTCGTTCTTGGGCATAGTGAATATAGCTGTGATACATTAAAACGAGAATATGAACGGGATATACAAAGAGGATTGGATATAGCAGTTCCAAAAAACTATTTCAAGTATAATAATCCAGATGAAAAACCACTTGTTAGATGGCGAAGTCATGGGAATTTACTATTTTCGAATTGGCTTAATTATTATGTATATCAAGAAACCCCTTATATTTTGTAAAGGATGCGATAACATGTGGTGGCGTTTTCTTTGCATAGACCAATTTCTATTTTTGTAATGTTCAAAATACATTGTTTTTCAGAATTTTAAATTATATAATGGCATCTAAATACATTTTTTTAGAGGGGTGGACAGTGTTATGAATGAGATTCAGGTAGGGTTATTAGGACTTGGAACAGTCGGAAGCGGTGTGGTTCGTATTATCGAGAACCATCAGGATCGATTAATGCACCAAGTAGGTTGCCCAGTGAAAGTAGCAAAAGTACTCGTGCAAAATATAGATAAAGAACGTGAGATCCAAGTATCCCCTAATTTATTAACGAAACGTGCAAATGAAATTATAGATGATCCGAATATTGATGTTGTTATTGAAGTAATGGGCGGGATAGAAGAAGCAAAAGCTTATATTTTGCAAGCTTTAAAGAATGGAAAACATGTTGTGACTGCCAATAAAGATTTAATGGCTTTACATGGGGCAGAACTTTTAACAGTGGCAAAAGAAAACAGCGCTGATTTATTTTATGAGGCAAGTGTTGCAGGTGGTATCCCTATTTTACGAAGCATTGTAGAGGGGCTTTCCTCAGATTTGATTACAAAAGTAATGGGGATCGTGAATGGCACAACAAACTTTATTTTGACAAAAATGTCTGACGAAGGGAGAGCGTATGACGACGTGTTAAGAGAAGCGCAGCAGCTTGGATTTGCTGAAGCAGATCCAACATCAGACGTAGAAGGTTTAGATGCGGCAAGAAAGATGACGATTTTAGCGACTCTTGGTTTCTCTACCAATGTAGAACTTGGGGATGTGAAAGTGAAGGGGATTACTTCTATTACGGAAGAAGATATTGCATATAGTAAGAGTTTAGGCTATACAATCAAGTTAATCGGACTTGCAAAGCGTGATGGCGACAGGCTAGAAGTAACAGTTGAGCCAACTTTGCTTTCCAATACACATCCTCTAGCAGCTGTTCAAAATGAATATAATGCTGTATATGTATACGGGGAGGCAGTAGGGGAGACGATGTTTTACGGTCCTGGTGCTGGAAGTTTACCAACAGCAACGGCGGTTGTTTCTGACCTCGTTGCCGTTATGCAAAATATTCGCCTTGGTGTAACGGGTAATAGTGCAGTTTCTCCACAGTATGAGAAAGTATTAAAAGAGCCTCATGAAATTTTTGTGAAAAAGTTTTTACGATTGCATGTAAAAGATGAAATTGGTGTATTTGCAAAAATTACATCGCTATTCTCTGAACGAGGTGTAAGCTTTGAAAAAATTATTCAAATGCCACTTCAGGAGAAAGGAAAAGCTGAAATTGTTATCGTTACTCATCGTGCATCTCTGGCAGACTACGAATATATTTTATATACACTGGGATCATATGAGGAAGTAGATTGTGTGAAAGCAAACTATCGAATCGAAGGGGATGCGAAGTAATATGGAAAGGCTAGGGGCTGGTTTGAAAGATTTGAGTATTGCGATTGATACAAAACAGCTGAATCCAGTTGCCAAATAATGAGAAGGTTGTGTCTGATTATATTCGGGAAGTTGTTTTACAATAAAGTAGAAAAGGCCTATTGAGTTTTTCATAACTCAATAGGCTTTATTTATGCGGAAAAGTTCGGTCACAATGAAGAGAGTGAGAAACAACATAATGGGCAAAATCGCTTTTCAAATTGTGGTTTGGTATAATTAGGAACAATCTAAGGGAACGAAAAGGAGTTTTCATATGAGGGCAAAATTAGTAAAGGGAATATTACTTCTTACGGTGGCGTCTTTTTGCTTATTTGCATACGGTTTTCTTTCAGGTATTAACGATGTATTGAATCCAAAAGCCTCGAATTTCGTCATGAAACGAGAAGAAGTGCAAGGAAAAGAAAAAAAGAAATTTGAGGCGTTGCAAGTCGTTAGCTTAGGGGACTCGCTAACGAGAGGTGTTGGTGATAAAGAAGGAATTGGTTATGTTGGACGCATGAAAGAAGAGTTGGAAAAAGGGAATAAGACAAAAGTTGCATTAACGAATTTAGCTGTTAGTGGAGCGAAGATGCCGAATTTGTTACAGCAAATCGAGAGTAGCGGTGCTAAATATTCCATTAAGCGTGCGGATCTTATTGTGTTAACAATTGGAGGGAATGATTTATTCCCAGGTTGGGAATCGCTTGGGAAAATAGACTTGGAAACATACCGTCCAGATACGGAAACGTTTCAAAATCAAGCGAAAAAAATTATAACAGAAGTGCGTAAAGTAAATGCGGATAGTCCTATTTTTTGGCTTGGGTTATATAATCCTTTCGAAGATGTAGAAGATTTAAAAGGCTCATCAAATATTGTCGTAGATTGGAATGCATCGTTAGAAAAAATAGCAGTCAATCATAAAAATGTATACATTGTACCGACATTCGATTTGTTTCAAAGTCGCGGAAAAGAACTATTGTATTCAGATCATTTTCATCCGAATGAAATAGGTTATTCATATATGGCAGATCGCTTAGTGAAAAATGTTATAAGTAAGTTAAAGCTACAAGGGGGAGGAGCCAAATGACGACAATCCTTTCGGTAAGGAATGTAAAAAAGGTTATCGGAAAGAAGACGCTTGTAGAAAATATTTCATTTGATGTGAAACAAGGAGAAGTGTTTGGATTTCTTGGACCAAATGGTGCAGGGAAAACGACAACCATTCGAATGTTAGTTGGACTGATTCAGGCAACGGAAGGTGAAATTTCTATCGGTGGTTATCATATTAAGGACAATTTTCGAGAAGCAATGCGACAAATTGGTAGTATTGTTGAAAATCCAGAGCTTTATACGTACTTAACAGGCTTTGAAAATTTAAAGCAATTTGCAAGGATGTTAGGCGATATACCAGATGAACGTATTTTTGAAATTGCAAAGATGGTTCATTTAGATGAACGGATTCATGATAAAGTAAAAACATATTCTCTTGGAATGAAGCAACGCCTTGGAATTGCACAAGCTCTTCTTGGAAGACCAAAACTTCTTATATTAGACGAGCCAACAAATGGTTTAGATCCCGCTGGTATAAGAGAGTTAAGAGAATTTATACATAAGCTTGTGAGAGATGAAAAGATGAGCGTATTTATTTCAAGCCATTTATTGAGTGAAGTGCAAATGATATGTGATCGCGTAGCCATTATTCATAAAGGAAAAATTATTACAGTTGCTCCTATTGAAGAGTTAATAAAAGCTGCAAGCGACCGCGTAGAGTGGATTGTTACACCCATTTTGAAGGCGAAAGATCTATTGGAAAAATCAGAAGAAGTGAGTGAAGTTAGCATGGATCACCATCGTTTACTATGCCGTATGGATGTGAAATCCATTAGCAGTTGGAATAAGCGGTTTGTAGAGAGTGAGATAGAGGTACATAGTGTGAAAGAACTTGTGTTTACATTAGAAGATCTATTTATTGAACTCACAAGAGGTGAGGCACATGCGTGAATTTGCTAATCTTGTTTTGAATGAATCTGAGAAAATTTATCGTAAGAAACGTATTTTTGTGGTGATGTTAATATTAGTCATTCTCATTCCGCTTTTTGTATACGCGCAGTATAGAGAGATACAAACAACGCAAAAGAGGCTTGGGACAAATGATTGGAAAGTTGCACTTCAGCAGCAAATTGTCGATTCACAAAATCGTTTGAACAATTCTAGGTTGCCAGAAGAGTGGCGAGATTGGCTTAAAGTTAGAGTAGAGCAGCAACAATATTATTTAGATCATAACATTAATCCAGCAGCACCGGGAGCGCCAACTTTTGTAAGGGCGTTCATTGAACAAGGGATTACATTGTTTATCCCACTTCTTGTCATGATTGTGGCAATTGATATTGTATCGGGTGAAAGAAGTGATGGGACAATGAAAATGCTTTTAACTCGTCCAATTAGGCGCTGGAAAATTCTCTTGAGTAAATATGTTACGATGCTTTTGTTTATTTCACTTATATTATTGCTTGTTGGTCTTTTCTCTTATGTACTATCTGGCATTGTTTTTGGATATGCAGGATGGAATTTACCTGTGTTAACAGGGTTTGTCATTGATAAGGAAACATTAAATACGAATTTTGTGCACTTAATCCCGCAATGGCAATATAACTTAATGGCGTATGGGTTAGCTTGGTTTGTAGCAATAGTTGTCGGGACAATCTCCTTCATGGTTTCCGTTTTGATTCGTAATACGCCCGCTGGTATGGGAATCATGTTAGCAGCTTTAATTGCTGGTGGTATTTTAAGTTCTTTCGCAACATCATGGGAAGGTGCAAAATATATATTTAGCGTCAATTTATCATTAACAGATTATTTATCAGGAAAGTTACCAGCGCTACAAGGTTTATCGATGGGATTTTCGTTAATGAATTTAACAATTTGGGCAGTGGTCTCTCTCGTTGTTTCCTTTGTAGTGTTTACGAAGCAAGATATGATTAATTAAATGAATCAGGAGTGAGGGTAATGAAGAACATTTTAAAGAACGATTGGGAACCAATACTTGGACCAGAGTTTGAGAAGCCATACTATCAAAACTTGAGACAATTTTTAAAAGAAGAGTATAGTACGCGGGTCATATATCCAAATGCAAATGATATTTTTAACGCATTACATTATACGAGTTATGAGGATACAAAGGTTGTTATTTTAGGACAAGATCCATATCATGGGCCAAATCAAGCGCACGGATTAAGTTTTTCTGTACAACCAGGAGTAAGGGTACCACCATCTTTACAAAATATGTATAAGGAACTTAAGGCGGATATTGGATGTGAAATTCCGAATCATGGCTATTTAGTAAAATGGGCAGAGCAAGGCGTATTATTGCTTAATACTGTTTTAACAGTTCGCCAAGGAGAGGCGAATTCTCATAAAGGAAAAGGATGGGAACAGTTCACAGACCGTGTCATTGAGTTGTTAAATGAGCGTGAAAAACCAGTAATCTTCATATTATGGGGGCGTCACGCACAAGCAAAGAAAAAAAGAATTACGAATCCAAATCACTATATCATTGAGTCTGTACATCCAAGTCCGCTTTCAGCAAGCCGCGGTTTTTTTGGAAGCAAGCCATTTTCAAAAGTAAATCACTTTTTATCTACCATTGGTGAAAAAGAAATCGATTGGCAAATTCCAAATTTATAATGTAATCATAAAAAAGGTAGCTTGTGTGAGCTACCTTTTATTGTTCATTCTTTAATTTTGCATCTAATACAAATGTACCAAACGGAATAACGGATGCAAGAAGTGCGCCAAGAACCCATAAAATAGATTTACGGTTTGCAATCGTTACTTGAATGACTGCAAAGATAAATAAAATAAATAATACACCGTGAGCCATACCTGTAATTTTCACAGCTGCTGCAAATCCTGCAAAATATTTTAATGGCATCGCTACAAATAATAGTAATAGAAAAGAAATCCCTTCGACGAATCCGATTGCTCTTAATCGTCCAACTGGTGTAGATAACATGAGATAGCCTCCTTAAATATAAGCTTGTATATAATAAATTTGTATTCGTTTCCAAAATAAAATAGTCTTTTTTGTTTCATTATATACAAAAACGAAGTTTACACTATGATAATGTTGTAAAGTTCAAAATATCTTCACAAAATCTCTCAAATGTAAAGAAAACCCCTTTGAAGTATTTGACTTCAAAGGGGAGGTATGAATGCTTAAATTAAGCAATTACTTCATTTTCTAGTACAAATTTCTCGACTACTTTTGCAACACCGTCGTTCATATTCGTATCTGTTACATAGTTTGCGATGGCTTTAATATCATCTGGGGCATTGCCCATCGCAACGCCAAGGCCAGCAAATTCAATCATTGTCTGATCATTATAGCTGTCGCCCATCGCAATGACTTCTTCGCGCTTAATACCAAGCTTTTGAATGAGTTGGTTTAAGCTCGTTCCTTTTGTAACACCAGCTTCTGTGAACTCCAAGAAGTATGGTTTGGAACGCATAACACTTAGCTTTCCTTCTAATTGTTTTTGGAGCTTCTTCTCTACTTCAATCAGTCGCTCTGCTTCTTTATTCATTAATACTTTGACAACAGGTTCTTGTACAGCAGCGACAAAACGATCTACTTGGATAATTGGCATACCTGTAAGTTGTCCCTCGATTTCTGTATAGGGATTATTTTCTTCCGTTATAATATCATCACCCATATATGTGTGAATCCAAACGCCTTCTTCTTTACTAATCTCATATAAATTGTGAACGATTTCAGGTGATAACGTACTGCTAAATAGTTCTTCATCTGTTTTACAATTAATAATTTTTGCACCGTTAAATGACAAGATAAAGCTTCCGTATTCTTCTAAACGAAGTTCTTTAGCAATATGACGCATACCAAACGTTGGGCGCCCTGAAGCAAGTACGACTTTAACACCTTGTTCTTGAGCTATCATTAAAGCCTGCTTTGTACGCTCTGAAATCGTGTGATCATCACGTAATAAAGTATCATCTAAATCTAAAACAATCATTTTATAAGACATATAGAAAGTTCCTTTCTGTATTGAAATGATAAATAACAGTACTAGAAATAAAAATATGAAGAAGTAAATTGTAAGACATCGAACTTCTTCTTGCATAAAGAAAAGGTAGATTACATTGTTAGTATAAATTATCAAGGGCGATATGCCCATGATAATTTATAACTATCGTAGCAACTTGAAAAGTAGAGTGCAATAATGGAAGTTCTCCTATTTACGAAAATTGTTTGTCTTTTGAACGGGAAAATAGAACTTCAAGTAAAATGGCCATAACGGAGCCAAGGACGAGACCGTTACTAAAAAATGATGCGAAAACGGGTGGAAGGGCGGAGAATGCTTCTGGTGGTACAAACATAACCCCAATTCCAGTAAAGAGCGACAACCCAGCAACGCGAAATAGACGTTCTTTATTTTGTACTGAATCATATTCACGAAAGGCAAGGCCAATCATACTTGCAAATACGGGATAAATGGCTGCATATCCAACGGCGATAGGGATAGCTGCAAAGAATGAAGTAATCTTTGGGAATATGCTAATGAGAATAATAAAACTTGATCCTAATATAAAAGGAATTCGCTTATAAATATTTGTTGTTGCGATAAAACCAGCTGATCCTGAAATAGCTACAGGTCCTACCGCTGAAAACAGACCGCCTAGCAATTGATTGATACCCGTTATAATACCAGCTTGCTTGAAGCGATTTTGTACTGCATTTTCTTCGTATTGGGAAACTACTTTTTGAACAACGCGAATACTTGCTAACATGTTTGTAAGAAGAAGTAGTGTGACAAACAGAACTGTGATTGCCATATTCCATTCAATACGAGGCGATCCAAAAACAAATATAGATGGAAGCCGAATGATCTCTGTTACGGGTGGAATAGGATTTGATAAACCGAAGCACGCAAATAAAATCCATCCGAAGACAATACTAAAAAGAACAGAATATTGCCCAATAATAGGTAGCTTCATAATGAAAAAAGATAGTACAATAACAATAAGTGAGAGAATAAATACGTTTATTTGCACTTTCGTATGACTTCCATCAAGCCCAAACATTCCTTTTAAGAAAGCACCGCTCAGCTGTGCAACAAGAAGGAATAAATACGTTCCGATTACTGTTGGTGTAAAATAATGAACGAGCTTATCAATAAGTCCAAAGACACTAAGAATAATACAAATAATACCGCTTAATAGGAAAGCGTATTGTAAGACGCGGAGCGTTTCAATGTTTGATCCGAATAGTACGATACCTAAACTTGCATAAAGAGAGAAGACTCCCCACCAAAGGCCAGCCGGGCCTTCTTGAATAGGTAACTTATGGCCAAACAGAGCTTGCAATAAGCCTGCAAATCCAAGAACAAATAATGTCCTTTGTATAAAAGCAATCGCTTCAGCACCATTCAATCCATAACTGGTGGCAACACTAATCGGTACAATTAGGCTACCCGCCAAAATAAATAATGCCCACTGCAGGGCAGAAAGAAATGTTTTCATGATATCAACCTCTTTCATAGATTCCATTTCTAGTATATACGTATTTCATTTTACCTGGCAAAGATTTGTAGATTGAGAAAAGAGTTGAGGAACAGTATGAATGCACGCAGGCAATTGTTAATAGCGATTATATGTATGTGTTTTGTTGTAATACTTGGAACAATTGGATTTATGGTAATAGAAGAAATTAGTTTGTTTCAAGCTTTTTGGATGACAATGATTACAGTATTAACAGTAGGGTATGGAGATGCAATTCCAGTAACACAAGCTGGGAAAATTTTCGCACTTTTAATTATACCTATTGGTGTAGGGATTGTTACATATGCCATTGGGGTAGTGGCAGCAATGATTATAGAGGGAAATTTATTTCATGCAGTGCGGAGGAAGAAAATGGACAAACAAATAGCAGGATTAAAAGATCATATCATTGTATGCGGCTGTGGTAGAGTAGGACTTCAAGTTGTACATGAATTACAGGAAAAGAAAGTTCCTTTTGTTGTTATTGATAAAGATAGAGAAGTACTAGAAAACGAAAAAATTTTATATGTACATGGTGATGCTACGGAAGATCAAATATTAATGAAAGCTGGAATTAAGAGAGCTGCTGGCCTTGTGGGGATTGTTGCCAATGATGCTGAAAATGTATTTATTGTGCTAACAGCAAGAGGACTCAATCGTAACATCAAAATTGTGGCTAGAGCTGAAAAACCAGAAACAGAAGAAAAGTTATGTCGCGCTGGTGCGGATAAAGTGATTAATCCATCTAGTATGGCTGGAATTCATATTGCAAAAGGTATTGCAAATCCATTGGCGGTTCATTATATTGATACAGTGCTATATGGGACAGAACAATCATTTGCAATAGAAGAGTTTCAAATTGGAAAAGATGCGATTTTGATTGGAAAAACATTGCTGGAAAGTAACGTGAGAAATCAATTTGATGTCACCATTTTAGCGATTTTAAGAAATGGAGATATGATCCATAATCCGACAGGACAGGAAAAACTACAAGAACGTGATATGATAATAGTATTTGGTTCGGTAGAGAAACTGGAGCAATTTAAGAAAGAAATATAAAGTAAGAGGTGACGATGTATGCAAGTGTCTAGTGATAAAATTTTAAATAAAATGGCAAATGAGATTGCAAAAGCAAAAGGTAGTGAAGGGCAGAAGGTAAAGGAGCATTTGTCAGTTGTTCGTGCACTATGTGATTTACTATTAGATGAACAGGCTGAAACAAGTGTGTATGTAGAACCGAAATTACAGTCACAAGTAATTTCGTCTCATCCGATGACAGCACCAGTAACGCAACAAGTCACGACAGTATCGGCTGGGGAACCTGTATATATGAAAGAAGATGATGCAAACGGAAGTTCTTTATTTGATTTTTAAAGGGTAAAACGTTTGGCTTATATGTGAAAATTTCTTATCATAAAGATAAAAAGGGGAATTCTTATGAAAATTTTCTTCTTATTAGGTTGTATTGCAGCAGGACTATCAGTTGCATTAGGAGCTTTTGGCGCACATGGTTTAGAAAACAAAGTCTCCGCTAAAATGTTAGAGGTGTGGAAGACAGGAGTTACATACCAAATGTTCCATGCAGGAGGATTGTTGATTGTTGCATTATTAATGGACAAAATTCAGTCATCTCTTGTAAGTGCAGCAGGTTGGTTTATGGTAGCCGGAATTATTATGTTTTCCGGAAGTCTGTATGCATTAAGTATAACAGGCATTAAGTTTTTTGGGCCAATTACTCCTCTTGGCGGTGTCGCGTTTATTGTAGGATGGATTTTACTAGGAACTGCAATTGTAAAAGGATTATAAAAAAAAGCTGGCATTTGCCAGCTTTGTTTATTATCTTGGAGCATAAGTCGCTTGTTGACTAGGTAGATACGTAATTTCTTCGGGGAATTCAACATAATCTAAATAAATCATAAGCAATAAATAGCGCTTTCCAGACTGTGGTTCACTAATCACGATATGGTCGCGCCCAGCAGCTTCAATAATACCAGTATAAGATTGTGTCCCTAAAGTACTACTGCGTTCATATGTCATAACGACAGTCGCTTGTTTCCCTTTATTTAAGCGAAGAATATTTTCAATATAGGATTGCTCTAATGGGAGCATTCCTTGAGATATTGCATATTGTGCTTGTGCAGCTTGTTGTTGTAGAGCTTGTTGTTGCTGCAGAGCTTGTTGTTGTTGCGGAGTTATTTGCTGTTGCTGTGGTTGTTGCACATAACCTCCTGAAGGTTGATAGAAACCTGTTCCGTAGTATGGATTTTGTTGCTGTGCCATTCAAAAATCCCTCCTCAGTTTATCCTTTAATACACCCCTGGGCAGTCCGAACCGGAAGGTTGAAAGAAACAATGTTTTTTAAAACGGCCAGAATTTTGTTGGTTATACCAAGTTGGTGGACAAGCGCCTTCAGGTCTAAAGAACCATAATGCAAAATTTGCAGGCCAAAAACGCTGACCTTGAATATTCCGTCTGGCAAGCGCAATATCTTGCTCGCGTGCTCGTTGATAGAAATAACCTTTCTGGGTTGCTTCAAATCCACCAGGTCTTTGATAAACCATTTGGCGTAAATTTCGTATGCTTTTAAAGTCTAAACAGTTTCCACGAACACGATTTACTCCAACATTCCCAACCATTAGCATACCTTGTTGTCCTTCACCTTCAGCTTCGGCGCGCATCAGCCTAGCTAATAATTTCACATCTTCTTCTGTATACGGAATAACAGCCATTATGTCTCACCTCTCTGTTTGGAATGCATTAGAGAAAGAGGTTTATTTCTGGATGAAGTTTAGAACAATTACTAGTTCATACGTATGAGGAAAAGGAAGCGGATATGACAACCAAACAAAGTTTTAAGAAAGAGAATTTTAACTGTACAGGGAGGGAAATAATAAAAAAGGCTAGCATTTTGCCAGCCCCTTTATGATTCGAATATTTTTGACCATATATTTGAAAAGAAATCACCAATAGATCGCAACGTTACTATAAACCAATTTGCTTTTTCCACTTCTTCTGTTGTTTTAGCCGTAACTTTCAGCTGTTTACTACCATCTAAGAACCCATATCGATCGGTTGTTTCTAAGACAATTGAACCTACTTTAGCATCCTTTTTAATAGGAGCAATTAGCTTTCCCTCTTCAGCAAGGGAGGGAATGGCTTCGGTAGAAATTTTGTAAGGTGGTTTACTTCCTTTTTTTGTGACAATTTCTATTTCCTTTTCAGGTGCTATTGATACGGCATCTTTTTTTCCTTTTACTACAGAAATCGTATTATTTTTATCTAGTTTTAATTTTTTCTTTTCAAAGTTATGAAAGCCGTAATCAATTAATTCGCGAGATTCTGTAAAACGTTCATCCATTGATTTTGTTTTTATAATTACAGAAATAAGACGTAAGTCGCCACGTTTTGCTGTAATGGTAAAGCCATATCCCGCTGTGTCAGAGCTTCCTGTCTTTAATCCATCTGTTCCTTCATAAGCGAATGCAGCTCCAGGTAGCATCCAATTCCAGTTTTCCATTCGAATTGGTTTTGGATGATGATCAGGGAAGTTTCGAAATCTCTGTTTTGTATCCTCTAACATTTCTGGATACTTTGTAATTATTGTTTTTGCTAGAATACCCATATCGCGAGCTGATAAGGAATTTTCTCCATTTGGATCGGTTCCTTCAGGATGTTTTCCTTTTAAATCAGCATTATTTAACCCTGTAGCGTTTACAAATTTATATTTCTTTAACCCTAGTTTTTTTGCATATTCATCAGCAAGCTTTAAGAAGTTTTTTTCACTTCCTGCAAGAAGTTCAGCAAGTGCAATGCTAGATCCATTTGCGGAAAAGATAACAATAGAGTGATATAATTCTCGCACTGTATATTGTCTTCCCTTTTCAAATGGAACATTAGAAAATTCATTATTACGCGATACTTCATAAGCGTAATCCGAAATATTTACTTTTGTATCCCAAGTAATTTTTCCTGCTTTCATTGCCTCTAAAACAGCATACACAACCATCAATTTCGACATACTTGCAACAGCTAGCAATTCATCAGGGTTTTGTTCATGTAGTATCTTTCCTGTGTCTGCATCAAATAAAATAGCAGCGGCAGCTTCTATATGTATGTTTTCTTCTGCATGGGAGTTAGTTGCTCCCAAGGAAGAAAATAACAATAGAAAAGCTAGTAAAATAGATAAGATTTTCCTCATATACATGATCACCTTCGCATCGTTATTAGCATATAGCTTGTATCATTCTAGCATGATTTTGTGAGGATTTTGACAAAAATTTATCTATTTTGACTTAAAATTGCGGAAAAATGAGGATTTTAATAGGATATGAAAAGATATAAAGTGAAACTTTAATCAGTGGGGGTTTTCTTCATCCCCCACTGATTATGAGCCCTCACCAATCGGGCTGTTACGGGCAGCCCTACTCCCACCTATCTTCCTTGCTTTTCTCTGAATCTTGAGGTGGGAGTCTTACTGCCCTTAAATAGCGGGATAAAAAAATGGGAGGAAGGGGTATCCCCTTTCTCCCGTTTTACATTCAACATTTCTTATCATTTTTTCTAAAACGACTTGTCTCATCGTAAGAAGAAATCTGTCTCCAAAAGGTCGGTATGTAAGACTTTTTGGCGTAAGCTTTCGTTTCCTTATACATGTAAAAAGTTTGTTACTTTTTCGCTTGGTAAAATGTTTCCGACAAAGAATGTTCCAAATTCGCCGTAGCGTGCGCTTACTTCATCGAAACGCATTTCGTATACGAGTTTCTTGAACTGAAGGACATCATCAGCAAACAGTGTTACACCCCATTCGTAATCATCAAAGCCGACAGAACCTGTAATTACTTGACGTACTTTACCAGCATATTGGCGGCCAATTTTACCATGGCTATACATAAGTTTTTTGCGTTCTTCCATCGGAAGCATGTACCAGTTATCATTACCTTGGCGACGTTTGTCCATTGGATAGAAGCAAATGTGATTTGCTGTTGGTAATTCAGGGTATAAACGTGCTAGAATTTGTGGATTTTGATATGGATCTTCATCAGCTGGAAGATAATTACTTAGTTCAACAACAGATACATAAGAATATGCTGGAATCATATATTCAGCTAATGTTGTTTTATTTAATTCTGTTTCAATTTCATTTAACTCTTCCATTGTTGGACGTAGTAGCATGAACATAATATCAGCCTTTTGACCAACGATTGTATACATTGCATGGCTACCTTGCTTTTCTGCAGCTACTTTATTCCACTTTTCAATGATATTTAAAAATTCAACGATTGCTTGTTCACGTTTTTCGCTAGATAATGTTTTCCAAGATATCCAATCGATAGAACGTAAATCATGCAAACAATACCAACCATCTAACGTTTTTGCTGCTTCACTCATTTCTTTCACCTCAGTTAATGATATTTTATACGTTAACTATAGCATATATAATTTTAAATTTATCTATGTAACGCTTGGGTGCATAAAATTGTCACATTTTAAGATGATAGAAATAAGAGTGAACTTATATTTAATAAAGCTGAATTTTATGAAAATATAATCATTTCGTTTTTCCCTATTTTTTAGGAGCTATAAGTTTAAAATATATGTGAAAAGAAGTATTCTTAAAGGTAGAGTTTTTTAACATTTGTAGGAGGGTTTATTCGTGAGCGATTTATTTACAACAGTAAAAGAAAAAGTTCAAGGAAAAGGCATTTCTATCGTACTTCCTGAAGGAACTGATGAAAGAATTTTAGGCGCTGCAGAGCGTTTAGCAAAAGAAGAAATTGTAAAACCAATTCTAGTTGGTAATAAAGAAGAGATTAGCGCAAAAGCTGCTAGCCTGAATTTAACATTAGCAGGTGTTGATATTTATGATCCAGCTACATATGAAGAAATGGATGCAATGGTAGCATCTTTCGTTGAACGCCGTAAAGGGAAAGCAACAGAAGAAGATGCTCGTAAAATCCTAAAAGACGAAAACTACTTCGGCACAATGCTTGTATATATGGGGAAAGCAAACGGTTTAGTAAGTGGAGCAGCTCATTCTACAGCAGATACAGTTCGTCCAGCACTTCAAATCATTAAAACAAAACCAGGCGTTACAAAAACTTCAGGCGTATTCATCATGGTACGTGAAGATGAGAAATATGTATTCGCTGACTGTGCAATCAACATTGCACCAAATAGCCAAGATTTAGCTGAAATTGGTATTGAAAGTGCAAAAACTGCTGAACTATTCGGCATTGATCCACGCATTGCTATGTTAAGCTTCTCTACAAAAGGTTCTGCGAAATCTCCAGAAACTGAAAAAGTTGTAGAGGCAACTCGTATTGCAAAAGAAATGGCTCCTGAATTAACATTAGATGGAGAATTCCAATTTGACGCAGCATTCGTACCATCTGTAGCTGAGAAGAAAGCTCCAGGTTCTGTTCTAAAAGGTGATGCTAACGTATTCGTATTCCCAAGCTTAGAAGCTGGTAATATCGGTTACAAAATTGCTCAACGCCTAGGTAACTTTGAAGCTGTAGGACCAATCTTACAAGGTTTAAATATGCCGGTAAACGATCTATCTCGTGGTTGCAACGAAGAAGAAGTGTACAAGTTAGCTTTAATTACAGCAGCTCAAGCACTATAATGAAAAAGCCCCGCTATTAGAGCGGGGCTTTTTTCGCTATTTCTCGAGGCCAAGCGCTTTATTATTACGATCAATAATGCGCTGTAAGTTCATCTCATATAGTGGAACTTCATCTATCGTTAGTTGTGAAGGTGTTAACTTTCGTGCAAACTGTTGCAATGTTTTTAACAGGCGCAGCATTAAGTCTTGAACAGTAATTGTTTCACCTAGTAATTCAGATAATGAAGCCATTGTACTCGGTACAATGTTAGGATACGTAAACCTTGTTTGTTCCCCTTGAATCGCTATATTGTAAAAATCACGAACAAGAGCTGCGCGCTCAGCGCCGCTCCCTGTAGCGCATAAATAAATTTGTACAGCTACCCCTCCGCGAATACGGCGCTGTGAAATACCAGCAAATTTTTGATCACGAATGCTTAAATCATAGCTTCCAGGACAATAAGAGCCTACGATTTCCTTTGCTTCAATATTGACATCGTAATCTTTTAGCATTTCTTTAATTAAATGCCACATTGTATCATATCCAAGGTCAATATCGATACCTTTATCAGCTTCTTGGAATAAAAGTGATACATTTAAAACCCCTTCATCAAGCACGACCGCAAGGCCGCCGGAATTGCGGACAATGACATTGAAATTTTTCTCTTTTAAGAAAGAAACTCCTTCTTGTAAATGAGGAAGCCGTGAATCCTGGATTCCGAGAACAATTGTATTGTGATGAACCCAAGAGCGCATTGTTGAAGCTGAAGCACCATTTCCAATTGTTGTACATAGCGTATCATCCATTGCAAATGATTGCAGAGCGTGGAATGTAGGTCCTAAACTAGACTGATCAATAATGCGCCACTCTGGTTGAGATAAAATCGAATGGGAATTGCTCATATCATTAACCCCTTATCTATAAAATGACAATCTTTATTATAGCAAAAAAAGGTTGCGGGGGAGATTGTAAAAGAAACTTACTGGGGCTAAGATGGCCGAAGATATAATAATGAAAGAGAATGTGATCAATTAGAGTGAAATATGGAAATTGAATTGCAGAATAAAAAGGATGCCTTTTTCGCATCCTTTTTATTCTGCAATTTTTTCTAAATTACCGTTTCGATCCATTCGAAAAGAGGTTTGCGTGCGTTCTTCTTCGTCCATCAGTGCTAATTTACGGGCACGATTCATAATATTCATCAATGTTTCGTAATCTTCTTGCACTGTATTCGATTGTTTTTCTAATTTTTCTAGTTTCTTCTCTAACTCTTCGTTGCGAAGGATTTGCTCTTTTAATTCTTGGTTTAATCTCGTATTCTCGTTTTCGAGTGCGGTTACTTTTACATTGGAAGATCCTACTGTTTGTAAAAATTGAATGACATCTTGCATTGTGATAGAAGATTCAGAAGCAGTTGGTTGTACTTGTACTGCTTGTTCTTCATGCGACGTGATCACTGATGGAGTTGGCGGTGTATAAAGTAGACGTTTTTTTGCATGTTCACCGCCAGCAGCGCGCATTTTATCTTTGCGATGTTTTTTTGCTAACTGAAGAGCTTGTTCATAGCTATAGCGAACAACAGCATTCCAACGAAATCCACAAGCTGCTGATGTCCGGTTTAATCGATCTCCAACTTCCTCAAATGCATTTAACTGTGTACTTCCTTCTCGAACATGACGGAGGACTGTTTCGGCAAGTAATAAATCATCCTCATCTGTCCAAGCATCTTGTCTTACTTTCATAGATTCAACTCCCTTTCTTTTTATGAACTTCCTATTTTTATATTGGGCAAAAAGAACTGCTTTTATACAAAGCTTTTAAAATTATGGTAGATTTTGATGATTTATCCCGCATTAACGGGCAGTAAGACTCCCACCTCAAGATTCAGAGAGAAGCAAAGAAGATAGGTGGGAGTAGGGCTGCCCGTAACAGCCCGATTGGTGAGGGCTCATAATCAGTGGGGGATGAAGAAAACCCCCACTGATTAAAGTTTCACTCTATTTCGCCTCTTTACTGTGGATACGATATAAGGTTTGAATGAAGGGTATTTATGTAGGGAAAAGTAAAAATAAAGCAAAGGTTTTCTGTGCTTGTGAAGCGATAGAGGAAACTTGCATCAAGCTTAAAAGAGCGGTAAAATACCATTTAGTGTTTATGTTAAATGTACTTGTGAAAAGTTTAAAATAGAGGAAGTGTTATATAAAATGGGAAACGAATTTCGTGTTTGTGATGATTGCCAAGCAACGAACATTAAAACGTTGATACCGAAGCTTAAAAAAATAGATTCATGTGCAAGTATTGAAATTGGATGTCAATCTTATTGTGGGCCGGGTCGTAAAAAATCATTCGCTTTTGTAAACAATCGTCCAGTTGCAGCACCTGATGAAGACGAGTTAATTAAGAAAATTGAAGCAAAGTTAAGTAAGTAAGAGGAAGAGTGGGCGTTTCACTCTTCTTTTTTTATATTCAAAGGGCAGTTCGATCCGAATGTTTGTAATTGTATATTGTAAAATAATAGTTGACAGTCTTTTATGGTGCTAGGTAGAATAAATAATATGATTATGAGAATCATTATCAAAAAAGGGTAAGGAAGTCAATTTTCTTTTTATTATTTCTTGAGAATCAATCTCATTTTGTTACATATATATTATTGGTTAGGATGGTTGAAGGATGGGAGCAAGTGCGAGGAGTATAGAGCAGCAAGTAAATATAAAAGAGATTAAGAGCAGACCGCTTATTGCTTCTATTATTTTAATAGCAGGCACGATTTTGTTGGCTTTAAGTATGGCAGTTTCCATTTCATTTGGAGCTGCAGATATTAGCTTAAAGACGGTATGGCAAGCTGTTTTTCAATTCGATGATTCAATGACACATCATAATGTTATTTGGGAGCTTCGCATGCCGAGAGCAATTGGAGGCGTCGTTGCAGGTGCATTTCTAGCGGTATCCGGAGCAATTATGCAAGGGATGACACGAAATCCACTTGCATCACCATCTTTAATGGGAATTACAGATGGAGCAGTATTTGGAATTGCGATTATGTATGCGTTTTTCCCCAATTCACCATACTTAATGTTTGTGATTGCTTCGTTTGTTGGAGCGGCATTTGGTGCAAGTATTGTATACGGTGTGGGAGCTTCTTCACCAGGAGGACTAACACCTGTTAAGTTAGCGCTAGCTGGAGCGGCAATCAGTGCCCTACTTGGTGCGATCTCATCTGGTATTGCACTTTATTTTAATCTCGCTCAAGAAGTGAGTATGTGGAATGCAGGTGGCGTTTCAGGTGTGAAATGGGCAAGTATTAATATGTTGTTACCAATTGGACTTGTTTGTCTTATTCTAGCAATTATCATGTCTAGATACATTACGATCTTAAGCTTTGGTGAAGAAATTGCAATCGGGCTTGGGCAAAATACAACTTTAATTAAGTTCATAGGAACTGTACTCGTACTTGTTTTAACAGGTTCAGCCGTGTCGATGGCTGGATCAGTCGGATTTGTAGGGCTTGTTATTCCACATATGACACGCTTTCTCGTTGGGTCTGATTATAGATGGGTCATTCCGTGTTCCGCTGTATTAGGGGGCTTATTAATTGAATGTGCAGATATGTTATCTCGCATTATCAATCCTCCATTTGAAACACCAATTGGTGCCATTACAGCCTTAATCGGTGTTCCATTCTTCCTTTACTTAGCTCGTAATGAAGGGAGAGGGAAAATGTGAGGACAAGTATTTTAACAAAAAAGAACATTTCTGTTTTAACGATTTTAGCTGGGTTAATTGTTTCCATATTTTTCATTAGCTTAAATACAGGAACATTTAAAATACCGCCGATAGACGTATTGAAATCGTTAGTCGGATTAGGGGCTGAAGAGCAATCTGTTATTTTATTTGAATTTCGTATGCCTCGAATGGTTATTGCTATTTTAGTTGGCTCCGCGCTAGCAATGTCAGGAGCGATCATGCAAGGTTTATCACGAAATCCACTTGCTGACCCTGGAATTATTGGTATTAATGCTGGGGCAGGATTAACAGTTGTAGTTTTCGTCTATTTCTTTTTTGGAAAAGTAGGAACTGGTACGTTCCTATCCGTATTCATTCTTCCATTTTTTGCGTTGGTTGGTGCGATCTTGGCGGCGGTTATTATTTATACACTCGCATGGAAAAATGGCGTTTCATCAACGCGTCTTATTCTTGTTGGGATTGCAGTTGCAGCAGGATTTGGAGCGGTTAGTTTAATTTTCTCCATGAAGATGACTTCAAATGACTTTCGCTTTGCAACGATTTGGTTAGCGGGTAGTTTATGGGGGACGGATTGGAAGTTTGTATTAAGTGTACTTCCATGGATGCTCATTTTTTTACCGATTGCAATCCGAAAGGCTCATGTACTAAATGTTATGAATTTAGGTGATGCAGCGGCAGTCGGTCTCGGTGTCAATGTTGAGAAAGAAAGACGTAAATTATTATTTATTGCCGTTTGCTTAGCTGGTGCATCCGTAGCTGTTGCAGGTGGAATTGGGTTTATCGGACTGATGGCACCACACTTAGCAAGGCGTCTTGTCGGAGGGAAACACCAAATTATGTTACCGACCGCAGCGTTAATTGGAACTTTTCTGTTACTGTTTGCAGATTTGATTTCTAGAAGTGTACTTACAACTTCAGAAATACCAGTCGGTCTTGTTATTTCTGTTATTGGTGCACCATATTTTATTTATTTACTAATGAGGACAAAATAAAGGGAGGCGCGTTTTGAATGGTAACTTTAGCAGTTGACTCGGTATCCGTTGGCTACAATGAAGGATTAATTATTGATGGATTATCAGTGGAAATTCCCGAAGGAAAGATCACGACAATTATTGGACCAAACGGATGCGGGAAATCCACATTGTTAAAGACAGCTTCTCGTATTTTAAAAGCAAAACGAGGAACTGTTTATCTGGATGGAAAAGCAATTGAGAAACAGCCAACAAAAGAAATTGCAAAGAAAATGGCGATTTTACCACAGACTGCAGAAGTGCCAACAGGCCTTACTGTGTTTGAACTTGTTTCGTATGGTCGTTTTCCCCATCAAAAAGGATTTGGAACGTTGAAAGACGAAGATTATCGTTATATTCATTGGGCGCTTGAAGTGACAGGGATGACAGAATTTGCGCATCGGCCAGCAGAGGCATTATCAGGTGGTCAACGTCAACGAGTATGGATTGCAATGGCGCTTGCTCAAGGAACGGACTTACTTGTATTAGATGAGCCAACAACATATTTAGATATGGCTCACCAGTTAGAAGTATTAAATTTGTTGAAGAAGTTAAATCAGGAGGAAGGTCGTACCATTGTTATGGTCATTCATGATTTGAATCATGCTTCTCGTTTTTCTGATCATATGGTCGCTTTAAAAGCTGGTAAGCTCATTAAGCAAGGAACTCCAGATGAAGTAATGACAAGTGAGACGCTGCGCGAAGTGTTTGAAATCGAAGCGCAAATTGTTCCATGTCCTGTAAATTGTAAACCGATTTGTTTAACATACGATTTAATGATGATTAATCAACAATTACGTAAAAAAGCATAAATAGGGAAGCTTCCCCTCTTCAGCGGTTAGAGGGGAAGCATTCTAATGGATGTTGAACTTCTCGCTTTCATGTGGGAAGTTGAACACCCGTTAGAATGGGTTATACGAAACTTATAATAGTAATATATTGATAAATTGTTATTATCGTTTCGTATAGTGATATACAGCTAATAAAGAAAATGATATCCGGGAGGGGCAAAACATATGAAGAGATTCAAATTGACATTATTAGCAATGGTACTCGTTGTTACTTCTGTCCTGTTTGCAGCTTGTTCTTCTGATAAGAAGGAAGAAAAGAAAGCTGACGCAAAAGCGGAAGAACGTACTGTACAGCATGCAAAAGGGGAAATAAAAATTCCTGCAAAACCAAAGAAAATTGCTGACCTTAGTGGTTCAACAGAAGAATTATTAATCTTTGGAATGAAACCAATTATTACGGCAAATACATCTCAAGAAAAAATTGATGCTCATATTGCAGATAAATTAAAAGGCGTAAAACCAGTTGGCTCTGCTTGGGGCGACAAAATTAACATTGAGGCAGTAGCTGCTGCAAAACCAGATTTAATTCTTGTGAATAATCGTCAAGAAAAAATTTATGATCAATTATCTAAAATTGCACCAACTGTTATGTTAAAAACTCCGTTAGATCAATGGCGTCCGAAGTTTGAAGAATTAGGTAAAATCTTTGATAAAGAAAAAGAAACAAAAGAATGGTTTAAAAAGTATGATGATAAAGCAAGCAAATTACATGATAAAATCGTTGCGAAAACTGGCGATGCGAAGTTCATGAAAATGGCTGCATATCCAAATGCATTCCGCATATATGGTGATTACGGTTACGGTAGCGTAATTTTTAAAGATTTAAAATTACCGGCAGTTGCAGGGACACCAATGGATAAACCGTTAGTACAAGTACAAAAAGAAGCATTAATCGACTACAATCCAGATTACTTATTCGTATTTACAACAGGTGATGGTTCTCAGCGCTTAAAAGAATTCCAAGAAGAAACAATTTGGAAAAATATGAACGCTGTTAAGAACAACCACGTATTTACAATTAAAAATGATGCAGTAAACAAAGGATACTTCCCACTTGGTAAAGAAATGATTTTAGACGAAGTTGCGAACTTTGTTTTAGGGAAATAATCAAAAAGAAATCACTTTCGGAATCCCGAAAGTGATTTCTTTTTATATAACAGTATTTTTATACAGTCTTTCATTTCTTTCTCTTTCCTATTTCGTTTATAATATAAAGTAAGAATGTAGTAAAGAAAGGGGGATGTCGATGGTATATTTAAACGACAAACTCAGCGAAACGAAAGTATTTAAAGACCCAGTACATAAATATGTGCATGTACGTGATCGCGTCATCTGGGATTTAATTGGGACAAAAGAATTTCAACGTTTACGCCGTATTAAGCAGCTTGGAACGACGTTTTTCACATTTCACGGCGCGGAACATAGTCGCTTTACTCATTCATTAGGTGTATATGAGATTATTCGTCGTATGATTGATGATGTATTTGATGGCAGACCAAATTGGAATGCAGAAGATAGATTATTATGCTTATGTGCTGCGCTCTTGCATGATGTTGGCCACGGACCATTTTCACATTCATTTGAAAAGGTGTTTTCACTTGATCATGAGCAATTTACACAAAAAATTATTGTTGGCGATACCGAGGTTAATAAAGTTTTAAGCCGTGTAGATCGTGAATTTCCGCAGAAGGTAGCAGATGTGATTGCGAAAACATCTCATAATAAATTGGCAATTAGTATGATTTCAAGTCAAATTGATGCAGATCGTATGGACTACTTATTGCGAGATGCCTATTTTACGGGTGTAAAGTATGGGAATTTTGATATGGAGCGTATATTGCGTGTAATGCGTCCATATGGTGACCAAGTTGTTATTAAGAGCAGTGGTATGCATGCTGTTGAGCATTATATTATGAGCCGTTATCAAATGTATTGGCAAGTGTATTTTCATCCTGTAACGCGCAGTGCTGAAGTCATTTTAACGAAGATTTTACACCGTGCGAAAACATTGCACGAACAGTATTATACATTTAAGTATCATCCCGTACATTTCTATTCTTTATTTGAAGAAGAAGTAACAGTAGAAGATTACTTAAAACTAGATGAAAATGTGATGTATTACTACTTCCAGGTATGGCAAGAGGAAGATGATGCAATCCTTAGTGATTTATGTCGTCGTTTTATGAACCGGAATCTTTTTAAATATGTAGAGTTTACCGAGAAACACGGTTTAGATAATTGGATGGAGTTAAGTAGTTTATTTAAAAAGATTGGTCTAGATCCAGAATATTACTTAGTTGTTGATTCAACGTCAGATTTACCATATGACTTTTACCGAGCAGGAGAGGAAGAGGAACGTCTTCCGATTTTACTTCGTATGCCAAATGGAGAACTTCGGGAACTTTCTCGTGAATCAGATATTGTCGAGGCTATTACTGGTAAGAAAAGAACGGATCAAAAGTTATTTTATCCACATGATTTAATCTATGAAGATGGACGAAAAGGAAAGTATAAAGAGAAAATTATCCAGTTATTAGAAGGGAAAAAGTAAGAAGCAGCTATCAGACTGCTTCTTACTTAAACAGATTGAAATTATTTGTCGCTTAAGCGTTTTCCACCAACTGCATAATGATTTTTAGACATTTCTTCGATGAAAACAACGATGTTTTCTTCTGGAGCACCAGTTGTTTCGCTTACTGCTGCAGTTACTTTTTCAGCAAGAGCTTTCTTTTGTTCTTCTGTGCGTCCTTCTAGCATTTTCACTGTTACGTATGGCATGTATAATCGCTCCTTTATGTAAGTTACAATCTTATTATAACGGATTTTAAGAGAGAACAATCGCAAAAAAACAAATATTTTCTTTTTTGACATAATGAAGAGGAGATGAAGTATGGATCAGTTATTTAGGTATCCGTTGCACCAAATTCCACTAGTAGCAATGGCTATTATTATCGCTTTATCTGTGCATGAATTTGCACATGCATATATTGCATATAAGTTTGGAGATGACACAGCAAAAAGACAGGGGCGTTTAACGTTGTCCCCAATGTCTCATTTAGACCCAATTGGTATGATTGCTGTGCTTATTTTAGGTTTTGGTTGGGCACGTCCTGTACCTGTTAACCCGTATAATTTTAAAAGGCCACGTCTTGCCGGCATTTTAGTATCTATTGCAGGACCGATTAGTAACTTTCTTTTGGCGGCGATCGGCTTAATCATTTGGTATGGTCTATTAAGGATTGGTGTTTTAAATGCAATTCCATTTGCAGTAGCAGATACATTAGGACAATTTTTTGAAATTTTTATCGTTCTTAATGTTGTTTTACTTGTTTTTAATTTATTACCGATTCCGCCACTTGATGGATATCGTGTGATTGAAGATTTAGCGCCAGCAAATGTTCGCGCCAAAATGACGCAGTATGAAAAATATGGAGCAATTGCGTTATTAATTCTTGTGATTACACCGCTTGACCGCTATACGATTCAACCTATTTTTAGCGTGGTCATTCCGCAAGTATTAGGGTTTTTAGAAAGTATCATTGCGCCTATCTTTGGGCTTATATAATATGTGAGCGAGGAGGAATTGTCTATGACAGAGAAAAAGAAAAAAATCGGTTTTAATATTGTAAAGAATGATTCAACAGATGGACATGGTGGTTTTGGTGTTGGCGCGCTAAGTTTAGAAAATATTTCACCTGTTTTTGTAGATGTAATCGAGCAAACAGCCTTTGTTGATATCGGTGCGATGCATGCGCGTAGTACCGTTGAAAAGGGAATTAAATTTTTAACGAATAAAGATGAAGTTCCAAATGGAAAACCATATTGGCTCGTGTGGGTAACGATTGAGAGAACAGAAAAAGGTGCGTATTATGCCGGCGTCACAGCCTGTGAAATGACAGTTGACCGCGAAATTCGCCGCGGCTACAAATCGCTTCCTGAACATGTCAATAAAATGGATAAATCATTAAAGCGTCACATCATTGTTGATCATATGGATGAATCGTCTAAACAAGTATTGGGAAGATTCCTAAAAGAACATAATGAAGCAATTTGGAATGAATCGAGTGCAGAATTACGTCACGCATTATTAGGCGATTAAAATCGTTGGTTATATTCAAATCCATTGAGGATAAGAAAGTGGAAGGCTACTAGAGAAGTAATTTGAACTGTACCCCGAATCCTGGACATTTAAAAAAAGTCCAGGATTCGGGGTTTTTGTGTATTTTTATAAGCAAACCTCATTATAATGGATACAACGCTATAAGTGAGGTACGGAACAGGAGTAAAATGATTTTTCATGAACTATACCGGAACAAAAGACGGTAACCGATAAAATGTCCTTTACAAAGGATACAGATTATTGTAGGCATTATTTTTAATTATTTAAGCTTGTAAAATGCTTCGTATTTCTGCTATGCGTAAATTTGTAAACTTTGCAATATCCTCTATTGGCATTCCGTTTTTGTACATACCACGAATAAGCTGCATTTTCCCTTTTTCAATCCCTTTTTGTTCTGCATATGCAAACTTTGCGGCTTCATCCATCAACGCTTTTTCCCTTGCTTCATACGCTTTTCGGAAAGAAGAATCTTGACTCATACGTTCCCATTTATTCATGGCTTTTTGTAAAATTGGGCCTTGGTTCATCGCAATATCCTCCAATGTTGGGGTTAAATATTCATCTTCATTCGCTGGAAGTAGTAATAACCAACGAACCAGCGAGTCCTCCCAAGGGTTCACTTGCTCATTCCGCCACTGTTGCATGAGTTTTGGAATCTCCACAATATGAATTTCAATATCATCGCTCAATATCGTATGTTGTTGTTGATTCCATAAGATTCCTGTTGTATGGAATTCTTCATATTCAGGAAACATAACGAAATTCAACAAATTATATGATATTTTTCTTTCATTGTACATAAAAAAATGGCTACGGTACAATACCCGGAACCATTTTTAAAGGTCTTTTTATGAAACTGTCCATTTTATAGGGTACAGTTCAATTTTCTAGTAGCCTTTTCTTTCGTTTACCATGGGATGTATTTCTTCCACCAGCTATCCTTTTTCTTCTCTTTACTAATTTTCTCAAAGTCCTCTTTATCATCAACATGGTCCATACAATATTCAGTTGGCTCCGTCCCTTTTGTAAAATACATTTTCACAGAGGTAGGGCATCCTTTTGTCGCAATTTTTCCATTCTCAGGGTTAATATTTAAAGCGATCACATCACTTGGTTGCTTCCATTTTTTCTTCGGCTGACCATCTAGTCCTTTTTCCATTGTATCTGCCCAGATTCTTTTTGCATAACCTTGTTCAGCTGGGTTGGAAATCGATTTTGGCTGGTCATATCCGATCCAAACTCCTGTGACAAGTTGCGGTGTAAAGCCAATCATCCAACTATCTGTTTCGGTTGAACCTGATTTTCCGGCATATGTTCGTGACAGTTTTGGAAGAAGGGATTGTCCTGTTACAGCGGCATAACTGCTTAAGTTTTTGTTAAACATCCCGGTCATCATCTCTTCCATAACAAATGCTTTATTTTTATCAAGAACTTGCTTACTTTCTAAGTGTGCATCGTATAAAATATTTCCCTCGTGATCAACAACGCGGCGAATAAAGGCTGGTTTCACCTGTTTTCCACCATTAGCAAACATACTATAGGCATTTACCATTTCAATTGGTTTTACAGGAGATGTACCGAGAGCGAGAGAAGGAACATCATGCAATGAACTTGTAATACCAAATTGTTTCGCTGCTTTTATGAGAGTTTCAGTCCCTAAAAATAAGTTTGTTTTGACAGCATATACATTATCCGATACGGCAAGGGCTTGTGCCATCGTTACAAAATCATCTGCATAATATCCTTTATAGTTTTTCGGTTGATACTTCGAAACACCGTCTCCTAAAGTAAATACGGTATACTCACTTTTTAACCGAGTAGCAGGTGTAAATCCTTTCTCTAATGCCGCGTAATATAAAAATGGTTTAAAGGTTGAACCTGGTTGACGAGCTGCTTGAATGGCCCGGTTAAATTGACTCTCTTTATAATCTTTTCCTCCTACAAGAGCAGCTACTTCACCTGTTTTCGGATTCATGGAAACAAGGGCGGTTTGGATATCTGTTGTCTTTGGAATATGATCCTTCACAGCTTGTTCTGCAATGCTTTGTAGCTTTGGATCTAATGTTGTATAAATACGAAGACCACCGCGTTGCAATGTTTGTTCATCTAATCCAACGTCGTGAAGAAGAGCAGCTTGTACTGCATCTTGAAAGTACGGTGCTATTTCTGTCACTTCTTTTGTATCTAATGAAGAAAGTGCTAGCCTTTCTTTTTTTGCTGCTTCAGCTTGTTGTTTTGTAATATACCCTTGCTCGACCATTTCATTTAAAATAAGGGATTGTCTTTGTTTCGCACGTTCTTTTTTTAAGTAAGGTGAATAAAGGCTCGGTCCTTTTGGAATTCCAGCAAGCATACTCGCTTCTGCCAATGTTAAATCTTTTGCTGTTTTATTAAAATATAGCTGGGCAGCTGCTTCAATTCCGTAAGCGCCATGTCCATAGTAAATGGTATTTAAATAGCCCTCTAAAATACGATCCTTACTATAATTGACTTCAAGGCGGATTGTATACAGTGCCTCTAATAGCTTTCTTTTCCATGTTTTATCATGGTCTAAGTAAAGGTTACGAGCATATTGTTGTGTAATCGTACTAGCTCCTTGTACTTTGGCCATCGCTTTTATATCAGCAATGATTGCTCCAATGATTCGCTTCGTATCGAAACCATGATGGTTATAGAATCTTTGATCCTCAATCGAAAGCGTCGCCTCTTTTACATAAGGAGAAATCTGCTCAAGCGAAATATTATAGCGCTTTTGCATCTTATTGCTTTGTCCCATAACTGTATCGTCATTCGCATAAAAAATACTCGTTTGCGGTACCAAAGTGGGAGGTGGTCCCATCATTTTTGCAACGATAATAATGATAAAAAAGGAACAAACGAAAAAAAGAACAGATGAAAAAACTATGGTGAAGAAAAGACGTTTATATTTTTGTAGTTTTGAATCGATCGTTTGATCCATCTTCTTCATCCCCTCGTTATATACTTTTACTAGTATTGAGGGTTTTATTGTATTTTAAACACAAAAAAGAGCCCTTTCCGTTAAGAAAGGAGCTCAAGGGCACGCGTAGGCCAATCCGTAATGATGACATCTACTCCGTAATCTATCATGGTTTGCAAGTCTTTCTCTTCATTAATTGTATAAGGGCGGAAGACAAATCCTTGTTTCTGCGCCATTTGTACGAATTCTTTTGTTAACAGTTTAAAGTTAGGGTGTAGCCCAGTCGCTTCTCTTTTTCTTGCTTCCCCAACTGGATCTAACATTGGTTCATCATATAACAGGGCTCTCGGAATTTCAGGTGCTATTTCAGCTAATAATGAAATAGAATCATGATGAAAGGATGAGAATATAATTTTGTTTGATAGATGGTACTCTCGTACAAGGTCGACAACTTTTTGTTCAATATTCGGATAGTGGATCACATCTGTTTTAAGTTCAATATTTAGCTGCAGTTTTGTTGTAGAGAGCCAAATGAGTACTTCGCGCAAAGTAGGAATCTTTGCTTCATGAAAAGAAGGGTGCTTATGACTTCCAGCATCTAAACTTTGTAGTTCCGCTACAGTTTGTTCAGAAACGAGTCCCGCACCATTTGTTGTACGATCAACAGTTTCGTCATGAATGACAACAAGTTCACCATCTTTTGATAGGTGGACATCAAGTTCGATACCGTCAGCACCAATGCGTTCTGCTTCTTGGAAAGCAATCATCGTATTCTCTGGATGGCTACCTTTCGCTCCGCGGTGTGCAAAAATAAGTGGTTTCTTCATTTCAAAATCTCCTTATGAGTTCCTTTTCTCCATTATGAAACTGATATAGAAAAAACACAATTCATATGACAAATATTTACAAAAATATAATAGTTGCACAAAAGTTAACGTTAACGTAAAATGTAATAATGTAATGAGAGGAGGGATACATATGTATAAAATCGATGAAGTAACGAAGCAAGTCGGTTTAACAAAACGTACACTTCGTTATTATGAGGAAATCGGTTTAATTCATCCACCAGAACGCAGTGAAGGAAATATTCGTCTTTATACAGATCGAGATATTGAACGAATTAAGAAGATTGTAGAAGCAAAAGAAGTATTAGGCATTACTCTGCAAGAAATGCAGCATTTTTTATCATTGAAAGAGCGAATGGAACAAAGAAAAAATAGTGATAATCCACTTGATCGAGCGATGATTCAAGAAATTAAAGATATGCTTGAAAACCAAGTCCAAATATTAGATATAAAAATGAAACAAATGGAGCGAGTGAAAGCTGAATTAGAAAACAGCTTAGCGCGCGCGCGTAATTTCTTAGAGAAAACAAAAGGAGAGTAAATGAATATGGAGAGTAGACAGAAAATGGGAAGATTCATTACAGTATTGGCTACATTCTTAGCCTTCTCAGGTATTGGAGTTGTCGACCCTATTTTGCCAATTATAGCTGAGAAAATTGGTGCCACACATTGGCAAGTAGAGATGCTGTTTACAGCGTATATTTTAACGATGGCAATTATGATGTTACCAGCGGGAATCTTTGCTTCCAGATTTGGAGATAAGAGAATGATGACAATTGGCCTTGCAATTGTAACTGTTTTTGCATTTACATGTGCTATATCACAAACAATCGCGCAATTATCTCTTTTCCGTGCTGGATGGGGACTAGGGAACGCGATGTTTTTTGCAACAGCAATGACATTATTGATTTCTCTAAGTAAAGAAGTTCATGAGGCAGTCGGTTTATATGAGGCAGCAATTGGTTTAGGTATGGCTGGCGGACCGTTATTAGGTGGTATATTAGGCGGGTATTCATGGCGTTATCCATTTTTTGCAACGAGCCTGTTAATTTTCTTAGCATTTATTTTAGTATTCTTTTTTGTAAAAGAGCCGGAGCGAAAAGTGAAGCGTAAGGCAGCTGGTGTAGGGGAATTACTTAACTTGGTGAAGTATAAACCATTTATGCAAGGTGCTATTTCAGGTATGTTATATTACTATGGTTTCTTCGTTGTGCTAGCGTATTCACCACTTATTATGCATTTATCAGCAATCCAACTTGGATTTGTATTTTGCGGATGGGGTCTAGCATTAGCGTATGGTTCTGCGATATTAGCTCATAAATTAGAAGGGAAATATGAACCGAAGGCATTGCTACGCTTCAGCTTATTTGTATTTGCAATCTTATTACTTGCATTATTCTTTGTTCAAATCATGTGGTTACAAATTGTTTTCATTGTTTTATCTGGATTAGCATCTGGATTAAATAACGCTCTATACACAAGCTATGTGATGGATATTTCACCTTATGAAAGATCGATTACATCGGGTGTGTATAACTTTGTGCGCTGGTTAGGCGGAGCAATTGCTCCTATTTTATCGGGAATTATTGGTCATGCAATTTCACCACAGAGTCCGTTTTTAGTAGGTGGAATCGTTGTCTTAGTTGGATGTGTTATGATTTTCATTCCTGTTCGTCAATCAGCAGAAATAGAGACAAAGACCCTTTCTTAAGAAAGGGTTTTCTTTATGTCGATATATTAGAATCAATCGACTTAAATATATTTTTAGTCTTTTTACACTTTTAACTATACTTTTCCGATGTTTTGTTTTATTTTTGTTAGGGGACATTAATGATGTCCCCATTATAAATTTGCAATGAAAGGCGTGATTGTACGATGGAACTATGGTTCACTGAGAAACAAACAAAACATTTTGGAATTACGGCGCGTATTAACCGCACATTACATACGGAGCAAACAGAATTTCAAAAGCTTGATATGGTAGAAACAGAAGAATTCGGAAACATGCTGATTTTAGATGGCATGGTAATGACAACAGAAAAAGATGAGTTTGTCTATCATGAAATGGTAGCGCATGTTCCTTTATTTACACATCCAAACCCTGAGAACGTATTAGTTGTTGGTGGTGGCGATGGTGGTGTCATTCGCGAAGTACTAAAACACCCAAGCGTGAAGAAAGCAACACTTGTTGAAATCGATGGGAAAGTAATCGAGTATTCTAAAAAATATTTACCATCTATTGCAGGCGCATTAGATCATGAACGTGTGGAAGTAAAAGTAGGAGACGGTTTCCTACATATCGCAGAAAGTGAAAATGAATACGATGTAATTATGGTTGACTCTACAGAGCCAGTAGGACCAGCAGTTAACTTATTTACAAAAGGATTCTACGCTGGAATCTCTAAAGCGTTAAAAGAAGATGGGATTTTCGTTGCACAAACGGACAACCCTTGGTTTACACCAGAATTAATTACAAATGTAGTGAAAGATGTAAAAGAAATTTTCCCAATTACTCGTTTGTATACAGCAAACATTCCAACGTATCCAAGTGGACTTTGGACATTTACAATTGGATCTAAAAAATATGATCCACTAGAAGTAAGTGAAGACCGTTTCCATGATATCGAAACGAAATATTATACAAAAGAACTTCATAAAGCAGCATTTGCTTTACCGAAGTTTGTTGGAGATTTAATTAAGTAAAGGCGGGGAACGGCTAGAAGGAACAATTCCTTTTAGCCGCCGCTAAAGCATGAATAACTCATTTAAGGTGTTTGTCTATAAGACTTGAACATGCTAGTTATGTATGTTTTAGAAAATAAAAAAGTCTTCTTATATTGATAAGAAGGTTAAGAGTGATCGAGAAAGAGGAGTACAGCACTCCAAATTTGAGAAATAATGAAAGGTTGGGATACCTTAGGTTCCACATAAGGAGGAAAAGAATATGCGTTTTGATGAAGCTTATTCAGGTAAAGTATTTATTAAAAGTCATCCAAGTTTTGAAGAAGCAGAAGCTGTTATTTACGGGATGCCAATGGATTGGACTGTAAGTTATCGTCCGGGTTCTCGCTTCGGCCCTGCACGTATTCGTGAAGTATCAATTGGACTAGAAGAATATAGTCCATATTTAGATCGTGAACTAGAAGAAGTAAAATATTTTGATGCTGGTGATATTCCATTACCATTTGGAAATCCACAGCGCAGCATAGACATGATTGAAGAATATGTAACAAAACTATTAGATGCCGGTAAGTTTCCACTAGGTCTTGGTGGTGAGCACCTAGTGTCTTGGCCAGTTTTTAAGGCAATGGCAAAAAAATATCCGGACTTAGCAATCATTCATATGGATGCTCATACTGACTTACGTGAGTCCTATGAAGGGGAGCCTTTATCCCATGCTACGCCAATTCGCAAAGTGTGTGATTTAATTGGTCCGGAAAACGTATATTCTTTCGGAATTCGTTCTGGTATGAAAGAAGAATTTGAATGGGTAAAAGAAGTGGGCATGAACTTATATAAATTTGAAGTGTTAGAGCCATTAAAAAAAGTATTGCCAAAACTTGCAGGACGCCCAGTCTATGTCACAATCGACATCGACGTATTAGATCCAGCACATGCACCTGGCACCGGAACATTAGAAGCTGGCGGTATCACATCTAAAGAATTATTAGATTCCATCGTAGCAATTGCAAATTCAGATATAAAAGTAGTTGGAGCCGACCTAGTCGAAGTAGCCCCAGTCTACGATCATAGTGACCAAACCCCAATCGCAGCAAGCAAATTCGTGCGGGAAATGCTACTTGGTTGGGTAAAATAAAAGTGGAGGTGGCTTGTTCAGAAGGGAAGGTCATTGGAACGCCTGACAAAGAGGCGCACTTTGCCTCGCAGGAAGGAGTGAAATGCCCGCCCCTTCTAGCCACCATAGCTAGATAAAAATAAAAGTGGAGCCGGCCACGAATTACGATATCGGTGATTCGATACACAATATCGACCGCTCTTCAAATTTCAATAACGATTATAAGTCATATGAAAAAAGGAGCGAGTTCCACGCAGGGAACTCGCTCTTTCTTTTATGCGACTTTTTCTTTTGAAGGAATTCCGCGGACTTCATCAGCGGTACGGATCGGGTATTTGCGGAAGACAAGCGTTCCGATATAACCGATAATTGTGGTAACAATCCCACATAATATAGCGGCGATTGTAACTTTTATTGCATCGTTAAATCCGAAAAGAACAAGAAGTCCTGGAATTGGTGATGCGGTACCAGGTGCATTATTTACAAGTTGAAATAAAGATGTGATAATACCAGCTAACGCACCGCCGACAAAGTTTGTCGTATAGATTGGAATTGGATTAGCAGCGACAACATCAGCTTGTGTCAATGGTTCAATAGCGACAGCAATCGTATCTTTTTTGGAACTAATCTTTAAACGTTTAAAGAAAATAAAGTTCAGTGGAGCTGAAGCTGCTACGGCAAGACTCCCAATCGCCATTGGTAAGCCTGTTAACTGAAGCATAGCAGTTAAAGCCATGGAGCTTAATGGAGATGTAGAGATAACTGTGATGAGCCCACCAAGCATAACGCCCATAATAATTGGGCTTTCTGTAGTTGCAATCGAAATAATAGAACCGATTTTCCCAAGTGTTGCATTTACAACAGGGTCTATAAACATAGCCATACCGCGTGATAGTGGTGCTGCAATAAATAAAATTGCTAAAAATTCCGCGCCAGCTGGTAACCTCTTTTCAAGGAATTTTACAATAAAGGCGCAAACATATCCGGCGAAAAATCCAGGTAAAATACCGAATCCGCTAGTAGCAATACCGATTAACACAGCATATACAGGAGATACACCAATTGCTAATGCGACTAAAATGGCCGATGCAACACCACTCATACCGCCAGATGCTTTTCCTACGGCAAATAAAAATTCGCTATGAAACATTTCACCACCAATATAACGATGAAATGCTTCAATTAGAAAGCTGGCAATTGCGGCATTTGCTAAAGCTCCCATCGCTTTCATTCCGTAAGGAGCGCGGTAGCTAAAAAGTGTAAATAGAGAAAGTACAACAAGTAATAGTGCTAAACCTTGTAAGATAGCCATTTAAAAACTGTCTCCTTTGATTTTTGTTATAAAAATTTGTATTATTCAATAATAATACAAAAAAGGATGAAACGGAAAAATTTTTTATTAGGAAAATACTGCAAAGTGAGTCAACCTTACGATAATGTAAGGGAAGTGTAATACATTTCAATAGAGTATAGTATACCCTTTTCCATATAATACAGGTATAAGAAATTCAGACAGGAGGCGCATCTATGAAGCTGGCAATGAAAGTGATAGCAGTTTTCGCTATTATTTTAGGTGGAACAGCATATTATTTACAAACAAAAACAGAAGGCGTTGATGCCTTTGTAGACAACTTCTTTTCAAATAAAGAAATACAAGATTATTATGCGGTTATCAATAAAGGTGAGAAAAAAGATGGTGAGTATTTATATACATTTAAAGGATATACGGAAGATGGAAAACAACAAATGATTAAAAAGATGGTGAACCGTCAATTACAGGAAGGGACCTTTATAAAGATTTACGCAAAAGGTATACAAGGAAAAGGTTGGGCAGAAGTACCGAAAGAATCGATTCCACCAAAAGCGTTGCAAAAGATAGAAAAATCATAAAGGAGCGAAGGGGTTCGCTCCTTTATTCATGCTTTAAAATTGTAATCGACGAACTTGTTTTATGCGAAATCATTTTTACCCGCCCACCAATCGGAAAAGTAAAAATAGGAGTTGTATGTCCAAAGTTAGCGTTAGCAATGACAGGAATATGTGTGAGTTCAGGTTTTGAATCAATCATTTCTCGAATGTCCTCTATAGTAGACTCTGCTCCTTTTTGCATTCTTCCTAATATAATGCCTTTTATATGTTCAAATTCAGGCTGTTGGATGAGAGAGTGTAAATAGCGATCGAAAGTTTGAATGGTAGATTTACCTGTTAAATCATCTTCTTCAAGGAACAAAATTTTATCACGTAAGCTTGGCATATATGGTGTGCCTTGCAATAAATTAAAAGTGCTCATATTTCCGCCAACAATCTCGCCAGTACTTTCCCCTTCATGTATGGAAATATATCCTTCGTTACTCATAAATTCTCGCTGTTCTTGGTCGATATACCATAGGTCATCGCTCCAAGTTTTAGAAGGGATTATTTCTATCGCATCTTTAGTAGTAAGGCACTTTAAAAAGTAATCTATCGTATAGTCGAGCCCGTGTTTCATTCCAAATGATGAAAAATGTGGGCCTGAATATGTAACTAAACCTGTTTTTTTATAAATTGCATTACTTAAAGCGGTAATATCAGAGTAACCGCAAAGAATTTTCGGGTTTTCACGAATGAGATTATAATCGAGATATTTCAATAAGCCATTAGAGTTATATCCCCCAAGTGTCGTTAAAATGGCTTTTACATTCGGATCAGAGAATGCTTCATGGATGTCTTGAACTCTTGAAGAAATAGAGGAGGAAGCGAATCGATCTATCTCTTCAGCATGTTTCGAGAATGTAACTTGAAAGCCCATATTTGTTAATCTTTCAATTGCGAGATTACGATTGTAATGAGAAACGATACTTAAACTACATGAAGGTGAAATGACTCGGATTTCATCACCTTGTTTTAATTTTTGTGGCAACATGTTTATCGCTCCTTAAATGATAGAATATTTAGATTTAGTGGTTATTTTAACATATAAAGGAAACAAAGAATGAATTATTTTACGAAAAGGAGTTTTCCTGATTTTTCAGCAGACAGATATGGGTTTTTTTTGATATGATAGGAAAAGTGATTTATTTTAATATCTATAATAATGTTGAAAGGTGTGCAAGACGTGGAAAAACAACTTGCAGGCTTGCCGGTGAATGTTCATTTCGTCACAGAAATCCGTGAAGGGGCACGTAAGGAAACCGTTGCTTTTCAGGCAAATGGTCAATACTATGTAAAAGGTGAAAGTACATATGTAACATTCCAGGAGCCAAATGAACAAGGCGAAGTGAAGACGATAATTAAAATTCAAGATGGACAAGTGCTCATTATGAGGTCAGGTGTCGTTTCAATGCGTCAAACGCATGTAAAGGGTGAATGGACAACTGGTACATATAAGAGTGAACTTGGCACGTTTGCATTGCAAACAAAAACGGATAATGTTCTTTTTAAATGGTCGGATGAAAAGAAAAAAGGACAGCTCTTTTTAGCGTACGCATTGCTTCTAAGTGAACAAGAAGCTGGCAGATATACAATTACGATTAATTTAAAGGAGGCAAAATAATGAACTCTTTAGAACAAGTAAAAGAATTGATTAAAGAAGAAATTAAAGCTGCTGTATTAAAAGCAGAATTAGCAACAGAAGAACAAATTCCAAATGTTATATTGGAAACTCCAAAGGATAAAACACACGGTGACTTCTCTACAAATATGGCAATGCAGCTAGCGCGCGTTGCGAAAAAAGCTCCTCGTATGATTGCAGAAGAGTTAATTACAAACTTTGATAAAGCAAAAGCCTCTATTGAAAAAATTGAAATCGCTGGGCCTGGTTTTATTAACTTCCATATGGATAACAGTTATTTAACAGATTTAATTCCAACGATTGTAAAAGCTGGTGAAGCTTACGGTGAAACAAACACGGGTAAAGGGGAAAAAATTCAAATTGAATTCGTATCTGCAAACCCAACAGGAGATCTTCACTTAGGACATGCGCGCGGCGCAGCGGTCGGCGACACGTTATGTAACGTATTAGCAAAAGCAGGATACGACGTATCTCGTGAGTACTATATTAACGATGCAGGTAACCAAATTCACAACCTAGCTCTTTCTGTTGAAGCACGCTATATGCAAGCATTAGGCTTAGAGAAAGAAATGCCAGAAGATGGATATCACGGTGCTGATATTATTGCAATCGGAAAACGTTTAGCTGAAGAATTTGGCGATCGCTATGTAAAGGCTGATGAAAAAGAAAGCTATGAATTCTACCGTCAATACGGATTAAAATATGAATTAGCAAAACTTCAAAAAGACTTAGATAGCTTCCGTGTGAAGTTTGATGTATGGTTCTCTGAGACATCATTATACAAAAACGGTAAAATTGACGCAGCACTTGCTGTATTAAAAGAGCGCAATGAAATCTTTGAAGAAGATGGGGCAACTTGGTTCCGCTCAACAGCTTACGGCGATGACAAAGACCGTGTATTAATTAAAAAAGATGGTTCTTACACATATTTAACACCAGATATCGCTTATCACCGCGATAAATTAGAGCGCGGATTTGATAAACTAATCAACATTTGGGGTGCGGATCATCATGGTTATATTCCTCGTATGAAAGCTGCAATTCAAGCGCTTGGCTATGAGAAAGAAACACTTGAAGTAGAAATTATTCAAATGGTACAACTATACCAAAATGGTGAAAAAGTGAAGATGAGTAAGCGTACGGGTAAAGCCGTTACACTTCGTGAACTTATGGAAGAAGTAGGCGTGGACGCAATGCGTTACTTCTTTGCAATGCGCAGCGGTGATTCTCACTTAGACTTTGATATGGATTTAGCTGTATCAAAATCAAATGAAAACCCGGTATACTATGCACAATATGCTCACGCACGCGTATGCAGCATCCTTCGTCAAGGAGAGGAGCTTGGATTACATGCAGGTGGAGATGTAAACTATAAACTGATCGCTTCTGAGAAAGAAATTGACTTACTGAAAAAACTTGGTGAATTCCCAGCAGCCGTTGCAGAAGCAGCACAAAAACGTCTACCGCATCGCATTACAAGCTATGCATTTGAATTAGCAGCAGCCCTTCATAGCTTCTACAATGCAGAAAAAGTATTAAATCAAGATAACTTAGAATTAAGTAAAGCTCGTTATGAATTAATGAAAGCAGTGCGCATTACACTTCAAAATGCATTAGCATTAGTAGGAGTATCAGCACCAGAAAAAATGTAATAAAGAAGAATGAAAAAGGCAATCACATCATACTGTGATTGCCTTTTTTTTATTGAATTGTATAAGTAACTGAAAAACTAACAGGGCTATAGTAAACAGATGGTGCATGATATTGTACGTACATGTTTCCGTCTTTTTGCGCAGTGAAAATGCGGCTATAACCATCGAAGTATTGTCCGATTAGATTATGATTTGCATCATAAACGCTATAACTAGGAGTCTTACTATTAGGATGGATTGTGAGCTCCTGTCCTTTTTTTAGAAAAATCGGCTCTTTTTCAGAGCTAGTACCTGATTGAAGAGAATAGAACTTTGTAAAGCTTTGTTCTTGTGTAGCTGCTGCTGCCTTTGTTTCAGGGATGAAAGCAGTAGCTCCTGTAATTCCTGCAAGTGTTAATGCTCCAGCAATAATCATGTTTTTCATAATAGAAATGCCTCCTTTAAGATGTAATCATTTGTGTTACATCTAATATTTTACATGAAGAAGACAGGGAATGAATATGCTTTTATGCATATTTATTTTTTCTCAATAAAAAACCACCGAATAATCGGTGGTTTGATGATTAAGCTGCTTTTTGCTCTGTTTGCACATTTGTATTTTGAAGTGAGTTATAAACACCAGTGCCAATGACTTCTAATGCCATTTTCATACGTTCTGGTGAGATGTTTTCTAGTACATTATCTTGAGGCGTATGGTATACTTTCTCAATATGATAGATTAATGGATCCCAACTATCAACGCCCATCCAAATGAATAGTGCAGAAGGAATACCGACTTCAGCAAATGGAACATGGTCGCTCGAACCGAACTTTCCTTGAAGAACAAGATCATTATTTAGCTCCTTACTAGCTTGTAATGCAGCATTCGTTACAAGGTTTGTTGAACCATCAAGAGTCATCGCATATAAGTTCTTAGCCTTTTCATAGTTTGTGGCAACCATGTCAGCATTGAACACACCTAAAATACGATCACGTTCTTTCTGTGATAAGTTTTGTACATAATGATCAGAGCCTAGTAATCCCCTCTCTTCTGAGCCGAAAGCGATGAACCGAATTTCCTTATCTGTTTCTACATTTTGAAAAGCACGAGCTAACTCTAATACTAATCCTGTTCCAGAAGCATTATCATTTGCTCCAGGTGCCCCTACGACACTATCATAGTGAGAGCTTATAATGACAGCTTTTTCATTTCCAGTACTCTTTTTTGGTTTCTTTTTTGCGATCACATTTGCAGATTGTAAATTTGTCTCATGTCTTGCTTTTAAAGAGAGCGTCAACGTTTTGTTTGTCGCAAGTTCTTCTTTAAATGCATTCCCTTGTGCATAAGCAAGACCAAATACAGGAATGGATTGTTTTTTTGTTAACTTTGGATTAAAAGTTTGCCCATAATTTCCGCGACCGCCAATTAGGCTATATAATAGGACACCTTTAGCTCCCTTTGCTACAGCATTTTCGACTTGTTTGTTATAGTCTGTTACCGTAGCGCCTCGTTCAAATAAAACAATTTTTCCGTTTACTTCATTTGGAATATCATTTACATCTGTTCCATCTTGTACAAAAATGAGTGGAGCGGTAACAGGTTCACTAGAAATAAGAGCATTTGGGGCAGCTCCAGCTTGCCAACTTTTTGATTGTGATAATGATGAGTCTATAAAGCCTACATATTGATCAGGTACAGAGAAAGGTTGATATTCGACCTCATACCCGAGTGATTGTAGTTTCATTCCAACGTAACGGGAAGCCCATTGCTCTGATTTTGTTCCACCAGGGCGTGGACCGATGGTTTCGGATAAGAATCGGACGTGTTCGATGGCGCGATTTGCATCAACTTGTTGGGTAATAGGTGAAGTTTTTATGGTTTCTGGTGGGGAATCAGCCTTTGCTTGTCCGATTGGAGCGAGGCTAATAGCGAGTGTAGCAGCAAGCAAAGAGCTTACTATTTTTTTCTTTAGTAATCTTTTCATATTTTTCTCTCCCATTCTTCTAATCTGTATGACTGACAAAAGAAGATGGTTAACACCCTTTATTTTATTATAAAATTTCTGTATTTTCAATTATTTTAAATTGAGAAATAAGGTGGAACTATAAAATATGTATATTTGCATATTTTTGGCGGAGGTATGTATGTTATCATTCTAATCGAAGGCTCGCTTTCTCTTTGAAAGCCCCTAAATTGCATGAATCTAGTGTACCCAAACTTTAGATTATGTAGAGAAAAGAGATCCCATTTAGGATTTCTTTTTCTTATTGCTTGAACCTTATGAAGATGATAATCATGTTTTCGCATTCCATGATTATGATCAGTGATATATGTAAGGCATCCATATGAAAAAAGAGGCTGTTCAAGATTTGAACAGCCTCGCCCCGTTAAAAAAGGTGATTCTGAAAAAGAATCACCTTTTTATTTTAGTCTTGTAATTGTGTTAAAATAATCGGCTCACCACGTGTGACAATAATGGTATGTTCGCATTGTGCAACAAGGCTTTTATCTGGTGTAATGAATGTCCAACCATCATCACCGCGTTCAATAATATGATTCGCTTTCATAGAGATGAATGGCTCTACAGCAATAACAAGCCCATCTTTTAAAAGCGCGTTATCCATTGGATCATAGTAATTTAAAATGTGATTTGGCGCTTCATGAAGGCTAAGTCCGATACCGTGTCCTGTTAAGTTTTGAATAACGTTATATCCGTTTTTATGAGCAAAGTTAGAAACTGCACGACCAATTTGATTTTGTTTTGAACCAGCTTTTACTTTTTTCATAGCTGCCCAAAATGCATCTACAGCTGCTTGGCAAAGTTTTTCTTTTTCTTCATCTGCTCCAAGGACAAATGAAATTCCTGTATCCGCATAATAACCATCAAGTGCAGCAGATACATCTACGTTTACTAAATCGCCTTCTTTTAATACACGATCTCCTGGGATACCATGGGCAACTTCTTCATTTACACTAATACACGTTACACCTGGGAAATCATATTCTTTTTCAGGTGCAGAAATGGCACCGTGTTCATCTAATACTTTTTTACCAATTAAATCAAGCTCTTTCGTTGTCATACCTGGCTTTGCTTGCTTTTTCATTTCCTCGCGTGCAAGTGCAACGATACGGCCGATTTTTCGTAAACCCTCTAAATCTTGTTCATTACGAATAATCATGAAAACCACTGTCCTTCCTCGAATGTATCTTACCCGATTGTATCACGTTTATTTTTGTCCTGCTACTTGTGTGCAATATACAAGGGTTGATTCTATTCATAAAGAATATGTGACAATTGTCATGTGTAAGTCATGACGCATCATACTGTTTTCTTAGTTTTCCAATTTATACAATATAAACATAAGAAGCAACGGGGGTAGAGAGATGGAAAAGATTATTGAAGTAAATAATGTTTCAAAAATATTTAAATATAAAAAAGCAGTAGATCACGTTTCGTTTCATGTGGAGAAAGGACAAATTGTCGCATTGCTCGGTCCGAATGGCGCGGGGAAAACAACAACGATTTCTATGATGCTTGGATTAAAAGAGCCATCAGAAGGAAATGTGTCTCTATTTGGAAAGAGTCCAAAACATCAAAGTGTTCGAAATCGCCTTGGCGCGATGCTACAAGAGGTTAGTGTGATTGATAGTATAACAGTAGAAGAGGCAATTGAGTTATTTCGTAGTTATTATACAAGTCCAATTGCAAAAGAAACGTTACTTCGGTTATCGAATTTAGAATTAGAAAGAAAACAGCGATGTGAGAAATTATCAGGTGGACAAAAGAGAAGGTTAAATTTTGCCCTTGCTCTTGCAGGGAACCCAGAATTGCTATTTTTAGATGAACCTACTGTAGGTATGGATATTACATCTAGAAAAAAATTTTGGGAAACAATTCGAAAACTAGCAAGTGAAGGAAAAACAATTATTTTAACAACACATTATTTAGAAGAAGCAGATGCTTTAGCTAATCGAATTTTGTTATTTGCAAATGGGAAAATCATTGCTGATGGAACACCAGAAGAAATGAAAGCAACCATTTCGCAAAAAACGATTTCTTTTTCTATGAAGGAGAAAATCCCAACAGCTTTATTGAAGGAATTACCGCATGTTACGGGTGTGCAGTTTCATAATCAGCGCATCATTTTAAGAACAGATAATATAGATGATACATTGCGGGCTATTTTTCAAAAGAGTTTACCTGTTCAAGATATTGCAGTAGAACGTGGAAGCCTTGATGAAGCCTTTGAACAATTTGTTGCAAATCAGAAGGAGGGAATTGTATGAGAGTAGTATGGATGCAGTGCAAAATAGAAATTTTACGTACGTTTCGTAATAAATTATTTATCTTTTTCTCGTTATTAATGCCAGTTATGTTTTATTACATTTTTACAAATGTTATTCAGGTGCCACAAAACGGAGATGCTTGGAAAGCGCATTATTTAATTTCAATGGCAACCTTCAGTATTGTAGGAACTGCACTTTTTAGTTTCGGTGTAAGGCTATCGCAGGAAAAGGGACAAGGTTGGACGCATCTTTTAAAAATTACTCCCCTCCCAGAAGGAGTATATTTAACAGCTAAAGTTATTGCCCAAACAGTAGTAAATGCTTTTTCTATCCTCGTTATTTTTATCGTAGGCAAGGTAATGAATCATGTAGATTTGACATTGGGACAGTGGATCGGTGCTGGATTGTGGCTTTTATTAGGTGTCACCCCATTTTTAGCACTTGGAACAATTGTTGGATCCATTAAGAAAGCTGATGCAGCTTCAGGGCTTGCTAATATTTTAAATATGAGTTTGGCAGTGCTAGGCGGCTTATGGATGCCAATTGAAATATTTCCAAAAGTATTAAGAGCGATTGGAGAATGGACACCAACATATCATTTTGGAAGTGGAGCATGGGATATTGTAGCTGGTAAGTCTATATCATTGGAAAATATCGTGATTTTAGGAGGTTATTTTCTCATATTTGCTGTAATATCAATATATATAAGAAAAAGACAGGAAGCGGTATAGAGTGAAAGAGAAGAAGCAGTTTGAACTATTTCCAAAAAATATGGGTTTTTTCCCATACGTCTGGCTTGTCTATTTAGTATTTCCAATTTATTCGTTATCTCAAGAGACTGGTTGGAAATTAGTAATAGGATCCGGTATGCTCTTTGTTTTTGTTCTAGCATACCGGCAACTTTATTTTGTAAAACGAACATTTATAATATGGGCATGCTTCCAAATGTTTATTGCGTTTTATTTAGGGATTATTTATAGCCCTTACCTTATTTTTTTATGTTTTTTTACAGCAAATGCAATCGCATTTGCACCAACAAAAAGATCCTTTCGCATATTGTTTTCTTTATTAGTGTTAACTGTCATTGTCTTCATATTAGTATTTAGTCAAGATTTTTCATTCACCTCTTTTTTAGGTGGAGTACCGATGTTTATTTTAATGCTTATGATGCCATTTGCGATGCGTAATTTTAATCAGAAAAAGATGCTAAAGAATCAATTAAATGAAGCAAATGAACAGATTAAAGAGCTAGTAAAACGTGAAGAGCGCCAACGAATTGCAAGGGATCTCCACGATACGTTAGGACATACATTATCTCTTATTACGTTAAAAAGTCAGCTCGTTGAGAAGTTAATTGTGAAGAATCCAGAGCGTGCCAGCATAGAAATAAAGGAAATTACACAAACATCGCGAACTGCCTTAAAGCAACTTCGTGAACTCATTTCTGATATGCGAATGATTACCGTAGAAGAAGAGTTGGAACAAATAAAGGTGATTTTACAAGCTGCTAATATTTCATTGGCAGTAGATCAACAGGCGAATATGCATGCCTTATCACCACTTGAGCAAAATATTGTAGGAATGTGCCTGCGTGAAGCTATAACGAACGTTGTGAAGCATAGTAAGGCGACATCATGCGAAGTGTCTTTATGCGAAACACAAGGGAAACTGATTTTGCAGGTAAAAGATAACGGAGTAGGTTTCCAAAAACGAAGTCATGATGGAAACGGGATTTTAGGAATGAAAGAGCGGCTTACACTTATTGATGGTTCATTGGAACTAAAGAAATTGAAGCAAGGAACGATGTTAATAGTGAATGTGCCTATTGTAATTAGAACAGGAAAAGACGGGGTGAGAGCATGATTCGAATTATCCTTGCTGAGGATCAACGAATGCTGCGTGGTGCATTGGGGGCGCTGCTTGATTTAGAAGACGATATTGAAGTGGTTGGGCAAGCGGAAAATGGAGAAGAGGCTTTAACATTAATTGAAAAGCTACAACCGGATGTTAGTATCATGGATATTGAAATGCCGATTCAAAGCGGTTTAGATGTTGCTGAAACATTGCAGAGGAAGAAATCATCATGCAAAGTAATGATTTTAACAACATTTGCACGTCCAGGTTATTTTGAAAGAGCGATGAAAGCTGGTGTGCATGGATACTTATTGAAAGATAGTCCGAGCGAGGAGTTAGCGGAAGCCGTTCGCAATGTGATGAAAGGAAAACGAGAGATTTCTCCAGAGCTCATGTTTGGATTATGGCAAGAACAAAATCCGTTATCAGATCGCGAGAGAGAAGTCCTTTTATTAGCGAAAGAAGGAAAGGCAACAAATGATATTGCAAAGTCACTTTATCTTTCTCCTGGTACAGTAAGAAACTATATTTCAGACGTATTAGCGAAGCTTGATGCGAAAAATAGAATTGAAGCAATTACAATTGCAGAGGAAAAAGGATGGATATAAAAAAGGAAGTTTACTGACTATATGTTGGTAAACTTCCTTTTTTATAGACAGCCGTTTCAGTAAAACGTTCTAAATTAATAGATGTAATGCAGATTTTACTTCATTTTTCGACAAAAAATTTGTTATAGTAAGATTAGATTGTTAATTTAAAATTTAGGGGATTTTACCGTTAATAGTTGTAATTACTCCATTGATCGCACCTCTTATCATGCTTATATGTTTTTGTAAGGCGTACTTCGTTTCGTTGTTTGTAAGTTGAAAATCTCCGTGTTTTAGTAATAATCTGTTCTTGTGGAACTTTAGCCTCATTTCTTTCACCTTTCAAATAATTTTAGCAATATTTTTGTTTATATTATTTTGAGATTTGTTAATTTTCTAATGGTTAAACTAGGCTGAGCCATTTTAATTTTTATTGAAATTTTGGGTGTAAATCACTTCCATTGATAACGGAGAAGTAGACTGAAGACAATGAAAACTCCATGAATTTTCACATGATTTGAGGAGAATGTTATGAAAAAAATGTCGAATTTTATATATATTATGCATGATTTCATATCAAATCATATTGAATTAACATTATTGTAGTTGTATGACAACTTAAGAAGAATAGATTGCTGTAATGGGATGGTGAGCGAGCGTGCAAGCAGAAAAGCTAGGAAGCGAAATAAAGAAGATTAGAGTGATGAGGGGTTTAACGCAAAAACAGTTATCTGAAAATATATGTCATCAATCAGAGGTGAGCAGAATCGAATCTGGTGCAGTATATCCAAGTATGGACATACTGCAAGGAATTGCAGCAAAATTACAAGTTCCGATTACCCACTTTTATGAGGTTCTCGTCTATTCTGATATTGAAAGGAAGAAAAGGTTCAAAGATCAAATTCAGCTGCTGAGTAAGAAAAAACAATATGATGAAATTTATAAAATCATTTCCAACGAACTTAAAAAGGAAAAGAGTCATCCTGAGTTTAAACAATTTCTTCTTTGGTACTATTATTTATCTGCATATGTTTTAAAGAAAATTAGTTTTGAATATTGTGTATTAGAGTTGAAAAATATTATTCATCAGCAATATAGTAGTGTGGATGTATTTCAGAACTTATATATTGAAAATTCAATAGCTAGTATTTATGCAGAAAATGACCGATTGGAAAAAGCAATAACTTTATTTCAAAACATCTTGAAACAACTAGAATCTTTACATAATAACGAGGAATTTATAATTAAGGTGAAATATAATTATGCAAAATCATTATATTTAAGTGATAAATATAATGAGGCTCTGTATCAAGTGAACCAAGCTATTGAGGTTTCATGTAATATCGGTAGTATGACACTACTGGGACAATTGTATTATCAAAAAGGGGAATGTTTAGAAAAGTTAGGCTATCCATCAAAGGAAATTGAGGAAGTTTATAATAAAGCGCTCTTATTTTTTGAATTATTGGATTTACATTCATATAAAAAGATATTGCTATGTAAGAAAAAATATATAAATAATTAAGCATGGTTAGAATATGCAAAATTGCATGTTTCATGAGGGCGATTTCATGTTATATTTAGGAAAAACAAAACATAGGGTGATAAACATGAAGAAATTTCTTGCTTGTAGTTTAGTAGCAGTAGCAATGCTAGCTGGTGTTGCTTTTGGTGTAGGTCAAGATCAGGCATTAACAAATCAACAAGAAGAAGTACAGTTAGCTTCAGATTTACCTTTTGAACATTAAAATAAAAACAACTGTCTACATTTTAGGCAGTTGTTTTTTGTAGCAACCTTTAGATATTTTCCTCATTCCCAAAGTTTGAATGGAATGATAGGTGCAGTAATCATTGTTTATGTGTTTCTCATTTTTCAATTACAGAAGCTTTATAAAGCTACAGTACACGAGATATATGAAAAATGCATGTAACATCTTCTTTTTTGTAAGCTCTCCTATAAAAAAAACGCTAATATCGTCCCCAGCAATTCCTTTCCTCTATCAATAAGGGATAGAGAACTAACATCTTGCAAGGAAAGTAATACGGAAGATTGAATATCTTTGTTAAACTTCTTTTGGATTGCATGTATAAACTCCTCGTCATACAATAAGCAATTCATCTCATGGTTTATATATAAACTCCTCATATCCACATTGGCAGTTCCAATATCGCATATACGATTATCTATTATAATGATTTTTGCATGGAAGAACCCTTCTTGAAATGTATAAATGTTACACCCAGCTCGCATGAGTTTTCGGCAGTATGGTAATTTTGCTTCTCTTACAAGAGGATGGTCGGCTTTGTTAGGAACAAGAATGGTAATTTGTACACCTCTTTTTCTCGCTTGTAATAAGGCGCTCATAATTTTTTTACCAGGGATAAAATAAGGTGTTCCGATATAGATTTTTTCATTTGCACTTTCAATTAAATGTAAAAATGTAGACTGTAAATAAGCGCCATCTGTTGGGATAAATCGATGAAGAATACTACCGGGTGCTTGTTTTGGAAAATAGATTGTATTCTTTAATAAATCTTGATTTGTATCGTCACGCCAATCATGTAAAAATTGCTTTTGTAAATCTTGCACACCTTCTCCTGTAAGCCGTAAATGATAATCGCGCCACAATCCTAATTTAGGATTGTGACCTAAATATTCTTCCCCGATATTAAAGCCGCCAATATATCCTATTTTCCCATCGATGATTGTAATTTTTCGATGATTTCTTTGATTCGCTGAAAAGAAAAGAAAGGGGAATTTTACTTTGTGGCAAAATGAAAAAGAGACGCCACTGTTTTGTAATGATTGAATAGATTTTTTTGATAATTGATGACTTCCAATTTGGTCAAGAAGGAGACGCACTTCAACTCCTTGTTTTGCTTTATCACATAGCAATTGTAAAAAGACTTGACTGATTTCATCATTTTTCACAATAAAAAATAAAATATGGATATGGTGCGTTGCTTTTCGAATATCGTGAAATAAATTATTATATAAGTCCGTTCCGTATGTATAAAGCTGAAAATTACTACGGCGCAAAGGGAAAGTACGAGGTTTTAGCCGTCTGAGATGAAGGCTTCTGCCATACGAGAGATCTATTGCAATCCAAAGGACAACACTTATTAGCAAAAGAGCTGAAAAAAACATTACCAGTCTTCCTTCCTCGCACTCATTTTTTAGTAAGATGCTTCCCCCTTACTTGCATCACAATGCTTATAGTTTAAACAAAAGAATGTAAAGTGATTCAATCCTAGTTTCTCGTATTTATTTTTACATGTGATGTAAGAGTATGAAAATAAACAGACTGATGAAAAAAGATGTTGTTGTATAACAAAAAACTGTTGACTGAATGCTCACTCATTATATAATGTGGGTAGGGGGATATAATTCAGAAAATTATATGTTTTCGAAGATTCAAAAAGAAAGAAGGTTATAAGGAGAGGGGTAGCATAAAATGAATAGCTTACTAATCGTAAATTGGCTAGCTTCTATTGCGGTTATTGCTTATGCGGTATATTTGTTTGTATACCTCATACGAACGAGGATGGCCTACATACAATTAGGAAAAAAAGTAGAGTTTGACCGCCGATTTAAAGAGCGATGGGATATCCTCAAAGTGAACGTCTTTGGGCAAAAAAAATTGCTCAAAGATAAAAAGAGCGGTATTATGCACGTTATGTTTTTTTACGGATTTATTCTTGTCCAATTTGGAGCAATCGACTTCATTTGGAAAGGTCTCGCACCAGGATCACATCTTCCACTAGGACCACTATACCCTGCATTTACATTCTTCCAAGAAATTGTCACACTTATGATTTTAATCGCAGTTGTTTGGGCTTTTTATAGAAGGTATGTTGAAAAGCTCGTTCGTTTAAAACGAAATTTTAAATCAGGCCTCGTCCTTATTTTTATTGGAGGCTTAATGCTTTCCGTATTACTTGGTAACGGAGCCGGCATTATTTGGCACGGAGAAGAGCTTTCTTGGAGCGAACCAATTGCTTCTGGAATCGCTTATGTTCTTTCGGGAATAAATGAAACCGCATCCATTTATATATTCTATTTTTCTTGGTGGGTGCATTTACTTATTTTATTAACATTTTTAGTTTATGTTCCGCAGTCCAAACATGCACATTTAATTGCAGGACCGGTAAATGTATTTTTTACTCGCCTTACGAATCCAGGGAAACTTGAAAAGATTGATTTTGAAGATGAAACACAAGAAACATTTGGTGTTGGAAAGGTTGAAGACTTTAGACAGACGCAGCTTATTGATTTATATGCGTGTGTAGAGTGCGGACGCTGCACCAATATGTGTCCAGCAACTGGAACTGGAAAAATGTTGTCACCGATGGATTTAATCGTAAAGCTTCGCGATCATTTAACAGATAAAGGAGCGGCGGTAACTTCAAAAGTACCGTGGGTTCCAGCTGTTGCTTTTCACAATACACAAGGTAATCAATTGGCGCTTATGGCTTCTAGTAAAGGACAGCAAGAATCAGCAGCTACAGCACCTTTATATAATCCAAGTTTAATTGGAGATGTCATTACAGAAGAAGAGATTTGGGCTTGTACAACGTGCCGTAACTGTGAGGATCAATGTCCGGTCATGAACGAGCATGTTGATAAAATTATTGATTTGCGTCGTTACCTTGTCTTAACAGAAGGAAAGATGGATGCTGAAGCGCAGCGTGCTATGACGAATATTGAGCGGCAAGGAAATCCGTGGGGACTAAATCGTAAGGAGCGCGAAACGTGGCGTCAAGGTGACGATGAGGTAACCGTGCCAACTGTGAAAGAGAAAACAAAGGCTGGCGAAGAATTTGAATATTTATTCTGGGTTGGTTCTATGGGATCATATGACAACCGCAGTCAGAAAATTGCGATATCATTCGCGAAATTAATGAATAAAGCGGGCATTTCATTTGCGATCCTTGGAAACAAAGAAAAGAACTCGGGAGACACGCCGCGCCGCCTCGGAAATGAATTTGTATTCCAAGAGATGGCAACGAAAAATATTGCCGAATTTGAGAAATCGGGTGTAAAGAAAATTGTTACGATTGACCCGCATGCTTATAACACATTTAAAAATGAGTATCCAGACTTTGGGTTACAAGCAGAAGTCTATCATCATACAGAACTATTAGCCCAGTGGGTGAAAGAAGGACGTTTAAAACCTGTCCATCCTGTTGAAGAGACGATTACGTACCACGATTCTTGTTATTTAGGAAGATATAACGAAGTATATGAAGCGCCGCGCAGCATTTTAAAGGCGATTCCGGGCGTTACTGTTGTAGAAATGGAGCGCAATAGGGAAACAGGAATGTGCTGCGGTGCAGGTGGCGGATTAATGTGGATGGAAGAGACTACAGGCTCACGCATTAACGTGGCTCGTACGGAACAAGCACTTGCTGTGAAACCATCTATTATCGGTACAGGATGTCCGTACTGTTTAACGATGATTAGCGATGGAACGAAAGCGAAGGAAGTTGAAGAACAAGTACAAACACTAGATGTAACAGAGATTTTAGAACGGTCTGTTATTGGACCAAAGGTAGAAGCGATGTAATGTAGAAGAATTCATACAACTTTAGATAGAGGTGCAGATTGCACCTCTTCTCAACGAAAAGATATCGAGCGAGCGCTCGGCAGTCAAAAAGAAATGGGGGAATTAAAGTTGGTAAGAACAGTTATTTTAAGTGCCGCAAGAACACCAGTTGGAAAATTTGGCGGAGTATTAAAAGACGTGAAAGCAACGAAGCTTGGAGGAATTGCTATTCAAGCTGCACTTGAGCGAGCAAATGTGAACAAAGACGATGTAGAAGAAGTGATATTCGGGACGGTTCTGCAAGGAGGACAGGGGCAAATTCCTTCTCGCCAAGCAGCGAGGGAAGCAGGACTTCCTTGGGAGACACGTACGGAAACAATAAATAAAGTTTGTGCATCAGGTCTTAGAGCTGTGACATTAGCGGATCAAATTATTCGCGCAGGGGATCAAACGTTAATTGTAGCGGGCGGAATGGAATCCATGAGCAACAGCCCGTACATTTTAGAAGGCGCGCGTTGGGGATATCGAATGGGACATAGTAAAGTTGCTGATTTAAATATAGTAGATGGTTTAACATGTTCCTTCTCTGGCGTCCATATGGGCGTATACGGTGGTGAGGTAGCGAAGGAAGAAGGAATTTCTCGCGAAGCACAAGATGAGTGGGCGTATCGCAGTCATCAACGTGCAATTGCGGCACAGAAAGAAGGGCGATTTGACGAGGAAATCGTACCTGTATCCGTACCGAAGCGCAAAGGTGATCCAATCGTTGTTGCGAAGGATGAGGCGCCGCGTGCAGATACAACAGTTGAAAAATTAGCTACATTAAAGCCTGTTTTTGATAAGACAGCGTCAGTAACAGCTGGAAATGCACCGGGTCTTAATGATGGAGGGGCGGCGCTTGTATTAATGAGCGAGGACAGAGCGCGGCAAGAAGGCAGAAAGCCAGTAGCGACCATTTTAGCGCATACAGCAATTGCTGTAGAAGCAAAGAATTTTCCAAGAACGCCAGGTTATGCAATAAATGAGCTTCTGAAGAAAACGAGAAAAACAGTGGATGATATTGATTTATTTGAGATTAATGAAGCTTTTGCAGCAGTTGCAATTGCGAGTGCAAATATTGTTGGAATTGCAACTGAGAAGATCAATGTAAATGGCGGAGCAGTTGCGATGGGGCATCCGATTGGAGCGAGTGGAGCACGGATTATTGTTACTTTGATTCATGCGTTGAAGCAGCGTGGCGGAGGAATTGGAATCGCTTCGATTTGTAGCGGCGGTGGCCAAGGTGACGCAATTATGATTGAAGTCCATTAATAAAAAGGGGGAGAAGAAATGAGTATACAAAAAATTGTTGTAATCGGTGCAGGGCAAATGGGATCAGGTATTGCACAGGTGTGTGCAATGGCTGGCTATGAAGTGTTTATGCAAGATGTAAAGCAAGAGCAATTAGAGAAGGGATTAGGTGTAATAACTAAAAATTTAGCACGCCAAGTAGAAAAGGGACGTATGGATGAAGAGGCGAAGGACGCAACATTACGTCTTCTTACAACTACAATTGAATTAGATTGTGTAAAAGAAGCAGATCTTGTTATTGAGGCTGCTGTAGAAAAAATGGATATTAAAAAGAAAATTTTTGCGAATTTAGATGAAATTGCTCCGGAACATACCATTTTAGCGACAAATACTTCTTCATTGCCAATTACCGAAATAGCAGCAGCAACAAATCGACCAGAGAAAGTGATCGGTATGCACTTTATGAATCCTGTACCAGTAATGAAATTAGTGGAGATTATTCGCGGACTTGCAACAGATGATGCCGTGTATAAAGCAATTGAAGATATTACAAAGAAAATTGGGAAAGTGCCCGTTGAAGTAAATGACTTCCCTGGTTTTGTTTCGAATCGTATTTTATTACCGATGATTAATGAAGCGATTTATGCGCTATATGAAGGTGTCGCAACGAAAGAGGCGATTGACGAGGTCATGAAGCTTGGAATGAATCATCCAATGGGGCCGTTAACATTAGCAGATTTTATCGGCTTAGACACATGCTTATACATTATGGAAGTATTGCATGAAGGCTTAGGAGATAGCAAATATCGTCCATGTCCGCTATTGCGGAAATATGTAAATGCTGGCTGGCTCGGTCGAAAAACAGGTCGTGGTTTTTACGTATATGAGTAAAGGGTAAGAAAAGGTAGGTCTCCATCTTTTTTCAAAGTAGTAGTCTTACCAGAGAATTGAAAAGATCGATAGCAAATGGAGGCGAGGCATATGAATTTTCATTTTACAGAAGAACAACAAATGATGAGGAAGATGGTTCGGGATTTTGCTCAAAAGGAAGTTGCTCCCTTTGTTCCAGAGATGGAACAAGGGGTGTTTCCTAGAGAGATTTTGAAGAAAATGGGGGAACTTGGATTGATGGGAATTCCAGCACCGGCAAAGTATGGCGGTGCTGAAATGGACTTTATTTCTTATATTTTAGCGATTGAAGAACTATCAAAGGTAAGTGCAGCCATTGGGGTGATTTTAGCGGTACATACATCTGTTGGCACAAATCCTATTTTATATTTTGGAACAGAAGAGCAAAAGAAAAAGTATGTTTCAAAGCTTGCAACAGGAGAGTATTTAGGGGCATTTGCTTTAACGGAGCCAGGTGCTGGGTCTGATGCGGGCAGTTTGAAATCAAGAGCTATCAAAGATGGGGATCATTATGTGATTAACGGCTCCAAAATATTTATTACAAATGGAGGCGAGGCGGATACATATATCGTATTTGCTTCTACAAATCCAGAGGCAGGAAAGAGCGGAATATCTGCATTTATTGTAGAGAAGGATACGCCAGGCTTAATTATTGGAAAAGATGAACATAAGATGGGGCTTCATGGCTCTCGTACAGTGCAGCTTACTTTTGAAGATATGAAGGTTCCAGCTGAGAATTTACTTGGCAAAGAAGGACAAGGCTTCAAAGTCGCGATGGCAAATTTAGACGTTGGCCGTATTGGAATTGGAGCGCAGGCACTTGGCATCGCCGAGGCGGCACTCGCTTGTGCAGTAGACTATGCAAAAGAACGCAAGCAATTTGGGAAGCCGATTGCCGCGCAGCAAGGACTTGGCTTTAAGTTGGCGGATATGGCAACGAGTGTAGAAGCCGCACGACTGCTTGTATATAGGGCGGCTTCGCTTCGAGCACAGGGGCTTCCGTGCGGGAAGGAAGCTTCCATTGCGAAGCTATTTGCTTCTAAAACTGCAGTGGAAGTTGCAATTGAAGCAGTCCAAGTATTTGGTGGTTACGGTTATACAAAAGAGTATCCCGTAGAAAGATTGTTCCGCGATGCGAAAATTTGTGAAATTTATGAGGGAACGAGTGAAATACAAAGACTTGTAATTAGTAGAGCGCTGTAATAGAAGAGCATGGGGAGGAAAGGGTTATGCATTTCAAGCTATCTGAAGAACATGAAATGATCCGAAAAATGGTACGCGACTTTGCAAGGAATGAAGTTGCTCCCACAGCGGCAAAGCGAGACGAAGAAGAAAGTTTTGATCGCACTTTATTTGATCAAATGGCAGCCCTTGGATTAACAGGAATTCCGTGGCCTGAAGAATATGGGGGAATTGGAAGCGATTACTTAGTCTATGTAATTGCAGTAGAGGAATTATCGCGTGCTTGCGCTTCAACGGGTGTAACGTTATCTGCACATACTTCTCTGGCAGGATGGCCTATTTTTAAATTTGGCACAGAAGCGCAAAAGCAACAGTTTTTACGCCCGATGGCAGAAGGAAAGAAAATCGGTGCATATGGTTTAACGGAGCCAGGTTCAGGATCAGATGCGGGCGGGATGAAAACGACAGCAAGGCGCGAGGGAGATCACTATATTTTAAATGGTTCTAAAATTTTTATTACGAACGGTGGTATTGCGGATATTTACGTTGTTTTTGCCTTGACTGACCTAGAAGCGAAGCAGCGCGGCACAAGTGCTTTTATTGTAGAAAGTGATGCGCCGGGATTCTCGATTGGGAAGAAGGAGAGTAAGCTTGGTATTCGCTCTTCGCCAACGACAGAAATTATATTGGAAGATTGCCGCATCCCTGCTGAAAACTTACTTGGTGAAGAGGGACAAGGATTTAAAATTGCCATGCAGACGCTAGACGGCGGTCGCAATGGCATTGCCGCGCAGGCAGTAGGGATTGCACAAGCTGCTTTAGATGCTTCTGTGGCATATGCGAGGGAACGACATCAGTTTGGAAAACCAATCGCCGCGCAGCAAGGGATTAGTTTTAAGTTGGCGGATATGGCAACGAATGTAGAAGCAGCGAGGTTACTCACGTATCAAGCGGCTTGGCTTGAATCCGAAGGGCTTCCTTACGGAAAAGAATCGGCGATGTCCAAGTTATTTGCTGGAGATATAGCGATGAAAGTAACAACGGAAGCGGTTCAAGTATTTGGTGGTTACGGATATACGAAGGATTATCCAGTAGAGCGCTTTATGCGCGATGCGAAGATTACACAAATTTATGAAGGAACGCAAGAGATTCAAAGGCTTGTCATTTCTCGTATGTTAACAAAATGAGAGGAAAAAGCGTAGGGAGTCTCCTGCGCTTTTTCTGCAAACGAAAGAGAGGTAAAGGGGATGGTTAAGCATAACGTGCAGGCATCAGTGAAAGATGAGAAATTAGTTGCGCTAAGACGTGAACAAATGATTAAAGGGGCTGTACAGCTTTTTAAGCAAAAAGGGTTTCCACGTACGACGACGAGAGAGATTGCGAAAGCGGCGGGATTTAGCATTGGTACACTGTATGAATATATTCGTACAAAAGATGATGTTTTGTATTTAGTTTGTGATAGTATTTATGAACATGTAAAAGAACGGTTAGAAGAAGTCGTTTGCACAGAGAAGGGCAGCGTCGAAAGTTTAAGAAAAGCGATCACAAATTATTTTAAAGTGATGGATGAATTGCAAGAAGAAGTATTGATTATGTACCAAGAAGTTCGCTTTTTACCAAAGGAATCTTTGCCATATGTATTAGAAAAAGAATTTCAAATGGTAGGGATGTTTGAAAAGATTTTAGAGCATTGTGCAGAAAATGGGACATTCAAATTAACAAAAAAGGAAATTCAGTTGCTTGCTCATAACATTTTTATTCAAGGGCAAATGTGGGGATTTAGACGTTGGGCGCTGCAAAAAATGTATACATTAGAAGAGTATACAGAAATGCAAATTAGATATGTATTGCACGGAGCGTACATGCTTCCAAAATAGACAAATCGTTCATATGAAAAAGTCTTGGATGAAAGTGGATCATAGCTGTAATCATTTTGTTCAACACTTGTGAAAGTTTCACGTTTTTTTTGTAGCATATTTGCTGGAGTTTTGTTTATAATGAATAGTATGGATTTTTTTAAACAGGCCGTTATATATAGGATTATATTTTTAGAAAGGAAGTGCCGCATAAGTGGATTTTAAGCAATATTCTCCAGAAGAGCTACAAGAATTTTCCATGATTGAAGTTGTACATAGTGTTTTAGAGGACAAAAAACAAGCAACATCATTCCAGGATTTAGTTCAAGAAGTTGCTCAAGTACTTGGTTTATCTCAAGAGCAAGTTAATGCGCGAATTGCACAATTTTATACAGATTTAAATATCGATGGACGTTTCATCAATTTAGGAGAAAATCGTTGGGGCCTTCGCACTTGGTATCCATATGAACAAATTGATGAAGAGATCCTACCTCAACCGAAAGCTAAGAAGAAACGTAAAGTTGAAGAAGAAGAAGACTTTGATGATTACGTTGAAGACGAGGAAGACTTCACTACTTTAGATGAAGAAGACGGGGAAGACGTCGATGATTTAGACGATGTTCTTGATGACGACGATGATCTTGATGATTTAGAAGAAGACGATGATTTTGGTGATGAAGAACTTGAGTATGATGAAACTGAAGAGGAAGAGGAAGAACTGTAGTCCTTGACTTTTCATTATCGTCCATGTAGAATCATTTTTGGGCTCTTTAAAAAAGGACGATCATACTTTTTAAGTGTAAATATAAAAGAAAATTGCTCCCTACTTATTACATTTTGTAATGAGGGGAGCAATTTTCTTTTTTGTTTTTTGTTTAGAAAATAAAAAGAGTCTAACAATAAGATAGATACATTGTTATCTACATACGTTGCGCTTTGCAACGGTGATTATATAACAAGAAAGCAGAAGGGAGTACTTTCATGACTAAGTATATTTTTGTAACAGGCGGTGTAGTATCGTCTTTAGGTAAAGGGATTACAGCAGCATCTCTTGGAAGACTTTTAAAAAATCGTGGTTTAAATGTAACCATCCAAAAATTTGATCCATACATTAACGTAGACCCAGGAACAATGAGTCCATATCAACACGGTGAGGTATTCGTAACAGATGATGGTGCGGAAACAGACTTAGACCTTGGTCACTACGAGCGTTTTATCGACATTAATTTAAACAAATACAGCAACGTAACAACTGGTAAAATTTATTCTTCTGTTCTTCAAAAAGAGCGTCGTGGTGAATATTTAGGAGGAACAGTACAAGTTATTCCTCATATTACAAATGAAATTAAAGAGCGTGTATTCCGTGCTGGTCGCGAAACGAATGCGGATGTTGTTATTACAGAAATTGGTGGAACTGTTGGTGATATCGAGTCTCTACCATTCCTAGAAGCAATTCGCCAAATTAAGAGCGACATTGGTCGCGATAACGTAATGTACATTCACTGTACATTAATTCCGTACTTAAAAGCAGCGGGTGAAATGAAAACAAAACCAACGCAACATAGCGTTAAAGAACTTCGTAGCTTAGGTATTCAGCCAAATATTATCGTTGTTCGTACAGAAATGCCTGTTTCTCAAGATATGAAAGATAAACTTGCATTATTCTGTGATATCGATCCAAAAGCAGTTATCGAAGCTGCAGATGCAGATACATTATATGCAGTTCCATTATCTCTTCAAGAGCAAAACATGGACCAAATCGTTTGTGATCACTTAAAACTAGACAACGCTCCTGCAGATATGACAGAGTGGAAAGCATTAGTTGATAAAGTACGTAACCTTTCTAAGAAAACAAGAATTGCTCTTGTTGGTAAATATGTAGAGCTTCAAGATGCATACATTTCTGTTGTAGAAGCACTTCGCCATGCAGGATATACATTTGATACAGATGTAGAAGTAAAATGGGTAAATGCTGAGCATGTAACAGCAGAAAATGTAAAAGAACTAGTTGGCGACACAGATGGTATCCTTGTACCTGGTGGCTTCGGTGACCGCGGTGTAGAAGGAAAAATCGTTGCAATCCAATATGCACGTGAAAACAAAGTTCCATTCTTAGGAATTTGCTTAGGTATGCAACTTGCATCAATCGAATTTGCACGTAACGTATTAGGATTAGAAGGAGCGAATTCTTCTGAAATTAATCCTGACACGCCTTATGCAATTATCGACTTATTACCAGAACAAAAAGATGTAGAAGACTTAGGTGGTACACTTCGTCTTGGTTTATATCCATGTAAGCTTGCTCCAGAAACAAATGCTTACAGAGCTTATAACGAACCGGTTGTATATGAACGTCATCGTCATCGTTATGAATTCAATAACCAATTCCGTCAAGAGATGGAAGACGCTGGATTTATCTTCTCTGGTACAAGCCCAGATGGCCGTCTAGTAGAAATCATTGAATTACAAGATCATCCATGGTTTGTGGCTGCACAGTTCCATCCAGAACTTGTATCTCGCCCAAATCGTCCACAACCATTGTTCCATGATTTCGTACAAGCTTCTATTACAAATAAAGAAAGCAAGTAAGAAAAAAGAGCTCGTTCAAAGTTTATACTTTTGGACGAGCTCTTTTTCCATTCTTTCGTATTGGTTTGTCAGTTAGCCGACATGTATCATTTATATTCTTCAATCATCTCATCAATTGTAAATTTTAAGCCATGATATGCAAATAAGGATAAGATTAAACTTGGGAACCCATAACGGTTGCCTTCATCATTTGGAATTAAGCCTTTTAATAACCTTATATCAATATGTACATCTGTAAAGTGTTCTAAGGATTCAGCACCTTCTTGAATTGCTGAAATGCCAACGATAGAGTGGCCCTCTTCTTGCAATTTCTTGGCGATTGAAACAACTTCTTCATCTGTTGAGAAACGACTGATGAGGAGTACACGATCTGCGGAAGTGACTTCTGCTTGCTTTCCATGTTCTATGAAACGCTTCGCTTTTGGAAGTGGCTCTGCGCCATATAAAGCTTCAGCTACAACACCTTCCATTTCGTTTTTACCATGCAAATAAATGATACCATCGCCGACTAATGCTTGTGCGAGTAAGCGTGCACTATCTTCTATATTCATCTCTTCTTTTTGAGAAATTCTTGTAAAGTAACCGCTAAGCTGGGTGGAAAAAATCTTTAACATTGTAAGGCTCCTTTCAAATATGTTGAGGCGGCTTTCATTATAGCTTATTTTTAAAAGAAAGGCGAAGTGATAAGGGTAGCATATCAAAATGGGAAGCAGTAAAATAAGAAAGAGCAGGAAGGAATTTGATAAAAAATAGCGAAAGTAAATCGAATAAGATATAAGAAGCTTCAAATCTTGTATTTACACAGAAAGGTTGGGGATTATGGAAGGGAAAATTTTAATCGTTGATGATCAATATGGCATTCGCGTGTTATTGCACGAAGTGTTTCAAAAAGAGGGTTATCAAACGTTCCAAGCTGCAAATGGATTTCAAGCTTTAGATATCGTAAAAAAAGATAATCCGGATTTAGTAATATTAGATATGAAAATCCCAGGGATGGATGGTATAGAGATTTTAAAGCATGTCAAAGAGATCAATGCAGATATTAAAGTGATTTTAATGACGGCTTATGGAGAACTAGATATGATTCAAGAAGCGAAAGATTTAGGTGCTTTAATGCATTTTGCAAAACCATTTGATATCGATGAAATTCGTCAAGCAGTGAGAAATGAAATCGCTGTAGAAGCATAAAAAATGAATTTTTTATAAAAAAAATGGAAAAAAGCGTTTACATAGGCTGGTGAGCAGGTGAATACAGTTGAGTTTTTGAGTACAAGTTGTTATCCTATTGAGTGTAGAAAAAAGTCCGGTAGGTTGATATACATAATCTTCCTTATTCTGGTCATACTACCAGCGATAAGAACTTATCGGATACAAAAAACGTTTTTTTAGGAGGATTCACCATGCCTTTAGTTTCCATGAAAGAAATGCTAAACACAGCACTAGAAGGAAAATACGCAGTTGGTCAATTCAATATTAACAACTTAGAATGGACTCAAGCTATTTTAGCAGCTGCAGAAGAAGAAAAATCTCCTGTAATCCTAGGTGTATCTGAAGGTGCAGCTCGTCATATGACTGGTTTCAAAACAGTTGTAGCTATGGTTAAAGCTTTAATCGAAGAAATGAACATTACTGTTCCTGTAGCGATTCATCTTGATCATGGTTCAAGCTTTGAAAAATGTAAAGAAGCAATTGATGCAGGTTTCACATCTGTAATGATCGACGCTTCTCACCACCCATTCGAAGAAAACGTTGAAACTACTAAAAAAGTAGTAGAATACGCACATGCTCGTAACGTATCTGTAGAAGCTGAACTTGGAACAGTTGGTGGACAAGAAGACGACGTAATCGCTGATGGCGTTATCTACGCTGATCCTGAAGAATGTAAACACCTTGTTGAAGCAACAGGTATCGATTGCCTAGCTCCAGCTTTAGGTTCTGTACACGGCCCTTACAAAGGTGAGCCTAACTTAGGATTTAAAGAAATGGAACAAGTTCGTGACCTAACTGGTGTACCTTTAGTACTTCACGGTGGTACTGGTATCCCAACTGCTGACATCACAAAAGCTATTTCTTTAGGTACTTCAAAAATTAACGTAAACACTGAAAACCAAATCGCGTTTACAAAAGCTGTTCGTGAAGTATTAAACAATGACCAAGAAGTTTACGATCCTCGTAAATTTATCGGACCTGGCCGCGAAGCTATCAAAGCAACTGTTATTGGTAAAATTCGTGAATTCGGTTCTAACGGTAAAGCGTAAGAATAAAATTCCGTTTTGGAAACCGTCTACTCTTTTAGACGGTTTCCTTTCGTTGTACAATGAAAGCGTGAACAAGTTGTAAGATTAATTAAATTTCTAAATTTATTCGTACGCCCATATAAAAATGGAACAAAACGCAGTCCTATTAAGAAATGTAATAACGTATGTAAGATGATGAACGACCAATCTTGACAGGCAGTGAGTCTTCATCTATTCACGAAAGATATAACAATTTTTAGGTGAGGTCTTACTGCTTGTTAAGTTCAGACTAAAATAAAATGTTTTACATAGTTTGTTGACCAAGTGGGATTCTTAAGGAAAGTAAATACATTCACAGGAAGGGAGCTCAACATGGAAAAGTTGCTGATTGAAGGTGGAAGGCCTTTAAATGGATCAATTCGCGTGAGCGGTGCAAAGAACAGTGCTGTCGCTCTAATTCCAGCGACAATTTTGGCTGATACTCCAGTAACCATTGGTGGTGTGCCTAATATCTCAGATGTAAAAATGTTAGGGGACTTATTAGAGGAAATTGGAGGAACTGTAACGTATGGGCAAGAGGAAGAGATGATAGTTGATCCTTCCAAAATGGTTGCCATGCCTTTGCCGAATGGAAAAGTAAAAAAATTGCGTGCTTCATACTATTTGATGGGCGCTATGCTTGGCCGTTTCAAAAAAGCTGTAATTGGGCTTCCTGGTGGATGTCACTTAGGTCCAAGACCAATTGATCAGCATATTAAAGGGTTTGAAGCGTTAGGTGCACACGTAACAAATGAACAAGGTGCAATCTATTTAAGAGCGGATGAACTGTGCGGGGCGCGAATTTATTTAGATGTAGTAAGTGTCGGAGCAACCATTAATATTATGCTAGCGGCTGTAAGGGCAAAAGGTAGAACGATAATTGAAAATGCAGCAAAAGAACCGGAAATCATTGATGTAGCTACTTTATTGACAAGTATGGGAGCTCGAATTAAAGGTGCTGGTACAGATGTCATTCGTATCGATGGTGTAGAGTCCTTGCATGGATGTCACCATACGATTATTCCTGATCGCATTGAAGCTGGGACATATATGATTTTAGGCGCTGCTTCCGGCGGTGTAGTAACGATTGATAATGTGATTCCCCAGCATTTAGAATCTGTTACGGCAAAGCTGAGAGAAGCTGGTGTACAAGTTGAAACGAAGGATGATCAAATGAAAGTAAATGGAGATCGTAAATTAAAAACAGTGGATATAAAGACATTAGTATATCCAGGATTTCCAACAGATTTGCAACAACCTTTTACAACGCTTTTAACGAAAGCATATGGTACAGGTGTTGTAACAGATACAATTTATGGGGCTCGCTTTAAACATATTGATGAGCTGCGCCGGATGAATGCAAAAATTAAGGTAGAAGGTCGTTCTGCGATTGTGACAGGACCTGTATCACTGCAAGGTGCAAAAGTGAAAGCAAGCGACTTACGTGCAGGAGCAGCACTTATTATTGCCGGCTTAATGGCAGATGGAATTACAGAAGTAACAGGACTTGAACATATAGACCGGGGTTATGAAAATATAGTAGACAAGCTTAAGGGTCTTGGTGCGAATATTTGGCGAGAACAAATGACGCAGCAAGAAATTGAAGAAATGAAGAATGCATAACATGTATTGTCATTATATGACGAAAAAGTAAATATGTAGTACTTTTGTTAATGAAGAACGAAGGGTTACGATTAACAGAAACAGTACTTTATAGAAAAAGAGAATTTGCAAAATACGGCATAACTATTAAGAATCAAAGGAGAGGAATTATTGTGGAAAGAAGTTTATCTATGGAGTTAGTGCGTGTAACAGAGGCTGCGGCATTATCATCAGCACGTTGGATGGGACGTGGGAAGAAAGATGAGGCAGATGGTGCAGCAACATCTGCAATGCGTGATGTATTTGATACAATTCCAATGAAAGGCACAGTTGTAATTGGTGAAGGTGAAATGGATGAAGCACCAATGCTGTACATTGGAGAAAAATTAGGAACAGGATACGGTCCTCGTGTTGATGTTGCAGTTGACCCATTAGAAGGGACAAACATTGTAGCGGCTGGAGGATGGAATGCTCTTGCTGTTATTGCGATAGCAGACCACGGTAACCTGTTACATGCCCCTGACATGTACATGGATAAAATTGCAGTTGGACCTGAAGCGGTTGGTGCAGTTGATATTAATGCTCCTATTATTGATAATTTACGTGCCGTAGCGAAGGCAAAAAATAAAGATATTGAAGATGTGGTAGCAACAGTGCTTAACAGACCACGTCATCAAGAGATTATTGAAGAAATTCGTAAAGCAGGTGCTCGTATTAAATTGATTAATGATGGTGATGTTGCTGGAGCGATTAATACTGCATTTGATCGTACAGGTGTAGATATTTTATTCGGTTCTGGCGGTGCGCCTGAGGGAGTACTTGCGGCAGTTGCGTTAAAATGTCTAGGCGGCGAGATTCAAGGGAAATTACTTCCGCAAAATGAAACGGAATTAGCTCGTTGTAAAAAAATGGGTATTGATGATATAAACCGCATTCTTCACATGGAAGATTTGGTTAAAGGTGATGATGCAATTTTTGCAGCAACAGGTGTAACAGACGGAGAATTATTGCGCGGAGTTCAATTCAAAGGTAGCGTCGGCACAACACAATCTCTCGTTATGCGTGCAAAATCTGGAACAGTTCGCTTCGTTGACGGACGCCACAGCCTAAGCAAAAAACCAAACCTAGTTATCAAATAAAAAAGCGTAAGCAGCTTGCTCAGAATGGAAGGGGGATGGAACTTCAGACGGAGAGGCGCTCTTTGCCTCGTAGGAAGAAGCGAAGCCACCGCCCATTCTAGCTGCTGAAGCTAGATTAAACAAAAAGCGTAAGCAGCTCGTCCAGAATCACAGGGCATTGGAGCTCCTGACGAAGAGGCGCCCTATGCCTCGCAGGAGGGAGTGAAATGGCCAGAGATTCTAGCTGCTGAAGCTAGATTAAACAAAAAGCGTAAGCAGCTCGTTCAGAATCGCAGGGCATTGGAGCTCCTGACGAAGAGGCGCCCTATGCCTCGCAGGAGGGAGTGAAATGGCCAGAGATTCTAGCTGCTGAAGCTAGATTAAATAAAAAAGCGTAAGCAGCT
>NZ_JAKUEW010000012.1:0-105595 GCF_022663115.1 Bacillus cereus group sp. BfR-BA-01430
TTTCTTCAGTTTAATTCTACCTACTGGATCGGGAGCTTTTTTATTTTTCACTATCATTTCTACTGTCTCTTTTTGCTTTACTGTTACCGTTACTTTATCTTTTGATAATTCGTAGCCCGCTGGCGCTTCTATTTCAACGATTTTGTATTCACCTATCGGTAAATCTTTTGATATTGCTTCCCCTTTTTCATCCGTCTCTAATTTTTCTACTACTTTTTCATTTCCGTCTACAAGATTAAACTTCGCTCCTGCCAATGTTTTATCTACATTGTCTGTATCAACTTTCTTCAGTTTAATTCTACCTACTGGATCGGGAGCTTTTTTATTTTTCACTATCATTTCTACTGTCTCTTTTTGCTTTACTGTTACCGTTACTTTATCTTTTGATAATTCATAACCCGTTGGCGCTTCTGTTTCAACAATTTTGTATTCACCTATCGGTAAATCTTTTGATATTGCCTCCCCTTTTTCATCCGTCTCTAATTTTTCTACTACTTTTTCGTTCCCATCTACAAGATTAAACTTTGCACCCGCCAACATCTTATCGATATTTTCCGTATCGACTTTCTTTATTTTCACTTTTCCTGTTCCAGGCTTGTTCCAGTTCTTCCAGTTTAATTGAAAGTTATGCCCTTCAAACCCACCTCTTTGATGTAGTTCACCCACAAATATTTGTCCATTGATAGAACCACCTTTCGCTTCTAGCACAGCATTTGGAGCAAATACACTTCCGACGACACCATAACCATCTGTTGTAATCTTTTTAGCATTAGGAAATGCCCAAATAACTTTCTCATACAGCTTATTAAACGTCGAATGAGGATTATAAGGTTGTGAAGTCTGTACTACATCGGTAGCTGTCCCAACATTGTTTGTGTCATACAATATTGACCCGTTTTTAAAAGCAATCTCTGTTGCATCAGAATACATAACAATAAAATCTTTATTGTCAGCATTCGGTAAATATACATCTCTTACCTCTAAACTTGATTTCCCTGTCATTTCTGATGAAACATATATATTTGGATTCTTCATATCTTCCCCAATACCATAACTCATTTTTGGTACCGGATTATTTGTTTTGTATTGACTTGCGTCCCTATTGACCTGATTAACTATATTACGAAACTCATTAAATTTCGCATCAATTTCTGATTTTTCTTTATGAACAATACGATCATAAGATTGTAATATATTCTTTAAATCAGCCTCTTTTGTCATTACAACGATTCCATGTTGAACTATGAAAGATTCTTCTCTAGATTTTTTCATTTTCCCCGACAATAACAAGGATGGATATCCTTCGTCAATCCATCTTTCACCAATTATGTTAAACCCTCCAGTTGCAGCACCTACAACGGTATAACCTGATGCATCCATATCACCTTGAATTGCTATCGCTCCCTCAATATCTCCACCTATCGCACTATGATCACCAAAAACAACTGCATTATAATGAGAGATATTACCTAACCCTTTTAATTCTACTGTAGATGCATGTACTTCTTTCGGTAAATATATTACAAAATTCACACATGTAAGTAAAAGAACCATAAAATGAATACTTATCTTCTTCAATTGTGGTCTCAATTTCCCTGTCTCCACCTTCACATTATTCTTTTCTAAAATTTTGTAAATTGAGCATATAGACAAGATTATGTTTTATCTACTTGTTTTTCTCTTATAAATTGCGAATAGAAATGTACATAACAGTATGATTGGAACAATGATTATCCACTTATCAAACCATTTCCCATTAGTCATTTCTTGCCGTTCTTTTTCTTTTTGATTATAATCTACACGCTCACCTCGAATAAGCAATCTATGTGTATTTGATCCATACGGCGTACATGTAACTAACGTTGTATAATCTTGATTTTCTGCAATTAGTAAATCATCCGTTTCATGTGGTAACACTACTTTTATTTGATCTACTTCATAAGCAAGAACATTATTTAAGGAATAAATATAGAAAAAATCTCCTTCAACTAACTTATCTAAATCTGTAAATAACTTTGCGGACGGTAAACCACGATGCCCCGTTAAAACAGTGTGCGTACTTTTCCCACCTACTGGGAGCGAAGATCTATCTAAATGACCTACCCCACGGCTTAATACTTCCTCAGAAGTTCCTTGATAGATTGGCAATTTTTCATCGATTTTAGGTATTTCAATATATCCCATTACATCGCCCAAATTTAAAGCATCTGCGTACGATTTTTGATTACTTTTTTGTTCTTCAGCAAACGGATCTGAAAATGTTTGCGTAGAGTTTTGAACTTGTTTGTTATACTCAGCCGCTTCCATTTCCCTACGTTTAATTTCTTTCTTTTGCAATGATTTTATTTTCTTATCATAAGAGTTAATCTCAGAATAATGTGCCCTCGTCGCCAACCAATTACTAATAGTAGGATATAGGAAAATGCTAAGTCCTAATAAAAAAAAACCTCCAAAAACAATATTTCGCTTCATAGTTCTCCCCTCTATACGTACTGAAATGTCGAAAAGAGGAAAGCAAATCGCTTCTCCTCTTTTTACATTACGTGGTCAAACCTCTCTAAAAACTTAATTATTTGCAGATTTTTTTCTAAAGAAAGCAAATGCTGCCACAGCCATTAGCACAAGACCTAGTATAGTAAAAATAGCTGTGCCCATACCTCCTGTTGCCGGAAGAATCCAGCCGCTTTTATTATTTTCCACAGTTAATTTAATCGATTGTTTATTTTCATTAACAGTCACATCGATTGGTTCCTTTAATAATTGATAAGAACCTGTTGTACCATCTTCTTTTGTATATGTTGGTGCTTTCGTTTCAACAATTTGGTAGTCTCCATACGGAAGGTTACTCCATATAATGATACCATTTTTATTTGATACACCTTTTACTTCTCTCCCTTCTACAATGACCACCTTTCCATCTTTATCTCTTAATTCAAACTCAGCACCTTGTAATTTCTTACTATTAGCACCATCAATTTTTGTTAACTCAATCGTTCCAGTTGTCGGAACAACAATTACTGGTTTAGATTCCTTATCGCCCGTCACATCGTTCTTGTTCGTAAACTCAATGGCCGCTTTATTCAGAATTTCCGTCCCAGCTTGTACACCTTCTTTTATTTGCGATTTAATTTGTAAATGAAATTCTTTTTTCTTATCTAACATTGCAAAGTCTTTCACAGTAGCTGTCACTTTTTGCCCTTCTACAACTACTTCTACAACATTTGCATCTACTTCTTTTCCATCGATTTTCACAACTGGCTTACCTTGAATCACTAAACGATTGTCTAACACGTCTGTTACAACGTACTGTTTATACTCTTTAATATCTTCTGGAATTAATGTTTTAATATCATAATTGTAATCTGTTAGTGGGTTAATTGGTAAAGCTTCTAAGTTTCCATTAATCTTTTTGTCAATTGTTGGCTCTTCATAGTTTTTCACTACTACTTTTACTACTTCACCGGAAGTAATTGTTCCATCTTCATTAATTGTTCCAGAGTTTGCAATTAAAAACTCATATTTTGTTGGATCATTCATATATCCTTCTGATGCTTTTGTTTCTTGAAAATAGTATCTTCCATACTCTAAACCTTGTACGCGTATATAACCATTTTCATCTGTTACCAAGCCCTTTTGAAATTCTGTTCCATCTTCTTTAAATAAAGAGAATTCTACATGTGCTAGTGCTTTATTTCCTGCACCTTTCTTCGTTAATTCTACTGCACCGCGCTTAATTTCATTCTTTGGATACATATGAACATCATAGTTTAATACATTTCCATCTTTATTTGTCAGCGGAACATCGACTGTATACGTATTTGGGTTTAAGTTAACATGCGGAGGCCCTGCTACTTCTTTCACTTCATAACGTCCTAATGGAAGCTCTTTTAAAACCGCTTCTCCTTTTTCATTCGTTGTTACTTTAACCGGAGTTGCAGTCTCTACAGGTTTCACTGCTTCTTTCACAATCTTTCCGTCACTCGAAATTTTCTCAAATGATGCAACTTGTTTCACCTCAAACGTTACACCTTTTAATGGCTTGGCATCTTTCGGCACATCCTGATTCGCAGAACCATCCCCTTCAGCCCCTGCTATTTTGTCTTTCTCTTGTTCATACTTATGAATTGTTAAAGAACCTTTTGTTTTTGAAGCTGCATTTGCAAATAAGCTAGGCAATGCAGAAAACATTAGTACAAAGACTAAAATCATACTCAATAATTTTTTCATTTCTCTTTTCCCCTTCGCTACTTCTATCATTTTTAAAATCTATTTACTGCTATTTTTCTTACAAAAAACAACAATATTACTACAAGCACCAGTATTGAACGGATAACATAAAACATAGTTGTTCCAACATCCCCAATGTTTACAATTCCCCAGTTACTCTTCGTATTTTCTACTATTATATTTTCTGCCTATACCATCGCTGTAATGGATACCCAAATCAGATTCGTCAGTAATCTTCATTTTCCATATAAATATATCCATACATTTTTGTGAATTATTGTAAAAAACAAACGCCATTTCATGTATCTTTTTGTTCCTTGCGTTATCATCTCAATTCATTCCTTCGAAAATTATCCATTAACATCTCTCCTTTTTTCATTTGTGAGATCATATACTCTTCAAATCTAAATAATTTTCTTGGCAGATCACATCAACAACTATGAAACAAATATGATAGTTCTCAGCTTTTATGCTACCTTCAACAGCTGTTACTTACCTATTAAATAATATGTGCTATTTTTGAGAAATTATGGTATTATTCTTAGAAGTTTGGTATTTTTCACTAAAAAATACCTTTTTGTTACATGTAATGACATTTACAATGCTTTATGAACAAATAAGCAATCGTCATTGCGCATCTAGTACATACAACTGTAAGGAGGAAAAGAAAATGACTAAATCAATCAATCTAGTCGATATAGAATACACTTGCAATGTATTTTTTCAATCTTTCAAAATCCCAGTTTGTTTTTTAGATACTAACAAAAATATTCTTCGCAAATTTACATCAAAAGATCTTTCGAACCCTCTCTATACCTCAAAGGAGGAAGAATTACATACACTTTATCAGATAGGTGATCCATATAATGTTCCTATCTTCAGAACCACTCAATATCTAGAGCATTTTATTTTAATTCACATAAGAAACGATTATATAGTTAATGGCACGGTTATTATTGGCCCTGCAACGCATATAAATTTTTCAGAGGAGAGAATTGACAGCATGTTAAAAGACTTACATTTCTCTACAAGTCCCAAAAAACTAAAGAACTATTTTCTTTCATTACCAGTCAAAGATAAATGGTTCCTAGTGAATATAGCATGCTTATGTTATAACTTAATCTATAAAAAGAGATTAGATACAAATACCTTTTTAAATAAGAGCAAATCAATTGATGAGATAAATACAAATATCTTTAACAAAGATTTATATATCTCAATGCAAAAAACGACTGAATCTATCAATTTTAATTTTTCATTAGAACAACGGTTACTTGAGGGTGTTAAAGATGGGGATAAAGAAGCATGCCTCAAATATTATGATGCATATTCACAAGGAATAATTAAATCCGTATCTTCACTTAATCAATTGCGATACCAAAAAAATATAGGAATTTCTTCCATCACACTTATTGCTAAATATGCGATAAAGGGTGGTCTTCCTTCTGGGATTGCACGCACACTTGGTAAGATGTATATACAAAATATCGAAAAATCAAAAGATATAAAAGAAATTGATAAATTGCTAAAGGTTGCTCTATGCACGTTTGCAGATCGTGTAAAGGAACATAAAACACAGCACCATTCAAAAGTTATCACCACTTGTCAAAACTATATTTTTAAAAATATTTACCAAAAAATATCCGTTCAGCAGCTTGCTAACATGGTCAATATGAATCCAAATTACTTATCTATATTATTCAAAGAAGAAGTCGGAATCTCATTAAATGAATATATCCAACGCGAGCGAGTAGAAGAAGCAAAAAAATTACTAACTTTAACGGATTATTCTTTATCTGACATTTGTGCTTGGCTCAAATTTAGTGACCAAAGCTACTTTACTAAAGTTTTTAAAAAGTTCACTAACAAAACCCCTGGAAAATATCGAAAACACTTCACTATAATATAAAGCGAATAAAAATAGTCATTAATATAAGTGAAAACAGTTCAAGATACATCTATGAATGATTAGAAGTATTACACGTGCCACCCTTATATTAATTTAATAGTATAAAACGTAATACAAATATTATGTACAAGAGGTGTAAGTAAATAGCGAAATATACAAACTAGTATAAAAGCAAACGAAAAGGGTAATCTAAGCGAAAACGACATCATGATGGAGGTTTCACTTATGAAAACGCGCCAAGATGCATGGACGAAAGAAGATGATTTCCTGTTAGCAGAAACCGTATTACGACATATTCGTAGCGGAAGTACACAGCTGAGAGCATTTGATGAAGTTGGAGATAAGTTAAACCGAACGTCCGCAGCTTGCGGATTTAGGTGGAATGCAGAAGTTCGACAAAATTATGAAGAGGCCATACAACTTGCAAAAAAACAAAGAAAAGAATTAAAACGTTCGGAAGCTAGAATAGAAAAAGAACAATATCTCAAAACAAAAGAAGCAAAACAACTTGTAATGGATACCAAACATTCAGAGGACATTACAAGCAACTTACATTCTCTTACAATGCAAGATGTCATTTCATTTTTACAAAATATAGAACAATATCATCCTTCACTTACAAAGTTACAAAATGAAAATGAAACATTGCAAACAAAGCTTGCTTCTTTACAAAAAATAAATGATGAACTTGAAACAAAATTAGCTGCTCTAACAAAGCAACAACAAACAATTGAGGAAGATTACGCCATGCTTGTAAGAATTATGGATCGAGCACATCATCTCGTTTCAAAAGATCAACAAAAAGAACAAATCGCCCCTATTTTTCAAACGGACCAAAATGGAGATTTAGATATTATATATTCAGCCGAAAATTAAAAGACTCCCCGCCATTTACTATAAGGTGGGGAGTCTTTCTTGTTTGCTAAAACAAAAATCATATTTATGCTTTTTAATACTTGTTTCTCTTTAATCTTGCCCTACACGCTTCACTTCGACATTTTTGATGCGTTCACGCACAACGTGACTAGCCATAATTAGACCCGCTACAGATGGTACGAATGCGTTAGAAGAAGGTGGTAATTTCGCTTTACGAATTTTTGCATTTTCATCTGGAACAATCTCTTTACGTACTTCCTCACGAATGACAATTGGATTTTCATCAGAAAATACAACTTTCACACCTTTTTTAATCCCTTCTTTACGAAGTTTCGTACGAATGACTTTCGCAATTGGATCCGTATGCGTTTTTGAAATATCTGCGATACGGAAACGAGTTGGATCCATTTTATTCGCCGCACCCATACTAGAGATTATCTTAATTTTACGACGTAAACATTGCTTAATTAAATGAATCTTGTACGTAATCGTATCGGAAGCATCCACGACAAAATCTAATCCATATTGAAAGAAATCTTCATACGTTTCTTCTGTATAAAACATTTCTAATGCGATAACTTCACAATCTGGATTAATATCAGCGATGCGCTCTTTCATTAGTTCTACCTTTGAACGTCCTACAGTAGAAACTAATGCATGAATTTGACGGTTTACGTTTGTAATATCAACAACGTCTTTATCTACTAATACAAGACGTCCTACACCAGAGCGAGCTAACGCTTCAGCTGCAAATGACCCTACGCCGCCAATCCCTAAAATACCGACTGTACTATTTTTTAATATTTCAAGCCCTTCTTTTCCAAAGGCTAATTCATTTCGTGAAAATTGATGTAACATTCAGCTCTACACTCCTATTACAAAAATGGTCTACCATGAAGTATTCTAGCGTTTTTCCGACTATTTGTATAGAAAAAGTTACACAATCTTTAAAAATACATATTGAAATAGACTGGCCATCTAACAAACATACGACCACTATCAAAATTTTACTTCTCTAAAAAAGCTAGATGGAGTTAGTATACCCCATCTAGCTTCATTCTTATTTCTATTCTTTTACATTCAATTTCAAATGTAACTCTTCAAGCTGCGCTCCAGCAACGGGACTTGGCGCATCCGTTAATAAACAGCTTGCACTTGCTGTTTTTGGGAATGCGATTGTATCGCGAAGGTTTGTACGACCAGCAAGTAACATCACTAGACGGTCTAAACCTAATGCGATTCCGCCATGTGGTGGTGTACCATATTCAAATGCCTCTAATAAGAAACCGAACTGCTCTTGCGCCTCCTCTTGTGTGAATCCAAGCGCTTTGAACATTTTTTCTTGTACATCACGCTCGTAAATACGAAGGGATCCACCACCAAGTTCATAACCATTTAATACAAGGTCATACGCTTGTGCACGCGCTTTTTCTGGCGCTGTTTCTAATAGCTCAACATCTTCACGGAACGGCATTGTAAATGGATGGTGCGCTGCAAAATAACGATTTGCCTCTTCATCATATTCAAGAAGCGGCCAATCTGTTACCCATAAGAAATTGAATTTATTTTCGTCAATTTGTTCAAGCTCTTTACCTAAGCGTAAACGAAGTGCACCTAAGCTATCTGCCACAACGCTTTTCTTATCAGCTACGAATAATAATAAATCGCCCGCAGAAGCTTCTAATGTAGTCATTATTACATTTGCTTCTTCTTCATTAAAGAACTTCGCAATCGGTCCTTTTAAGCCATCTTCTTCCACTTTTAACCAAGCTAAACCTTTTGCACCGTATACTTTTACAAATTCAGTTAATGCATCGATATCTTTACGAGAATACTTGCTCGCTGCACTTTTTGCATTAATCGCTTTTACTTGTCCGCCATTTTCTACAGCACCTGTAAACACTTTAAAACCGCAGTTCGCTGCAAAATCAGATAAATCCGTTAATTCCATTTCAAAGCGTGTATCTGGTTTATCAGAGCCATAACGAGCCATCGCATCAGCATATGTCATACGAGGGAATGGTACGCTAATTTCTATCCCTTTTACATCCTTCATCACTTTCGTCATCATGCGTTCCATCATGTCTAAGATTTCTTCTTGTGTTAAGAAGGAAGCTTCGATATCGATTTGCGTAAATTCTGGTTGACGATCCGCACGTAAATCTTCATCACGGAAACAACGTGCTACTTGATAGTAGCGCTCAAATCCACCGACCATAAGAAGCTGTTTAAATAGTTGCGGAGATTGAGGTAATGCATAAAACTCACCGTCATGCACACGACTTGGTACTAAATAGTCTCGGGCACCTTCTGGTGTACTCTTTGTTAAAATTGGTGTTTCCACTTCTAAAAACTCTTCTGTATCTAAGAAATTACGAATTGTTTTCGTTACGTCGTGACGCATTTTGAACGTATTGTACATAACAGGACGACGTAAATCTAAATAACGATATTTTAAACGAATATCTTCTGATGCATCTGTATCATCTGCAATAATAATCGGCGTTGTTTTCGCTGCATTTAAGACCGTTACTTTTGTCGCTTGCACTTCAATGTGGCCAGTTGCCATATTTTCATTAATTGCACCAGCTCCGCGCTCAACAACTGTACCTTCTACATGTAATACGTATTCACCGCGAATTGTTTCTGCCACTTCTAATGCTTCTTTTGATGTTTCTGGACTAAAGACAACTTGTACAATACCTGTACGGTCACGTAAGTCGATAAAGATTAGTCCACCTAAATCGCGGCGTTTTTGCACCCAACCTTTTAATTGAACCGTTTGTCCAATTGCTTCTACAGTTACTCTTCCACATGCATGTGTTCTTTCAGCCATTGTAAGCTCCCCCTATATTAATTTCTCTGCTACGTATGAAGCAAATACATCTAATGCTACTTCTTCTTGCTCGCCTGTCGCCATATCTTTTAAATTAATAACACCTTTATCTAGCTCATCTTCACCTAATACCGCTACATATTTCGCATTTAGACGATCCGCTGATTTAAATTGTGCTTTCATTTTACGATTTAAATAATCTTTTTCAACTGATAGACCAGATTTACGAAGGTCAAAAGCAACTTTTGCAGCATGATCCTTCGCCTTATCACCAAGTGCAACAACGTAACAGTCGATTGTATTTTCAATTGGCAACTCGATATTTTCAGCCTTTAGTGCCATAATTAAACGTTCAATACTCATCGCAAAACCGATACCAGGCATTTCTGGACCACCGATTTCTTGAACAAGTCCATTATAACGTCCACCACCACTTAATGTTGTAATGGCACCAAAGCCTTCCGCTTCACTCATAATTTCAAAAACAGTGTGTTGATAGTAATCTAAACCACGCACTAAGTTTGGATCTTTTTCAAATGGAACACCCATCATTGTTAATAGTTCTTGAACCTTTTCATAATATGCCGTTGATTCTTCGTTTAAATAATCTGTAATAGATGGTGCTGCATTCATTAATTCATGATCGCGATCTTTCTTACAGTCTAAAATACGAAGTGGATTTTTCTCTAAACGAGATTGGCAATCGGAACAAAACTCACCAATGCGCGGTTTAAAGTGAGCGATTAATGCTTCACGGTGCGCTTGACGGCTCGCTGGATCTCCTAAGCTATTTAATACAACTTTAATATTTTTTAAGCCCATACCACGGTAAAATTCTACTGCAAGTGCAATGACTTCGGCATCAATTGCAGGATCATTACTACCGATTGCTTCAATACCAAATTGGACGAATTGACGATAGCGACCTGCCTGCGGTCTTTCATAACGGAACATTTGACCGATATAGTATAATTTCGTTGGCTGTGTTGCATCACCGAACATTTTATTTTCAACATAAGAACGTACAACAGGTGCAGTACCTTCTGGACGAAGTGTTAAACTGCGCTCTCCACGATCTTGGAATGTGTACATTTCTTTTTGAACGATATCTGTTGTATCACCAACGCCTCGTAAAAACAGCTCTGTATGTTCAAAAATTGGTGTACGAATTTCTTTATAATTGTAACGACGGCAAATTTCGCGCGCTTGTCCTTCGATATATTGCCATAATTCTACACTACCTGGAAGAATATCTTGCGTTCCGCGTGGGATTTGAATAGACATATTCAGTTCCTCCTCAAATTATTTTAATCTTAATAAAAATAAAAAAACTCTCGACTCTACTGATTATCCAGTAGGGACGAGAGTATAATACCCGTGGTGCCACCCTAATTGAAGCAACGTATGCTTCCACTTTTTTAATAACGCTTAAAGTTTGCGTTCAACCCTACTAAGCATACGCCTTTCAAGTTAAAACCTCCAGAGTGTCATTCAATCAGTCATCATGTAGAAATGCTTTCAGCCTAAGACATTTCTTCTCTTTCCATGTGTGTCTCATTTACTCTTCTCTATCAACGGTTCTTTTCATATGTAAATATAAAATTACTATACGTTTGTTAAGAACGATTGTCAAGTGCTCTAGGAGCGTTCCAACTGCTTCTTTAAACGTCTTACATCTTGAAGGGAAATTCCAAACTCAGAAGCAAGCTCCATCCCAGTATTCGTTTGTTCTTTTGAAATAAAATCATGGAAACTCACATTAAATAATTGATTTGCACCATTTGTAACAGAATGTCCTTTTTCATTCATACGCATCTCTATCCCTCACAATCAATATGGATGTATTTATGTTTTATTGTTCCATATTGACGGGATGGTTATACGTATAAAGGCATCACGTTATTCCATGCGACTTTTATATAAGTCATCTGCTCTTTGAACCAGAAAGAATGTTACCACACTTGCTGCTATTACAAATATTACCCAAGTACTGTAACTTAACGCTACGAGAGTAACTCCTACTGCATGTAAAAAAAGAGCCAAGCTGAACCACAAGAAAAATTTAGAATCTTTGAATATAGACCAATTTATACAATTCCTCTCCTTATCACACATACATTCGAATATTTTCACTATTTTTACAGTATACTATATAATTAATTGTTTTTTCTTCCAAATAACATTAGAGTTCGATTCACAACAATAATGATAGCCAGTATTTCTCCTGCCCGAAATTCCCAATTTCCAACAATTCCAAGAATACATAACTCCGGCATGAAACATAGGGTGATATTATATGCTGGAAGTACCCAAATCTATCCCCTACTTTCATTTCCCTTCTGCCATAGAAAGTAAACTCATTCTACACACTTATTCAATATATGAACTAACGCCTCTGGATTTGTTTCCATTACCCAATGTCCACCAGCTTCAATAGAAAAAACATTCCATTTTCTATCTCTTGCTTTTTTTGCTGATGCTAAGAAGATAGGTGTCATTGGCCAATATTCTGGATTATCCTGTACTTCAACATATATATGAGGTATATGTTGAACAATAGGATTTTTTATTTCAACTGCTTGTGTAAAAGCCAACAATGACATAGCTGATTTTCTTTCATCTAATGTATTTCTAGGTAGAACACGCCATCCTTCTCCGTATACTTTTACTTCTTCTATAAAGTGTGCAGCCATTTTTGGCCCAGAAATGTCCATGACAGAATCACCGTCTTCCGGCATCATGGCATCCACATATACCATTTTCTTAATAAATTTTGGAATTACTTCTGCCACACCTGTAATCACCATACCAGAATAACTATGTCCCACTAAAATTACATCTTTTAACCCCTCATATCGAATGGCATTAACAATATCTTAAATATATGTATTTAATCCTATACTAGGTTGCATAAGATGTGTTCGTTCTCCAAGCCCCGTTAATGTAGGAGTATATACACGATGACCATCTCCCCTTAAAAGTTCTGCCACTTTTCTCCACACATAACTACCATCCTATGCACCATGAACAAGTACAAAAGTTCCCATCAAATTCTCCTCCCATAATCCCCCAAAATATATTAATTTTCACAAATATCATAACAGCAATTAGAAAAATATACCATTAAAAGAAATTACAAAAAGAGAGGATCACATACTCCTCTCTTCTTCGAAAATACTATTTACTTTCTACAATTAAGGTCACCGGGCCATCGTTTACTAAAGAAACGTCCATCATTGCTCCGAATTTACCTGTTTCTACGTGCAGTCCTTGTTTACGAATTTCTTCGTTAAAGAAATCGTATAAGCGCTCTGCATAATCAGGTTTCGCAGCATCCATAAAGTTTGGACGTCTTCCTTTACGACAATCCCCGTATAATGTAAATTGCGAAATCGATAAAACTTGTCCTTTTACATCAAGTATAGAATGGTTCATTTTGCCATTCTCATCTTCAAAAATACGTAAGTTCGCAATTTTTTCAGCAATGTAAGTTGCATCTTTTTCTGTATCTTCATGTGTAATGCCAACTAGTAAAGTTAAGCCAAACGGAATTTGTCCCACAATCTCACCATCTACTGTGACAGACGCTTCCTTTGATCGCTGTAAGACAACTCTCATATGTTATACACTCCCTATTAATGCATCATACGACGTACTGCATAAATTTCTGGAACTTGTTTAATACGCTCTACTACCTTTTTCAAATGGTGTAAGTTACGAATGGAAATCGACATGTTAATGGTCGCCATTTTATTGCGGTCACTTCGACCCGAAACAGCCGAAATGTAAGTTTTCGTTTCTGTAACAGCTTGTAGCACCTCATTTAACAACCCGCGACGATCGTAACCAGAAATTTCAATATCAACATTATACTCAATTTCTTTTTCAGGGCTTCCTTCCCACTCGACCTCTAATAAACGCTCCTTCGCTTCCTCTGTGTGCACATTCACGCAGTCACGGCGATGAATAGAGACACCGCGGCCTTTCGTAATATATCCGATAATATCGTCACCGGGAACTGGGTTACAACATTTTGATAAACGGATTAACAAATTATCTGCACCACTTACTTTTACTCCGGAGTCCCATTTTCGAATTTTCATTGGTTTACGAACTTCTTTAACCTCAACAATATCTTGCTCTTCTTCACGTTGTTTGCGGAACTTGTCCGTTAATCGCGTTACAATTTGCGCAGCTGTAATACCGTTATATCCTACCGCTGCAAACATATCTTCTTCATTAGCAAAATTAAATTTCTCCGCAACGCGTTTTAAATTATCTGGTGCGAGCACTTCTTTCATTTCAAACTCTAAGCTACGCACTTCTTTTTCAACAAGTTCGCGCCCTTTGTCAATATTCTCTTCACGACGTTGCTTTTTGAAAAATTGACGAATCTTATTTTTCGCATGAGAAGTTTGTGCAAGTTTTACCCAATCTTGACTTGGTCCATATGAATGTTTAGAAGTTAAAATTTCAATAATGTCACCTGTTTTTAACTTATAATCAAGAGTGACCATTTTACCATTTACTTTTGCGCCAATGGTCTTATTACCGATTTCTGAATGAACACGGTATGCAAAATCAATTGGAACAGAACCCATTGGCAATTCCATTACATCACCTTTTGGTGTAAAGACAAACACCATATCGGAGAATAAATCAATCTTTAATGACTCCATAAATTCTTCCGCATTAGAAGCTTCATTTTGCCATTCTAATATTTGTCTGAACCATGTTAATTTCTTCTCAAGTGTTCCTGTTGCTGCTGCTTTTCCTTCTTTATATGCCCAATGTGCCGCAATTCCATATTCGGCAATTTCATGCATTTCCTTCGTACGAATTTGCACTTCAAGCGGATCGCCCTTTGGACCAATGACAGTTGTATGCAACGATTGATATAGGTTTGCTTTTGGCATGGCGATATAATCTTTAAAACGTCCTGGCATCGGTTTCCAGCACGTATGAATAATTCCTAATACCGCATAGCAATCCTTAATACTATTCACAACAACACGCACAGCTAACAAATCATAAATTTCATTAAATTGTTTATTTTGAAGTGCCATTTTACGATAAATGCTATAAATATGTTTCGGTCTTCCTGAAATATCTGGATGAATAGAAACCTCATTTAGTTTCTCTTGAATACTTGTCATAACTTCATCTAAATATTCTTCACGTTCCGCGCGTTTTCGCTTCATCAAATTCACAATACGATAATATTGTTGCGGGTTTAAATAACGAAGTGATGTATCTTCAAGCTCCCATTTAATCGTATTGATTCCGAGCCTATGGGCTAAAGGTGCAAAAATTTCTAACGTTTCATTTGCAATGCGACGCTGCTTTTCTTGAGGCAAATGCTTAAGCGTACGCATATTGTGAAGCCGGTCAGCTAATTTAATTAAAATGACACGAATATCTTGCGCCATTGCAATAAACATTTTGCGATGGTTCTCTGCCTGTTGCTGTTCATGAGACTTATATTTGATTTTTCCAAGTTTTGTAACACCATCAACAAGCATTGCAATTTCTTTACTAAATTCCCGTTCAATATCCTCTAACGTAACTTCTGTATCTTCTACTACATCATGTAAAAATCCAGCTGATACTGTAGATGGATCCATGTGTAAATCAACTAAAATACCTGCAACTTGAATCGGATGAATAATATATGGTTCGCCCGATTTTCTATACTGTTCGCTATGTGCATCACGTGCATATTCATAGGCACGCGCCACCAGTTCGATATCATCGTCCGCTAAATATTGTCCCGCTTTTTCGAGTACCTGTTCAGCTGTTAGTACTTGCTCATTTGCCATCGAATCACCTTTTATTGAAAATTGTCTTTCCCTTGTCAGTAGAATAAATTTTATTCTACCATTATAACCTAATGATTGTGAATTGTGAAAAGGAAAAGATTTTACTGATATTTCGCCATACTTTTTTGTACAATTATACAAAAGTACCCGCTCCTCTCCAAGAGATTCACGGGTACTTTTTATCACCGTAACTTTACCTATCTTATCATTAGTATTTTTCTAATACTAATACATCGTAACCTTCTAATTTTTCACGACCTTCTAAATAAGTAAGCTCTACTAAAAATGCAATACCAGCTACAATTCCACCAAGTTCTTCAACAAGTTGAATCGTTGCTTCAATTGTTCCGCCTGTAGCTAATAAATCATCTGTAATTAATACTCGCTGACCTGGCTTAATAGCATCTTTATGAATTGTTAGAACATCTTTACCATACTCTTTACCGTAATCAACTTTAATAATTTCTCGTGGTAATTTTCCTAATTTACGAACAGGCGCAAATCCTACTTCTAATGCATAAGAAACTGGGCAACCAATAATAAATCCACGCGCTTCTGGCCCTACTACAAGATCGATGTTTCTTTCTTTTGCATAAGCAACGATTTCATCTGTTGCCGCTTTATACGCTTTCCCATCGTTCATTAAAGGTGTAATATCTTTAAATACAATTCCTTCTTTTGGATAATCTGGTACAATTGCGATATGTTGCTTAAAATCCATGTTTCTGAATCCTCCTCAGATATGAAAGGCCTGTAAATAACAAACCCCTTATCTTAACTGTTCTATTTCTTTATGATTACGAATCGTTTCAAACCATGTGTATAGCTGTTGATATGTGCTATAAACCAATTCTTTTTCAAGTTGTAAATGGTTCATTTTCTCACGATATGTGTTCGATTCAGTTAAATCACGCTTTTGAATTTGCTCGGCCATAAAAATGACACCGTCTTTTATTGTAACAAATTCTAGCTCAAAAAACACCTGTGTCATGAAATTTACTGTATCTTTTGACCACCCTTTATGACGGCATAGTTGCTCGCCATATTGTCTTAAAGAAAATGGAGCTTTTTGATGTAAGAAAGAGTAATACCATTTAAAGTGTTCTCTCGTTGGAACCGTGCTAAACAAATGATTATTTTCTTGATAAAATAACGTGTAAATACGAGCCGGGAAGCCAACTTGAAATACACTTCGCAACTCTTCTATCCCTTTTGGTAAGTCAAGTAACACAACATACTCACCATCTAAACGAGTGACTGCTGATGCATGCACAAGTTGCTCTTTATAATCTTCTAAAGAAAATTTATTCAATACATCTTCAGAAAAATACACGATAACTATTTTTTCTTTTGGAAGTTCCGCCAAATTCGTTTCTACATTACGCATACTGCGCCAATCAAATAGTTGCCACGCTTCTACTGCGATATCTTGCACCATTAACTGCGGTTTCTTAAAATTATTCCATTCGTTAATAGATACTTCTCCTACAACAGAAACTTTTGCAACTGGAGAAATCTCTTTTGCATAGGAACCAAATCCAAAACCAATTGTATCTAGCGTAGCTTGTCCATCCCGAAGAGCCATTTTTAAATGAGAGCCATCTGATCCGATTGCGCGAATGCTTTCTAAATCAGCATCTTTCACTGCAATACGCGGTTTTGGATTCCCAACACCAAATGGTGCCAACTTCTGCATATCTTCAATTGCTGAAAGCGTGACGTCCTCTACTTTACAAATCGCATCTATAGTTGTAATCGGAATAAAATCTTCCTCTACTAAGACTGCATTTGCTTGTTCATTCAAACGGCGTCTCAGTTCCTCTACATCATTCATATGAAGCGTCATCCCTGCCGCCATTGGATGTCCTCCAAAATGAGGTAATAAATCTCTACAATCCGATAAATTAGCAAACAAATCAAATCCTTCAATACTGCGCGCAGATCCTTTAGCAATTTGCTTCTCAGAATCAATACTTAACACAATCGTCGGACGATAAAAACGTTCCACCAATTTAGAAGCAACAATTCCAATTACCCCTGGGTTCCATCCTTCTTTCGCAAGAACAAGCACTTTATTCTCCTCTGGTGGATACTTACATTCCACCTCAACAATTGCTTCTTCTGTAATTTGTTTCACAATATCTTTTCGAAGTTTGTTTAGTCCATCAATTTCTTCTGCCAGTTCTTTCGCTTCTTCTGGATCTTCTGATAGGAGAAGATGAACCGCCGGAGCAGCATCTTCTAAACGTCCAACCGCATTAATACGAGGTGCTAGCAAAAAGCCAATACTTTCTTCTGTAATTTCACTTTGCGAGACATTCGCCACTTTAAAAAGTGCTTTTAAACCGATGTTTTTTGTCATTCGCATATGTTTTAATCCGCGCTGTACAATTAATCGATTCTCACCATGAAGTGATACTAAATCAGCTACTGTACCAATAACAGCAATTTCTAGCAAATGCTCCGGAACACGCCCTAGTAACGCATGCGCTACTTTAAAAGCAACACCAACCCCTGCTAAATAGTGAAACGGATATACACCGCCCTCAAGCTTCGGATGAATAATCGCAAGTGCTTCCGGAAGTTCTGGCGGTGGCTCATGATGATCTGTAATAATTAAATCGATTCCAAGCTCTTTTGCCACTTGGGCCTCATGTACTGCTGCTATTCCTGTATCAACCGTAATAATTAAAGAAAAACCTGCTCGGTGTGCCCAACGAAACGCCTCTTCATTTGGTCCATACCCTTCCGTAAAACGGTTTGGAATATAAAATTCCACATCTGCTCCTAATTCTTGGAGTGCTAAAAATAGTACGGTCGTACTACTTACTCCGTCTGCATCATAGTCACCAAATATTAAAATCTGTTCTCCATTTTGGATAGCCTGTTTCACACGCTCTACTGTCCGATCCATTCCTTCTAGTAAAAATGGATCATGAAACTCTTGCTCTGCTGTATTAAAAAAATCCATAATCTTATCTTCTGTATCTAAACCTCTGCCGAGGAATAACGAAATAACAAGTGGTGATAATTGCAATTTACTTGCTAATTCCTTCACCAGTTCTTCATTATATGTTTTTTCTTTCCAACGCGTTTTCGGTTGTAACACGAAATCACCCCTTAACCTGTTCATTATACAAGACAGATTAAGGGGTGACAATATCATTCACCATTCCACAACATTCGTATTAATCTGGCGAATACGGATTAATATGAACAAACACATTTTGGACATTATCTTGCCGCATTAATACTTCTTTTACACATTTCCCAATACGATGCCCTTCTTCCACTGTAATATATGGGTCAACAGACACTTTAATATCAACAATTACATAATGCCCATGCTCACGCGCATATAGAGAACCTATTTTCTTCACACCTTCTACTTGAAGAACTGCTTCCCTTAACGGAATGACATGTTCTTCATGCAGAACATGATCAAGTGTCGTATGAATCGCCTCTCCCCCAATGTCCCATGCCATCTTTACAACAAGTAATGAGACAAATAGTCCTGCAACAGGATCAGCATACACAAGCCAACTAGCACCTATTCGATTTCCAATAATTGCCGCACAAATTCCGATTAAAGCTGCAATTGAAGAAAACACATCTGAGCGGTGCTCATATGCATTTGCAATAATTGCATCACTATTTACCCGTTTCCCTAACCGATACTTATATTGAAACATCCCTTCCTTAACAACGATAGAAAGAATAACAGCAAAAATGGCAATCCCTTTCGGCGGCTCAAGTTCCTCGGTAAAAGCTTTAATCGAAGATATAGCAATTTCAATTCCAACAATAAATAATAACACTGCAACAATAATCGCTGAGATCGATTCCGCTTTTCCATGACCATAAGGGTGATCTTCATCAGGGGGTTGCTTTGCTGCACGCAGCCCAAAAAAGACAGCTAACGAACCAACTACATCCGATGCGGAATGAACTGCATCTGCTAAAAGCGCTTTACTATTTCCCATATAGCCGATTACTGCTTTCACAATCGCTAGCACAATATTCCCAACGATTCCGACAATAGCTCCAAACTCCGCCTGTTTAAAACGTTCATCTTTTTCCATAACTGAAATCCCTTCTTTTCTCAAAATACCTTTTCATTGTAGCAAAAATGCTAGCGATCGTATCACTCCCTTCTCGTTTATCTATTACTACTTTCATAAGAAAGAGCATCACTTCATCCTATTCCAACAGTTTCCTAACCTAAAGAAGCAAGCTTCTCTTCAGCCCCCAATTGGTTCTACTTCCTTTAGCCAAGTACCCAAAAGGAAATATCTCTTTATTGTATCCATAGACGAAAAAAGAGATGCCTCGAAAGAGACATCATCTTTTATTTTTCTCATTTTTAAACTTGTGGTTTAGATTCTTCTGCTACTATCTTTTTCTTTCCTTTTTTTAAACGACGATTTTCAAGCATGAGCCAAATTTGGGATGCAACGAAAACAGAAGAATACGTACCTACAACTAATCCTACCATTAATGCAAACGAGAAGTTTCGTAACGATTCACTACCGAAAATCATCAGTGCAATAACAGGGAATAACACAGTTAATACTGTATTAATAGAACGACCAATTGTTTGACGAATACTCGCATTTACAATTTCTTCTAGATCTTTCAAATCGCGAATACGTTTTTTCTGTTTGTATAGTTCACGGTTTCTGTCAAATGTAACAATCGAGTCATTGATCGAATAACCGATAATGGTTAAGACAGCTGCAATAAATGTCAAATCTACTTCCAGATGGAAAATACTAAACATCACAATCATTACAAATGCATCATGGAGTAATGCTGCGACAGCAGCTACCGCATATGTAAATCGGAAACGAATGCTTACATATAGTATGATAACCGCTGAAGCAATCAGAACTGCGATGAAGGCATTTTGTGCGATTTCCTTCCCGATTGTTGGCGAAACTGTGCTTACGTTTGGTTCTGTGCCATATTTATCATGGAAGAATGTTTTCGCTTTTGCAATTTCCTCTTTTGATAAAACACCAATTGTACGAACAGCGAATCCTTTATTGTCATCACCTGTCGGTACAATATCTTCCTCTTTCACATCAATTTTCAATTCATGTAAATCTTTATGAACTTGAGAAACGCTAATTGTTTGTTTTGATTGCAAGTCCATACGTGTACCACTTGCAAAGTCAATACCTAAGTTCATTTTGAAAATTGGTAGTATAATTGCTCCTGCAATAACAACTACAATGGAGAATAATAAAAATTTATGACCGATATTTACAAAGTTAATACGGTCAAATTTTGTTGGTGCATGCTCAACACCTTTTGACAATGGAATAATTTCTTTTTGTTTCACACCAAAGTAAGCTGGTTTTTTATCAAAATAACGGCTCTTCACAAGTAATCCTAGTAAGAAACGAGTACCGAATACGTTCGTAACAAAACCAACAAAAATACTTACAATCAAACTTGTTGCAAACCCTTGTACAGAGCTTGTACCATATACGAATAGCACACCGGCTGCTGCAAGAGTTGTAATATTCGCATCCAAAATTGTCGCTAAAGAACGATGGTTACCAGAGCGATATGCTGACATCATGGACTTACCAATTCGCAATTCTTCCTTCAATCTCTCGTACGTAATAATATTCGCATCAACAGCGATACCAACCCCGAGCACTAAGGCCGCAATACCTGGCAATGTAAGAACAGCATGCATCCAGTTAAAGACAAGAAGCGTTACAAAAATATACAGCCCTAGCATAATAACTGCGATAAATCCTGGTAAACGATAGAATACAAGCATGAATAAGAAAATAAGAGCTATGCCAATCACACTAGCAAAAATTGTTTCTTCTAATGCTTGTTGACCAAATTTCGCCCCAACAGATGTTGAATACATTTCTTTTAAATCAACAGGAAGTGCCCCTGCATTTAATAAGGATGAAAGTTGTTTTGCACTTTCAACTGTAAAGTTTCCACCTACGATAGAAACTTCCGCTTGATTAAATACTTGATTTACTGTTGCTGCTGATAAAAATTTTGGATTTGGTTTTGCAGATTCTGCTTTATAAGAATCCTTACCTTCTTCAAAATCAAGCCAAATTACCATCAAGTTTGTTGGTGGTGGCATTTTAGAAATTTTTTCTGTTACTTCGCGGAATTTATCAGCACTTTTTAATGTAAGTCCAACGCTTGGTCGTCCTTGTTCATCAAATGTTTGCTTTGCTCCTCCGCCTTTTAAATCTGTCCCATCCATAAGAAGATTATCATTCACATCACGGAATGTTAACTTTGCTTGAGTAGATAAAATTTCACGTGCCTTTTGTTGATCTTTTACGCCAGCAAGCTGAACACGAATTCGATCTTTTCCTTCGATTTGAATGTTCGGCTCACTTACACCAAGCACATTGACACGGTTATTCAAAGCACCGACTGTACTTACAAGTGCATCGTGATCGATTTTATCCCCCTTCTTTGCTGGTTTTACTTGATACAAGATTTCAAAACCACCGCGAAGGTCTAGCCCAAGACTAATGCCTTTTGTTATGTTTTTTCCTGCCGCACCAATAATCCCACCGATTAATAAAACAATGAGAAAAAAGGCGACAATTCTTGTACTACGCTTTGCCATATGTACCTTCTTTCTGCTACTAACATCATAAGTAATTGTAATCTTATATGAGACAATATTCACATGTATATTTGTCCAGTTAGTAGACTTCCTTTCTGTAAATTTTTCAATGTTTGACTAGCTCATCGCTAGCATATAGGTAACGGTTCGTTCTATTGAAGAATACTATCACCTACATATATCAATGATTGTGTCTATATCCTACCTCCTTTTATATAAAATCTTAGACAATAATAAACTCCTCTTTATTAATACCTATCATTATACTGCAAAAGGAAGAACAAACCAATTGCAGTCAGTTATTTATTTTCATACTCTTCAAATGACGAAAGCGGCGCTTGATATGCTTCCACAGTTAAATACGTCATATACTCATTTGCAGTTAGCTTTAATATATCATTTACTAATTCATATAATCTAACATTGCTATCTACCTTTTTCCATTTTTTTAATTTCAAGTACTTCCAAATATCTTCTATTGTGACTTGATCATACCCGATCATTTGGAACTCTTCTATCTTACTTTGTAAAACGACTTGTAACTGTCCGCGGTAAGCTTCTACAATATCTTCTTTTTCCAATTTACATCACATCTCCTTCTTATCTCAGCACGAAAAGTCGCTTTAAATCCCGCTCTAATGGACAGCAATAACTGCATTTAATCATTTTGTTTCTTTCTGCTCTTCTTAAATGCTTGTCATTCTTGTCTCATACGTGCATATAAATTATTGTAAATCATTCCATTGATTTTGAGAAGGTAGGAGAAAAAGATCATGACAAGACAAAGCTTTTTACGAGGTGCATTTATTTTAATGCTAGCTGGCTTGATTACAAAAATCCTTGGGTTTATTAACCGTATTGTAATGGCGCGCATTTTAGGAGAAGAAGGTGTCGGTCTGTATATGATGGCTGTCCCTACTTTCATCTTAGCCATTGTTTTAACACAAATCGGCCTTCCCGTTGCTATTGCAAAATTCGTTGCCGAAGCAGAGGCAATGAATGACCGGCAAAAGGTCAAAAGAATCTTAACCGTATCACTAGCGGTTACATCTGTGATCAGTATTATTTTAACGATTGCTATTATGCTGCTCACACCTATTTTAGCTAAAACACTTTTAACTGATGAAAGAACCTACTATCCATTAATAGCTATTTTACCTGTTGTTCCTGTCATTGCTGTTTCATCTGTGTTACGAGGGTATTTCCAAGGAAAACAAAATATGAAGCCAGGCGCTTATGCACAAGTACTAGAACAAGTAGTCCGCATCACAATTATCGCTATCTGCATTCGTCTATTTTTACCTTATGGCGTTGAATATGCAGCAGCAGGTGCTATGCTTTCAGCTGTCCTTGGTGAGGTTGCTTCTTTATTATTTCTACTCACATTATTCCAGCGTGAAAAACATATTTCCATACGCAACGGTTTTCTAAACACTGTGAAAGAGAGTAAACATACGTTTCATTCGCTTATGGAAATTGCACTGCCGACGACAGGAAGCCGCTTAATTGGATCCATTTCTTATTTTTTTGAGCCGATTGTCGTCATGCAAAGTTTGGCAATTGCTGGTGTTGCCGCTTCTGTCGCTACACAGCAATATGGCATCTTAAATGGCTATGCCTTTCCCCTTCTATCGCTACCTGCATTCATTACATATGCCCTTTCTACAGCACTCGTACCATCTATTAGCGAAGCGATGGCGAAAAGGCAACATCAGTTAGTAGAATACCGTTTGCAACAAGCATTGCGAATTTCTTTAATTACAGGCGGTTGGTCCGTCATCATTCTGTATGTATTCGCTTCACCCGTGTTAACTCTTATGTATGGTTCTGATAGCGCCACTGCATTTATACGACTACTTGCACCTTGTTTTTTATTTCATTATTTTCAAAGCCCGCTCACATCCGTTTTACAAGCTTTAAACTTAGCTAGAGCTGCGATGATGAATACATTTGTTGGTGCGATTGTAAAGTTACTTGTTATCTTTATTCTCGCCTCAAGACCGGAATTTCAAATGATGGGGGTTGCACTTGCCATTGCTGCTAATATTATTACAGTAACATTTCTCCATTATGCGACCGTCTTAAAAAAAATTACATTCACCATTTATTTAAAAGACTATCTTTATGGGGGTATTGCCATCCTAGCCGCAGGTACGTTTGGATTTTATCTTCATCACCATGTTATATTTTCTCAATCACTCGGCATACAAACATTATGGGAAATTACATTGACTACACTTATTTACATCGTTCTCCTGCTCATCTTTAAGCTCATTCGGAAAGAAGAATTACGAAGAATCCCTTTCCTTCGTAAACTATTTATATAGTAAGAACGCTCTCTATGTACAAGAAACTAGTCTAACTTATCAAATTTTGAAATATGTTTGTATTAAAAAGGGGGCATGCACAATGGATGGGTCAAAAAAGTTCTCTATCGCCATTGGAGCTGGCATTATCACAATCTTGATTCTTGCTTCTATAACAAGCATGATCATCGCTCTTTTATTAAAGTTCACAAATATTAACGAAGGAACATTAGCAATTACAATTTTTATACTTGCTCTTCTTTCTATGCTCATTGCTGGTTTTATTGCTGGCAAAAAAGCGCAAGGGAGAGGGTGGCTCGTCGGGGTTACAACTGGACTTACTTTTGCAATTCTCGTATTTCTCGTTCATTACTTAGGTTTCTCCCAAACTTTATCTAACTCTCAGCTTCTCTATCAACTTGCTTTAATAGGAGCTAGTACACTTGGAGGAATCTTAGGAGTAAATACGACAAAGCTAAATTAAAAACAAAAAATATGCGCTCATCATACATGGAAATAACAGATTACCATGACGAAGAAAAGCCCTGCGTTTGCAGGGCTTTTTATCCAGAACGTATTCCTTCTAACAAAAAACATTCCGTATACAACTAGATTATTTGTAAAACTTCACGCGATTTTCTAGTGGTTGGAATTCCTTTTCTCCAGCTGGTGCTACCGGTTTACCAAATGGCATTTGCGCAATAAGTTTCCAGCTTTCTGGAACATTCCATTCTTTTTTCACTTCATCATCAATTAATGGATTATAGTGCTGTAATGTTGCACCGAATCCTTCGATTTCTAATGCTGTCCAAATTACAAATTGTAACATACCTGATGATTGCTCAGACCATTTAGGAAAATTTTCTTTATATGATGCAAATTGTTCTTGAAGACTCTCCACTACTTTGCCGTCTTCAAAGAATAAAACTGTTCCATAACCGCTTTTAAATGCATTCATTTTTTCTTCAGTTGGACCAAAGTTATTTTCAGGAACAATTTTTCGTAATGTTTCTTTTGTCAGATCCCATAATTTATCATGTTGTTCTCCTAATACAACAACAACACGCGCACTTTGAGAGTTAAAAGCTGACGGTGTATGCTTTACAGCGTGCTGAATTACCTCTTGAATTTTTTCGTCAGAAATTACTTGTTCTTTACTAATTCCATAAATAGATCTTCTGTCTTCAATTGCTTTGTAAAAATCTTTTGCCATTTGAAATCCCTCCAATTTGGATTTTAAAGCTAAAAAGCATGTGGATTTCTACTAAAAATAAATAACTGATCCATAGTAAGTTTCAAACTGAATTACATCCACAAATAAAAATAAACTCAAGTTGTATAACTCATACTTTTTTATTCTTTCTATTCCTTGTTTTTCTATTCATGAAAATAACAAAAATTATAAAACCCACAGAGAAAAGACAACTTCTCCGCAGGCTTGTTATGGAAAAAATTAAGAATCTCTCTTTTACTTTCTATATTGATTTAAAATCAGCCACGTCCAGCTTGGAATGATGGATATAAAGTCATTCCGCCATCAGCAAATAATGTAATTCCTGTTACATAACTCGCTTGCGAAGAAGCAAGCCATGCTGCCACCGCCGCAATTTCTTCTGGCTTTCCGATGTATCCCATTGGAATCATACTTTCAACATCTGCACGTTTTTCTGGATCTGCAAATTTTTCAGCATTAATTGGCGTATTGATCGCACCCGGACCAATATTGTTTACACGAATTCCTTTTGGTGCATATTCTAATGCTAATGTTTCAGTCATTAACTTAATACCACCTTTACTTGCCGCATAGTGTACAAATAATGGCCATGGAATTTTCTCGTGAACGCTAGACATGTTAATAACGCTACCTTTAATATCATTCTCAACAAAATATTTGATTGCTTCTCGACTTCCTAAGAAAGCACCTGTTAAATTTGTTTCGATAACTCGATTCCAATCACTTAATGGCATTTTATGTGAATCTACCGGATTTTCAATACCAGCATTATTAATCATGACATCTAGTGTACCAAACTCTTTCACAGCTGTCTGAACGAGATTGATTACATCTGCTTCTACCGTGACATCGCCTTTTACTACAATAGCTTCTCCGCCTGCTTTTTGTATTTCTTCTGCTATTTCTTGTGCTTCCGCTTCATTCGAACGATAATTCACTACAACTTTCGCTTTTTCCTCTCCAAAGCGAACTGCCATCGCCTTTCCTAATCCTTTTGATGCACCTGTAATGACAACAACTTTGCCTTTTAAATCTGGATACATACTATTGTCCTCCTTTTATCTTACAATACAAGTTGTGATAACAAAGATGATTTGAATAATCATTGCAATGAATTGAAGTTTTGTTTTCTTCTCACCTAAAGTTGAGATTACAATTCCCATTTTGGAAAAGTTTGTTACGATCTCTACACGTGGTTATGAAATAAACAAAAACATATCGATTCTATTTTGTCCCAATTCAAGCTTTTTATATCTTATTTAGAAAAGTACGAGACCGACTCTCCTACTTCCCGAACAATCAACTTGCTCTCTATTTTCCAAATGTACGTCAAGTAATGGTTGTATTTCTGTTGATTCTAACGGAAAACAACTATTTATTTCATCATGTATTCACTGTAAAAATGTATTAAAAGTACAAATCGCCTTCACTTAGAAAATCAGTCTAATTCTCTTACTTCAAATGGCAATAATAATCGTTCAAGTTGTTTTCTATAAGGTTCATATTGCTCAGGTAACATTAATTGTTCTCCCATCGTTTCCTGTGATTCATCATGCGCAAATCCTGGAGGATCCGTTGCAATTTCAAATAAAATTTCTCCATGTTCTCTGAAGTAAATCGCGTTAAAATAGTTTCTATCTCGCACAGGTGTTACACCGTATCCATAGCGCGAAACATGTTCTCTCCAATCTAATTGATCTTGATCATCACTAGCACGCCATGCAATATGATGCACAGTGCCGACTCCCATTTGCCCGCGTCCAATCGATGTTAATTTTAAATCAATGATATTTCCAATATCAGCCGAAGAACGGAATCGAACAAAATCGCCTTCTTCTCCAACTTTTTCTAAGCCCATTACATGTTCTAATAACTCAGCTGTTTTATTTGGTTGAGCAGAAAGAAGAGTTGCTCCGCCAAATCCTTTAATGGCAACTTCTGGTTTCACTTCACCAAAACTCCAATGATTTAAATCGCCTTCTTCTCTTTCCACAATCTCTAAATGTAGTCCGTGTGGATCATCAAACTCTAAGTATTGTTCCCCAAATCGAGTTGTTTTTGTATATGAAATATTGAACTTTTCTAATCTTTTTTCCCAAAATGCCATTGCACCTTTTGGAACAACGTAAGAAGTTACTCCTACTTGTCCATCTCCAATGATTCCTTGGCGAGCGCCTGCCCATGGGAAGAAAGTAATGATTGTCCCCGGTTTTCCACCTTCATCACCAAAGTAAAGATGATATGTTTCCGGGTCATCAAAATTTACCGTTTGTTTTACTAAGCGCAATCCTAAAACCCCTGCATAAAAATCTACATTTTCTTGTGGGTGACCCACGATTGCTGTAATATGGTGAATTCCCATCGTTTTTTTATTCATTTTATAAGCTCCTTTTTATTTTATAATTTCGCCACATGAATCTCATTCATTGACTAGTAAATACGGTTTATTTTTTTCAATTAACTCACGCTTAATCTTTTCCATAAGATACAATTACATTCATATTATGAAATTTTATTTCGAATTATATTATCTTTAATTCGAGATATTTTTCAAAAAAAATGATAATTCTTTCTCAACTACATGTTTGAGCAAACAAAGTGACGCAGTGAGGATTTCTCCACCCCTCATGAAACGGGCTGTCTTAAAATAATAGGATAAACATTCTATATTTTTATATCTTCTACAAATTTAATTTATCTCGAATTCGAGATAATATTATAATAAGTCATTTTGATTGTCAACATTTTTTATCCTTTTATAAAAATATTTTTGACACGAACTACTTATCGATCTTTTTTAGAAAAAGAATGACTGAAAATGATACACCACATCAAATGAAAAAGTAACAATATCCCTTGTACAAAACGCCTATATTATATACAGATAAGCTCCTTATAAATAAAAAAACATAAACTATACAAAAGCTTTAAAGGAGTTGAAAATGTAATGTACCCTCATCATTACGTACCTTGGCAGCAATGGCATCACCACCACCCACATCATACTTGGCAACAATGGCATCATGTCATGTGGCCACATTATATGGGTTGGAATCAATGGCATCATATACATCCACATGGCACTTGGCAGCAATGGCATCAACAATTTCCAATACCTTACCATCGCTAAACATAAAGTGAAACTTTAATCAGTGGAAGTTTTCTTCATCCCTCACTGATTATGAAGCCCTCACCAATCGGACTGTTAGTATCCCTCCTATCTTCCTTGTTTCTAGGTGAAAGTCTTACTGCCCTAAAATAGCGGGATAAATAGTAAATTTGTAACTTTAGCAAAAAAAAGAGCCTATTTAGGATAAAATAGGCTCTTTTCCAAGCTGTGCAAAAGCTTTCATGATTACTTCTTTACAACTTCACGAATTGCATTGCGATCAAACGTTAAGTGTGAACCACCAGATTTAATAACAATTGTCGTATCATCTACTGACTCAATTGTACCGTGTAAACCACCGATTGTTACGATCGCATCACCTTTTTTTAGCTCGCTTTGCATTTGAGCTACTGCCTTTTGGCGTTTTTGTTGCGGGCGAATTAATAAGAAATAGAAAATCGCAAACATTGCAACAATCATGACAATATTCATCATACCAGGACTCATTTTTGTTCCTCCTTTAATATTATGTATTAGAAGTTTTTAGCATTCGGTTTATTAAAGCCATACTGTTCAAAGAACTCTTCGCGGAAATCACCAAGACGATCTTCACGAATGGCTTGTCTCACCTGCTCCATTAAGTTTAACAGAAAATGCAGATTGTGATAAGACGTTAAACGAATTCCGAACGTTTCATCACATTTCATTAAGTGACGAATGTATGCACGTGAATAATTTTTACATGTGTAACAATCACAATTTGGATCCAGTGGACCAAAGTCTCTTGCAAATTTCGCATTTTTCACAACGAGACGACCTTGACTTGTCATACAAGTACCATTTCGAGCAATGCGAGTTGGCAGTACACAGTCAAACATATCGATACCGCGAATGGCACCATCAATTAATGAATCAGGAGAACCGACTCCCATTAAATAACGAGGTTTATTTTCTGGAAGAAGCGGTGTTGTAAACTCAAGGACACGATTCATAATATCTTTTGGCTCCCCTACTGATAAACCGCCTACAGCGTAACCAGGGAAGTCCATTGAAACAAGGTCCTTAGCACTTTGGCGACGAAGCTCTTCAAACTCTCCACCCTGTACAATACCGAATAACCCTTGATCTTCCGGGCGCTGATGCGCTTTTAAACAACGCTCTGCCCAACGGCTTGTACGCTCTACAGACTTTTTCATATATTCAAAAGTAGCTGGGAATGGTGGGCATTCATCAAATGCCATCATAATATCTGAACCTAAAGCATTTTGAATTTCCATCGCTTTTTCTGGCGATAAAAATAGCTTGTCTCCATTTAAATGGTTGCGGAAATGCACACCTTCTTCTTCAATACGACGGAAGTCACTTAAACTAAATACTTGGAATCCACCAGAATCCGTTAAAATAGCGCGATCCCAGTTCATAAATTTATGCAGGCCACCTGCTTCACGTACAATTTCATGACCTGGACGCAGCCATAGATGATACGTATTACTTAAAATAATGCCAGAATCCATCGCTTTTAATTCTTCTGGTGACATTGTTTTCACTGTTGCTAATGTACCAACTGGCATAAAGGTCGGTGTATCAAAAGATCCATGTGGCGTATGCACACGACCTAAACGTGCGCCCGTTTGCTTACATTTCTTAATAAATTCGTAACGAATTGCTGTCATAAATTTACTCCTTCTTTATTTCATTCTCTCTTTCGTATGAGATGCAAGAAACATCGCATCACCAAAACTAAAGAAACGGTATTTTTCTTTCACTGCTTCATTATAGGCATGAAGCACATTTTCTCTACCTGCAAATGCACTCACCAGCATAATTAATGTTGATTTTGGTAAATGGAAGTTTGTAATTAAACCGTCAATTGCTTTAAATTCATAACCTGGATACATAAAGATATCCGTCCATCCAGATGCACCGCAAAGTTTACCATCATGCTCTGTAGCAATTGTTTCAAGTGTACGCGTTGATGTCGTACCAACTGTAATAATACGGCCACCTTTTGCTTTCACGTCATTTAATACGTCAGCCGTTTCCTGCGACATATGATAATACTCAGCATGCATATGATGATCTTCAATTTTATCAGCCGAAACTGGTCTAAATGTTCCAAGACCAACATGAAGTGTAATGAATGCTAATTTCACACCTTTTTGTTGTAATTTCTCCAGTAACTCTTCTGTAAAATGCAGACCCGCTGTTGGTGCTGCTGCAGAACCAATTTCCTTCGCATATACAGTTTGGTAACGATCGCGGTCTTCTAATGTTTCTTTAATGTAAGGGGGAAGTGGCATTTCTCCCAGTTCATCTAAAATCTCATAAAAGATACCGTCATAAGAAAATTCAAGTTGACGACCGCCTTGATCAGCAGTTCCTACACATGTTGCTTTTAGTTTTCCTTCGCCAAAAGAAATAACAGTTCCTTCTTTCACACGTTTCGCCGGTTTCACAAGTGTTTCCCACGTATCTCCCTCTTCTTGTTTTAAAAGAAGCACCTCAATATGTGCACCTGTATCTTCTTTTACACCATGCAAACGAGCAGGCATAACTTTTGTTTCATTTAAAACTAAACAATCTCCTTCATGTAAATACGCTAAAATATCGCTAAAATGCTCATGCTCGATATCACCTGTTTCACGATCTAACACCATTAACCTTGATGTTTCACGCTTTTCAAGCGGCGTTTGCGCAATAAGTTCTTCTGGTAAATGAAAATCAAACAGATTAATATCCATAACTATATCCACCTATTTCTATTTAAATCGATTTATTATATACATAATAAAAGATAATACAATACTTAACACAATACATGTAATGATCGGAAAATAAAAGGTAACGTTTCCCTTTTTCACAAAAATATCGCCTGGAAGCCTTCCGATAAACTTCCAAGCCAAGCCGATCACAATGAGAAGAATACCAGCTGTTATAAGAAGTTTTGACATATCCGTCATACTTCTGGCATCTCCATTCCGAAATGTTGATATGCAAGTGGCGTAACAATTCTTCCTCGTGGCGTACGCTGTAAGAATCCAATTTGCAGTAAATATGGCTCATATACATCTTCAATTGTATGAGATTCTTCACCAATTGTCGCCGAAACTGTCTCTAATCCAACTGGACCACCGCGGAATTTTTCAATAATACCAAGCAGTAATTTATGGTCAATGTGATCCAGACCTAATTTATCTACTTGCAAGAGCTCTAATGCCATTTGTGTAATTTCCATTGCGATTGTTCCATCGCCTCTTACTTGTGCGAAATCCCGTACGCGTCTTAAAAGACGGTTCGCGATACGCGGTGTACCACGAGCACGCCTTGCAATTTCTAAAGCGGCTAAAGAATCAATTTCCACTTCAAACACTTCTGCTGTTCTTTCTACAATCGCTGATAATTGATCTACTGTATAATACTCCAGTCTTGATAATACCCCAAAACGATCACGAAGCGGAGCTGACAGTGCCCCTGCACGTGTTGTTGCACCCACTAATGTAAAAGGTGGCAAGTCAAGCCTTACTGACCGTGCAGTCGGCCCTTTACCAATGACAATATCAAGACAAAAGTCCTCCATTGCTGGATATAAAACTTCCTCAATAGATCTATGCAAACGATGAATTTCATCAATAAATAGTACATCACCAGGTTGAAGAGCCGTTAACACTGCTGCTAAATCTCCTAGCCTTTCAATTGCTGGACCTGATGTCGTTCGAATATTAACTCCCATTTCGTTTGCGATAATATTAGCAAGCGTTGTTTTCCCAAGTCCTGGTGGTCCATATAATAAGACGTGATCCAATGTTTCCTCACGCATTTTTGCAGCCTCAATAAATACCTCTAAATTATGTTTTGCCTTATCTTGGCCAATATATTGACGGAGTGTCTGTGGCCGCAACGAATATTCTAAGTCTGCATCTTCATATGCAGATTCCCCTGACAGGAGACGTTCGTCCATTCTACTCACCTCTTACCATTTAGTAAAAGACTAAGTGCCTTTTTAATATACTGATCCGTCGTCAATGACTCTTTTAATAACTCCGGCAAGACGCGATTGATTTCACGTTCTGCATAACCGAGTGCACGGAGCGCTTCAAGTGCCTCGTCCAGTTCAGTTGATGAACCTTTTTTCTCATCAAAACGCTCTTCATCTGAGAATAAATCAATGAATGCATCTGGTACAACATCAGCTAATTTTCCTTTTAAATCTAAAATCATTTGACGAGCCGTTTTCTTTCCAACACCCGGAAATTTCACTAAAAACTTCTCATCTTCGTTCTCAATCGCTTGTACAACCTGCCCTGTTTGACCTGAGGCTAAAATGGCAAGCGCACCTTTTGGTCCAATTCCCGATACACCTAAAAGTTTTGTAAATAGTAAACGCTCTTCACGTGTCTTAAAACCGTAAAGTGCCATTATATCTTCTCTTACATAGTGATATGTATATACCCGAATTTCTTGCTTACTTCTTTGGAATACATATGGGTTTGGCGTGAAAATTTGGTAGCCAATTCCATTATGGTCAAGAACGATATATTCCGGTCCTACGTACTCTACATAACCTGTAACATACTCAAACAAAATACGATCTCTCCCTCTCAAATCATGTATTCCATTTTAACATACTTAGCAATAGAAAAGCGAGACTACCCCAACAAATGTTCTCTATTTTAAATTTCTCTTTTTTTTATCTTTTTTTATATTGACAGATTGTTAGCATGCAATTACTATTACATAGTCGAGAATGATTATCAATATTAAGTGAAGGGGTTACACGCATATGAAGCATAAACTATTTATTTTATTTACTCTCATCTTTGTTGTCTTGGCCACTGTTGGCTGTTCTTCTAAAAAAGAAGAACCTACTGCAACAGAGCAAAAAACGAAAGTTGTGAAACATGCAAAAGGTGAGGCTACAATTCCAGTAAATCCAAAAAGAATCGTTGACTTATCTGGATCATCTGAAGAACTATTACTACTTGGACATAAACCGGTTGGTACGGCGAATACATATAAAGATAAAATCCAAAGTCATTTGCAAGAAAAACTAAAAGGTGTAAAAGCAGTTGGATGGTATTGGGCTCCAAAAGTTGATTTAGAAGCAGTTACTGCTTTAAAACCAGATTTAATTATTTTAAACAATCGTCAATTAAAAATTTATGACCAACTAGCAAAGATTGCACCAACAGTCGTTTTAGAAACAAACTTAGAAAACTGGCGCGATAAATTTAAAGAAGTCGGTAAATTATTTGGCGAAGAGAAAAAAGCAACTCAGTGGATTGCCAACTACGATAAAAAAGCCGCTTCTTTATCTAAACAAATTAAAGAGAAAACAAAAGATGAAAACTTTATGTTCCTTGCTATAACGCCACAAAATTTCCGTGTGTATGGCAATTTTGGATATGGAGATATCCTCTTTAATGATTTAAAACTTCCTGCAACAAAAGGAACAGATTTAAAACAAACAATGGCACAAGTATCACTAGAAGGACTTGTTGCGTTCCAACCTGATCAAATGTTTATCGTAAACTTTGGCGGCGAAGCAGATAAAATTTACGAGGATTATAAAAACAGTGCTATTTGGAAAGATAACAATGCAGTGAAAAATAATCACGTTTATGAAGTAAGTAATGAAGTTTTTAATACAAAAGCATTCAATCCAATTGGAAAAGATATGTTAATTGATGAAATTGCAAAACAAATTTTAGATAAGAATAAATAAAACAAACTAGCAACTCATTTCGAGTTGCTAGTTTGTTTTGCATATTGCTTCATCTTCTCCATCGTCTTCACAAAACGTTCTTTTGATTTAATCCGAATGCCGCGCTTTAACTTTGCCCGTTCATAACTTTTTAATTTTTTCATATCAATTTGAAAAAATGAGTGAATTGCATTATCGTTTTTGGGTACACCATTAAAAATTTGTAATATCCCCTCATCTGACACTCCAAAATAACCGCTCGTCTTCAATAAAGGTGAAATATCGTCTATTTTCTTTTGTAATATAATTTGCACATCATCACGATCTACAAGTTGCCAATCTTTATATCGTTGCAAAAGCTGTTCCAAATTCGCTACTTTTTCTGTAAGGATTTCCTCACTCACTTCTCCGTCCAAATACATACGCTCCAGTAAAACTGTCACTTGAGGTTCTTTTTCCATTACATTTGGCGTCGTAACTGCAGCTCTAACATTCGATTCGTAAGATAAACAAAATAGAACAAGCAAGACTTGAACTGCAATCATGATAAATTTCATTTCTATTCACCTCTTCCGAGCAAAATAAAGTGAAACTTCCAACTCTAGTTTCTCCGGAAATGAGAGTTTTATCCAACACTCTCATATAAGGTTGAACAGACTTGTCGCTATTTATCGAAAATGCATATCTTTTGTCCGAATTATCGATATGATTTCATTTATTTTTACAATAAAAAAGACGCCTGAACTTAGCAGGCGTCTTGATGCGTTTTACGGCGAGAGACCAGGCGGCCACATCCGCGTGTTTAGCACTTAAGCATATCTCTCGTCTTACGTAAATTAGCTCATCGCTTTGTTAATATAACATTAATACAACATAAACACAAGCTAAATATGAAAAATATACATTACAAATATAAAGTAAAACTTTAATCAGTGTGAGTTTTCTTCATACCCACCCTCACCAATTGGGCTGTTACGGGCTAAGACTTCCTCTTGTCTTCCTTGCTTCTCTCTAAATCTTGACCCTAAAATAGCAGGATAAAATGAAGAGGAAGGCATAGGCCCTCCTCTTTTTTCGTTATCGCACCGTACCAGTTAGGCTAGCACGAATATCACGGAATAAATCTGTAATATCACGATTTAAATCATTCGTAACCGTTCCATTTCGCAGGCGTGTATTCATTGTATTTACACGATCAAACATATCGTTTCTAACCGTCACATACACGTTACGAGTTCTTACATCATTGACAACAGCTCGGCGAATTTCATTTGCCATTGCCGTTTCATTTGTTACTGTATGACGCGGTTTCACAGCAATCACTACATCATTTCCATATACAACAGTAGAAACTCGATCCACATTATTCATACGCTTAACACGATTCGTAATTCTTTCAGCTGTTTTCCCATCATTGTTCATGTATGAATTATTCATTGTAATGTTACGAGTTGGATGAGGATTTACAATTTGACCATGATAATTCACATCTCGATAATAGTTATATCCCACATCATTACGACGATCATTTACACGATCTGTAATTCTATTTCCATTTCTATACGTTACATAATCTGTATATCGATCTGTGCGCGCTACATGATCTCTATATGGATTTGTACCATAATAAGATGTACGTTCGTAATTATCGTTCACATTACGCTCATCCATCGCATTATTATTAGGTGTACCACATGCTACTAACGCACTGGTAACTAACAAAGAAGCGGCAATTACTTTCACTTTTTTATTCAATCCAAAAACCCCCCTTGTTAGAATGAACTTTTCTCTTGAAAAGCTCCTTCTTATCATAAGTAACAACGGAGGTTTTTACACTGTTAATATTTCACTAAGAATCCATTAGAACGTTTTACTCCTCTTCTTCAATTGGACTTCCAAACATATCAGGCGGATCTGGTTGATAATACATCGTACCTGGCTGTGGTGCATACGCAGTCTGCTCCGGCTGATAATATAAAGGATTTGCAGATTGTGTTCCCCCTGGCTGAGGGCTATACAAAATTCTTCCCTCATCACATCCGCAGTCCTCTTCTTCTGACATAGATGGCGGCATATTATTCTCCATTGGCATTGATGTATATTGCGGTGCTATAGGTGCAAATTGTGGATACGGCATATTATCATACGGGTTTGGATACTGTTGGTATGGATACTGTTGTGGCATCAGTTGTGGATGATAAGGCATTGGTTGCGGCATGATATTTGGCGGTTGATTATTTTCCGCCATCGGCATCATGTTCGGCATTTGATTATTTTCCGCTATCGGCATCATGTTCGGCATTTGATTATTTTCCGCCATCGGCATCATGTTTGGCATTTGATTATTTTCCATCATCGGCATGATTGGCGGCTGAATATTATCCATAATTGGCATTGTGATCGTTGGTGGTAAAACTTGCGGAATCACCTTGTTATCTTTTGCTACATTTGGCGATGCAATATTCCCTATATTTTCTTTTTTCACTTGTGGCGATACGATATTCCCTACATTTTCTTTTTTTGCTTGTGGCGATACGATATTCCCTACATTTTCTTTTTTCACTTGTGGTGATATGATATTCCCTATATTTTCTTTTTTCACTTGTGGTGATATGATATTCCCTATATTTTCTTTTTTTGCTTGTGGGGATACGATATTCTCTACATTTTCTTTTTTTGTTTGTGGTGCTTTCATATGATTTGGTTTCACTTTATGAATTTGAGGAGCAATCAATTCACTCCCCTTTTTAATTACATCTGAAATTTTATATTCCTTGGCAGGTTTAATAGGTGGTTGCGGTGGTTGTGGTAATATATTTATTGAAAACTTCGTATTCTCTTTCGCAGCTTTTTTTTCTTTCTTTTCAATAACAGGCGGCTTTTCAATTACTACTTCAGTTGGCTTCTCCTTTTGGATTGGCGCTTCCTTCTGAATCGGTTTTTCTTTTTGGATTGGTGCTTCCTTCTGAATCAGCTCTTCTTTTTGAATTGGTGCTTCCTTCTGAATCGGCTCTTCTTTTTGAATTGGCGCTTCCTTCTGAATCGGCTCTTCTTTTTGAATTGGTGCTTCCTTCTGAATCGGCTCTTCTTTTTGAATTGGTGCTTCCTTCTGAATCGGCTCTTCTTTTTGGATTGGCACTTCCTTCTGAATCGGCTCTTCTTTTTGAATTGGTGCTTCCTTCTGAATCGGTTCTTCTTTTTGGGATTTTATTTGCATTTCTTTTTGCGTTTGCTGCATAGCTGGTTGTTGCGTAATTGGAGCAGATTCATATGTTATCTCTTCTTCCTCTTCTATAGTAAGTGGCGTTGGTGTTGCCGCGAACTCTTTTTGTTGTACTTCTTTGACATACTCTTTCGGAGGGACTGAACCAGCACCCGCATTTTTCTTTACATGAACGCTACCTGATGGTACTTTAATCTTCATACCCGGCATAATAAGATCTGGGTTACTAAGTTGTGTATTCGCTATTTTTAACGTTTCGAAATCCACTCCGTACTTTTTCGCAATCTTCCAAAGGGTATCCCCTTTTTGCACGATATGAATCTTCAAATTTTCCCCCTCCTGTATATCTTATCTATGAATCAAAACACTTTGAAATGACTCTTCTCTACTAAGCATGCCTAATGATTGATACATTGATAAATACTGCTTTCTAGTTCCGCTGTTCTTCAAAGTGATACACTCTCTAGTTGCACAAATAAACAAAAAAGTACAATGATTCTCTCAACACAATGTATGTCATTTGCCTCATAATTATGATTATATGCAGGAAAAAAGCAACGGGAACCCCGCTGCTTTTAAACGCGCTCTAACATACGATTTAATGCCAACACTGCATCTTTTGTTACTTGTTGATCCACTTGAATTACATTCACCTGTTCACCACGTTCTATTGATTCTAGCGCCCAAAGTAAGTGTGGTAAATCAATTCGATTCATCGTTAAACATGGACACATAAAAGGATTTAATGAAATAATTTCCTTATCAGGATGTTTTTGAATCAGTCGATTTACTAAATTCATTTCTGTACCAATAGCCCACTTACTACCAGATGGCGCTTGCTCAATCGTATCAATAATATATTTTGTCGATCCCGTATAATCAGAAGCTTGAACCACTTCATAACAACATTCCGGATGTACAATAATATTCATATCCGGATGATTTTTTCGTACATTCTCAATGTTTTTCACTGTAAAGTTTTGATGAACAGAACAATGACCTTTCCATAAAATCACTTGAATTTCTTCTATATCTCCATCGTATTCTAATGAATCTGTATACGGATCCCATACTGCCATTTTATGTAACGGGATACCTAAATCGTACGCTGTATTTCTTCCTAAATGCTGATCTGGTAAAAAGACGAGCCGTTCTTTTTGTGTAAATGCCCAAGATACCATTTGTTTCGCATTAGAAGATGTAACGGTTGCCCCGCCATTTCGACCACAAAAAGCTTTAATGGCTGCCGTCGAATTTACATATGTTAACGGAATCATTGTATCTCCAAATAATGTTGTAAGCTCTCTCCACGCTCGTTCTGTTTGTTCCATATCCGCCATATCTGCCATCGAACAGCCTGCTCGCATATCAGGTAACATTACAACTTGCTCGTCTGTCGTTAACATGTCCGCTGTTTCTGCCATAAAATGCACACCACAAAATACGATATATTTTGCCTCTTTATTGCATGCTGCAACTTGTGCAAGCTGCAGTGAATCCCCTGTAGCATCTGAAAATTGCACCACTTCATCCTTTTGATAGTGGTGTCCAGGAATAAATAATTCCTTTCCTGACTTCTTTTTAATAGCGCGAACACGCTCTTCCATTTCATCTACAGACATTGTTTCATATCGCTCTGGTAACATCGTTTCAATTGGCTGTACTTTTTCTAAAATACTCATATACGTTTCTCCCCCTCTAAGCCACTCTTCTTACGCTTCAATATTGAAACTAATATCAAGTGCTTTCACTGAATGCGTTAACGCTCCAAGTGAAATATAATCCACCCCTGTTTTTCCGTATTTCGATAAACCTTCAATTGTAATTCCCCCTGAAGCTTCTGTAACGATAGCGCTTGGCACAATCTTTGAAAACTCTCGAATCTCATCTGGCGTACGATTATCGAACATAATAATATCCGCACCAGCAGCTACAGCCTCTCTCACTTGCTCCTCAGTTTCTGTTTCCACTTCTACTTTCACCATATGCCCTACTTTTTCTTTCACTGATGTAACAGCTTTTGTAATAGAACCGGCAAAAGCAATATGATTGTCTTTAATCATGACACCATCATATAAACCGAAGCGATGATTAAATCCACCTCCACATACGACTGCATACTTATCAAACATACGTAGTCCAGGCATTGTTTTTCTCGTATCACAAATGCGTGTATGACTACTATCTAAAACAAGAACCGCCTTACGTGTCATCGTCGCTATCCCGCTCATACGCTGGATGACATTTAATATAACGCGCTCTGCCGTTAATAATGATGCGATCGGACCTTGCACAGTTGCAATGATTTCGCCTTTCTCTACAAGATCCCCATCTTTTTTATGAAGCTCAACTTCAATTCTTTCATCAATTAATTGAAATCCAGCTTCGATTACTGAACGTCCCGCAAAGACCCCTGCTTCTTTTATAAGAAATGTTCCTTTTGCCTCTAAATGATTTGGAAAGATATACTGAGATGTTATATCTCTTTCCCCTATATCTTCTAGAAAAAATCGTTTCAATGCTTCCTGTACTTTTAATGCGTTCATCTTCTTTTCCCCCTCATACAAGTGTGCTTGTCATTTTGTTAACATCATTTCTTTTACTACTGCACTTCTTTTTGGATCATCACTGCGATAATGCCCACCTATGCTTTCTTTCCTTTGCAATGCTGCATCTACCATTAACCAGCAAACTGTTAACATGTTGACAATCGTAATTTCCTCATTTGTAAGAGCATCGTATTGTAATACGAAATGAGGCGCGCCATAGTGCTCAAACCATTTTTTCGCTTGTAATAACCCCTGCTCTGTGCGCACAATTCCAACATACCTCATCATCTGTTCTTGTATTTCTCTTTTGGTTGGTAAATACGAAATTTGATGACTTTTATCCCGCTCTTCTCTACCAAACTCTTCCCTTCTTACCGAATTGTTTAAAATATGCTGTCCAATTCTTTTCCCAAATACAAGACCCTCAAGCAATGAATTGCTCGCTAATCGGTTTGCACCATGAACACCATTACAAGAAGTTTCTCCTACAGCATATAGACGCGGAATGGAGGTTTCCCCATCACAGTTTGTTTTTACACCACCCATATGAAAATGTGCACCTGGTACAACTGGAATTCGATTTTGTTTTATATTCACACCATGTATCCGACATAATGAAGAGACAGTTGGAAAACGGTCTTCAAAATGTTGAATAGATGAAATATCTAAATATACTTCTTCACCAACGATGAGTTGACTATGAATCGCACGTGCTACTACATCACGCGGTGCTAAATCTTGTTGCGGATGTATCCCGGTCATGAAATGTTCTCCTTTCCCATTTACAAGAACAGCCCCTTCGCCTCGTACAGCCTCAGAAACAAGTCCACAGCATCTACCATCTACATGTAACATCGTAGGGTGAAACTGCATAAACTCTAAATCTTGAAGCTCACCACCAGCTCGATATACCATTGCAATTCCATCACCTGTTATCGTTTCATCGTTGGAAGTAAATGTGTATAATCCTCCTATGCCTCCTATGGCTAATACTGTATATTCAGCAAAATAACGATGCATGTGTCCTTCCTGATTACGTGTTAAAACTCCTCTACACGTACCATTTTTTATGATGAAATCGAGTACTCTTTCTTGTTCTATCACTGTAACATGCGGTGTTACTTCTTGAATGAAATGCTCTAATAAATATTTCCCTGTCGCATCTCCTCCCGCATGTAAAATGCGTCGTTTTCGATGCGCACCTTCTTTCCCGAGGTGTAGTCTCTTTTCATCGCCATCAAACTGCATACCATCTGCAATGAGCTTGTGAATTTCTTTTGGTCCATTCTCCACTAAGTAACGCACAGCTTCTGTATTGTTATAATAACAACCTGCTTTTAACGTATCTTCATAATGATGATTTGGATTGTCATATGTAGCAATCGCTGCGGCAATTCCTCCTTGCGCTAAATATGTATTATTATTGCGACGCGTTTTCTTTGTGAGAATCATCACATTTTTTTCATGACAAATCTCTTTTGCAACACGGAATGCCGCAATCCCACTTCCAATAATTAAGACATCTGCACTCGGCATAATCATTGCCCCCTAGTTTACACTTTTCAACTGTCTTGACACCTATATTTACATAGTTTTAAAATAATGACAAGAGTTTTTTCGAAGTCATTCATTACAACGTGAATAGGTACTTTTTTACATAAATACAAAATGGATGTAATCCCACTACAAAGAGAGGACTAAACATGATGATATATCTTGATTACGCAGCAACAACACCTATGAGTAAGGAAGCGATTGAAACGTATGCAAAGGCGGCAGAACAATATTTTGGCAATGAGCAAAGTTTACATGACATTGGCGGAACATCTTCTTCCTTACTACAAGTTTGTAGAGAATCATTTGCACAAATGATTAACGGTAAAAAGCAGGGAGTCTTTTTTACAAGTGGTGGTTCAGAATCCAACTATTTGGCGATTCATTCGCTCTTAAAGGCACGAGAAGGAAAACATATTATTACAACCCCTATAGAACACGCATCCATTCAGAATTATTTTCAAAACTTAAAACAACAAGGGTATACCATTACAGAAATTCCTGTCGATTCATATGGAATGATTGACATGTATGCTTTAGAAAATGCCATTACAGAAGATACTGTACTAGCAAGCATTCAACATGGAAACTCTGAAATTGGAACTGTTCAGCCTATAGCTGAAATAGGAAAGCTTTTAAAGAAGCATCACGTTATATTTCATACAGATTGTGTACAAACATTCGGCAAACTCCCAATCGATGTAACAAAAATGCAAATAGATAGCCTTTCCGTTTCAGCACATAAAATCTATGGACCAAAAGGAGTCGGTGCTTGCTATATAAACCCACAAATTCGCTGGGAACCATTGTTCAAAGGGACAACCCATGAAAAAGGATTTCGTCCCGGTACGGTCAATGTTCCTGGTGTCGCTGCCTTTTTAACAGCAGCAAAGCATATCTTACAGAACCGGGCTAAAACACACGAACATTTTAAACAGTTACGATCTTACTTCGTGAATCAATTAAAATCACTTTCTCTAGAAATTCAAGTAGAAGGACATTCTACTGCTTGTTTACAACATATTGTTGGGGTTACAATAAAAGGAATAGAAGGTCAGTACACAATGTTAGAATGTAATCGTCACAAAATTGCAATTTCAACTGGAAGCGCCTGTCAAATCGGTAAACTTGAACCTTCAAAAACGATGCTCGCCCTTGGAAAAACAGCTGAAGAGGCCAAACAATATGTACGTTTTTCATTTGGGCATCATACAACAAAACAACAACTTGATGCGACTACCCATGCATTAGAGACAATTGGAAATCATTTTTATAGAGGTGTTAAATCATAATGAAACAAAATGAACCGAAGAAGATTTTAGGAGAAGAAAGAAGGCAACTCATCTTACAATGGCTTTTAGCTGCTAACGAACCATTATCTGGAAGTGAATTATCAAAGAAAACAAATGTTAGCAGACAAGTCATTGTCCAAGATATTTCCTTGCTGAAAGCACGAAATGAACCGATTATTGCAACTGCACAAGGATACTTATATTTAAAGCCACATGCAAAACAACAAGCCCTTGAACGTGTTATCGTTTGTCAGCATAAGCCAGAAGAAGTACGCCAAGAACTTACTATGCTTGTTGATCATGGTGTGACAATTAAAGATGTAAAAGTAGAGCACCCTGTATATGGAGATTTAACAGCTTCTATTATGGTAAGCAATCGCTTTGATGTTGAGCAATACTTACAAAAGATTCAAGAGACAAACGCTTCTTACCTCTCACAATTGACAGATGGCGTTCACTTGCATACTATTGAGGCAGACTCTAAAGAAAAATTAGATGCAGCTTGTGACGCACTAAATAGAGCGGGATTTCTTGTTTATTCATAAAAAGCACAGAGGCTTATATAAGCCTCTGTGCTTTTTTACACAAAATGGTGTACATATTAAAACTAGCGAACAAAGGAGAAATGATATGGTGATGGAACTTGTTCACTTTAGCATAGGAAAACCGAAACAAATGAAATACGGTGAAAATAAAGAAATGGTAACAGGTATATGTAAGGAACTTACAGAAGAAGCGTTTCTTTCGAAAGATGGCTTCCGCGGTGATAATGTAGCTGATTTACGTTATCACGGCGGTCCTGATCGCGCTGTTTGTGTTTATCCATACGAGCATTACACGCAATGGGAAACAGAATTTCAAACAACCTTTCCCTCTTCTACATTTGGTGAAAACATTACCGTAACAAATATGTTAGAGCGTGACGTTTGTATTGGGGATACATATCAATTAGGCGAAGCTATTATTCAAGTTACACAAGCTAGAATACCATGTAGTACAATTTCAAAACGACTCGGGCTTCCTGGTATCTTACCCCGTATTGTAGAAACTGGCTATACCGGTTATTTATGCCGCGTTCTTCAGGAAGGTGTCGTGCGAAAAGGTTCCAAAATTACATTACTTAAGCCTCATCCAAGTCGCGTCTCTGTTTTATTCACCAACGACATTTACTTTCATAATCGACAAGATAGGGCTGGAATCGAAAAAATTCTTGCTGTTCCCGAACTAGCGAATGTTTGGCGTGATCAGTTAGAGAATCGTCTTGCGAAGTTAAAGTAAGCTAAAAAAACGCTTTTTAAGCGTTTTTTTAGCTGAATTGACAATTCTCACTTTCCAATAAAGTGAAACTTTCAAATATATGAACCAATGAAATTGTATCGGCGATTAGAAGGAAAATATTGACTTACCGACAAATATCGACAGTCCATCCCTCACCTCTTACAACCAATAAGAAGAATAACTCCCTAGCACTGTGACTGAAAACCCAAGCGCTTCCAGCTCCATTGTTACGCTTGGTAATAATACGTCATCATACGCTTGATCGACATCGATTAAGAAAAAGTAATTTCCAAGCCCTGTTTTCATTGGTCGAGATTCGATTTTAGATAGGTTTAAATTCCTCCATGCGAAGGCTGATAAAACTTGATACAGTGCCCCTGCATAATCAGCAGGTAACGTTATCATAAGGGTCGTTTTTCCCCCGCGATTTTCTCCGTTATTTGGAAGTAATGCCTTCTTTTTCTTATGCAGCACAAGAAAGCGAGTATGATTATTTTTATGCGTATGTATATTGCGCTGCACAATTGTTAATCCATATTTTTCGGCAGCTGCTTCATTTGCAATAGCTGCGATTTTTTCTTCTGGGTGTTCTTTCATATATTGTGCCGCTGCACTCGTAGAAGTCATATCTCGAACTGTTATTCCTTTTAATTTTTCATTTAAAAATTTATGACATTGTGCAATAGCATGCGGATGGGAGCATACAGCATACACATCTTTCCATGTTTCTTCATAATTTGGATGCACAAGTAAATGTTGCTGAATCGGTACGGTAATTTCTCCTACAATAAAGAGCGGCTGCTCATGTACAAGATAGTCAATGGTAATATTAACAGAACCTTCTATCGCATTTTCTAGCGGTACAACGGCAAAATCTACATTTCCATTTGCCGCTGCATCCATACAATCTGGAATTGTTCTATATGGTGTATGCTCTGCTTCCGGAAAAAAACGACTCACCGCCATATTTGTAAATGTTGCTTCTGGTCCTAAATAGCCAACTCGAATCATCGTCTTTTCCCTCTCTTTTTCGTTTTCTTACTGTTATACCATATTTTTTTATATTCTTCTATGTAAATTTCGAATATTTAAAACAGACTAACATTTTTTAATTAATATGTTTTCTATATTCTCTTTGAGCGAAGAAGAAATAAACAATGCATGCAACAAGATAAAATAGAATGAATAAGCATACTTTTCTTAATGCACCTTCTATAAAGATTGTATTATGAAATGTATATAACGCAACTGCACTATGCATACTCCCTACTATAATAGGCGCAAAAAATAACATACTTAGTTGCCAGCGAGAAATTTTCCACACTTCTTCCTTCGTCATTCCAAGTTTAGAGAGCGCACCATACTGCTTTCTATCCGATGCAATATTATGAAACCATTTAAAATATACAATGCTACATGATGTAAGGAAGAATAATATACTAATGAATGAGCCGATAAATAGAGTAATATCGCCGAACTCTTTCATATTCACATATAACTCCATATTATTTCGAAATGTATCATTCGCATTTTGTTTCATATGTTTCCGTAAATCTGCATTTAATTCCCTTGAATTTTCAATATTTGATAATATATAACCTCTATATATTATTTTTCCAGAATCCGGAACCTTATTTGCAATACTAGCAAAATCCTCATCATTCATGACGAAAAACAGACCATTAATGTGCGAAGGGTGATAGTTAAATGCTATCCCTTCTTTCTGACCGTTATATACAAATGGATATGTTTGATTCATTACTTGTAATTGAATCTCTTTTTGATTGTATATATTTGGATGGTTGTATTTATTATAATAAACAAGTGTAACGGTTCCTTTTTTAGGATGATACGTTTTCTGTCCTTGTTTTCTTGCCTCTTGATTGTATTCACTTTCCTTCATCAGCGTTGCTATTTCTGTTTCTCCCTTACTAGACTGAAAGGATACATATACTCCAACAAAACTCATATATTGAAAATCATCATACCCATATTGATGCAGTAATTTTTCAACCATTCCTTTTTCGAAAACTTCATGAGATGAAGTACCCTTTTCTATGTACGAAAATGAGTGTACCCCTCCGCCTCGCCACATATCTTGCATGCTAGAAAAATATAAGAATACTGTACCTGTCGCCGTAACTACAAACGTTGTTGCCATAGACAATATAAAGAAAAAGCGACCATTTTCCTTCATTCGATGTGACAATTGATTCACTATAAATAAATACGGATATGTATACATAATCTTTTTATTTCGTTTTATTATTTCTAACAATTGGGTAATGCCGTGTGTAAAAGAAAAATACGTTCCAACAAAGATAAGTATAGATACAGGAAAAAAGTATAATGCTATCGTTGTCATCGTCACTTGTAGCGCTAACGCATATCCCGTCCCTAAACAAGCAAAACCGAATAGACAAAGCCACTTTGATGTTTTCTTCTCTTTTTTGTCTATTCGAAATTCTTTCAATAACCGAATGATTTTTATATTCCATATACGTAAAGCACTTATAAAAGATAATAGAATAAAAACGACCATATATGTAACAAGCGTTACACCAATCGCTCTCACGTCAAATATGACAGGGAGTTCTTTCGGAAGGCGAAGTAACATACTAAATACCATAAAAAAGAGTTTTAAAAAGATCATACCAAGACCGATACCGAAAATATTAGCAAAAATTCCAATCAATATTTGCTCGGTCATCATCACTCCTATTACGTTAGACTTCGTCGCTCCCATTAACATATATAACCCTAATTCTTTTTTACGTGCTTCTATGAAGATAGAAGTAGAATACAAAATAAATATGATAAAAAAAGAAATAATGATAACATTACATATGATAAGTCCCCAGCGTACATTTTGATACCACATCGTCTCTTGCATATATGGATGTACAATAACAGACATATATGCAAAAGATGCAAATATTGCAAAACAACTGCTTAAGAAAAATACTTTATAATTACGCCAATTCCCCTTTATATTTTGCAGCGCTAGTTGTCGAATGTTCATCTATCGTCCTCCCGTAACTTACTACATAGGCAAAAAGCTAGAGGTTTCCCTAGCTTTTTACGTGTTTTAAATATCCTCTTTGCGCGATCATAAAGTAAATAGCAGAAGCTAAAATGTATGCTCCAATTACAATCGCACCTGATTTCCATAAATCGATATAGAGCATTTTTCCTAACGTATGAAGAGCAAACCCACTATGAATGGAACCGATTAAAATCGGGATAAAGAAGATAACACCCATTTGTCGAATTGCAATTTTACGAATCTCTTTATCTGTCATACCGATTCTCTTTAACGATTTAAATTGAATACGATCTTGTTCTTTATCGTTAAACCATTTAAAGTATGTCATACTACAAGCGAAGAAGAAGAACAGTACTGCTACGAAGAAACCGATGAACATTGTAATTGCTCCACCTTCTCTTATATCTTTATAAGCAAACACTGAATTTCTCAATTCTCCTTGCTTTTCTGGTGCAATTTCCTTTTTTAAATCTAATACAAGATTTTCTGTACTTTTCCAATCTTCAATATAATAACCGTAATATTTCGTCTTTTCTTCATCTGGTACGAGTTTTTCATATTTCTCAAAATCTTGATCATTCACAATGAGATATTCACTATCATTAAAAACAGAAAATGAAGTTGGGCTATTTAACTGAACAGACTGTTTTTGTCCGTTAATTGTAAATTCATACGGTTTCGTACGATCTATCTTCATCAGTTCATTTGCCATATCAACCATAACCATCGTTGCACTACCTGGTGCATTATGAACCTCTCTAACTTGCTCTCTACTTTGTTTACGTACTTCCGCGTTATATTCTTTTTCTGAAATAATCGTCATCGGTACTTCATGTTCTTTGTTAAATATCGTTACTTTTTGCGTTGCTGGTAGTTTTACGTAGGTTACTTTTCGTGCATCTTCAAACCCATGCTTTTTTACAACCTCTTGTACTTTTTCTTCCTTAATAAGACTATGTGTATTTAACCCCTTTTCCTCATATGAAATAGCATGTGGAGTTTTGACTACCGTTTTATAACTCATATCCTCAAAGTATACATAAAGCGTACCAACTGCTGAAGAAACAACTGCCGTAATGATAGAAATGACAAATAGAAAACGAGCATTATCTTTCATTTTATATATAAGGTTGCTAAGAACAAACATATTTGGATACGTATAAAAAGATTGCTTTCTTTTTTGTAATGCTTTTAATACAACTGTACTACCTTGTGTAAATAGTAAATACGTTCCGCCAATTGTCAGTCCTACAATTGGTAAGAAATACATGATAAAATTCATAATTGTTACTTGGAAACAAAGGACATACGCAACAATGATACATCCTATCCCAACTACACATAACCATGTAAATGCAAACGGCTCTACTTTTTGTTTTCTTGCTTCTCTTAATAAATCAATAATTTGCAAGCGCCCTACTGTCCAAACGCTAAACAATGATAGGATTAAAAAGAGAATAAAGTATACACTAGCTGTAATAAGAACTGCTTTACTATTCCATACGAGTGGAAGTGTTTCATCTATTTTTAATAATACGCTTAATGCTTGGAAGAACAATTTTGAGCAAAGCATTCCAATCCCAATACCTACTACAATTGCAATACTCCCTAACATCAGTTGCTCTAATATAATCATTCGGCTAAGTTGAGATTTTGTTCCGCCTATTAATGTTAATAGGCCAAACTCTTTTTTTCTTGCTCGTAAAAATGTTGAATTTGCATATAAAATAAAGAGTGCTGAGAAGATGACTACAATATAGTTCATCGATTCTAATCCTTTTGTAATCATCGTTCTCATACTAATATTACCGCCTACAACATCTGGATGATAAATGAAGGAAGCATACATAAAAAATACGACAATCGATAAACAACTACTTATAAGAAACGCTTTATAATTACGCCAATTTCCTTTTACGTTATTAAGCGCGAGCTGGCGAAAGTTCATGATATTCTCCTCCTAGCATCGCAAGTACGTCTAAAATTTCTTGGAAAAAAGCTTGTTTCGTTTTTCCTTTATATATTTCTGAAAAAATTTCTCCATCTCGAATGAAAAGGATGCGTTCGCAATAACTAGCCGCTACTGGATCGTGCGTTACCATTGCAATCGTTACTTTCTTTTGTTCGTGTAAATCTTGCAAAGCGCCCATTAATGATTTCGCTGACTTCGAATCTAAGTTTCCAGTTGGCTCATCTGCTAAAATTAACGTCGGTTCATGAATGATCGCTCTCGCTGCTGCTGCACGTTGTTGTTGTCCGCCTGATACTTCGTATACTTTCTTATTTAAAATGCCTTCGATGTTTAAAAACTTCGCAATTTCCAGTACTTTTGTATCAATTTCATTTACAGATTTCTTTGCCATTACAAGCGGTAAAATGATGTTTTCTTTAATGGATAACGTATCAAGTAAGTTGAAATCTTGGAAGATGAATCCTAAATGTGTACGACGAAACTCTGCTAATTTTGCAGCACGCATTTGATTCATTTCTTCCCCATTTACAAGCACATGACCTGAAGTTTGCTTATCAATTGTTGCTAATAAATTTAAAAGCGTTGTTTTCCCGCTCCCCGAAGGACCCATAATCCCTACAAATTCGCCTTCTTCAATTTTAAAATTTATATCATTTAAAGCAGTCGTCGCTACTGAACCTTTCGATTGATACACCTTCGTTAACCCTTTTACTTCAAGAACACTCATTTCTAATCCCCCTATGTGTTTTCTTCTTACATTTACTATAAGAAAAATAAGAAAAAGAAACGAGTGATTTCCCTTACAAAACAGTTTGTTATCTTACAGTTTTGTCATTTTTCTCATTAATGTATGGTATTCTTCATCTTTTGCAAATTGGAACGTAAAGGTCGTTCCTTCTCCTTCAGCCGAGTGAACATACATTCCATGATGTAAATGATCGCAAATTTCCTTCGTAATATATAAACCCATCCCAGTCGCTTCCCGCGTTTTGCGGCCATTTGTTCCTGTAAAGAACGGATCAAATATACGCTTTACATCTTGCTCTGGAATACCAATTCCATTGTCCTTAATATGTAATAACACCTTTTTGTCTTTCTCTTCAATTTGAAATTGAATTACTTTTTTCTCTGCTTCTGAAATTTTTGTATACTTAATTGCATTTACAACAATTTGACCTATAGCAATGCTCAACCATTTTCTATCAGATGCAACCATACAAACATCTTCTTCAAACATCACTTTCGGAAATACTGACGATTGAATGAAAGATTTTCGATTTTCATTAATAATCCCTCGAATAATATCTATAACATTTACTACTTCTATTTTATAATCTTTTGCAAATTGCTCTAGCCTTGCCATATGTAATGCTAAATCTAAACCATTTAGTATGCGATTGTTTTCTTCGCGAATACTTTCAACTGTTACTCTCGCTTCACGATGTTCTTTACCAAACTTCTGCAATAATAATTCAATAACAGATACCGGTGTTTTCATTTGATGAATCCATTGGTTCATAAATATCATTTGTTGCTCTTCTTTCGCATGCTGTTTCTGAACTTCATTCATATATTGCTGTCTGAGCAAAGTGAAAGCCTCAACGACCATCTCTTGTTCTGACGTATAAGATTCATCAATAAGTAAAGAATCATGTAATGTATTTCCGCCAGCAACATATTTTTTGATTCTCTTTAAAAACACACTTCGTTTTCGGTAATCGTAAATGAGGTATACAGTAAACACAACTGTCCCTAATAAAAGCCCATATAACCACGTACCCCAGTCAATTGACTCTTTTTCTAACAGACTTTGCAACTGCAATACAAGTCCAAATAAACAAAGGCTTACAATATAAGATAAAATGAAAGAAAAGCGGTCGATCAAGTACGTTTTAACCTTCATGCCCTTCGCCCCACTCTGTAAGAAGTGCGTAACCGTATCCACGTTTCGTTACAATTGCATTTTTAATACCTAGCTCCTCTAATTTCTTCCTTACGCGTTTTACATTTACAGTTAATGTATTATCATCAACAAAAGATACTTCATCCCACAAAGCTTCTAACAGCTCTTCACGCATTACATATTGATCCGCTTGTTTCATTAAACACTCTAATAAGTAAAATTCATTTTTTGTCAGTTCCGTTTGTTGCCCCTGCCACTCTATAATGTGCTGAGATGGGAATAATAACAGTCCATTTACACCTAAACAATCACTCTCAGCAGCAGAAGCATACTCCCCATACCCACGGCGCAGTGCACTCTTCACTTTTGCCATGACGATATCTAAATGAAATGGCTTTGTAATATAATCATCTCCGCCATTCTCAATTGCCATGACTTGATCCATTTCTCCTGTTCTCGCAGAAACGAAAATAATCGGTGCATTCGATACAGTACGGATTTGACGACACCAATAGAAGCCATCAAAATAAGGTAAATTAATATCCAGTAATACGAGATGTGGATTTACTTTTACAAACTCATCCTTTATATGACGTAAATCATTTGCTCTAAATGATTGATAGTCATATCTTTCTAAATGTTCCTCTAATATTCCCGCAATTTTCTCATCATCTTCTACAATTAATATTTTATACATGTTTTTTCTCCCCATAAAAAAATTATTCCTTTTCTATTATAAATTGAAACTGTCGTGAATAGGGATTTTTCCCTATACAAAGCAGATTTTTACAGAATAAAAAAAGACTGCATATTTCGGCAGTCTTAATCAATAAATTCAAATTCATATTCAAGAATTTTTACAATATCTCCGTCTTTTGCACCACGTGCACGAAGCGCTTCATCAATACCCATACCACGCATTTGTCGAGCAAAGCGACGTACAGACTCATCACGCGAGAAGTCTGTCATCTTGAATGTTTTCTCAATATCATAACCAGAGATAACAAACGAGCCATCGCTCTCACGCGTAATGTTAAATTTAACACCTTCCGTCTCAAATTTGTACATAACAGTTGCTTCTGATTCGTCTACAACATCATGTACTGGGAATTCTGGTGTCGTTTCTAATAAGTTCGCAACTTCAAATAGCAAATCACGAACACCTTGTTTTGTTACTGCAGAGATTGGGAAGATTTTCACTTCATCTCCGACTTTTTCTTTAAATGCTTGTAAGTTTTCTTCTGCATCTGGCATATCCATTTTGTTTGCAACAACAACTTGTGGACGCTCTGTTAAACGCAGATTATATTCTTTTAATTCATTATTAATTGTGACATAATCCTCATATGGATCGCGTCCTTCTAAACCAGACATATCAATGACATGTACAATAACGCGTGTACGCTCAATATGACGCAAGAACTGATGTCCAAGTCCAACACCTGCATGGGCACCTTCAATAAGCCCTGGAAGGTCAGCCATAACGAAGCTGCGATTATCACCTGTTTCGACAACACCAAGGTTTGGCACAATGGTTGTAAAGTGATATTCTGCAATCTTTGGACGCGCTGATGATACGACAGATAATAGCGTTGATTTCCCAACGCTTGGAAATCCAACAAGCCCAACATCTGCTAATACTTTCAGTTCTAAGATAACATCACGTTCTTGGCCTGGTTCACCATTCTCAGCAATTTCTGGAGCCGGATTTGTAGGAGTCGCAAAGCGTGAGTTACCACGACCACCGCGGCCACCTTTAGCAATAACCGCTGATTGTCCATGCGTTACTAAATCAGCAAGAATATGCCCCGTTTCCACATCTTTCACAACTGTCCCTGGTGGAACTTTTACGATTAAATCATCAGCTTTACGGCCATGTTGGTTTTTACTCATACCATGTTGCCCGCGGCCAGCCTTGAAATGACGTTGATAGCGGAAATCCATTAATGTACGTAATCCTTCATCTACTTGGAAAACAACATCTGCACCTTTACCACCGTCTCCACCTGCTGGACCACCTTTTGGAACATACTTTTCACGACGATACGCAACCATCCCGTTTCCGCCGTCTCCAGCTTTTACGTATATTTTGACCTGATCTACAAACATTATTTCACCACACTTTTTTCAATTGGTTGTAATATGACCGAGACTTCATCATCTCGGACTGTATAAGAAATGGAACACCATTCACTTTTTTTATTTGCAAGCCACGTTTGTAACTTCTCTACATTCGTTAGCTTGCCACGAAAATCAAAAAAGAAACGAGCATTCTCCGCGTCACATTCAATTGTAATACAAACATAATTTTCAACATAAACGTCTAAACTATGCTGAAGCATTGAGAAAAATTCTTCCGTCCATATGCATACTACCTCATCAAGATGAGATAAGTTATGTAGTTCTCCTAATACTTCATACTCCAATAAGCACGGTTGCTGTTTCCAATTATATGTTAAAATCCATTCTGAAAACGAAAGCATAGATAGCCCGATCAGATTGGATTCTTGTCTCGCTTCTTGGACAAAATGATCGATAAGCCTATGAATCTCTTCCACTCTTCCAAGGGAAAGGTTTCCTTTAATCATTTGCATACGATTGAGCCAATCATGTCTTGCATGACGCAACGCATCTATAATTGTCCATTTTTCTTTCATTCAGATACTCCTTAATATAGAAAAACTCTAACCTGCACTCAGGTTAGAGTTTTCCGTGAGTTTCTTATGCTTCTTGAGCAACAGGATATACGCTCACTTGTTTGCGGTCACGGCCAAGACGCTCGAAGCGTACTACGCCGTCAACTTTCGCGTATAAAGTGTCATCGCCACCACGACCAACGTTAACACCTGGGTAAATTTTTGTACCGCGTTGACGGTAAAGAATTGAACCACCTGTAACCATTTGGCCATCTGCGCGTTTAGCACCAAGACGTTTTGACTGAGAGTCACGACCGTTCTTTGTACTACCTACACCTTTCTTAGATGCGAAAAACTGAAGATCTAATCTTAACATATATTACACCTCCCGTACTTTTTCTATTAATCGGATATATTTTCCGTAATCAAGTTCAATCGTCTTAAGTGAAACAACTAATCCCTCTAACAGTGTTTGTGCCTTTTCCATCGTATGAGCGTCTAAATCATTAGGCAGTTCATACGTTAAAAATCCACCATCACTTCCAAGTTCAATCGTTGCCTCTACATTACAAAGGACTTCCACAGCATTTATAGATCCGAACACAACCGCAGTTGTTCCAGCGCAGACAAGATCTTGTCCATGCGGCGCATAATCGGCGTGCCCAGTCATTTTAAATGATTGGATATTTCCTAATTTCGTACGATTAATCGTAATTTTAATCATCTTAACCAGAATTAAGCGTTGATTGCTTCAACAACTAGCTTAGTGTAAGGTTGACGATGACCTTGTTTTTTACGATTGTTCTTTTTCGCTTTGTATTTGAAAACGATGATTTTCTTAGCGCGACCGTGTTTTTCAACTTTCGCAGTAACTGTTGCACCTTCTACAACTGGGCTACCAACTTTTACGTTTTCGCCACCAACGAAAAGAACTTTGTCAAAAGTAACAGTTTCACCAGCTTCAACATCTAATTTTTCAATGTAGATTTCTTGACCAGCTTCAACTTTGATTTGTTTGCCACCTGTTTCGATAATTGCGTACATACTTGCACCTCCTCATAATTACTAAGACTCGCCAACACGAGGTAGACATAAACTGTCGTTTCTACACCTGCATTGTGCGGTTGTAGTATATAGCCATTTAGGTGCTATAAACTATAACATAAAGATGTTACCATGAATCATTGACTATTGTCAACAAATGTTCTACTAACTATTTTTCCTATCTATCATCTCCTGCTTCGTTCCAAATCTAATAAGTGCGTACTTTTCTATTTCTTCCTCTTTAAAATAAATTTGAAATGGAATATTTTTTTGTAATTCTTTTTGTAAAAATATTTTTTGCACAGCTTTCGGCGCTGCAATAAGTACCGCTTCATCTTCTACGTGACTATATGAGAGCAATTCTCTTTCTAGTTCATACACAATTGTTTCATTTGAAATACTATACCCTGTTGCCATGCATTTCGTACAATCTTCTAATAATATATCACGCAGTGACTGTTTTTTGCGCTTACGTGTCATTTCTAAAATGCCGAGCTCGGTAAACCCAAGAACCCTCGTATATGTACGGTCGTCCTGCAAAGCCATTATTAATTTCTCACGTATTCTCTCCTGATCCTCTTCCTTTTTCATATTGATGAAATCAATTAATATCATTCCCCCAATATCACGCAGCCGTAACTGACGAGCAATTTCTTCAGCAGCTATTTCATTTGTTCGTACAACTGTATCTTGTAAATCTTGTTTCCCAGTAAATTTCCCAGTGTTTACATCAATAACTGTCATTGTCTCCATCTGTTCTATAATTAAATAGGAACCATTTTGCAACCAAACAATTTTTTGTAATGCTTTTTCAATCTCTCTCTCGATACCATAATGGCTAAACATGGATGACTTTTCACGATAAAAAAACACTTTTTCTTTACCTAGCTTATTTTCTAACTCTCTTACCGGTTCTCTTGTATCTACAACCACTTTCTCAATCGATTCGGTAGGGTTTTCTTGAAATATACGATCTAAAAAAGTAGCTGGACGATGAACTAATACTGGTGCCTTTCCGCCCCCTTCTTTTCTTTTTAGTTCTTCAAATAATTGTTGAAAGTGTTCCATTTCAGCTTTTATATCAGCAATTGTTCCTTTCTCACATGCCGAGCGAAAGATATATCCTCCTGATCCTTCTACCTCAATTGCAAACAAATCTTTCCGCTTTTTTTGACTTTTTATTTTCCGGGAAACGGCACGCATTTCATCATAGGGCATATAAACGACATATTTCCCGGTAAATTCTATATTCGCCGTTAATTTTGGACCTTTTGTGTCGATTGCTTCTTTTACTACTTGTACGAGTATAGCTTGTCCTTCATGAACTCGGTACGACTTTGGAACATCGTCGTAAGAAAGATAAGCATGTTTTTCTAAACCGATATTTACAAATGCCGCATTCATACCAGCAATTGTTCTTACAACACGTCCAACATAAATATATCCAACACTTTCCTCATCTCCATTGCGGTGCCACGAAAGTTCAACAATCTTTTGTTTTTCTTCTATTGCCACTCTCTTTTCCGAACCTGTATAGTTAATATATAACGTCTTCAAAATACCTTCCTCACTTTTTCATTTTTTCTTCTTACATTATAAAAGGTTAGTGCCATCGTCAACACTAACCGATTAACTCTTCCACAGATGATGTTGTACGTTTTTCAGTGAAATATGCATACAGCAATTCATTTTCATCCAGTGTATAATGCTCTTTATATTTACCATGTACAATAATTGAATGTTTATAGCCCCTTCGAAACTTTGTAAAAATCGTATATAACCGATCCTCTCTATTTACTTCAATAGGAGAAATCTTTTCAATTTCGCGTTTATTTCCATAGTAACGCTCTAATAAAAAGCGCATAAATGCATATCTTCGTTGCTTCCATTCTTGATACAACGAAATCGCTAAAAACAGAAGAAGTACCCACATCATAATATTATTCTTATTCCAAATGAGTTGCCACCCTAATATTACACTAAAAAAAACACATGATATTTTCATCATCTTGTCATGTGCTTGTAAATAAGGAAATTGATGCGATAATACATTAAAGACAATCTTTCCACCATCAAGCGGCCAAATAGGAAGTAAATTAAAACTTAAAATAATGACGTTATTCCACACAAAAAATTGATACAAATCTTGAGGAACCCACCCAGTTTTATAAAAAACATATGCCATGCCAATCATCCATGCGTGTTGAATTGGCCCCGCTATCATGACAACAAGCTCTTCCTTCAAAGGTTTATTCCCATGCTCTTCAAGTTCTGCTACACCACCAAACGGCAAAAGCTGTATTTGCTTAATTCTCCATTTGTAATGAGCAGCTGCAAAAGCATGGCCTAGCTCGTGAATGAGAACAATAAAAAATAAAAGTAATAGTTCTTTAAAACGCGCCGTAAAAATACCAACTGCTATAATTACCCAAAACAATGGATGTATTGTAATTTTAGACAGTACTTCCCTATATTTAATCAAATGAGATCACCTGAATTGGATCAATAAATTTTTCATTCTTTTTGATGGCAAAATAAAACTTACCGTTTTTATTTTTATCATCATTACTCACTGTTCCAATTTTTTGTTTCTTTTCAACATAATCATATAATTTCACTGACATTTCTCCTAAATTGCCATACCAAGATTCAGTACCATCTGCATGTTGAATTTCAATCGTATTCCCAAGACCTTCTTTTTTTCCAGCAAAAATAACGACCCCTTCATTTACCGACTCAACAGTTGCACTTATAACTGTTTGCACAAGTACACCTTGCCCATTTTTTTGAAATCCTTCTGTCACTTTTCCTGAAGCTGGAACCGCGTAGTTTTTTTGCTGCGTATTTTGCTTCTTCTCACTTGTAGGTAAAAAAGCTAGCGGCTTTCCAAATTGGTCCTCGTACCATTTTGACACAGCAGCGAACTGAAATTCCTCCTTCATTACTTTCGTTACAACGACTCGCGCTCCATCAAAAGACGGAGGGGCATTTTTAAATAAGATGGCCACTGATAACACCAATATAGCTGCTAATAATACTTTAAATAAAAAGATATCCTTACGAAAGAGAGGATGAAATTCCTTTTCCCCCTCTTCAATCAATAGCGTTTCCCCATTAAAATCTTCACCAGAAAAATATTGTTCTTCCTCTAACCGCTCTTGTTCCTCTTTCCTCTTTGCAATCCGCTTTCGAATTTCTTCTATACGTCTATTTTTCATCTTTTCTCCTTCCTTTTTTCACCTTTTGTCAAACTGCAAAACAGCTACTATCGTGCAGCCATGTAATTTTATATAGTTTGTACATATGTATGAACGCTAAAAGAAAGATATTCATGAGAAGAAAAAAGAAAGCACTCCGCATATATACGAAGTGCTTTTAACGAATTCCGAAGAAATTCTTTACTTTTGTAAAGACAGATACCTTTTCTTGCTCGAGCGTTTGTAATGGGACATTTTCCCCTAACAAGCGTCTTGCAATATTCCGATAAGCTAATGCTGCTTTTCCGTTTGGTTGCAGCGCAACAGGTTCACCTGTATTCGTAGCCCGAATGACATCATCATCATCTGCAACAACCCCAAGAAGCTCAATTGATAACATACGTACAATTTCGTCCACATCTAGCATATCTTGCTCATGCAACATGTGACTGCGTACACGGTTAATGATAAGTTTCGGTGGTTCAATATCTTCTTTTTCTAAAAGCCCGATAATACGATCAGCATCGCGCATAGAAGATACTTCTGGTGTAGTGACAACAATCGCTTTATCTGCACCTGCCACTGCATTTTTGAATCCCTGCTCAATACCAGCAGGACAATCAATTAATATGTAATCATAATCTTGACGTAATACTTGTATCAATTCATCCATTTGTTCAGGTGTTACCGCGGATTTATCACTCGTTTGTGCTGCAGGTAATAAATAAAGCTCATCAAAGCGCTTATCTTTAATAAGGGCTTGAGGTAAGCGGCAACGCCCTTCAACGACATCAACAAGATCAAATACAATCCGATTTTCTAGCCCCATGACTACATCTAAGTTTCTTAGTCCAATATCCGTATCAATTAAACATACCTTTTTCCCGGATAATGCCAAGGCTGTACCAATGTTTGCAGACGTTGTAGTTTTGCCTACCCCGCCTTTTCCAGATGTAATTACTATTGCCTCTCCCACAGCTATACAATTCCCCTTTCTAACTTTGTTAAATTAGGTCTAAGATGAGTGAGAAGTTGCAGGCGATCGACAACAATGTGATTGTCCTCATTAATATATGCACATTCTGCCGTCTCTGCTCCGTCTTCTTTCTCTTCCGGAGCCCGCATTGTCACATCACTTATTCGGAGCTGCATCGGATTCATGACGGATGCCGCAATAACAGCATCTTTATCTCCATAATATCCAGCATGTGCAATTCCGCGCAATGAGCCAACGACAAAAATATTTCCCCCAGCGATAACCATTCCGCCTGGATTAACATCTCCAATTAATAATAGATTTCCTTTTACATGCAAAACTTGACCTGAGCGAACAATTTTGGAAATAGGGACAATTTCTGTTTCTTCTTTCCAAGCTATAGCTTCTGCCTTGGTAATCACATCACTTTCAATGGAATCCACAACAAGGTTTTTCTTATTGCGAATTAAGGTACGAATTTCTTCTTGTTGTACCTCTGTTAAATATCGATTCCCTACCTTAACATGTACTTCAATTAATGAACGCCCATCACCATCATAATAATGAGTAGATAGTTTTTCGTCTAATTCTTGCAGTAATTCAGTAAATGAACAGCAATCATCTAAATGAAGTGTTAGTCCATCTTTCGTCCCTTTTATTGTTATGTTCTGTTGCTTTTTTTCGTCCACTAAAGTTCACCCCACCGATTCAATTCGACATAAACTCAGAAAATCCTTTTTTCTCTTTCTTCCATCGCCTTTGATAGACGTACAAGATATCGTCTCAGTGGGAAACAAACTATCAATAAGAAAATTCCATTTAACAATACAGTAGCAAGGAGACGATCTGTGAAAAAAATATTTGCTGGTACATGAATACGTCCTAATAACGATAAAAATCCATATACATAATACTCTAATGCTGCTATTCCTGCCAATACGATAAAAGAAACAATAAATAGATTCAACTGTAAAATTCTCATCGTACTATAAACAAGATACGCTAAAATCGGATAAGCAAATATGTATACACCAACTAGCTCTGTATATACAATATCAAATAAAAAACCGAATAACAGCCCATAATAAACACCTTGAAGAGGGCCGTAATAAACAGTAATAAAACATAGGACAATCATAAAGAAATGCGGTACTGCTATCGTATCTTTCCAAAATAGTTCCGTTGGCACAACCGTAGCAAACATATTTTCAAATAAAAAGAAAAAAAGAAGCAGAAGGGGAAGAATTGCTCGTTTTAAAATCGTCATCTCTGCTCCCCCTTACTGTTCTAACTCTGCTGAAGGCTTCACTCTTTTTGCAACCATTACTTGGTGCACATCATTTAAATCCGCAGCAGGCTTTACATAAGCTGTTTGAGTTAATCCGTATGCATCCGGCTCTACTTCTACAATTTCCCCAATAGGTAAGTTTTCAGGGAAAATATCACCAAGACCAGATGTGACAACCATCTGTCCTTTTTCTACTTTTGCGCCTGATGAAATCTTTGTAAAAAGAAGCAATTGCTTTTCTTTATCATATCCTTCAATTAACCCAGAAATGTTCTCTTCTTGTCCTTGAACAACAGCTGAGACACGATTGGTACGATTCATAGAACTTAGCAATTCGACTGTTGATGTAAATTGAGACGCGCTCTTCACACGCCCTACTAAGCCTCTTGCAGTTATAACTGCCATATCTTTTTTAATTCCTTGCTGAGCTCCTTTATCGATTCCAATTAAATCATACCATTTGTCTGGGTTACGAGAAATAACAGTTGCTTGCGTTGGCTTATAGTCTCTAAGCGAATCTTTCGCACCAATTACTTCACGTAACTCTTTATTTTCTTCTTCAATCCTCTTTAAATCTGTAGATAAAGTCGCATACTTGTCTAATTTTTCTTTCAACTGTTTATTTTCTTCATACGTGCGCTTTATATCCTCTACATTTTCGAAGAATCCGGCAACATAACTCGCTGGCTTTTGGAATACACGTTCTACAACACCGACAGTATCTTTTACAAACTGCTCTGGCCATGTTAGACTCTTCCGTTCTTTCAATGAGATTCCAATCAATGCCACGAGGAGAATAATACTAACTAGCAAAACAATTAATCTTTTGTTCAAGAAAAACTGTGGCACGTTCACACCCTCTTAATTTCATTGATTTTGTATTTGAAATATTAACGAGCAGTTTTGAAAAGGTCAATATTATCTAACGCTTTACCTGTTCCAATTGCCACGCAATCCAATGGATTTTCCGCAACTAAAACTGGCATTTTCGTTTCTTCACTAATTACTTTATCCAAGTTACGAAGCAATGCACCGCCACCTGTTAATACGATACCACGATCCATAATGTCCGCTGCTAACTCAGGTGGTGTTTTTTCTAATGTATTTTTAACTGATTCTACAATTGCATCTACTGTATCTTTTAAAGCTTCTGCAATTTCTTCCGGCTTAATTAACACTGTTTTTGGTAAACCGCTTACTAGGTCACGACCACGGATTTCCATTGGTTCTACACCTTCTGGTTCTCCAGCAGATCCAATTTCCACTTTTAAAGCTTCCGCTGTTCTTTCCCCAATCATTAAATTGTAGTTCTTTTTAATATATTGAATGATAGAATCATCCATATCATCACCAGCGACACGAACAGATTGACTTGTTACGATACCACCTAGTGAAATGATGGCAACTTCTGTTGTACCCCCACCGATATCAACAACCATACTACCAGTTGGTTCCCAGACAGGTAGGTTGGCACCGATTGCTGCTGCAAATGGTTCTTCGATTGGATATGCATCGCGTGCACCAGCTTGGCGAGTTGCATCGATTACCGCACGTCTTTCAACCGCTGTAATACCAGATGGAACACATACCATTACATATGGCTTACGAGAGAAAAATCCATTTGATTTTTGTGCTTGTTGAATATAATACTTCATCATTGTTGCTGTCGTTTCATAATCAGCAATTACACCATCTTTCATTGGTCGCAAAGCTACGACATTTCCTGGTGTACGACCAATCATTTGTTTCGCGTCACTACCAACCGCAACGATTTGCTTCGTATCAGTTTGCAATGCTACAACTGAAGGTTCGCGTAATACAACACCTTTTCCTTTTACATATACAAGCGTATTCGCTGTTCCTAAGTCTATTCCAAGATCACGAGTAAAACCACCAAATCCAAACATGTCATCTATCTTCCTTTCTCATCTTCACGGACTCATTTTCTTACTTTATATTTATAATAAAACAGTACGTTTTTATATTTTCCATTCTTTACTATAGACATTTATCTACAAAAAACTCATAAATCACATTATAAAACAAAATAAGTAAAAAGCATAGTCTTAAATATGACCTTTTTCCCTTAAACTAACAAATTTATGGTCACCTATAATAATATGATCGATGACTTCGATTCCAATAATCTTACCGCATTCTACCAGTCGCTTTGTTACTTCAATATCCTCGCGACTTGGTGTCGGGTCGTAGGGTAGGAACCATGCGCCTTACTTTGTCTCCAAAGCAGGTTTCACAATCCCCCCCTCAGAACCGTACGTACACCTTTCAGCGTATACGGCTCGCCAGTTGATTAATCGGAATTTGCTTCTCATGGTGGTCATGATGGCATTTATAACAAAGAACAAGTGTTTTTCTATTCCGTTCAATCATTTTCTTGTCCAAGTATGTTAAATGTTTTTTCGTCTTCAAGGCCTTTAATTTACGGACATGATGAACTTCCATCTGACCTTCTATTGTACCACACACTTCACAACGATTTGCTAATAAACGTTGCTCAAATTCTGTTCTGCTCGAATATTTCAATGTATTAACCAATATATCAATATCAGGTAGGTCGGTTTTGATTGCACCTTTATGCTTTGGTAGGTCTTTTAGCTTTACGAACTGATGAAGTTTTTCATTGCCGTCTTTGTTTTTTCTAACAAGGGATAACACGCCTTGTTTATGTGTTCGCATGCTGGAAGCAACCTTCATAGAGGTACTTCTTCGTTTATTAGCGATTGTTTTAATGAAACTACTTTCGGCTAAATAAAATAGTTTATCTAAATGATGATAATTATTCGCTAACTTATAGTAATTTGCAATTCCACGCAATTCAGCGTTGTAGGTGTGGAGAATTTCCATTTCCGAATTGTTTATTAGTTTTGCCCTGTGTATAATTTTAAAGTTGTCTAAATTACCGTATCCGTTTTTAATTGCAAATTCTTTGATTTTCTTTTCAGGAATCTCTAACTTAATCGCACCCGATAGAGTTCTCTTTTTTAATGGATGTTTTTGGTTTTTATACGTGACTCGTTTAATCTTAACCTCGTTCCATTTGTGAAATTGATATCCAAGAAAGGGAATTGGGTTTTCCAAATGGGTAACAAGTGTTTTTTCGTCACTGAGTTCAAGGTGAAGTTCCTTTTCAAGAAAATATTGAATCGTTTCCTTCATTTTCATAGCACTCTGTTTTGAGCCAGCAATTCCAATCACAAAGTCGTCAGCATAGCGGACATATTTTATTCTTTGATAGTTTCTATCCATTGGGTCGATAGAGGGAACTTCTATTTGTTTTACTTTCAGTTCTTGGATATTGAGGATTAACTCCTTCCTCCCTTTCCAATCACTATGCCCGTTTTTTTCATCAAGTCTTTTAATCTTTCGTGATAGCGTACTAATTTTTGATCGAAGCTTGATGTACTTCTCATTTCTTATTCTAAACTTGCCCTTAGCAAATACCTTCATTTGTTTTTCCATAAACAGGTCGAACTCATGAAGATAGATGTTTGCTAAGATAGGAGAAATGATGCCGCCTTGTGGTGTACCACTGTACGTTTTGTGATACGTCCAGTTTTCCATAACTCCACTAGTCAGTGCACTATGTAACAAAAGTAAGAAACGATGGTCATTTATTTTCTTGGAGATAAGCTTTAATAGTACAGTATGGTCAATACGGTCGAAGAAACCCTTAATATCTCCTTCAATGCACCATGTTAATCCTTTCCATGTGTTCTTGATTTGAGATAATGCTGTGTGACAGCTTCTCCCTTCTCTAAACCCATGTGAGTTTTCAGAGAAGATTGGTTCATAAACACTTTCCAATATCATTCTCATAACTTCCTGTACTAACTTATCTTTGAAATTAGGAACTCCAAGCGTTCTCTTTTTCCCATTTGACGTAGGAATGTAACCCCTTCTTATAAGTGCAAAACGGAAAGTTCCAGCTTTTAATTGCTCTATTATGTCGTCTATTTTCTGTAAACTGAAACCATCTATCGTTTCATTAGAAGTTCCTTTAGTTAGGTTTCCTGCCTTTGGATATAGTTTTGCATAGGCTTTAATCCACAACTCTTTTTTATACATAAGACGGTAACAATCCGTAATAACGTTTCCTTTTTGAGAGGCATTCCTTATAACGTCTAACTGTCGAAATGGATTGGTTGCCATATTCATGACTCCTTTCTAGTTAACGTTAACATCAACCTGTCTCCCTTCCCCCTGCTAAACTCATTACAAGCAAACGTTGAGTACTATGGAGACTCCGTTACCGTATGCAATTTTCATAGACCTGTGTCTAATAGCCAATTGGCGCTTGCACTTAGGTAATCCCTGCATTATGACATAATTTTAGATATGTGATGGTTAGGTATCCCTTTCGACGGTTTCTTCTAGCGGAAGATTGAAGGACAAACCTTACTATGGGCAGGGCTCAGGCGATACCCAGCAGACATAGCGAAAATATGTCTCCCATTTTGTCCTCATTGCCTGTTAACTATCGTAGACAACGGCGCACCCATCGCTCATTCGTCTAGGTTTCAAGCAGTGTAGCTTTTACCATACATCACTTGGTCTGAAGAACTGACTCGACATGAGATAGTTTTGTCGTCTTTTCTCCTTTTCACATCATGCTATGTTCCCTCTATGGGTTTCCCCTCAAGGTAAGATGCTGACCATAGAACACTGTAAGGAGTTCTAGTTTTCTAAGAAAACGCTAAAATTACGCACCTTGCAGGCGCACTCCAGAAGGATGATTATGCAGACATATAATAGAGGCAGCTGCGCGGCGAAAAGCTTCTTTAAAGTAGAGTAAGAACCCGGCGCCTTGCCTAGTTTCCTAGGTAGGTTTCCCAGAACTTCCCTCCAAACCGTACGTACTCCTCTCAGAGTATACGGCTTTCCATTTATCCATCTAACTTCCTATTGTGTAAATCATGGTGGCATTTTATACACATGGCAATAGTCTTGTGATTTCTTGCAATCATGGTTTGTTCCCATCGTTTTTTGCCTTTCAAATCTTTGAGCTTATGGACATGATGCATCTCCAATGGAACATTTTCTGCACCACACCATTCACACTTTTCCGCTAAAAGGCGTTCAATGAGACTTGTTCTACCACCGTAAATGATTGTATTTTCGATTATATCTACCGACTGTCTTTTGATTTCCGAGTTTTTTTCCATTCGTTGTTCCGTAAAGTAGGCAATTTTAGGACCATCCTTCGTTTCATAACGTACCCCGAATTTCCCGTTTCTCTTACATTTAATACTGATTTTCCTGACGGTACTTTTATATTTATTGGCATACGTTTTAATCATGCTGTATTTCATTGTTTGACGGAAAGATTGAAGTACATGTACATTACTTGCTAAACGATAATAATTATACAGTCCCTCAATTTCCGCATTATACGTACGAAGAATTTCAAGGTCATCATTATGCACTAGATACGGACGATGAACAGGTTTCCATCCATTGTTGTTACCAATTTTTAATGCACCCAAATCAATGAGTTTTTTGATGTATTTCTCATGAGGTACGAATAGCTTCGTTTCATAGTTGAATTTTCGTTTCTTCGTACCATTGGACATCTTCATTCTGTGCCAATCTCTTACTACTCGAATGTCATATCCTAAGAACCTAGCATTTTTCTGACTGTGCGTGATCCATGTTTTCTCAGCACTTAATTTTAATTTGAGTTCTATCGCAAGAAAGTTAGTTAAATCTTTCTTGATTTGTTCAGCTTCTTTTTTACTACCAATCACACCGATAATAAAATCATCCGCATATCTTACATATTTCATTCGGCAATCATTTTGGTCAAAAAAATCTTTGCTATCATGGCTTTGTAGCTGTTTATATAAAGCTTTTTCTTCTTTAGTTAATCGTTCCCAATCACGTTTACGTTTACTTTCACAATAATTCATTCTTGATGCCAAGTTATGATAGACAAGATTATGGCTACGCTTTTCATCTTTATTGAAGGATTCCATATACTCTTCTACATATTTATCCAATTCATGCAAATAAATATTCGATAATAAAGGACTCATTATGCCCCCCTGGGGTGTTCCACTGTAGGTTTTATAAAAAGTCCATTCTTCTACATAACCTGCTCTTAGGAATTTCCAAATTAAATTTATAAATTTTTCATCCCTAATGCGTTTTCGTAAAAGTACAACTAATACATGATGGTCGATATTATCGAAGAACCCTTTTATATCTCCTTCAATGAACCATCTCGCACCTGTAAAAGTGTTGCGTATTTCTTTTAAAGCCGTGTGACAGCTACGATTTGGTCTAAAACCATGCGAATGATTTGAAAATTGCGGTTCATAAATACTTTCTAAAATTCGCCGAACAACTTCTTGCACCAGTTTATCCTCAAATGTTGAACTACCTAAAGGCCTTGGTTGACCATTTTTCTTCGGGATATATGTTCTGCTTGCTGGTTGTGGTTGATAAGTTTGTTCTTTTAGTTTTTCGATTAAACGTTCGATTCTTTGTAAGCTCATCCCATCGATTGTATCGTCATTCATTCCCTTTGTATTACTTCCTTTATTAGGGCAAAGTTTAGCATAAGCTTCTAAATAAAACTCGGTATTATACAAATTTCGGTATAATCGTTCAAATACGTACGTTTCATTTTGCGATTTGGAAGTTAGAGTGCTTAATACTACTTTTGGACTTCTCATAGAGCCTCGCGCTCCTTCCCAATTTTGTATTAAACTCGATAAACTACTCTCCTTCGCCATGTAATAGGCTTTCCCTATCTCGGACTACTACGAGAGTTCCGTTGCCATATTGGATATTCAAACACTATTGTCATAGCCTGTATATGGCATTCCAACGTAGGCAATCCCCATTTAGACATTTAGAAACATAGCCTTTCATAGTTTCGGATGTGACTTTCGCTCTTTTCTTCCATATAGAAGATGGTCGAAATAGTATCACTTCATGTTTCTCGAAGTCTTTAAGAAACATGCATATTTCGTACAGCGTTTATCGTTACCTCCCGCTGAAGGTCCCCGTAGTCCCCCTTGAGCTATCATTCAAGCAATTCAGCTTTCATCCTTGTCTATGAATTTCATCTCGCCATTCAGTCGTGCCTTGGTAACTAGACAACTTATGGCTTTGCCAACATGCTACACTCCCCATTTGGTTTCCCTCTTGGATCAGTTGGCTGATGATAGGGTAAAGATTGTGATATTTCCCTACTGCTTTGCTATAGCAGATTTTCTAAATACCCTTATGGGCGCACCACTTCACGCGGATGAACAATTGAGGCATTTAAACTTCCAATAAACACTGTCTGTCGATGCATGACTTGATTCTTTGTATTTAAATATAAACAAACGAAATGTTCCTGCTGTAAAAAACGCATTTCTTCCATCATATAACTTGCACAATCTTCCGGACTTCGAATGCTATACCGATGCTGGTACTCTAAACGCACCATTCTTCTTCCGAGTTCGAAGGCGGCGATGAGTTGAGATGCCTTGGCTACTCCGACGCCATGAATACTTGTTATTTCTTCCATTGTAGCATCCTTTAACATTCGCAAACCATCAAAGTGATGTAAAATTTTGTCTGCCAACGTTAATACCGATTCCTCCTTTGATCCTGTTCTTAATAAAATCGCCAGAAGTTCCCGGTTTGATAAACTGCTTGCTCCTTCCGAAAATAAACGTTCACGTGGTTGTTCCTCCTTCAAAACATCACGAATACCGTTCATCTTGTCACTCCTTCTTATTTTTTTCGCAAAGAAAACCCCATGCAAATTCACGCATGGGATGCATCGCTATTAAACTGTTGCAATTCGCGAACGAGACGTGCAATTGGCAAGCCTACTACACTGTAGTAATCCCCTTGAATCTGTTGAACAAAAATAGCGCCTTTCCCTTGAATACCATAACTTCCTGCCTTATCAAGTGGCTCTTTTGTTGCAATATACACATCAATTTCTTCCTCTGTTAACTCCCAGAATGTAACTTCTGTACGCTCATAGAAAGTAACGGTTTTCTCTTTCGAGATAAGGGCAACACCTGTATACACTTCATGTGTTTTCCCAGATAAAAGTTGCAACATCTCTTTTGCTTCTGCTGCATCTTTAGGCTTTCCAAGAATATGCGAATCATATGTAACAATTGTATCTGCACCTAGTACAATACTTTCTTCATGTGTTTCTGCCACAGCAGATGCTTTTTGTAAAGCAAGTGCCATTACAATATCAGCTGGTGATGAATATGCGCCTATTGTTTCTTCCACCTCGCTCACAACAACCTCAAACGGGACATTTGCAAGTTCAAGCAGTTCTTTTCGACGAGGTGATCCAGAAGCTAAAATAAGTTTTTTCATATTTTCTCCTTTCTGTCTTACATACAGCAGAACCATAAATTAATCGTATCAAATGAATATCATTCCCACAAATTATAAAAAACCACTTTCTTTTTGAAACATACATACTTCTACTAAATTAAATTATTATGTTCCCCGCAGTAATAAAGCTCTTTTACCTATTATGACATCCAAAAAGAAAAGAAAGAAGCATATATGTACTTCTTCCCTTCTATTATCATATTATTTCGCTTTTTGTGAAACTATTTTTTCATAAGAAAGCAACCCATCCATCACAACTTGATTCAGCTTTGCTACTGTCGATTTATCTCGCTTTCCTTCCTTAATCGTTTGCACTGCCACAGATGTATACGTATATAATTTCTTTACATCATTCCGTTTTATTGCCGCTCCTTCCTTTTCAAGTCCTTTCCATTCTTTTTCAATTGCAGCGATTTCTGCTTGATTTCCTTTCTCTCCCATTTGGATACTGGATACATATTTTATAAAATGACTATATAAGGACTGTAACTTGCTAAGAAAAATGCCAAGCTCTTTATCGTTTTTCAACAAGGCCTTATCTGTAATTTCCCAATTCTTTTTCAAAACAGGTATACCGTCATTCCTATATTGTTCCATTAACTTACCTGCGGATTTTTCATCACTCGTAATCCCTACAACGAGTGCATATTTGTCTCCATTTGGTTTAAGAGCAGCGATGCGACCATTCTCTTTCCACTCTTGCACAGCAGCCTGTCCTTTTTCTTCTGACGAATATAGCCCCCCTTGTACAAAAAACAATGTAATTGGCGCTAATGCTGCATGTGTATTTCCGACCTTTGAAGCATCTTCTTTCTGTCCTTCCATACTTGTTTCTTTAGGCTCTGTTTCCGCCGTATGTTGCTGCGAAGTCATTACAGTGGTTTCTTCTCGTGCGCCTTTTCCTGTTAATAAATGAAGCATTCCCATCCCTAGCGCTGTCCCCATAATAATGGCAGTCGCAATCGTAAAGATTAGAACATTACTCCATTTTTTCCGAAATGTCTTGACCTTTGAAGTCTTTACTTGTTGAAAAGGGACTACATTTCGCAGTGTTTCACTTTCCACTACCTTCCAATTAAATTCATCCACTTCCTTTTGCTTTTCTTCATACTTCGCTTCTGTTCCGTTCACTTTAATAGAGATTTTCCGTGATTGCTTGTCCATACCATCACACCTCGCCTCTTATCATTATCCGCATCATATCATATTCCATTTACAAATAAACAAGATATTTGTCAAAAAGATTCGTCAAATTGTCCCATATAGTTACTTTATGTGTATGCATTTGACTTCATTTGTAGAACAAAAAAACTAGGACAGCTACTGCTATCCTAGTTTTTCTCAACAATATATTTTCGAGCTTCTGAGATGAAATAAAGAGAACCTGTTATGATAAACACATCATTTTCTTGTAACGCCAGTAGCTTTTGATCAATTGCCCCTTTCCAATTCTCAACTACTTTTTTTGTTTCCTTAGTTGCATAACTTGCTAATTCTTTAGCAGAGATTGCACGATCAAAATCAAAAGTTGTAAAAATCATTTCATCCGCTACCGCTTCCAATTGTCCTACCATATGACCCAGTTCTTTATCACCAAGAGCCGTAAATAAAATACTCACATTCTTGTCACTGTAATGCGATTTTACCGTTTGAACAAGGCTTGCTATGCCTTCTGGATTATGTGCGCCATCTATAATCACATCTGGATTACGTCTTAATCTTTCGAATCGACCAATCCAATACGTTTCACTTAAGCCTATGCGAATATTCTCTTCTTCCACTAAAAATGACATGTATGTTTTCAAATACAACACCGCCATTAATGCGAGTGCTGCATTTCTTACTTGATGATCTCCTTTCATAGAAATTTGTATATCTTTAAATGAAGCAAATGGACAAGAAAAGTCAAAATGCTCTCCCTCTTCATTAGAACGCTGGTGCACGGCTGTAAATTGTTTTCCCATCTCATAAAGGCTGGCATTCTTTTCATTTGCAACCTTTTGAATCACCTGAAGTGCTTCCCCATCTTGCACTCCCGTAATTACCGGTACCCCTGACTTTATAATTCCAGCTTTTTCATATGCGATTTCTGCTAATGTATTTCCTAAAATATGCATATGGTCATGACCAATATTTGTAATGATTGTTAAAACAGGATGCACAACATTAGTAGAATCGAAACGCCCACCAAGACCTGTTTCAAATAAAACAAGATCGCAAATGTTCACTTTGCCGAAATAATACATTGCCATGACTGTAATAATTTCAAACTCCGTTGCTTCTCCAAACTCTGTCTCATCCAATTTTTCTACAACAGGCTTTACTATATTTACAAGGTCAGTAATCTCTTGATCTGAAATTGGCTTTCCATTCACACTAATCCGTTCATTAAATGTTTCAATATATGGAGATGTAAATGTTCCTACCTTATATGTTTCTGCCTCTAGCATATAGCGCATATATGTTAAAGTCGAACCTTTACCATTTGTACCTGCTAAGTGAACACATTTTATATGCCGCTCTGGATTGTCAAGCTCTCCAAGCATCCACCGCATTCTTTCTAATCCTGGTTTAATCCCAAACTTTAATCGGCTATGAATCCAGCCAATTGCTTCTTCGTATGTATGTATCACGCGAGTCAATCCCCTTTCCAATCAACGAACAAACCAATATCACAAATAAACTGTAACTCTATTATACGCAAATAAAAGAGACTCACCAAGATAGGGAGTCTCTTTTCAATGATTTTATTTTTCAAGATCTGCTAAGCGTTGACGAACCGCTTCACGTTTTTCTAAGTAATCTTTTTCTTTCGCACGTTCTCCTTCAATTACTGCCGCAGGAGCTTTCGCTACGAAACCTTCGTTTGCAAGTTTCTTCTGCACACGTTCTACCTCTTTATTGAACTTCTCAAGCTCTTTTTGTAAGCGAGCTTTTTCTTCTTCAAGATTAATAAGGTCAGCTAACGGTAAGAATAACTCTGCACCTGATACGATAGCAGTCATCGCTTTTTCTGGCGCTTGTAAATCTGTCTTAATGATTAGTTCACTTGGATTACAGAAACGCTCAATGTAAGAACTATTTTTTGTAAGTTGAGCAAGTACTGCTTCATCCTTCGCTTTCATTTGTAGTTGAACTTTTTTGCTCATTGGCGTATTTACTTCGGCACGAATATTACGAACAGAGCGAATGATATCAACAAGAAGGTGCATTTCTGCTGCTGCTTCTTCATCCTGTAAATCTTCACGAACTGTCGGCCATGCCGATACCGTAATCGATTCGCCTTCATGCGGTAAGTGCTGCCAAATTTTCTCTGTTACGAACGGCATGAATGGGTGTAGTAAACGCATCGTTTGATCTAGTACATATGCTAACACAGAACGAGTTGTTTTCTTCGCCGCTTCATCTTCACCGTATAGTGGGAGTTTTGCCATTTCAATGTACCAGTCACAGAAATCATCCCAAATAAAGTTGTATAATGAACGGCCAGCTTCACCAAACTCATATTTATCCATGTTGCGTGTTACACTTTCAATTGTTTCATTTAAACGAGTTAAAATCCACTTATCCGCAACGGATTTTTCACCAGTTAAATCGATATCTTCATATTTCATATCATCCATGTTCATTAATACGAAGCGTGATGCATTCCAAATTTTATTAATGAAGTTCCAAGTAGATTCTACTTTCTCCATGCTAAAGCGTAAATCTTGACCTGGCGCACTTCCTGTTGATAAGAAAAAGCGCATTGCATCCGCACCGTACTTATCAATAACATCCATCGGATCAATACCATTACCAAGAGATTTACTCATTTTACGACCTTGTTCATCACGAACTAAACCGTGAATTAATACATCTTTAAATGGGCGCTCTCCTGTGAACTCTAAACCTTGGAAAATCATACGAGATACCCAGAAGAAGATAATATCATAACCAGTTACTAAAGCATCTGTTGAATAGTAACGTTTAAAGTCTTCTGCATCTTCATTTGGCCAACCAAGTGTAGAGAATGGCCATAATGCTGAGCTAAACCATGTATCCAGTACGTCGTTATCTTGCTCCCAGTTTTCAATATCTGCAGGCGCCTCTGTACCTACATATACTTCACCAGTTTCTTTATGATACCAAGCTGGGATGCGGTGTCCCCACCATAATTGACGAGAAATACACCAATCATGAATATTTTCCATCCATCGTAAATATGTGTTTTCAAAGCGCTCTGGTACAAATGTTACTTTTTCTTCTTCTTTTTGCTGAAGTGCCACTGCTTTTTCTGCAAGTGGTCCCATTTTTACAAACCATTGTGTTGATAAGTATGGTTCAACAACTGCTCCACTTCGCTCACTGTGCCCTACAGAATGCATATGAGGCTCAATTTCTACTAATACACCAGCTTCTTGTAAGTCTTTCACTAACGCTTTACGGCATTCAAAACGGTCCATACCGTTATATTTACCAGCTTTTTCATTCATTGTACCGTCTTCGTTCATTACAAGAATACGTGGTAAATCATGACGGTTACCTACTTCAAAGTCATTTGGATCGTGAGCTGGTGTAATTTTCACAACACCTGTACCGAACTCTGGATCTACATAATCGTCTGCAATAATCGGAATTTCGCGACCTACGATTGGAAGTGTAACTGTTTTTCCAATTAAATGTTTATAGCGCTCATCTTCTGGGTGAACCGCAACCGCTGTATCACCAAGCATTGTTTCTGGTCGAGTTGTCGCAAGACGAATGTAACCAGAACCATCAGTTAACGGATAGTTCATATGGTAGAATGCACCTTGAACATCTTTATGAATTACTTCAATATCAGAAAGTGCAGTACGCGTTGCTGGATCCCAGTTAATAATATATTCTCCGCGGTAAATTAAACCTTTTTCATATAATTGAACGAATACTTTCTTAACCGCATCAGATAAACCCTCATCTAAAGTAAAACGTTCACGAGAGTAATCTAATCCTAAACCAACTTTTCCCCATTGTTGGCGAATGTGAGAAGCATACTCTTCTTTCCACTCCCATGCTTTCTCAAGGAACTTTTCACGTCCAAGATCGTAACGTGAAATTCCTTCTTCGCGAAGTTTCGCTTCTACTTTTGCTTGTGTTGCAATACCTGCATGGTCCATACCTGGAAGCCATAATACATCGTAACCTTGCATGCGCTTTGTACGTGTTAAAATATCTTGAAGCGTTGTATCCCAAGCATGCCCTAAATGCAATTTACCTGTTACGTTTGGAGGTGGAATTACAATTGTGTATGGTTGTTTCTTCTCATCTCCTGTTGCTTCGAAATATTTACCTTCAAGCCACCATTGATAACGTCCTTCTTCAACGGACATATGATCATATTTAGTCGGTAAATTCTTTTCCGTATTTGACATTACTTTCCCTCCTTAAAATAAAAAATGCCCCTCATCCAAAAAGGACGAGGGACATCGCGGTACCACCTTTATTTACAAACAAATGCAAGATTTGTTTATACTCTTTATTTGATAACGGTCAAATCCGTCTTTTCCTAATGAGAATAGATCCGTTCAGAAAAGATGCTCCAGGGCTACCTTCTAACATGACTATCTAGAGAATCTCCCAGCTAATAATTCCCCTCTCTGAAGACGTTTTATGTTATACTCTTCCCCTTCAATGCATTTATATAATTGTTATTTATTATATACAATAGTGTAAAAAACGAAACCATATTCGTCAAGATAAAAAAATTTTATGTTAAATGATTACTCAGTCTGATCTTTATTTGCACTATAAAAGTATAACATGAAACGTTACTCATTGTTATTTCTTCATCCTTACCGATTATTCACCTTCATGAATCAAGCTACCCAAAAGTAGCGGGATTAAAGTAAAAGTAGGATAAGCACATTCAGCACTTATCCTACATACTGTAACATTACCTTCCCCTTTCATAGACTACAAAATAGATTGACTTCCTAGATGGAGGAATCATTATGATGCGACGTTATCGGCGTTCCTATAATTTTTCTGCCCCCTCATGGGTTAGAAGTTTACAAACAATGTTTTCTGATTTTGCAATACCACTGACTATTTTCCAAGGGATTCGCACCTTATTGCTACCAACATTTTTAGATTTTATCATTTTGATTATTTTTGTTATAGCAACGATTCGCTTACATTTTCAGCCGTAGTTTCAAAACTACGGCTATGATCCGTTTCCCTGCTGTACAGCTTGTAGTTGGGAAAGAAAATACTCAATATTACTTACAAGCCAATGAGATTGCTGTAACATTTTCACATTTTGAAACTCTTTTTGCTCATTGCGAACTTGTTTCTTCTTTACATACGAACGGATTTGACGAATAAATGGAGAGGGATACGTTAAATAAGCATACATTAGGAGTTGTTCTTCTTTTGTAAAGGGAAAATGTTTTTGATATTCCTGATACCATTCAAAACGGTCACTTCTAGCAATTGGATAGGTATTTAAAGAACGTGTATAGAAACCTACAATATCTTGAATAGGAGTCGCAAATTGTGATCTTTCTAAACTAATAAAATAGCCATTCCTCTCATAATCAAATAAAAAATGATTGAGAGATACATTTCCATGCACGAAGGAAATGCGTGTTTTTTCTTTTTCTTTCATCGCTTCATACCAATCGGTAAGTTGCTTTGTCGCAAAATCTCGCGCTCTCATCACATGATGAAAATACGTACAATACTGTAATTCAAATGGTGACATATACCACTTTGATTCGGATTGAACAAGAAATTCTTCTAATATTTCACCATCTTGCTCCCAGCGATCCGCTATATTTGTATAATGATTTTCTAACGCCTCTTCTGTATACGGTTCCTCTCGCACTGTTTTTTTATGAAGCATCGCTAACGTTTGAAACATTTTATGATATTGACCATTACCCTCGTCATTCCCGTCAGCTTTCTCAAGCCAAGGCATTAAATAATAACTATATGTTCCGTCACTCAAAATATAATTCCCATCCATCGCATGATAGATGGGAACATAGTTGGAAAAACCTTTTTCTTTTAAATATTGAATATGATGCATAAAGTGATTGCGCTCTAGTCTTTGATTCGGCAATTTTTTTAATGCATACGGGCCTTGATTCGTATAAATCCTCATTACATTCCCATATTCTTCGATGTGCTCTACATTCAATTGATATCGTCTCACAATTGGTTCATAGCGATTGCGTAATTCTATATCCATCCGACTAATCCTTTCTCATCCAAAAATTCAAATGGAAGAAAAGAGATGAGTGAAGAATAGTCTTCACTCATTTTGACTTCGCTTTTGGAACAGGTATATAAATAACTTGACCTGCTGTTAAATAAATATCGTCCGTTCGGTTCATGCGATGTAAATGTTGCACAGATGTCTCATAACGCTCTGCTACCGACTCGATTGTATCTCCCTCTTGCACAAAGTACATTCTCACCTTTGTAAATTCTTCTTCTGCTTCTTTTGTAAACAATTTTGTTAAATATAAGGCATTTTCATCTCTTTGAGAATATACAGGTTCTTCTTGGTCTTCCTTTTCTTTCTTCGTTTCTTTTTCTTGAAAACCTGTTCGTCCAAACAATTCAACTTGCGGCATCGTTTCCTCTTTATCTCGCTCTTCTACATCATGTTCTTCTAATTCTTCTTCCTCTACTAACTCTTGTTCTTTCCGTTCTTCTAATTGAAACGGTTCAAAGGCATAATCTTCCCATCCGTTTGATTCTGATTGAAGAATGATTTCTGCTGTTTCTTTCGGCTCTTCCAGCTCTTTTTCCTCTTCAACTGTTTCTATCTCTTCTTCTCTTTTACCGTTCACATGTTCACTTTCTATATCTTCCACATCATCCAGCTCACGCTCAATATCATTTAATCCGTATATAGAAATATCAGCTAACAATTGTAAACAGCCATTTTCCTTTAACTCATAATCAAATTCCTCGATAGAAACATACAATTCTTCAATTACCTTTACTCGATTTCTTGGAATGGAAATTTCTAGTGGAAACGAATGAACAAGTTCATGAGTACCATCTTCTCTCTCTTCCACATAATCAATTGATTTCGCCGGGGATAATTCACTCGTTGAAAACTCAGTTTCCTCTTTCTTTGCAATATATTCCCCAGTTAAATCTAACTGACCTCGCACAATCACTTCATGTTCAAGCTCTTCTATCTCAACGTCTGGATCTAACGAAATTGACAAAAGTTCTTCGACTTCCTGTCCTTTTTGGAACCAAACCGATTCTTTTAGTGAAAAACGTAATGAATGATCTGTTGCCACTCCTTTTCCCCCTCCCAAACTGTATGTCATTACAGATTTATGTTTCTTGGGGACATTTTATGAGTAAAAAAATCGCACATGTGGTCTTTTCTTATAAATGAAAAAGGTTGCCTGGAAGATTCCAAACAACCTTTTTATTTATGCTTTTAATTTTGACATTGCAATTTCTGCCGCAGCAATTGTTGCTTCAATATCAGCATCACTATGTGCTGTTGATAAGAATAATCCTTCAAATTGAGATGGTGGTAAGAACACACCTTGTTCTACCATTTCACGATAATAAGCTGCAAAAAACTCTAAATTCGATGTTTTTGCTGCATCATAGTTAATCACTCGTTCATTCGTAAAGAAAATACCAATCATCGAACCTGCTCGATTAATATGGTGTGGTATACCATGTTTTTCCGCAGCTTGACGCAAACCATTCTCCAACATTTCTGCTTTACGTTCAAACTCTTTATAACATTCTGGTGTTAGCTGTATTAATGTTTCATATCCCGCTGTCATCGCAAGTGGGTTACCAGATAAAGTACCTGCTTGATAAATCGGTCCACTAGGCGCAACTTGACGCATAATTTCTGCTTTACCACCATATGCTCCTACCGGTAGACCGCCACCGATCACTTTTCCTAAGCAAGTTAAATCAGGTGTTACACCGTAATATCCTTGTCCACAGTTATATGCAACGCGGAATCCAGTCATTACCTCATCAAAGATAAGCAGCGCTCCATATTGCTCAGTTACTTCACGAAGTCCTTCTAAAAATCCTGGTATAGGTGGTACAACTCCCATATTTCCTGCTACCGGTTCAACAATTACACAAGCAATATCATCTCCGAATTGTTCAAAAGCATATTTTACGCTTTCTAAATCATTATAAGCTACTGTAATTGTATTTTGGGCTACACCTTCTGGTACACCAGGACTATCCGGTAAACCAAGTGTTGCAACGCCAGAACCAGCTTTAATTAATAGAGAATCACCATGACCATGGTAACAACCGATAAATTTCAAAATTTTATTACGTCCTGTATAACCACGTGCTAAACGAAGCGCACTCATCGTTGCCTCTGTTCCAGAGTTTACCATACGCACAATTTCAATAGATGGCACACGTTCAATCACAAGCTGAGCTAATTTATTTTCAATTTCTGTTGGTGCCCCAAAGCTTGTTCCTTTTTCCGCAACAGCTTTTAACGACTCTACAACACGCTCATTGGCATGTCCATGAATAAGCGGTCCCCATGATAATACGTAGTCAATGTACTCATTTCCATCGATATCATATACTTTAGAACCTTTTCCTCGCTCCATAAATAACGGATTCATCCCAACCGATTTAAATGCACGAACTGGGCTATTTACACCACCAGGCATTAAATCTTGAGCTTCTTCAAACGCTTTAATCGATTTATCAAACTTTTTCATTATCGCGCGCCCCCTTCTCGTAACCATCTTGCTGCATCTTTTGCATGATACGTAATAATTAAATCCGCACCCGCACGTTTCATACTTAATAATTTTTCAAGGACAATCTCTTTTTCATTAATCCAGCCATTTTGGGCAGCTGCTTTAATCATAGAATATTCTCCGCTCACATTATATGCGACAATCGGTACATTAAAGTTATTTTTCACATCGCGAACAATGTCTAAATAAGAAAGAGCTGGTTTTACAATTAAGAAATCTGCTCCTTCCATTACATCTGACTCAGCTTCTCGGAATGCTTCCATTCGATTTGCTGGATCCATTTGATATGTTTTACGATCTCCAAATTGCGGTGCACCATGCGCTGCATCACGGAATGGTCCATAAAATGCAGATGCATATTTCACTGCATAAGACATAACCGGCACGTGTGCAAAACCATTTTCATCTAAAGCATGACGAATAGCTGTGACAAATCCGTCCATCATGTTAGAGGGAGCAATAATATCTGCTCCTGCTTTCGCTTGGCTTACAGCTGTTTTTGCAAGAATTTCTAACGATTTATCATTTAAAATAATACCATCTTCAATTACACCGCAATGACCATGGCTTGTATATTGACATAAACATGTATCCGCAATGACGACTAACTCTGGAAATTGCTCTTTAATTTGTTGAATCGCACGTTGTACAATGCCGTGTTCACAAAATGCAGAAGATCCAATCTCGTCCTTCTCAGCAGGTACGCCAAATACGATAACAGAACGAATACCTAAATCAACCACTTCTTGCATTTCAGCTTGCAGTAAATCTAAAGAAACTTGATATACGCCTGGCATAGAAGGAACTTCGTTACGAATATTTTCACCTTCAAGTACGAAAATAGGGTAAATAAAGTCTTCCGTATGTAAAAATGTTTCACGTACAAGCGCACGCATATTTCCGCTTTGTCTTAAACGACGATGACGATTAAATTGTAAAGAGTTCATAAAATTCTATCCCCATTCTTTTATTTTCATTATGCATTTACATAAAACTTGGAAATGCATTGTATTAATGATTCTATCGTGTATTCTTCTGGAACAAGCACATATTTAAAATACTTTCTTGCCTCTTTTTCTGTTATTGGTCCTATACAAGCAATTGTACATTTTTTTATCCATTCTCTCCAGTTTGTACCCTCAAGTAACTTTACAAAGCTTTCAACTGTAGAGGGACTTGTAAATGTAATCACATCAATTTGATTCGATTGTAAAGCTCCGATTAAGTCTTCTTTTTTCTCATCATTTAGTTTCGTTTCATAGACAACCAACTCTTCTACAAGCACCCGAGCTTCACGAAGTTTCACTGAAATTACATCTCTAGCTAAATTCCCTTTTGGAAATAAAATACGCTCTGTCCCGTTTAATGTTTGCACAAATTCCATCGCAAACGTTTCAGCAACAAACGCCGTTGGAACAAAATGAACTTGATACCCTCTTGCTTCTAGTTCTTGCGCCGTTTTTATACCGACTGCAGCAATTTTTATAGCAGGCGGAAGTTTCTGATTTAGTGCCTCCAAAAAGAACCTTACTCCATTTTTGCTCGTAAAAATGAGCCAATCGTATACATGCAACTGTTTGGCTATCCTTTGAAGCTTTTCTTGAGATACCCCATCTATACGCAAGAGCGGAATTTCCATTGGAATTCCGCTCTCTTTTCTCACTGCTGCGCTCATTTGCCCAGCTTGATGCTGGGCACGTGTAACGAGCACTTTTTTTCCAACAAGGGCATTCATAGTTACTGTTGCTCCTTATTTGCAGCTAAAATGAGCTCTTTTGCTCCTTGCTGAATTAAGCGCTCTGCCGCTTCTAATCCTACTGTCTCGGGGTTTGTCCCTACTACTGTTTCTTTTAATAAGACAGAGCCATCCGTTGATCCAACAAGCGCTTGTAATTGAATTCTTTCATCTTCTTGAAGTGTTGCATATCCTGCAATAGGTACTTGGCATCCTCCTTCAAGCTTATGAAGAAATACTCTTTCTGCCGCTACTGTTCGTTCTGTTGCTGCATCGTTCATATGTGCTAATAACTGCAATAAGTCCTTATCATCTTCACGACATTCAATAGCTAAAGCACCTTGTCCTACAGCTGGTACACATAATGATTCGTCCAGGTGTTCTGTAATCACATCATCATCCCAACCCATCCGCTTTAGTCCAGCTGTCGCTAAAATGATTGCATCATAGTTTTCTTCTTGTAATTTACGTAATCTCGTATCGATATTTCCACGAATCCATTTCACTTGTAAGTCAGGTCTAGCAGCCAATAATTGTGCGCTACGTCTTAAACTGCTCGTGCCAAGAGTTGCACCTTTTGCTAACTCCTGAAACGATTCCCCATTCTTCGAAATAAATGCATCACGCGGATCAACACGCTTTGGTATACACCCGATTGTTAAACCAGCTGGGAGCATAGCAGGCATATCTTTCATACTGTGTACAGCCATATCGATTTCTTTTGTAAGAAGAGCATGCTCAATCTCTTTTACAAATAACCCTTTACCGCCTACTTTAGAAAGCGTAACGTCTAAAATGACATCCCCTTTTGTAACAATTTCCTTTACTTCAAATTCATACGGTAAGCCAAGCGCTTGTAATTGATCAATAAACCAATTCGTTTGTGTTAATGCCAGCTTACTCTTTCTTGAACCTACAATAATTTTGCGCATAACTTTCTCTCCTCATTATAAATACCAAAAATGGAAGTTGGATAAACTGCTCAATAGGAAAATATTAACTAACATAACTAGGAATGCACCAATATTCCATTGGATAATCTTTTTTCCGTGCAATGCATCTGCTCCTCGTAAATATAAACCTGCACAATACATAAATAAAACAACAAAAGACCCGATTACTTTCGTGTCATACCAATGAAAATTATCTAACTTCGTATATCCCCATATACATCCGAGTAAAATGGCCAATAAGAAAAATGGTACAGAAAACAAATTTAAGCCATAAGACATCGACTCAAGTTTTGGTAAATTTCCTAATCTTCTTAATCTAGCATTCCATTTTTTCTGTTTTAAAAGCCGGTACTGAAGTAAATACATAATAGAAAAAATGAATGAAACGGTAAATGTTGCATAGGAAATAATCGCCATACCTACATGCACATAAACAAGCTCTGAAACTAATTGCTCAGCGAGTACAGGCGACATCTTTCCGAGCGGCGTAAAAATAGAAAACGCACTTACACCAAAAGCAACAACATTTGTAAAAAAAACTAAGAAGTCAATTCGCATAAACCGATTGATGACTAATGACATTGTAATCAATAGCCATACATAAAAATAAATCCCAGATAGCAAGGTTAGAATCGGATTCGTTTCTGACTCTGTAGCTCTTAGCAACATAAAAACAGACTGTAACACCCATACAATGGAAAGTAACCAAAAAGCAAAGCGATTCGCCTTTCGGTTACTTTGAAAATAATCTATAAAATATAAACTAATGCTACAAGCATATAAAATAATTGCGATATGATAAATAATACTATTATTTAAAAAGCTCATCCGATCATCCTTTCGTATTATAAAGATGAAACGGATGGTGTCCACGCTCGTTTATGTTCCGGTTCTTCCGTATGTTCAACCTCTTCTTGTACTTCTAAATCAAAAATTTTCGCAAATAAAGCAAGCTTTTCCGTTGCTTCCTCTTCTGCAGCTAGCTCTTTTGCCACCAAGATTGGATCCTTCAACAATTGATTAATAATACTTTTTGTATGCTTACTAATAACCTTTTTCTCCCGATCGCTTAACGTTGGAATTTTTCGTTCTAAACTTCTCATCGTCTCACTTTGAATTCCTAACGCTTTCTCTCGAAGAGCCGATATTAAAGGCACAACACCTAGCGTGTTTAACCAATTTTTAAATAAAACGATTTCTTCTTCAATCATAAATTGAATCTTTTCCGCTTCTTTTAAACGCTCAGCACGATTCGCTTCCACTACATCTTGTAAATCATCGATATCGTACAAGAAAGAACCCTCTAATTCATTGATTTCTGGATCGATATCACGAGGTACGGCAATATCAACCATAAATAATGGGCGACCACTGCGCATGCGTTCTACTTTTTTCATCATTTCTTTCGTAATGACATAATTCGAAGATCCTGTTGAACTGATCAAAATGTCCGCTTCTAATAAAGCACATTGTAGTTCACTTAACGGCTTCGCATGCCCCATATATTTTTCTGCCATTGTTTCCGCTTTTGTAAATGTACGGTTCATAACAGTAACTTTTCGAGCTCCGCTTCCATATAAGTTTTGCAGTGCAAGCTCACCCATTTTTCCAGCACCAAGAATTAAAACGTGACAGTCTGTTAAATCACCAAAAATTTTCTTCCCAAGTTCAACAGCGGCATAGCTAACAGACATTGCACTTTCACCAATTGTCGTTTCTGAATGTGCACGTTTTGCTAACGTAATGACCTGTTTAAACAATTCGTTAAAAATGGTTCCTGTTGCCTTTACCTCCTGGGCTGTTAAAAAGCTATTTCGAATTTGACCTAAAATCTGTGTTTCGCCAACTACCATAGAATCTAATCCGCACGTAACGCGGAATAAATGCTCAATTGCACCATCTTGTTCAAAAATAGACAAGTATGGTGAAACTTCTTCTATCTCAAGCTGAAACCAATCAGCTAAAAATTTCTTAATGTAATATCGTCCCGTGTGTAATTGATCAACAACAGCATAAATCTCCGTACGATTGCACGTTGATACAATGACATTCTCTAGCACGCTTTTTTGACTTTGTAATGTCGTCATTGCTCGTTCTAGTTCTGCTGCCTGAAATGTGAGTTTCTCACGAATCTCTACAGGGGCTGTTCGATAATTTACACTAACAACAAGAATATGCACGCAGCATGTCCCCCTTCACCCGTTTTATCACCTTATCTACTATCATAATACAACTTTCCTGTTATGAATCTGACAATCGTGTGAACAACGTAATTTTTTATCCTTTTTCCTCGAATTCACAAACTAATGAGACAATCTTCCTACCAAATACCTACTTTATAATCATTATAAAATAATAACTCTATTTGTACGTTACCAAAAAAAACTGCCAGAATCAAGTAATGGAAACTATTCCATATACATGGAAGCACGATCTTTCTCTATCTTCTTTCATTATCACATAAAATATGTATGATTGTTCCATAATGTTACATAAAGTGAAACTTTAATCAGCGGGGTTTTCTTCATCCCCCACTGATTATGAGCCCTCACCAATCAGGCTGCCCTAAAATAGCGGGATAAAATAGCCTTCCCAACCGCATCCTTTTTAAGCGAATATAATTATCAAACAAAAAACGCGTGACGAATTCGTCACGCGTTTTTTGTTTTTGTAAACTTATGAATCGCTTTCCACGCTTCTTCTTTTCCAAGCCCTGTTTCAGAAGAAAATAGAACTACTTCATCACCGGCTTCTACATCAAGTGTTTCCTTTACAACTTTCAAATGCTTTTGCCATTTCCCTTTTGGAATTTTATCAGCCTTTGTTGCAATAATAATTGTTGGAATTTCATAATGCTTTAAGAAATCATACATCATTACATCATCCTTTGTTGGAGGATGGCGTAAATCAATTACTAGCACAGTCGCATCTAATTGTTCACGTGTTGTAAAGTAAGTTTCAATCATCTTACCCCACGCTGCACGTTCTGATTTCGATACCTTCGCATAACCGTAGCCCGGAACGTCCACGAAATGCATCATATCATTAATGATGAAAAAGTTTAATGTTTGCGTTTTTCCAGGTTTAGAAGAAATGCGGACTAACTTTTTACGATTTAAGATTGTATTAATAAAAGATGACTTTCCAACATTCGAACGACCTGCTAAAGCAATTTCTGGCAAGTCACTTTCTGGATATTGGTCTGGTCTAACAGCACTAATAACAATCTCTGCTTTTGTTACTTTCATTGTTTCACTCCTACTAAGGCATGCTCTAACACTTCATCTAAATGAGACACAAGCACAAACGTAAGATTTTCTTTTACGCTTTCTGGAATATCATCTAAATCTTTTTCGTTTTCTGCCGGCAAAATAATTTTTGTTAAGCCTGCGCGATGAGCACTTAATGTTTTTTCTTTCAAACCACCGATTGGTAATACACGACCGCGAAGCGTAATCTCACCCGTCATCCCTACTTCTTTACTTATAGGAATACCTGTTAGGGCAGAAATAAGTGCCGTTGCCATCGTAATACCTGCTGATGGACCATCTTTCGGAACTGCTCCTTCTGGAACGTGAATATGGATGTCATTTTTCTCATGGAAATCCGGGTCAATATGAAGTTCCTCTGCACGAGAACGAATGTAACTAAAAGCTGCTTGCGCAGATTCTTTCATCACATCTCCAAGCTTCCCTGTTAAAATTAATTTCCCTTTTCCAGGAGATACAGCCACTTCAATTGCAAGTGTATCGCCGCCAGCAGATGTATAAGCTAATCCTGTTGCCATACCAACTTGATCTACCTTTTCAGCCTGACCGTATCGGAATATACGCTTTCCTAAAAGGTCCGCAATATTCTTCTCTGTAACAACAACGCGCTTACGTTCCCCTGTAACGATAATTTTCGCTGATTTACGACAAATCTTAGCAATTTGACGTTCTAACGTACGCACACCAGCTTCACGTGTATAATAACGAATTATTTCAAGAAGAGCCTCATCACGTACTTGTAAATTCCCTTTTCGTAAACCATGCTCTTTTAATTGCTTCGATAATAAATGTTCACGTGCAATATGTACTTTTTCAATTTCTGTATAACCAGCAATTGATATGATTTCCATCCGATCAAGAAGCGGTCCAGGAATGCTAGCAAGCGTATTCGCAGTTGCCACAAACATAACCTTTGATAAATCATACGGTTCTTCAATATAATGATCGCTAAAATTATGATTTTGTTCTGGATCTAACACTTCAAGTAACGCCGCAGATGGATCTCCACGGAAATCATTGGACATTTTATCAATCTCATCTAATAAAAAGACCGGATTGATTGTCTTTGCTTTTTTCATCCCTTGTATAATCCGACCTGGCATTGCACCAACATATGTACGACGATGACCTCTAATCTCAGATTCATCGCGAACACCACCGAGGGAGACACGGACAAAATTACGATTTAGCGATGTTGCAATCGAACGTGCTAATGATGTTTTTCCGACCCCAGGAGGCCCTACTAGACATAAGATTGGTCCCTTTAGTGAATTTGTTAACTTTTGAACAGCTAAATATTCCAAGACACGCTCTTTTACTTTTTCAAGCCCATAATGGTCTTTATTTAAGATCATTTCAGAATGAGCAAGATCAATTTTATCATCTGTTGCCTCTGTCCATGGAAGCGCTAATAACCAGTCAATATAATTGCGAATCACACCGCTTTCCGCAGAACTTACTGGTAATTTTTCATAGCGGTCTAATTCTTTTAAGACAGCTTCCTTTGTCTCTTCCGGCATTCCTGCCTCTTCAATTTTTTTACGAAGTTCTTCAACTTCCCCGCCTTTTCCTTCTTTATCACCAAGTTCTGTTTGAATAGCCTTCATTTGTTCCCGCAGAAAATATTCCTTTTGCGTGCGTTCCATCGAACGTTTTACTTTTTGCCCGATTTTCTTTTCTAAACTTAATAACTCTTGTTCATCTTGAATAATAGAGATTAAAGTATGTAATCTTTCGTTAACAGATATGATTTCCAAAATTTCTTGCTTTTGTTTCGTTTTAATTGGTAAATGAGAAGCAATTAAATCCGCTAATCTTCCAGGCTCTTCCACATCGGCTACCGTTGCGAATGTTTCGTTCGATATCTTTTTGGAAACTTTAATATACTGTTCGAAATGCTCTAGCAATGTGCGCATAAGAGCTTTTTCTTCTAAGTCGCCTTCCTCTTCTTCTACTATCGTTTGAACAGAAACTTGTATTACGTTTTCTAATTCTGTAAATTCTACTACTTTTGCTCTATGTAAACCTTCTACCAGGACACGAAGCGTACCGTTTGGCAGCTTTAACATCTGCTTTACCTTCGCCACTGTACCTACACTATATATGTCATCTTCTTTCGGATCATCAATATTCATTTCTTTTTGCATTGCTAAAAAGATAATATTTTCATCCACTGCTGCCTGCTCTAGTGCTTGTATCGACTTATCACGTCCTACATCAAGATGCAGAACCATCGTCGGATATACGAGAACGCCTCTTAATGGTAGGAGGGGCAAGATTCTTTCGTTCGTATTCATACTAGACATAGCACCTCCATAATAAATTAAACTCCTGTTCAACTATTTTATATTACAATACACCCTGATGCAATTACAGAGATTCTTTATCATCGCAATTTCACGACTTTTTCTCCTCATAAAAGAAAAATGGACTCCGCTTAAGCATACAAACTTAAACGAAGTCTGGCAAATATTTCTCTCACCATTGTGCGCAATATGCTTCTTATCTCTATAAAAATTCCTACAGAACAACGCTCTAATTCGTATGTAATGAAACGCTCCGCCGAAAGCTTCACCCTATTTACATAGATTGTACATCGCCTTCTTCTAAATCGTTATGCATATCCATTTCACGATGTGAATTTTCCTGCACGAATGCCAATTCAAACACTTCTTTTAGCCTGCGAACAGGAATAATTTCAATTCCTTTTATGGTATACAAAAATGGCTGCATATTCTCAGCAGGAATAATCACTTTTTTTGCCCCTGCCTTTTTTGCCGCTTTCACTTTTGCATATACACCACCCACTGGTTTCACTTCTCCGTGAATGCTGATCTCCCCTGTCATCGCAATTTCGTTACTTATATATACGCGGTGTAAAGCGGAATACACTCCCGTAGCCATTGCAATTCCAGCTGATGGGCCATCAACTGGAATGCCCCCAGGAAAGTTAATATGTATATCATATCCTTCTGGCAATAATTCTAAGGAACGAAGTACAGTTAATACATTATCAACCGATCCTTTCGCCATACTTTTACGACGAATTGATTTCGTTTGACTCCCGATACTCTCTTCCTCTACAATACCTGTCACATTTACTGTCCCCTTATCCTGAGAAGGAATAGCTGTGACTTCAACTTCTAACAATGCTCCTGTATTAGGCCCATATACAGCTAGACCATTCACTAAGCCAATTCGCGGAATGGGGTATATTCGCCTTTCATACTTCGGAGTAAGTTGACTAGAATGAATCACCCATTCAACATCCTCATTCTTAATAAAGGAACGCTCTTCATTAATTGCCATCCCAGCAGAAATTTGCACAAGATTAATGGCTTCCCGGCCATTTCTTGCATACATTCCTATCATTTCAATTCCTTGCTCGTCGATTTCCATCTCTACTTTTTCCGCTGCATTCTTTGCTACTTTTTGAACTTCTTCCGTATCCAATTCACGGAAGAACACCTCTAAACAACGAGAACGAATCGCAGGGGGAATTTCTTCTGGCGAGCGCGTTGTTGCCCCAACGAGACGAAAATCAGCTGGTAACCCTTTTTGAAAAATATCATGTATGTACGTCGGAATCAGCGTATTTTCTTCACTGTAATATGCACTTTCTAAAAATACTTTTCGATCTTCTAACACCTTCAACATTTTATTCATTTGAATAGGATGAAGTTCTCCAATTTCATCAATAAATAAAATACCGCCATGTGCATCTGTAACAGCCCCTTTTTTAGGTTGCGGAATTCCTGCTTGTCCCATCGCTCCTGCCCCTTGATAAATCGGATCATGTACGGAACCGATTAAAGGATCAGCAATGCCGCGCTCATCAAAGCGTGCAGTTGTCGCATCCAGTTCAATAAATACTGCACTCTTACGAAATGGAGATTTTTGATTTTTCTTTGCTTCTTCTAACACAAGACGCGCCGCCGCTGTTTTCCCTACTCCAGGAGGGCCATATATAATGACATGTTGCGGATTCGGTCCACAAAGTGCCGCCTTTAATGATCGAATCCCATCTTCTTGTCCAACGATATCTGAAAAAGATGTGGGACGTACTTTTTCCGCAAGTGGTTCTGTTAAAGAAATCTCACGCATGTTACGAAGTTGTTCTAATTCTTTTTTCGATTCTCGATCAATGGAAACTTTTTGCGTTCGCTGATTTCGGAGCAAATGCCAGAAATATAAACCGACAATAACACCAAAAACAAGTTGAACGAGTAAGAATATGTTTGTCCAGCTCATGATTCATTTCCTCCCGCTACGGTTTTACCATTTAGTATTTCCGGAGAGGAATCGTGCTAAACATAAGAAGAAACAGCAATTACAAAAATTGCTGTTTCTCCCTTTGAACATTATGCAGATGTTTTTGTATCGAGTACAGTACCATCTTGTAACACCAATTTTGGTGGTGCATTATTTGCTACTGTCTCTCTTGTTAAAATACACTTCTCGATATCTTTACGAGATGGAAGCTCAAACATGACTTCAAGCATTAAACCTTCAATAATAGAGCGAAGTCCACGAGCACCTGTCTTACGTTCAATTGCTTTTTTCGCAATCTCAATTAGTGCCCCTTCTTCAAACTCTAATTCAACGTCATCAAGCTCCAGTAATTTTTGGAACTGCTTTACAAGTGCATTTTTCGGTTTTGTTAAAATATCAACAAGAGCATCTTCATCAAGCGGCTCTAGGTTTGCAATAACTGGTAGACGACCGATAAATTCTGGAATTAAACCAAATCGTAACAGGTCTTCTGGCAATACGTGAGATAAAACATGCTTTTCATTTACTTCCGCATTTTTCTTCTCAGAACCAAATCCAATTACTTTTTCACCAAGGCGACGTTTAATAATTGGCTCAATGCCGTCAAACGCACCACCGCAAATAAATAGAATATTCGTTGTATCAATTTGAATAAATTCTTGATGTGGATGTTTACGACCACCTTGAGGCGGAACGCTCGCTACAGTACCTTCTAAAATTTTCAGAAGTGCCTGTTGCACACCCTCACCAGATACATCACGCGTAATGGATGGATTTTCTGACTTACGTGCCACTTTATCAATCTCATCAATGTAAATAATTCCTTTTTCTGCTTTCTCAACATCATAATCAGCAGCTTGAATAAGTTTAAGCAAGATATTTTCTACATCTTCCCCTACATATCCAGCCTCTGTTAAAGATGTTGCATCTGCAATCGCAAACGGAACATTTAAAATACGCGCCAATGTTTGAGCTAATAACGTTTTACCGCTACCTGTCGGCCCAATAAGTGCGATATTACTCTTCGCCAATTCTACATCATCAATTTTGCTGTTAGAATTAATGCGTTTGTAATGATTATATACCGCTACCGCTAGTGCTTTCTTCGCATTATCTTGCCCGATGACATACTCATCCAAAATTTCGCGAATCTCTATCGGTTTCGGTACATCTTTGAATTCTACTTCTTCGTCTTTCGCAAGCTCCTCTTGTACAATTTCCGTACAAAGCTCAATACACTCATCACAAATATAGACACCTGGTCCTGCAACAAGCTTTCGAACTTGCGTTTGTGTTTTGCCACAGAAAGAACATTTCAATTGCCCTTTCTCATCGTTAAATTTAAACATATTTTCACACCCCTTACAAAGTGCTAATATCTTGCCTTCGTATGTACACGATAAATGTATCGTATGTAAATACATATTATGTCACTACGTGGCGAGAAATACAAATAATATGATTAGTTATGTACAAATAAAAAGTTTTTAAAACTTTTGAAATATGTATATTCGACTTTTAAAGGTTCTTTTCCTTCCTCATCAAAAAGTTTTACAAATATATTCATATTTATAAAACAAGGCACGATTAAAATCGCGCCTTGTTATTTTATTATGCAGCTTTGCTATTGTCTACTAAGAAGTCTACAGCTTTACGAACTTTAAGATCTTCAGCTAGAGCTTCTGTGTTTCCAAGAGCTTGCTTAATAGCATCTACTGGCATATTGTACATTTCAGCCATTTTTTCAATTTCTGCATTTACTTCTTCTTCAGCAACTTCGATGTTTTCAGCTTTAATGATTGCTTCAAGAACAAGGTTGATTCTTACGCGTTTTTGCGCATCTTCTTTCATTTGTTCTTTTAGCTTGTCAGCATCAGTACCTGTGAATTGGTAGTAAAGCTCAAGGTTCATACCTTGTTGGCTTAAGCGTTGTTCAAATTCGCTAACCATGCGATCTAATTCTGTTTCGATCATAGCTTCTGGAATGTCGATTTCAGCGTTAGCAGCAGCTTTTTCTACTACTTCGTCACGAACTTTGTGTTCAGCTTCATGCTTTTTACCTTCTTCTAAGTCTGTGCGAAGTTTTGCTTTTAACTCATCAAGAGTTGCAACTTCTTCGTTCACATCTTTAGCGAACTCGTCGTTTAACTCAGGAAGTTCTTTTCCTTTGATTTCATGAACTGTTACTTTAAACGTTGCTGGTTTTCCAGCAAGTTCTTCTGCATGGTACTCTTCTGGGAATGTTACTTCAACATCTTTAGACTCACCAGCTTTAAGACCAATTAATTGCTCTTCAAAGCCTGGGATGAATGTACCAGAACCGATTGCTAGAGAGTAATTTTCACCTTTTCCACCTTCGAATGCTTCGCCATTCACGAAACCTTCGAAGTCGATTACAGCTGTATCACCATTTTCAACAGTTCCATCTTCTTTCACAACTAGTTCAGCTTGACGCTCTTGTAAAGCTTTTAATTCGTTCTCTACATCTTCGTCAGTTACAGTTGTGTCGATTTTTTCTACTGCTAAGCCTTTATACTCGCCTAATTTCACTTCAGGTTTTACAGTAACTTTCGCAGTGAAAACAAGGTTTGTATTTTTTTCGAACTTCTCGATGTCAATCTCAGGATGAGCAACTGGGAAGATACCAGTTTCATCGATCGCTTCACTGTATGCTTTTGGTAAGATGATGTCTAATGCATCTTGGTATAAAGATTCTACACCAAAGCGTTGTTCGAATAACGGACGAGGCATTTTACCTTTACGGAAACCTGGTACGTTAATTGTTTTTACTACTTTTTTGAACGCAGCGTCAAGAGAGTTGTTAACTTCTTTAGCATCAACTTCGATTGTTAATACGCCAACGTTACCTTCTAATTTTTCCCATTTTGCAGCCATTTATTCTTTCCCTCCAACTATAATAATGTATGCACATACCTCTATAGATTAAAATTCCATTATTCCTTTCTTAGAAACAACGAGAACGCTACACCCGATGAGTGCGGGCGTTCTTATCTTCTAGCAAAAGCTTTCAGATACACCGTTCTAATCTATTCGCTGCTTATAAAAAACAACTAAGGTATATTTTGTTCGAGAATAATATGAAACATATTAAGTAAGAGAAATATCCTTCTCTCCTCTTACAAACAGGCAGACTTCCGCCTTTTGCAACCCTTACATTATAACATAGAATATTCTCGTTTCAATAACTGAACAATTCTTTTTCATAATTATACAGGGAAATACCCTTCCTTCTCAACACGTAAAAACCATTGATAGGCAATATGAAATTCCTCTAAATGAATATGATACACTTTCATAAGTTCCTCTTCATCGACGATTAACCCGAAACGCTTTCTTCCTATTCTCTCTAAAACAGCAGCCCAAACTTTTGGGTTATTCATTAATAGAGGGAAAGGAAAAATACTCGTTTGCATCTCTCTCCAATATGTAATAATTGTCTTAAATATATCAGGATACTCATTTTCTAATCGATTCGATAATATATGTATAATCTTTTCAGATTGCTCCTCATCATGACCTACCTGCGCCGGAATAACTGTAATTGTTTCACCGAATTTCTCTACTGCTACCTCTTTTTCCATTTTATTTTCTACCATCTTATATAAAATAGAAGTTTTCAAATAAGGATGCTGCTTTTCATCCAAAAGAAACTTTTGTAAAGCAGGTAGCGCCTTATCAAGATCCTTTAATAAAAGACCATTAATCGCTCGCAACTGCTGCCCGAAGCTATCTGAAAATAGTTCATTTGCAAATTCGTTCAATTCAAAATTAGAATCTATCGGAGGCATTTCTTCCCCACCAAGCATACCTTGTGCAAATAAAGCAAGCTGCGCTAATTTCTCTTTTTGTTCCGGAAGTAATTCTTTCTTCTGCAACACTTCTTCAATCGTTTGGATGACACCTTCATAATCATTTGTTTGCACTAAAATCGTTACATATGTTTCAAGGATATCCCCAAACAGAACTGTTCCTGTTTCAAGCAACTTCTCACATTGTTTTTTAGATTCTTCAATTCGCTTTAATTCAAGCAAACAAATTATCGAGGCCAATTCTGTTTGTTCTGTTTCTGCATTATACTGACGTAATATTTCAAAACAGCGTAATGCCTCTTCAAATTCCCTTTCTTTTAGCGCCAAAAATCCTTGGTCAATATAGCGCTCTGACAACTGCGGAAACAATACGACCGTATTTTCTTTTTTATCCATACGTTCGCCTCTTTTTTTAGATTTTTAGTCTCTTCAAAGTAAATATATCAAATGAAGAATCAGAACACAACATTCGAAACCCCTTTGTTCGAAATATAAAAATATTCTTTTTTTCATTTAAATCTACTAAATAAACAAAAGAAACTCTGATTTTTTCATGCGGCAAACATCCTCAATAATTATCATAGAGGATTTCAAATTACTGGAAAGCACTAGTAATTGTAGGATAGATAAAAAGAAGAATGACCTGAAGAGCAATAACTGCAATCACAATGATGCAAAAAAAGAAGATTGGTTTACTTTGCTTCACGAAAAACATAATAATAAGCATAATGAAAGCAAGCAAGCATAGAAAAAATAAACTTATGGTCGAACTTAATATACCGACTGGGATAAATAACAATAATATAACACTACCAATACCTATCATTCCAAATAACCATTCCATTCATCTACCCATTCCCCTTCTCATATAAATCTCTTTCTTCTACGCTACTAAATGCTTCATAACCTCAATGACACTCATTAACTTTTCATATGCTACAAATCCAAAAGCTACTGTTAGAGTCGTTACGATTAATCCTTTCATGTTTTTTTCCTCCTCGATTCATCTTTGTTACCTTTATTATAAAAAACTGACAATTTTTTACCATCGAACTTCCTTACACTTACCTTACAGAATTGTAAGATTTCAAAACATAAAGCTATCTACTCTATAAAACATATCCACTCCTCCTAAAACGTGATAAACTATTTTTGTACAATTCAAAATACAAAAAAGAGGATGGGATATATGTTTAAAAAGGTAGCTTCTGATGTTCTCGGCTTAAGTGATGTAGGTTCTGTAATCACACCGAAAGATTATGATAAAGTCGATGCTGATGATTATGTAATGCATGAGGATGGAGAAAAAATTTATTTTCTTATCAAATCAAAATCAGATGAATATTGCTTTACAAACAAAGGATTAATTCATTTAGATGGGACCAGTGCTACAAGTAAAAAGCGTACGTTAAAACGATTTAGTTACAGCAAATATCCAATTAAAAACGTAATGCTTGAAACTGCTGGTACAATCGATTTAGATGTAGAAATTAAATTTCATATGGGAGATGAGTATTACTCCATTGATGTTCATAAAAAACATATTGAGGAATTAAAAGATTTATATAAAGCATTGCTTAAAATTGAAGAAATCTTATATGATAATGACGTTACGTTACAATACGCTCATAAAAGTTTAGATATGGCTTCTCATACATTTAGTCGTATTACAAACGCACAATTAAATTTAGCAGAACAATTTAAAGAAATGAATCAAATTGCATTCAATTGGCTTGTCGATACAAAAAAACAATACAACATAAAAGACTATGGCTTTGTCTTTGAAAAATTTATCAACAATTGACCTATTAAACAAAAAACCTTGTTATCAATGATAACAAGGTTTTTTTATAGCGTCCCAGGAGAGATTCGAACTCCCGACCGACGGCTTAGAAGGCCGTTGCTCTATCCAGCTGAGCTACTGGGACATGGAGCGGGTGAAGAGAATCGAACTCTCGACCAGAGCTTGGAAGGCTCTTGTTTTACCACTAAACTACACCCGCATATTTTATTTTTTATTTGCTGACGTCTTATCGACAATGTTTATTATATTTGCACGTAAAGATAAAGTCAACACTTTTTTCAAAGAGGATAAAAATTTCTTATCCTCTTTGAAAAGTTACTTGTTCAACAACTTGTCCTTCTAAAGTTTTAAACTGAACTTCTATCTCGTGTTCATTCATTTGTAACAGCGCAAATGTTTTTTCTTTACGAGTCCGCGGCAATAAAATACTTCCCGGATTAATAAATAACATATCTTTATAAATTTCTGCCCCTAAAACGTGCGAATGTCCAAAGCAAACAACGTTAGCTGCTACTTCTTCTGCATAGTACGCCAATGTTTGTAATGTCATTTTCACATTATGACGATGACCATGCACAATTAAAAAGCGAACGCCTTTCACATCCATAACAATCTCATTCTCAAAATCATTATAAAAATCGCAATTTCCTTTTACAATTTTAAACCCTTGAACATCTCGATGCTCTGAAGTTAATTCAGAGTCACCGCAATGAATCATCACATCAACTTTTCCTTCGTACATTTCTTTTAGTTGCTGCAACTCTTTTACTGAACCATGACTATCACTTACAATTAAAGCCTTCATCAGTCTCTCTCCCTTATTCCTCTAAAAACCATTCCGGGATTTTTTCTTCTAACTTGCGAAGTGCACGTCCGCGATGACTAATGGTGTTTTTCTCATCTGAAGTGAGCTCAGCCATCGCCTTTTTATATTCCTCTACATAGAAAATTGGATCGTATCCGAAACCATTGTGACCACGGCGCTGTTCTAAAATTTTCCCTTCGCATGTTCCATTTACAATGACCGGTTCTTTATCGTCTTTAGGGAAAGCAACCGCTAATGCACAGTAAAAACGCGCTGTGCGCTTTTCAAGCGAAACGCCTTCTAATTCACTTAATACTTTATCAATATTCGCTTGATCATCTTTTGGTTCACCTGCATAGCGTGCAGAGCGCACTCCAGGTTTTCCATGTAAAGCATCGACAATTAAACCGGAATCATCTGCAATGACAATTGAGTTTAATTGTTTGCAAAGGCTATCCGCTTTTAAAATTGCATTTTCTTCAAACGTTTCACCCGTTTCCTCTACTTCTTCAATATGAGGGAAATCATGAAGAGATTTTACTTCTAAATCAAATCTCCCAAATAGTTCAGCAAATTCTCTCACTTTCCCCATATTTTTCGTTGCAATTACAACTTGTTTCATACTTCCACCCCTATTCAATATGAGATACGATATCACCTAATGCTTCTTTTTGTTTCTCAATAAGCTGTAAAATTCCATGTTCCGCCGCATCAAGTAATTCATTTAATTGAGCGCGGCTAAATGTCGCTTCTTCGCCAGTCCCTTGCACTTCAACAAAGTGTCCTTTTCCTGTCATAATCACATTCATATCAACATCTGCTTTCGAATCTTCTGCGTAATTCAAATCTAGAACAACACCTTGTTCTTCAAGAATTCCAACTGATGTCGCGGCTAAATAATCTTTCACTGGAATTTTCGTCACTTTTTCTGCTTGTAATAACTTTTCAAATGCCAATACCATTGCGACATATGCGCCCGTAATAGATGCTGTTCGCGTTCCACCATCTGCTTGAATCACATCACAATCAATCCATACTGTTCTTTCTCCAAGCGCTTCTAAATCAACAACCGCTCGCAGCGCGCGTCCAATAAGACGTTGAATTTCCATTGTACGGCCTGTTACTTTCCCTTTACTAGACTCACGAATCGTACGCTGTTCCGTTGCACGTGGAATCATCGCATATTCCGCTGTTACCCAGCCTTTTCCTTCACCGCGCATAAATGGAGGTACTCGCTCTTCAACCGTTGCCGAACAAATCACCTTCGTATCTCCAACTTCAATTAGCACAGAACCTTCTGGATGTTTTAAATAATTTGTATGAATATGTACATGGCGTAATTCTCTTACTTCTCTACCATCTACTCGCATAAAATAACCCCCTCATAACTACTATTTGTTAGTATAGCCAAATTTAAATGTAGGATATGTATCACAATAGAAGAAGGGGAATTCAAAAAAGACATTCCCCTTTCTTACATAAGTATATCAAATTATTTATGATTAAAAACTACCAGTATTCACGTTTTGTGGTCGTTGAACAGGTTTTATTAATTTTTCTCCTTCTTCATTCATAAGATTGGCTTTCCCATTTACTTCAACAGATACATTCTTTACCCCTTGTTTTTCCGTTAAAGATAAGACGAGAGACTGCAACACATAGTTCGAAATCATATTTTTATCTTTATTTGCATATATATTTTCGTTAAAGTTTAACGTCACCTTTCCATCTTGCATTTTCGGTTCACTAACAAGTTTTACCCCAGGATTAAAGTCATTTAACAAGGAAGAATGCGATGGTCCTTTCACAAGTTCATTTATTATCGTTTCCACTTCATTTTCTTTCCCTTCCGCAACGCGGCGGGTTACTGGTACATAATACTGCCTTTTATTATTTTGCGCCATAAAATAAAGTGTCACAGGCTTTGTATTCGTTACATCTGTTACTTGTTCATCATCAAAATTAATACCGTCAGCACGGCTCACACTCTCACCAAGGGGCGTCCCTCCAACAGGCATCTTCGTTAATTTCTCTCCGTTCATTTGAAACTTCACCTGTTTAATATCTTTAAATTGTGTTAACGTCCATGCAATGGATTCAACAATTTGACGTTCTTCTTCTTTTTTATAGTTTTTCACTTCCTTTGAAAAATCAATAACCGCTGTCCCATCTTTTTTCAAATCAACTGTCATAGTTGTGTTTGCTGGTAAAACTGCTCGAAATCCATTTGGTAATAAATTTTCTACCGGACCATCCTTCACAAGATATTCTAACGTTTGTTTCACAACTTCATTTTGTTTTGGAATAGGCAACGCTAACGTTTGTGGTACGACATAACCATTTTTATCAACAAGGTACAATTCTCTTTGTGTAGTTTGCTCTTGCTTTTCTTTCGTTGTTACTTCTTTCTTTCCTCCTTCTGTATAGGAAACTTTCTTGGGCGGATCAATCTGCTCTATTTCATTCTCCTTATTTAGCAAACCACAACCAGATAACAATGCCGCGCTTACCGTAACACAAGCAAGCCATTTGAAAGTGGATTTTGGCATACCAATTCCCCCTAAAATCTAAGTTTTTACTATATGTATACAAGCCTCTTATCTTTTAGAACACGCAATCATAACTTCTCCTATCATTACCGATCAAATAAAAAAAACTCCTGAATCAGGAGTTTTTTATACGAATCTATTTCTTATTTTGTTTCCAAATCAATATGTTTCACATTCTCAATCGGCTGTCCAAACCATTTAGATGCAATCTCTTTAAACAAATCTATTTTACCTGTTGTTAAAAATAGGTGGTCACTTTGTTCTTCACCCTCATTTAACATCTTACTATGATATAAAATGGTACTCACTTCACGCGCAGTTTCGTCTCCAGAACTAATTAACTGTACTTTCTCACCCATTACTCGCTTAATAACCGGACCTAAAATGGGATAATGTGTACATCCTAAAATTAATGTATCAATTTCAGTATGTTTTAATGGTTGTAATGTTTCTCTAACAACCTCATATGCCATTTCACTTTCAAAATTCCCGCTTTCTACAAGTTCGACAAACGGCGGGCAAGCTAAACTCTCTACCATTACCCGATTATTAATAGATTTTAACGCTTCCTCATACGCACCGCTTTTTACCGTTCCAATCGTGCCAATAATCCCAACATGGTACGTATTCGTCACTTTTAAAGCTGTACGTGATCCTGGATGAATTACACCAACAACTGGAATCGGTAATTGTTTTTGCATTTCTTCTAACACAACTGCTGTAGCTGTATTACATGCAATCACTAACATTTTAATATTTAACGCTAGCAAATGTTCCGTCATTTCCCATGTAAATTGACGCACTTCCTCACGAGAGCGCGGGCCATACGGACATCTCGCTGTATCTCCTAAATATATAATACGCTCTTTTGGCAGCTGACGAATTAACTCCTTCGCTACTGTTAATCCGCCAACTCCTGAATCAATGACACCAATCGCTCTATTCAACATAATCACCTATTTTCTCATTCATCATCTGTTTCTTTATTTATATATTCTATATACTTTACGGTTTCATTTCACAAAGTACCTCTGTTCACATTTTTTCATATGTACCTGTATAGACCAGGACCTTTTTTATTTTGCTCCTTTTTTTCGCAATTTGCAAGACAGAAAAAAATAGCCGACCTTTTAAAAAGATCGGCTTCACCTATTATAACTCGAGTTCTCCCATACGAAGAAGCTCAACAACCGCTTGCGAGCGTCCTTTAACCCCTAGCTTTTGCATTGCATTTGATGTGCATAATTACAGATAGTAAAGGTCACATATCTATTCTATAAGTAATTTTTATGTCTCCATTTTGAAATATCTCAATCCTATTTATAATTCTTTTGAATTCTTCATACAAGTTCTTATCTGCATCTAACAAAGAAAAAGCTTTTCTGAATTCATCTTGAGTTCGTTTGACTTCCGTCTTATCTTCCATTGACATTAATTGAACTTCTTTTTCTTTTATAATTTTCTCTAATTCTTTACGACCACTTAAAAACTCTTCTTTTTCAATAAGATCTTCTGTATATAAATCAATCAATTTTTTTCTTTTTTCTTTAATTCTTTGTATTTCCCTGTACAATTTGTTCTGCTTTTCCTTATTCGAAGTTTGTTCGTCTAAATTGAATTCCGTTTCTAACTGTTTTTCTTTTTCTTTCAAATTCTCAAGTATAAATTCACGAAATTCATGATATTGAATTGGAGCGTGACATACACACTCATCTCTCCCATATCGTTTATATCTAGAACATTTTAAGTACCTCCATTCTTCTTTAGTTCCATCTTTCTTTTTCTTCGCGCTATAAACTACACGCATAGCAGATCCACAGTGTGCGCAAAACATAATTCCACGAAACTCATTCCATAAAGCTGGTCGTCTTTTTTTCTCTTCATTTGGCTTATTTACCGCTTCCCATTTTTCTTCAGAAATAATTGCTGGATGATGATTTTTAAATACTGTCCACTTTTCTTCAGGGTTCCGTATTTGTTTTTTTCTACCACCGATTTTCACTGTAGTATACTGATTTAAAATATAGTCACCTTTATAAATAGGATTTCTAATAATACGCTGTACAGACGACATTTGCCATTTTCCGCCTGTTTTAGATGGGATCCCTCTGGCATTTAGGTGTTTTGCAATTCCTATGTAACCAATACCTTTCGAATACATATCGTACATTTCTCGAACAATCTCTGCTTCTTCTTCGTTTATTACATATTTTTTGTCTTGGTCTTTATAACCATAAGGTAGGCGACCGCCTGTATGCTCACCACGTCTAACTTTTGCAGATAGCGCTGCAGAAATAGAAACTGATAATGTCTTAGGATACTGTGAAGCGAACATGGCAAACATTTCAAATTTCATATCATTTTTCCCTTCATAGTGACTATCGTATCCTTCTTCGATAGTCACTAGGCGAATACCATTTGCAATCAATATTTCTTTAATTTCTAACGCATCTTTCAAATCACGAGCTAAACGATGAATAGATTTAAATAACACCATCTGCAATTCACGCTTTCTTGCCTTTTCTAATATCAATTGCATTGCATGACGTTCTAATAAAACTGTACCTGTAATCCCATCATCAAAATAAATCGAACTATCATCCCATTCATACCCGTTCTGTTCCAACCAATACCTACATACATCGATTTGATTCTCTACAGAAGAAACTTGCTCATCTCTATCTGTAGACACCCGTACATATACTGCATACTTCAATCACATCACCATCTTTACTAGTTATAATTACTTATAGCAATACTATGTGGTTGATTAAAGTATACAAACAAAATTCGGACCATACAATTACTTTTACCTATTCTGTTAACCAGTCATATAATAAAACCTTACATTCTTTTCTTCTTTCTAAAATGAATTTCGCCTCAACAATTCTGTAAAAATATCCTTCAAATGTACTCTTGATTCTTCTTGCCTTCTCTGCAAACACCGTTTCCTTAAAAGCTTGTACCGCATGTTCTATTACAAAATTTATAGGTTTGTCCAATTTAGAACGTTTGTAAGCAATTAGCACTCTGTTGTACAGCTTGTATATTTTATCTGCAGATCTAAAAAATGGTGCTACTGCATTTCTGAATTGTTGCGGTACACTATCTGGTGTAAAAGTTTCATCCAAATCTTCTAATTCGACTTCATCATAATCCCTTGTTGACTTTTCTTTTACGTTTAATTCGTTTTTAAATTCTTCTAGAGTGTGTGATTCAGAGAACTCAGCTTCCTTCTCCGTTTTCATGTCTACAACCTTTGATTCTGTAAGGGTTTCGGCTTCTTTACGCTGTGACATTTTCGGTAGGACATTCGGTGTGACACTATATTTTTTTAAAAGGACATAAACGTTATGTCCATTTCCTCCACGTAATTTTCCTTCCCTTCGAATCGTTTTATGTCTGATCACTATTTCAAAACCTTCCAATACTTTTAGTACCCTACGAACTGTCCTATCACTTATATTTAGTGCTGCAGCAATGGTTGCTACTTTAAGAAAAGAGACCCCCGGTATTTTACAGGAATGTCTCGCTAAATATTTCAATACTTTAATTGCTGATTCCGATAACTCATGTGTATGTTTGTATAAAAAATAACGAATCACTTCATTCATCTCTTCTACTGATTGAAATGATTGTAATTCTTTATATTGTGTATAATTCGCTGAGCTAAGCATTTTCTCCCCCTCCTTATATAAAAGCAATAATTATATCGATTAAAAATAAAACTGTAGATATACTGAAGAAACCATAAACCCAAATGCAATCTGATTTACTTTCTAAACCAAAATAATCATTTACACGATTCATGATTATTCCTCCTTTTCAGTTCAACTTAATTAGTTCAACTATTTAAGTTGAATTATAAACCTTTAATAATTCAACGTCAATAGTTGAACGAAAAAAGTTTTACTAATCTCGATTGATATTGTAGAATAAATACAAGATAATCAGTTGCGGAGGAGAATAAAATGAAATTCACACTCGGAAATTCTTTAGATGAATTAGGAATCACAAAAAATAAGTTATCTACAGAATCTCAAGTAAGATACAATACAATTAGTGATTTGGTGAATGGCACAGCTAATGCTGTTCGTTTTGATTCGCTTGAAGCTATCATTGACGCTTTAAATGCCATTGCTGCAAGAAAAGGAATCGATAAAATTTACAAAATAGAGGACGTAATACAATACATAAAAAAGAGCTAATCATTCGAAATTGATTAGCTCTTTTTTTATACCATTAAGTACCAGTAATTACATATGCCTTCACAAACACATCATATTTCGCTGCTAGTTTTTCCAACTTTTTCTGCCTATATTCTGTCATGGTGAAAAAGTGAATAATCGGCACTCTTCCATTGTATTTCTTTTTATAATACATTGTAAATTCCTTGTAACGACTCATCTTTTCACTGTTTACATTCATCATTTGTTTGCGATCAATTTCTACAGCGTTGAGTATACCTTCCTCATCACGAAACTTAACATCAGGAATAATTGTCTTCTTTCGATCATTTACTTTATAACGTATAGGTGTTTCTATCTGCCAGTCATCTGGACAAAACAGATAGAGCCATGCCTCATTCCTCATCAAGCTGTGAGCTAATCGATTATTCGGTACAATCTTCTCTGTATCGTCGAACAGTTCACGGCCTTTTTTATTTAGATAATACACATATTCTTTTTGATATACGGTATGATTCACATACGGACTTAGATCTTTTAAAATTCGATTCGCGTTACGTATCCCACCCATATCATGAATGGCCATTAAATGTCTCCGTGTTGCAAATTTCAATTTTCTAATCGAGGTCAGAATCGTCATCTGACGATTCAATTTGATGTGTGTTTGTATGTTCATTCTTCCTCACCTCGTACTGTTTTAAATGGTCCCACATCATGTCATTACTGATATAAGGAACTTGAATTTCTGTTAACTTATCTGTCTTGAAAAGTGCACGCCCTGGAATGCTTTGTATAGATTCCAGCCCTGGTTCATCAATCACGACTTGTGAAGCTATCGAAGTTGGTAATCGAAACCCTAATTTCGCATCAGAATTTTGCTTTACTTGTCGTGGCAGCGTATCACCTGTTGGATATTGTGTACAAAATATAAGCCTAAATCCAAGTGCACCGCCTATACGTGCTATATGCGAAAGCATTTGTTGACATGCCCCTAATAATTTTTGTTGCTTTTTATCCATACTTCTATCAGGACATAATTCTGCCCCTTCATCCACAATGATGAAATAGCGCTCTTTTATATCTGTTTCTACAACATTCGTAAAATGTTTTTCTTTCATGTACAGCATTTTTTCTTCCATTTTTTCTAGAATGCAATTTAGTACGTTAAATGCTTCAAAAGGTGCTTCTGCTACACTGTGTATCTGTTTTAAATAACTGTAAGGTCCAAACTCTAACCCTCCTTTCAAATCGATAATAAAGAAATGCACATCGTTTGGTTTTGCCAATATAAGTGATGTGAGTATGTTTTTCAAAAAGACAGTCTTCCCCATTCTTGTAAGTCCCCCAAGTGTCATATGCGGTGTTTTATCAAAGTCGTGATATAAAATTTCTTCTTGGCTTTGTCCAATTGGTACACACCATTCCCCATGTTTTATAAGATCCGTAGACCAATCCCATTTCTTTGGTATTTCTTTTCGAAAAACGCGGATATTTAACCTATAGTTGTCGTATTGAATTCGTACAGGCTTATTTAATCCTTCACTTACTAAGTCCTCCACCTTTTGAATTACTTTTGATGGCATCCCTACAGGTAACCGATACACATATGTTGTACTACGATCATCTTCTTTTCGTTCAACAAAGACTGGATAATGTAACTTTTCATCTTTTTTAATTGCAATTCCACTTACTTCAAAGAACACCTGTATCTTCTTTCTATCATCCTCTTTACTTTTTAAGTTATCACTTACCAAAGCATATCCCAGCGAAACTACAGGTATTAACAACAACTCAAGCATAGATAAACACTCCTTATATATCCTTATAGGATATAGTTGCTCTTTACTAGAATACTTTCGAACAAGTTATTTTTCTTATATAACCAATTGTCCTGTAATTCCAGGTGTTCTTCCTTCATAGAAACAAAACGAGAACATAACGTAGAAGGTATACGAACGAGCCTGTGAGCGTTGTGTACAAGGTGACATTTGGAAGCCAATGTGGAATACTCTTTCCCATTTTTTCAACTACTTTCATTCCAATTACAGACAAGCCTGTTGCCGTCCAAATAATCATTGCTTCCCCTGCAAGTGTCATCTTTATTCCTCCTCTTCCTTCTCACGAAATTTAATCCCCGATCTTGTAAGAACAACATCGTAGCAATCCATTAAAAATTCCCAATTAAGAATATCTTCTTCCTCTCCATATAAATCTTCTTCAACAACTTGCGAAAGACTAAAGTATCCTTTGTAGTCCTTATCATTGAATACATTGTGCTTTTTCATATGGTTGAGAATGGATTCCGTCTCTGCTCTTGACCTAGATTCGTTGTACATTTGACGCAATTCTTTTGAAGGATGTAGATATGGAGTTGTGTTTAAATGATTATACTGCCAACGCATATACCTCTCTCCCTTCTTGATGTCCTTGATTCCACGTAGGCTTCCTCGTGGTCTTGATATAGGTATATGACTTAGAAATTCGGAAATTGTCTGTCCGCTTAAACTTTTCAAAAAATAAAATAAAAAATATAAAGGAGGACGCATTTTTGTAATCGAAGTATATATAATTAAGGAGGGAAGTGTATGAAGTTTAAATGCAAGTTACGTGTAATATTTGCCGAAAGGGAGATACGCCAAAAAGAATTTGCGGAGCTCATTGGAATTAGCCAAACTACAATGAGTGCCCTAGTGAACAACACAAGTTTACCTACTTTCCCCACAGCATATAAAATTGCAAAATATTTAAATTTATATATGGAAGACATTTGGATTGAGGATATAGAGGAGGAATAACAATGTATAAAAAAATATTCGCTTTTATTTTGTGTAGTTTAGTCTTTTCTCTTGTAGCATGTGATTCACCCCAAAAAACAGAGTCTAAACCAAAAGAAGAAACAAAACAAACACAAAGTGATAAGGCGTTAACTTCTCAAGATGAATTAAATAAAAAAATAAAATTAGAGGCAGAAGAAGTGAACTTTGCAAAAGCGAATGGGGATGAATACGAAAAAGGTCAACGAATTAAAGCCACTGGAACTGTCGATCTATTAACTAAAGCTTCAACATTACCTTCTTTTGTATTAACAACAGATGAAAATAACGGAAAAGGAATGTACAGCATTCAAATCACTCAAAGTGGGGTACAATCAAAGGAAAACGAAATCGTTTTAAAGAACGGTCTAAAAATAACCAAAGGCACAACAGTAACTGTATACGGTGTGTATGACGGAAAAGATAAAACTGGATTACCAAAAATAAGTGCTCCATTAATTGAGAGCAAATAAAAAAGATGGGTCCCCTAAATCGGAGACCCATCTTTTTACTTCACATATACATAGGCTTTGCTTGCTGTGATATAGTATGTTTTTCCTTTACTATTGTGCACTTTGTATTGTGGGGAACCGTTAACAGTTACTTTTGCATCAATCGTAAATCCTAATCCTGCATCAACTGTACCA
>NZ_JAKUEW010000013.1:0-99048 GCF_022663115.1 Bacillus cereus group sp. BfR-BA-01430
ATATAAGCTAGAATGCCTTTTGCCTTCCAAGACAACTGTTCATCTTTTAAACCTGTATTATTAATAGTGGTATAATTTCTATCTTTAACAACCCTGTATATACCCATTCATCTCACCTTCTTCATAACCACTTCATAATAAAAACCACGGTCACGATCTAAGACGAAACATCCTTTGAACAAGTGTGGATTTTCGTCCTTTTCATGTCTCACTGTTTCCAGTACCTTTCGAATAGGAAAGAGGTAATCAAAACCCTCTTTCTCTAAACGACGGCAACGCTTGATTAATTCTGATAACCTTCTATCACGTAAATACCGAGTGCGCGAACTCTTGTTTAATGCTAATGGTATAGAGCCATCACGAATTATCGTTTTCATTCCTCTGACACCTCAGCATATTCAACATCAATGAATCCTGCATCAGCTTCTACACCTGTGTTATTTTCTTTCACTTTCATAATCCCATTGTCTTGATTAGCCGCTTCGATTACTTGTCGCGATTCTTCTCGTTCAATAGATAATGGTGCTGTTTTTAGGAGTTTAATAATGACTGTTTTCTTTGCCATTTCAACAAAGTGATCTTTCCAAGGGCCAAACACCGCGCCATTCTTTTGCGATTTCGTGAATCTATCACGATGGCCTTCTACTTGTTTACGACTCATGACAACGAAGTCATAAGAACCATCCTTCAGCTTATATACTGCGTAAAAATGAGTGATTTTATTTTGGTCTTCTTCGCCACATGGCTTGTGGACGATATTCTTTTCTAATCCATACTCATATTCGAATTCATCACCTTCATAAACTTCATGAGCATAGATTGCTTTGACCTCGCCGCTGCGTCTTACAAGTTCCATGATGCCTTTATAACCTAATTGGAATTGTGCTTCTTTACGTTTTGTTTTGTTGTTATAGAAAGGAACGATGTATGCATGACCTAATAAGTTCGGTTCCAATCCTAATGAACCACAGTTCACAACTGCACCAACGATTGTTTCTGGTGCACATTCTAATAACGCTGGGTTACGTGTAGTTGCATTAAGGCCAACTCGAATTAATCGCTCTGGTGTCATATGTTTCGGTAATACCGATTCGATAGTTTTAAAGCTATCTTTAAACATAAGTTTCAATTGCTTATTAAGATTCGTTTCAGTTGATACTCCTGTTGTTTGTTGTGCTGCCATTTGTTGTTTTAAAGTTTCGTTAGTCGCCATTAGTTTTTACCTCCAAATTGTTTTACTAATACATGTTCAGAAGCGTCATTTAAGTTCCAACCAGCATCAAAATTACCATCTACATGTTTTTGTACAAACCAACATACTTTAGAATGATTATCCAACTCCTCACAAACTCTATCCCAAGCCTACTGTAATGTGATTTCCTGTTTCTTTTGTAAACGTGCTAACTGCTTTTTACGACGTGATTTCATTTCGCTACCTCTTTCATTTTTAATTTGAATGTTCTTGATCCACGAGCGTTTGTTTTGTATGTAACCTCAAAACGTTCATGTACACCTTTTTCACTGCATTTCAAAATATTAATCAGATCGTTTTTAGCTTTATCTTGCCGCTCTTTCCAATATTTAAGTTGTTCACCTGCTGTCTCGAAATCTTCAGCATAAGTAAGAGAATGTGAAGGTAATATAATATGGTCGCCTTCAATAGATTTTTCGTAAATTTCTTTCAAACTATCGGTGGTTGGTTTTAAGCCATCGACTGCTGGGGGGATACGTTTAGCTACAAAGTTATTCCAAAATACATCGCACTTTTTGATAGCCATTTTTATAATGTCTTCATCACGTTCAATTGTTTTGAATTCGAATTTATTACCGCCGATTAATACAGCGATATGCCATCTTTTATATCCTGTAACAGCCATATAATGTTGACATTGTAGGATGTATTGAGTCGGAATATTATCACCTTTCCATTCACCCCGTTTATATTCGCTAGTAGTCTTGCATTCTAGCCCCTCTTTTCGCCCGATTAATTCTCTATCAATATTGGCCATCATAAATGGATACTTTTTGCTACGTAACATTTCGTTTTTGCGTCGCACCTTCAAACCTGTACGTTTCGTAAATTCACGGGCCACAATATCCTCAAGGACATTACCCCAATACGCATACTCTGATTGTGGTTTTTCTTTTAATTCACCGATTTTATCTAAATATAGTGACATCGGCGAATTCCAATCACTGAGATTTAATACCGCTGCTAAATCACTACCACCAATGCCTTGACGACGTATCTCTAACCACTCTTCACGAGTTAAATCAGTTGTTCTTGCAATTACGTCATACGGTTTACTCATGTAGCCAATCCTCCTGTTATGTGATATACTGACTTCGACTTTTTTTATTTTCGTTTGACTCCTGCTGCAACAGGGGTCTTTTTTTCGTTAAGATAGTTATTTAAATCTTCCGTTAATTCTTTCTCTAATTTGAGTACCTCTAACTTCTTACTTAGATATAAATGCTCTTTCGCAAAATATTTAAAACCCTGTCGATCGTTGTTTAGCATCGCTTTCCACTGATTGTTTACAGCTTGATTCATTTTCTCAACGAGCAACATTTCTTCTGTTTTAGCCAACCTTCTCACCCTTTTTGATGATCTTGTCCAAGATATACATTCTTACCTTAATGCGGCATTTATCCTCATTGTTTGCAAAATGAAGCATACGAAGTAATCTAGCATAATCAGCGAATGTTGCATTCTGATAGTTGATATTTAAGTACATCACTTTTCCTCAACCTCCTTTCTTTTCCGTATCTCCTCGCATTTTCTAGCAAAGAACTCTGGACAGTTTCTTTGGAACCAAAGCGACATTTCACGCTTCGTTCTTTCTGGAATTTGCGGTGGTTTGACTACGATCTCCTTCATATTCTTCCTCCTTCAAATCGTTTGTTGCTTATACTTGAAATTCCACATCCACCTTGACTGTAATATCAACTGGTATTTCTTTCGTAACGCGAATAGACGCTGGATGTACCCCTTTTTCGATTAGTTGAGATACGATTTCTTTCACTTCTTCTTGTGTTTCGCATTCGTAAACAGACGTTGCGAATGTAGTTTTATTGATTACTAGATAATTTTGTTCTTGCATGTTGTTGCCTCCCATTTTTCTTCTCCTTCTAAACCATCGGTCTCCAGCCTTCGATAAACTTCATAGCTTCCTCGAAATCTTTCTTTAAAATGTCTCGATAACTATTCACATCGAATGCGTCTTTTAAGTTTTTACCTAGCAAACCAAATAACTTACGTGTAGTGTTATGAACTTCTTTATCGATATGACCGTTATTCCATAAGAAATAGATACGTCTTCCTTTTGCCTTTTCAAGCACTCGTTGCTGACCATAATCGATGGTTAATTGTTCCTCGATAACTTGTTCTAAGTTTGTCACGCGTTTATTTAAATTACTTGCCCCTGCTGCGATAAGCTCAATTTGTTTGAACGGATCAGTAGGTATTTGTTGTTCTCTCATATTGAAATATCCGTCTACAAATTGATCGTATAACTCCCACGCTGTATCATCTTCGAGGATTTTTAATAGTTTTGCGTATCCTCGTTCGGATAAGAGGTATATGTTATTCGATTTAGAAACCATCATTTTGCTTAAAATATTGTGGTCCGTTAAACCGACCTCAAATATCGTTCCCTTTAAATCAACAATATCGATACCATCTTTAAATCGTGAACGGTTTTCGTTAATTCGTAGATTGATATGTTTGACTTCTTTCTCGTGAATTTCAGCAATTTCTTTCACTAACATTGCTTTTTTACCTTCACCAAAACCACCCTCGATTCCAGTGAATTCATATCCTGCGACATGTTGTTTACCTAAAATATGTAGTTCATTCGCTACTGTTAATTGATCTGTCATTGTGCAATTTCCTCACTTTCTAAAATTCGATTAATTTTTTCTTTCACTTTCTTGCCGTCTCGCTTACCTAACAGAATATCTGATAGATACGGACCTGAGATGTTTAGCATTTTGGCTAATTCCGCTTGTTTCATGCCATTTACAAATAGCCACATTTTCACTTTTTTACCGAATGTTTTATCCATGTTGATAACTCCTTCTATTTTTTTAGCTAATTTTTTAGCTTTCTATTGACTTTAACTAACTTATTGAATAAAATAAAGGCATAGCTAAATAAACCTACATTAATAGCCTTTTAACGTTGGGGAACGTGGCATATCGGCTTTGATTTGTAGTGTTTCGAAAGCTAAATAACTAGCTTATGTACAAAGTATATTATTCAATACGTTAGTTGTCAACACCTTTTAACTAACTTATTGAATAAATATTTTCGTGCGGGCTTGGAAGGTTGATTTATATGGGAATTACAGAAATTATTAAGCAACTTTGTCAAAACAAAGGTATATCTGTATCTAAATTAGAAGAAGAATTAGGTTTTGGACAAAACACTATCTATCAATGGAAAAAAAGAACTCCTTCTGTTGAACGTGTACAAAAAGTAGCTGACTACTTCGATGTTTCAACTGATTACTTATTAGGAAGAACAAAAAAGAAATACTGGGAACTTACCGAAAAAGATGAAAAGGACATCCAAAAGAAATTAGAAGAATTAATAGAAGATATGAGCAATGCTGATGCTCTTGCGTTCTCTAAAGGATCTGAGCCGATGTCAGAGGAAACAAAACGCCTACTTATCGTATCTTTAGAAAACTCGCTTAGATTAGGAAAAGAAATGGCTAAAAAGAAATTTACACCTAAAAAGTACCGTAACGAAGATTGATTGGAGAGGATCTAATTGGTTTCAAAACATCAAATCGATTCAAAAATAGACGAACTACTTAGACGATACAATACCAGAGATCCGTTCCTCATTGCTGAAGAAAAAGGAATTGTTGTTATCACCGAAGACTTGGGGGATATTTTTGGGTACTATCATAAAGTATCTCGTATCCCTTTTGTACATATTAATGAACGACTTTCTTATCAGAATCAAGTTTTCACTTGTTTTCATGAATTAGGTCACGCTATCTTTCATCCGGATGAAAATACCCCTAAATTATCTTTGATATCTCTTTGCTCTGAAATTCGTATAGAAGCTGAAGCGAATTATTTCGCAACAAAATTTCTTATCGATGGAAGTCATCACGATTACTACATTCAAACAAAGCAAGAATTATTACAGTATTATGGAATCCCTAAACAAATGGAGCGTTTTATTTAAGGAGGAATAAACTATGGCTGTAGGAATTTATATTCGTGTAAGTACACAAGAACAAGCTTCCGAAGGACATTCTATTGAATCGCAGAAAAAAAAGCTCGCTTCTTATTGTGAAATACAAGGATGGGATGACTATCGTTTTTATATAGAAGAAGGTATTTCTGGTAAGAATACCAATCGCCCTAAACTTAAGTTGTTGATGGAACATATCGAAAAAGGCAAAATAAATATATTGTTGGTGTATCGTTTGGATAGATTGACTCGTTCTGTTATTGATCTACATAAATTGCTGAATTTCTTGCAAGAACACGGATGTGCTTTTAAATCAGCGACTGAAACGTACGATACAACAACAGCGAATGGTCGTATGTCGATGGGTATTGTATCTTTATTGGCACAGTGGGAAACCGAGAATATGTCGGAACGTATCAAATTAAATTTAGAACATAAAGTATTGGTTGAAGGTGAACGTGTTGGCGCTATTCCTTATGGGTTCGATTTGTCAGATGATGAAAAACTCGTTAAAAACGAAAAATCAGCCATTTTATTAGACATGGTTGAAAGAGTAGAAAATGGGTGGTCTGTAAATCGAATTGTTAACTATCTTAATTTAACAAACAATGACAGAAATTGGAGCCCGAATGGTGTGTTGCGATTATTAAGAAATCCGGCGCTATATGGTGCGACAAGATGGAACGATAAAATCGCTGAAAACACACATGAAGGTATCATTAGCAAAGAACGTTTTAATCGATTACAACAGATACTAGCGGATAGGTCTATACACCATCGAAGGGATGTAAAAGGCACTTATATATTTCAAGGTGTATTGCGTTGCCCTGTATGCGATCAAACCTTATCAGTTAATCGATTTATCAAAAAACGAAAAGACGGAACAGAGTATTGTGGGGTTCTGTATAGATGCCAACCTTGTATTAAGCAAAACAAATATAACCTTGCTATTGGTGAAGCTAGATTTCTTAAAGCACTAAATGAATATATGTCAACTGTGGAATTTCAGACTGTAGAAGATGAAGTTATTCCTAAAAAAAGCGAGCGTGAAATGTTGGAAAGTCAACTACAACAAATCGCACGCAAACGAGAAAAGTATCAAAAAGCTTGGGCATCAGATTTAATGAGTGACGATGAATTTGAAAAATTAATGGTTGAAACTCGTGAAACTTATGATGAATGCAAACAAAAATTAGAGAGTTGCGAAGATCCTATAAAAATAGATGAAACATATTTAAAAGAAATTGTGTACATGTTCCATCAAACCTTTAATGATCTAGAATCAGAAAAACAGAAAGAATTCATATCGAAGTTCATACGAACTATTCGCTACACTGTCAAAGAACAACAACCGATCAGACCAGACAAAAGCAAGACTGGAAAAGGGAAGCAAAAAGTGATTATTACTGAGGTCGAGTTCTATCAATAACGGTTGTATTTGTAGAACTTGACCAGTTGGCCCTGTAAATACGAGCAATCCATGTGAGTGATGTAGAAAAGAGAGAAGTTTCTTCGCTGAGCTCGGGAATAAAGAGAGGTGTGATAATGGTTGGATAGACGCTTGCAAATGCAAACGAATAACGAGGCTTTCCAAATATACTGTAGGAAGTGTAGATAATCGTAAATGTACTTCTTGACCATCAATTTGTAAATAAAGTGAGCCATTTTGTGGTTTACGCCTTTCTCCAATATCCATAGAAGCTAAAAACTTGAAATGCGAAATGAGTCTCTCTCCAAACTGCTTTTCAATATAATGTTTCGTCATTAAGTCCTGTCCAATGCGCAATTGAATCATTACATTCTCCTGATTGGGTACAATGTGTAAATCAGATGCCTGTACTGCACAAGCTTCTCTCATAATCTTATTGGCAAAGTGTTCAATATCATTCATTAGACTCCCTCCTCACTATGTATATATCACGCATACACCAAAAAGAAAAATAACAAAATTCTTATTTTCTCTATACTAAAAAGCTAAAACACATTTGTGAAATTATGAACAATTTCTGAATTGTTGACTAAATTTACCTATAGGCAACATTATCTGTATTATAATGTTAATATCTTGGATAAAGTTAAAAAGGTGGAGATCCTAATGGAACAAGCTTTAAAAATTACAGGTGTATTATCTGATCCAACTCGTTATTACATTTATAAATATATTTCACAAAAGCATAGTTATGTAACGGTACAAGAAATTGCCGAGGAGTTTAACATTCATCCGAACGTAGCACGTCTGCACTTATCAAAATTAGAAGATGTAAATATGTTGAAATCGGAAACAAAAAAAACAGGAAAAGGCGGAAGACCAAGTCGACTATATATATTATCTGAAGATGTAATTCAACTTCAGTTCCCATTTCGAGACTATCAATTATTAGCAAACATTTCCTTGAATGCTCTCCTTAGCCTTGGTGAACCTGGAAAGAAAGCGCTATACGAAACCGGTAAACAGTTAGGTAAAGAAATTATGGAACAACATCTGCATCGTTTGAATGTTCATGAAGATTCTTTAACATTAGAACATAAAGTACAAATTGCAAAAGAAGCATTATCAACCGCTGGCTTGTCTCCTTCATTTGAATTAAGTACAGATGGTACAAAAGTTTTCTATAATGTGTATAATTGTCCGTTTAAAGAAATTGCGGTTCATCATCCAAATGAAGTTTGTAATATGCATGGAGATATGATGAAAGGGGTTTTTGAAGTTCTATTCCCTCATATGGAGTTGCAGCGCCATGATAATTTACTAGATGGTTGTAAATCTTGTAACTACACAGTGAATCTTTAATGTTACGTTAAACAAAATGTGTCAAAAAGAAGTCAATTTTATGTGACTTCTTTTCTTTTTTTCACAAATATTTACAATAGTAAGAAAAATAAACTATAATAAGAAGGAGATTACTTTTTTTAGAAAAGGAGGGAGATTGCATGGAGCGCATGTTTCGCGTTCTTGGCTTTTGGACTGGAATTTTCTCAGTAATGTTTTACTTAGGGGATATGTACGCTACAGCACTACTATTTTTAGGACAAACAGGATTTTTTGTACTTTTAAGTTATTTAAAATTAACAGAGCGTATGTATATATACGTATTCGGAGCATATTTAACAGTCTTCTTCATCGGATTTACATACTATACAACATTTTTATTTATCCCTGGAACTGGACATTAGAAAGATGGCAACTTGCCATCTTTTTTTTATTTTCCACAATCACCTAGTTGACTTATAGGATTTCTTGAAATATATTTATATAACAGATGGAATGAAGGGGGAATCAACTTGAATACACTGCTAATCGGAATTAATATTGCCGTCATGCTCATCTTAGTTAGCGTATTATACTATATGCAACGTAAGCATGTATCTTTTAATAAACGTGTATTTACTGCTTTAGGAGTCGGAATTACATTTGGTCTTATTTTACAATTCATTTACGATCCTACTTCTAAAGTTATCATTGAATCAAACAACTGGTTTAGTTTAATTGGTAGCGGTTATGTGAAACTGCTACAAATGATTGTTATGCCACTTATTTTAGTTTCTATTATTTCAGCATTTACGAAATTAAAGTTAACAAATAATCTTGGTAAAATTAGTGGACTGATTATCGGTATTTTAATCCTTACAACGGGAATTGCAGCCGCTGTCGGTATCGCTGCAAGCGCGGGATTCGACGTACAGGCAACTGGTTTACAGCAGGGCGATGCAGAAACTGCTCGTTTAAAAGCGGTAGAAGAGAAATTTACTTCTATCGAAAAAACACCAGTTCCACAAAAATTGTTGGAACTACTACCTACAAATCCGTTTCTTGATTTAACAGGCGCACGTCCAACTTCAACAATTTCTGTTGTCATTTTCGCTGCTTTCATCGGCATTGCTTATCTTGGCGTAAAACGTAAATATCCAGAGCAAGCAGATGTATTCAAAAAAATGCTTGATGCTGTATATGCGATCGTTATGCGCATCGTAACATTAATTTTACGCCTTACACCATACGGCGTGTTAGCTCTTATGACAAAAACAGTAGCAGGTAGCGATGTAAATGCAATTTTAAAACTTGGTAACTTTGTTTTAGCATCTTATGTAGCTCTTATTGTTATGTTTATCATTCATTTATTATTAATTGGACTATCTGGTTTAAATCCAATTCAATATGTAAAAAAGGTATTTCCAGTATTAACGTTCGCATTCACTTCTCGCTCTAGTGCTGGTGCAATGCCATTAAATATTGAAGCACAAAAAGAAAAACTTGGTGTTTCAGAAGGAATTGCAAACTTTGCTGCTTCATTTGGGGTATCAATCGGTCAAAACGGTTGTGCTGGTATTTACCCAGCAATGCTTGCTATGATGGTCGCTCCAACTGTTGGAATCGATCCATTACAGCCACAATTTATTTTAACGTTAATCGCTGTTGTTGCAATTAGCTCATTCGGCGTTGCTGGCGTAGGTGGCGGAGCAACATTTGCAGCATTAATCGTACTGTCTACAATGAACTTACCAATCGGTATTGTCGCTCTTGTTATCTCTGTGGAACCATTAATTGATATGGGCCGTACAGCTCTGAACGTAAGCGGATCTATGGCAGCAGGTCTTATTTCTAGTAAATGGCTTGGTGAGTTAGATCATCATACTTATAACCAAACTGAACAGACAGAAGAAGTTGCTTCATAATAAAAAAACTCTAACATGATAAAACATGTTAGAGTTTTTTTATTCTTTTCTTTGTCTTTCCAACATCATCTATCACTAAAAAAAGAATCATCCCTTCTACTATGGCACACTTTTTCATCGCCTATCGTCCGTTCTTTTACAAATAGCCATTTTTCTCGCACCATGCATGAAATTGTCCTACATCTATCCCCACTAAAATAATATCCTTTAACTCTATATCAATAGCATGATTATCAATGACAATCATGAAGGTTTGACCTGACTGTTTTTCCACTTTCTGTACAATCCCCATTTTGTTTCGATACGGTCCATCTTTTATATATGCTTTTTGTCCTACAATATCAAAGTTCAAGACTCTCACCTCTTTTGCTGCAAATCTATTAGAAAGTTTCCTTTCATTACGTTATTTCTGTATATATATGATAAAACGAAAAAAAGAGTCCTTCCTTTATTACAATTATTTTTTCTTTATTTCATTTTGGTAAATTATACGTAAAAATATAGAATTCTGCATTTGAAAACGTTTTCTTGTTATGTTTACATGTTATAATAAAAAAGCAGAACTTCGTAAAGAGGGAGACAAATGGATATAAAAATTATTACAAAAGTAATCGAAGCATTAAAATCTTATGGATTTCAAGATGCAACATACTGCGAAGAAACAAAACAATTTTTATTTCATAATCAAACTGATATTATGAACGGCTATGCAGAAATCACATATAGTAGTCAATTTGAAAAATTTAACGTACAAATTCACCCGATTGAAACACATCATCAAGCGGAGTTACAAGAAGTTGAAAAACACATTCAATCTTGCATACGTAAAGTAGAATATTTAAACGCTCTTCTTACAGGACAAAAAAAACTAAATGAAAAAGTTATGATGATGTAAAAAAAGAACGTGATAATTATCACGTTCTTTTTTTACATCATCATTTATCCCGCTATTTTAGGGCAGTAAGACTCCCACCTCAAGATTCAGAGAAAAGCAAGGAAGATAGGTGGGAGTAGGGCTGCCCGTAACAGCCCGATTGGTGAGGGCTCATAATCAGTGGGGGATGAAGAAAACCCCCACTGATTAAAGTTTCTCTTTATTCCATTTCCATCTTTTCTTTCAATTGCAGACCTGTAACAGACTCTAATACATCCATCGCTTCCCCAATTGTCATATCAAAAATAGCCTTGTCTTCCATGTACGGAAATTCTTTAAATCGCTTTTCCATTCCCTTTACAATATCTGATGTAAATAACGAACTATCAATGCCAAACTCCGTTTCCAGAAGAACAATCCAATCTAAAACATGAAATCCTAATCCGTTTATAAATGTAATCAGTTTCTCTTTAGGCTGTGAAGTTAAAAATACATAACGCTCCATTTCTCCAAATAGCTGTTCACCTAAAACGTCTGCGATTTCCTCATCATGTTCATGATTCACAATTTCATCATACCCATAGTCATCAACAAGCTCTTCTATTTCCTCTCCATCTACACAAAGTAATTGACTACGACTTGCATCCTTTTTAAATGCACTTTTTTGCACAACTTCTAAAAAACTTGTGTTCCATCCCTCTTGTAGTTTCATCTTAATAACTCCTTTATTTTTAAATATATACTTTGCTGAAACTTCTCTTTCGCTCTTTCATTACAAAGTCTCACCTGATCAGATAGAGTAGAAGCATGACATATAGACTGATTCACATACACAGGTGGATCAATGAAACGAGCCTTTCCACCTTTGTAACAAATATCATAGTCTTGTCTATTCTCTTCTAATAATACCCCTGGACGCAATTTATGTAACAAATTTGTTATCTCATCATCTTGACATCGTTTTAATTTTTCAAGTAACTGCTCATCCTCCAATAAGAAATCTTCTATATCAATTCGCTTTCTTTTTAATGCAATCTGTAATGCTTTCGTCAATAGATAGTCACTATACGAACCTAATGGATGTAAAAAGAAATCAATTGTTTCTTTATAATATACTTCTGTAAACCACTCAGCAGCTTCTATAGACCGTAAACAAATTTGTTGTTCTCGAACAATTAACTCCTTTAAAAAAGTAGAAACTTCTTGTTTTGAAATCATTCCATATGTATATAAATCGCGAAGCGTATAATCTATTCGATCTGCACATAAGGCCGGTAATGGCTGTTCTAATAGCTTCCATTGTTCCCAATTTTGAAGGACTTTAGAATCATATCCATACTTTTGTAAAATACGAGGTATATCTGAATTTTCGATAACTGTTTCAAAAATAAGTTCATGATAGTCCTCATCTTTTTTATGTAACACTCGATCAACAACATGTGAAAAGGCTGTATGAGATACATCATGTAACAAAGCTGCAACCTGTTCAGCTTCACTTCCCCCTAACATTTTCACAAGAAGCATAACACCGACAGAATGTTCAAAGCGGGTAACATTCCAATTTGGGTTTACTAAAAAACTAGCCCCAGCTTGATGAACTTTTTTTAACCTTTGCATCGCTTTCGTTTCGATAAGTTCTTCTAATATACCGCCTATTTCAAAAGTGCCGTATACCGTATCATGAATTTGCATTATACCTCATCCTTACTTGTAATATAAGAGACAAACGCCTCGATCTCGCCTTGAAAAATATGAATCTCTGGTAAGTGGTAAAAGGTCGTTTGAAGAGAATTATGTTTATGATACAGGTGAATTTTTTTCTCTAAGGCAATCGCCATCCCAAGCTCAATATGACTACCATATCCTCCATCTAACAAAAGTAGAAAAACATCAGCTTCTTGTATCGCTTGTTTTTCTGCTTGACCAATCTTTTGTAATTGTTCTTTCTGTACAGCTCTTTCATTTTGCGTCCAATCATATGTATGTTTCCAATCTATTTCTTTTAACTTACTCGCTACAAACCGAACGAGGTCTTTATTTTGAAAACTGGAAGCGATATAGAAATTCATCTAAATTAACTCCTTATTTACAGAAGATGAAAGGAAACTCTTTTTATCACGAAAGACTTCAATAGATTGAGTCTGGTCAAAAGAAATCCCCATCTTTATAACTTATTTTACGTTTAAGTGATGGGGCGTCTCATGGTCTTCTTTTATTTTCTGTTTTTTATGATTTTCATGCGCTAACATATCTAACTCAGCTGTTATTTCTGATTTCTCTAAATTTCTTTCTTGTGAAAATTTCCTCGAAATATAAACAATAACACTACCAACGTAAAGGACAAAACATATAATAAGAGCAGTATTTTCATAGAGACTCAGCTCCATCATAGTCACTCCTTATCCATTCTTATTTTCACACTTAAAGAACGAGCATTTTCCTATAAATCTCTGTTATTTTAACATAAATATAGTTTTTCTTCGAATCTTTCACGCTATAAAAAAGCATGACTTTTCATCATGCCTTTAAAATAAATTTTATACTCGTTTTGATTCCTTCTTTTCCATTATAGTTTCTTCGTTCTTTTTTATACACCTCATGATTACAATATCATTTATCTACATGTTTTATAAGAGAGTCTGCTGCTAAATCTTCCTCATACCATACCGATGCATATCCTTATCTTTCACAAGACCCATTCTTTTCACACTATAGTACACTAAAATACCTTGCTTCAGGATGAGAAAATACCATAGCTGTTACAGATGCCTCTGGCTCCATCATAAATCCTTCTGTTAATGAAATACCTATTTCCTCGGGATGAATAAGGCGAAATAACTTTTCCTGGTCAGCAAGTTCAGGACATGCAGGGTAACCAAAGGAAACACGAATTCCTCTATATTTCGTACGGAACCGCTCTTCCATCGTCATCTCAGGAGCGTCTGGAATCCCCCAGCGATCCCGAATTAACATATGTGTTTTTTCAGCGAGCCCTTCAGCTAATTCTAATGCTAACGATTGAATTGCATGACTGCGTAAATAGTCTCCCTTTCTCTTCCATTCCTCCGCAACGTTGCGAACTCCTTCTCCAACTGTAACAGACAAGAAGGCAACATAATCCATCTCCTCACCAACAGGACGTAAATAATCCCCTAACGTACGATACGGCGCTTTCATTTGCCGTGGGAATGAGAAACGCTCTAATACGCGTGTATGATTTTCTGGGTCATAGATGATAATCGTCTGTCCATCACTTTGAGCAGGGAAAAATTGATATATAGCTTTTGGACGTAAGCAAGATTGTTCTTCCTGCAATAACTCATCAATTAAATCATTTAACTCATGTGCTCGTTTGTCACCTTCTTTGAGTAGTTTTTTTACATTTCCTCTTAAGCCAAGGTGATGCCCGATTAACATTTGCCTATTTAAAAATGAGGAAAGATGTGAAACAGGAAGATCACGAAGAACGATTCGCTTTGTTGAATCTGGTACCATCACTTTCGCTTTTGGCAACGGCTCAATCACTGCTGGAATTTCTACTTTCTTCTCCTCTTGTTTCACAGTATGAAGATGACGCTCTTTTTTATTCTGCTTCATTTTCTCTCGTTCTTCTTCTTTTTGTAACCGATTCATAATATCAAGACCTGTCATTGCATCACTTGCATATAATACAAGCCCATCATATGAAGGAGAAATACGATTATCTGTAAATTTTCTTGTTAATGCCGCACCCCCTACAACAATCGGGATATGAATATTTGCTGCTTTTAAATCTTCTGCAGTTGTAACCATTTGTTGCGCTGACTTGACTAACAAACCAGAAAGCCCAATGATATCGGGTTTCTTTTCCTTTACTTCTTGAATGATACGATCAGAACGAACATTGATTCCTAAATTAATAATTTCATACCCATTATTTGACAAAATAATATCAACAAGGTTTTTCCCAATGTCATGCACGTCCCCTTTTACAGTCGCTAATAACACTTTCCCTTTTTTAGCGCTATCACTAGATTCCATATGTGGTTCTAAATAGGCAACTGCCGCTTTCATACTTTCAGCACTTTGCAATACTTCCGCAACGATTAGCTCATTATTATTAAACAATCGACCTACTTCATCCATACCTGTCATGAGCGGGCCGTTAATAATATCAAGAGGTTTTCTCCCTTCTGCAAGCGCGCGGCTTACATCATCTTGTAATCCTTGCTTCGTCCCTTCTACAATGTAGTTTGCTAGTCGTTCATCCAGCGTTAATGTTTCTTGAACAACCACATCTTTCTTTTTTGCACTTCTATAAAAGTTCGTAAATTCTTCTAATGTTTCTTTCGTTGTTTCAAATAATAGCGCATCCGCGAGCTTTTTCTCTTCCTTTGGAATAGAAGCATAGCGCTCTAATTTTTCTGTATTTACAATCGCATAATCTAATCCAGCTTTTGTCGCATGATATAAAAATACGGAGTTTAATACTTCACGCCCAGCTGGCGGTAATCCAAATGATATATTACTGACTCCTAAAATCGTTAAGCATTCTGGTAATGCTTCCTTAATAAGACGAATTCCTTCAATCGTTGCGGCTGCCGAGCCAATATATTCTTCATCACCAGTTCCAACTGGAAAAACAAGCGCATCGAAAATAATATCGGAAGGACGTATCCCATATTTCTTCGTTAATAATTCATAACTTCTTTTTGCAATTTCTAACTTTCTTTCTGCACGAACTGCCATTCCTTCTTCATCGATCGTTCCGACTACAATGGCGGCACCGTATTTTTGAATAAGCGGTGTAACCTGCTCAAATCGTTCTTCTCCATTTTCTAAGTTAATCGAATTAATAACACCTTTTCCTTGTATATATGTAAGAGCCTTTGCCATAACTTTTTCATCTGTAGAGTCAATCATAATGGGTACTTTTAAGACTTTCGTAACTTCCGCTAAGAAGTTTTCCATATCTTCAACTTCATCACGATCGGGATCTGCCATACAAATATCGATAATATGTGCGTTTTTCTTCACTTGCGCTCGTGCAATTTCTGCTGCCTCTTCAAAATTCCCTTCCGCTACTAATCGTTTAAACTTTCTTGAGCCAATTACATTCGTTCTTTCTCCAACAAATAATGGTCTCATCGAATCATCATATTGCAATGCCTCTAGGCCACTAATTCCATGCCCTGCTCGCTCATTGTACTGACGAGGCTTACAAGATAATAACGTCTCCTTTATTGCTCTTATATGTTCTGGTGTGGTGCCACAACAACCTCCAATAATATTAATCCATCCTTCTTCAGCAAAACTTTTCACCTTTTCAGCAAGTGAAGCGGGCGACTCATGATAATGACCATCTTCATCAGGAAGACCTGCATTGGGATAACAAGAAATATAGCATTCTGACAACTCAGAAAGAGACCGAATATGTTCGCGCATAAATTCTGGTCCAGTTGCACAATTTAGTCCAACTGATAATGGCTTCATATGTTCCACCGATAAATAAAACGCCTCAATTGTTTGTCCTGCTAAAGTTGTTCCCATCGGCTCAATCGTCCCAGAAATCATAAGAGGCACTGTTTGATGTAACTGTTCAAATGCATTTTGAATTCCTAAATAGGCTGCTTTTACATTGCGCATATCTTGACTTGTCTCAACAAGCAATAGATCGACCCCTCCGCGTAGCAATCCTCTTGCTTGCCTTGTATAAGCTTCCATTAACTCTTCAAAAGTTACACCACCCGTGACACTAATCGCCTTCGTTGTTGGTCCCATTGCACCAGCTACATATACTTCTTTTTGACTTTCTTTCACAGCTTGCCTTGCTAAAAGTGCCGCTCTTTCGTTTAACTCTTCATCTAAATGAGACAATTTATAATCACTTAATACGATATTCGTCGCACCGAATGTATTGGTCTCAATGATATCCGCACCGGCATCAATATAGGCCTTATGGATATTCAAAATAAGATCTGGTCTTGTCTTTACTAAATATTCATTACATCCTTCGTATTCTTCACCACCGAAATCATCAGCTATTAAATCGGCTTGTTGAATCATCGTTCCCATTGCACCATCTAATATTAAGATTTCTTGCTGCAACCTTTCTTCAATCCGTCTCATTTCTTACTTCCTCTCTCGCTTCTTGTTTTTCCTTTACATATTTCACAAGATGTTCTGTAATCTCATATTTTAAAAATGGCGTAATAAGGTAAATGCCATGAAAATATTTCAATGCTTCATCAATTAACTCCTGTGCAATACCGATCCCTTCTTCAATCGCATCCGCTTCTATTTCATGTTCTCCCATTCTTTCTCGCACGTGATCTGGAAGCGTAATCCCCGGTACTTCAAAATGAAGAAAATCTGCATTCCGTTTGCTTACTAGAGGCATAACTCCAATAAAAATAGGTTGTTCTAAATGTTTCGTTTCTTCGTATACTTCATAAATCAACGCCTTATCATAAATGGGCTGCGTTAAGAAATATTCAGCACCCGCTGCAATTTTTCTTTCCATCCGCTTTACTGCAGCTTTTAAATGTCTTACATGTGGATTAAATGCCCCTCCGACAGAAAACCTTGTTGCCGGACCAATCGATTTCCCTAAAATGGATCGACCATCATTCATCTCCTGAATCATCTTAATAAGCTCAATAGACGATACATCATATACAGAAGTAGCCCCTGGAAAATCACCAACCCGAGCTGGATCACCTGTTAAAGCGAGTACTTCTTCCATTCCTAGCGCTGATAATCCAAGTAGATGCGATTGTAATCCAATTACATTGTGATCTCGGCACGTTAAATGAGTAAGTACTGGTATATCGTGCTTCGTTAATAACGCTCCCATCGCCATATTTGAAATGCGCGGTGAAGCTAACGAATTATCAGCTAATGTAATCGCATCAGCACCTGCTCGCTTTAATGCTTTCGCTCCTTCAAAAAAACGCTGTGTATCCAATGTTTTAGGTGGATCTAGTTCAACGACAACTGTCGTTTGTTTTTTCGCTTTCTCGGCAAGAGTACTATGCGATCGGGAGCGCTCCGAGTGTACATGAATGACTTGTGGCCTTAAAACAACCATCTTCTCTATAACAGGTACTTGATTGGTAATTGCACGTTTCATTCTTTCAATATGTGCCGGTGTTGTACCACAACAACCTCCTAATAAACGAACCCCTTGTTCAATAAACTTTGGTGTCATCGTCTCAAAGTAAGCCGGACTTCCTTCGTATATATAGCGTCCTTCTATATAATTTGGAAGTCCAGCATTTGGATAAGCAGATAAATAACCGTCTTTCGGAATCGAGATCATTCTTAAAGCTTCCGTCATAGGAAGCGGTCCCAATTGACAATTTAGGCCGACCACATTTGCACCATCATGTATGAGTTGTGCTAATATCTCATTCACATCATTTCCATTTTGGGTCGTACCAGCCTCATGAAGTGCTAATTGTGCAACAATCGGAATATCTGTTTGTTTCCTTAGGACTTTGATAGCATGTATGAGCTCAAATTCATCATAAAATGTTTCAAGCAGTAGCCCATCTACCTCTTCTTCTATTAACGCTCCAGCCTGTTCAAGTAGCATAAATTCTCGCTCTATATTCGTTGTCGTAACGGCACCAATATGTTTCATTCCACCAATCGTTCCTAAAATCGCATTTTGCTCCTTAACTGCTGCTTTCGCGAGCTTTACTGCTGCTCTATTAATTTGTACAACTTGATTTTCTAAGCCATATGTACGCAATTTCGCCTCATTTGCACCATATGTATTTGTTTGGATCACATCAGCTCCAGCAGCTACGTATTGTTTATGAATCGATACAATTAAATCTGGATCTGATATATTTAACTCTTCAAAACTACTTTGTAGTCCGTGTGAATGCAGTAATGTACCAATTGCTCCATCACCAATTACAATCCCTTTTGATAACAAATCTAGTAATTTCACTTATCTCCCTCTTTTCTATCAATATAAAAAGTCCCCCTCTTCACCTTGAAGAGGGGGACTTTATCAATCCACCTCTTATCACGCAAAACGACTTGTTTTGCAGGTATTAGCACCGTTTCAAACGTATTGTTTGAAGGTTGCCGGGTTTCACAGGGCCTTTTCCCTCCACCGCTCTTAATAAGAGTTTGTCCTTACTATTTATTTATGTTATGAAAAGGAAATCCGTTCTCCTTTTAACAAAATTTGCTGATTTTCTAATAAAATTAGCATGCAAAAAAAGGAAAGTCAATAAAAATATAAAAAATTAAAAAATATTCAAAATAAAGTTGCAATTCTTTTACCTTTTGTTGTAAAGTTAAACACATAATAAAATTTCATACAAAGTATTCTTATCTAGAGAGGTAGAGGGACTGGCCCTACGACACCTCAGCAACCATTAACAAATTTGTTAATAAGGTGCTAATTCCAGCAAATTATTGAGTAATTTGAGAGATAAGAAGAAGACTCTATTTGAATGAAAGCCTTCTTCTTTGAAGGCTTTTTTTATTTTCCTATTACCATAGACTTAAGTTTTCATCTCACAAAGGAGGAATGTTGATATGTCAACAATCGAAACAACATTAGCTCAAATTGGAAACCGCAGTGAAGCGGGTACAGGTACGGTAAATCCCCCCGTTTATTTTTCAACGGCCTATCGCCATGAAGGAATCGGAAAATCAACTGGCTTTGATTATTCTCGAACTGGCAACCCTACACGCGGTCTTGTAGAACGCGCAATTGCTGATTTAGAAAAAGGCGATCAAGGCTATGCCTGTAGTTCTGGAATGGCAGCTGTTCTGCTTGTTCTTTCTCTATTTCGCTCCGATGATGAACTTATTGTATCTGAAGACTTATACGGAGGAACGTATCGTTTATTTTCGGAACATGAGAAAAAGTGGAATATTCGATGTAGATACGTAGATACACAATCGATTGAGCAAATTGAACACGCAATTACTTCTAAAACAAAAGCAATTTTCATCGAAACACCTACCAATCCTTTAATGCAAGTAACTGATATTCAAGCTGTTGCAACTGTTGCAAAGCGTCATGATTTACTGCTCATTGTAGATAATACTTTCTATACACCGTATATACAGCAACCTTTAACTGATGGAGCTGATATCGTTCTACATAGCGCAACAAAATATTTAGGCGGACATAACGACGTATTAAGCGGTCTTGTTGTTGCAAAAGGAAATGTACTTTGTGCGGAGCTTGCCCATTACCATAACGCTTCTGGCGCTGTACTTAACCCTTTTGATTCATGGTTATTAATACGAGGAATGAAAACTTTAGCACTTCGGATGAAGCAACATGAAGAAAATGCAAATAAAATTGTGACCTATTTAAAAGAAGAAGACGGTGTAACAGACGTATTTTATCCAGGTAGAGGGGGCATGATTTCCTTTCGTCTTCGCGATGAGAAATGGATCAATCCCTTCTTACAATCTTTATCTATTATTACATTTGCTGAAAGCTTAGGTGGCGTCGAAAGTTTAATGACATATCCAGCTACACAAACACATGCTGATATTCCAGCAGATATACGAATTGCACGAGGTGTATGCAATCGTCTACTTCGTTTTTCCGTTGGCATTGAACATAGCGACGACTTAATTCAGGACTTACAGCAAGCAATTCAATATGCAAAAGAAGGTGTAAAAATATGAGTTACTCTTTAGACACACTGTTACTGCATAACAAGTATAAACATGACGCACAAACCGGTGCTGTTAACGTTCCGATTTACAATACATCAACTTTTCATCAGTTTGATGTAGATTCCTTTGGAAAATACGACTATAGTCGCTCAGGTAATCCTACACGTGAAGCGCTTGAAGATATAATTGCTCTTCTTGAAGGAGGAACAAAAGGATTTGCTTTTGCATCTGGCATTGCAGCCATTTCTACTGCCTTTCTTCTTCTCTCACAAGGAGACCATGTTCTCATCTCAGAAGATGTATATGGTGGCACTTACCGAATTGTAACAGAAGTTCTATCGCGTTATGGGATATCCCATACATTTGTCGATATGACAAATGTAGATGACGTAAAGCGAAATATACAAGCAAATACAAAAGTTTTTTATATTGAAACGCCATCTAATCCGTTATTAAAAGTAACAGATATTCGCGCTGTTTGTAAGTTAGCGAAATCTGTTGGGGCACTTACTTTCGTAGATAATACATTTTTAACACCACTATTTCAAAAACCGCTGGATCTTGGAGCTGATGTTGTATTGCATAGTGCAACAAAATTTATCGCAGGGCATAGTGATGTAACAGCTGGATTAGCTGTTGTAAAAGATCATAATCTCGCCCAAAAACTTAGCTTTTTACAAAACGCTTTTGGGGCTATATTAAGTCCTCAAGATAGCTCTCTTGTACTTCGCGGACTGAAAACATTGCATGTACGCCTTGAACATTCAGCAATAAACGCAAGTAAAATCGCCCATTATTTCCAAAATCATAGCAAAATACAACATGTCTATTACCCGGGATTAGAATCTCACTCCGGTTATGAAATACAACGTTCACAAGCAAAATCTGGCGGAGCTGTTTTATCCTTTTCATTACAATCAGAAGACGCATTGCGCCAATTTTTATCTAAAATAAAACTACCTGTATTTGCTGTAAGCTTAGGGGCTGTTGAATCCATCCTATCGTATCCTGCTAAAATGTCCCATGCAGCATTATCGCAAGAAGCTCGCAATGAAAGAGGAATTTCTAATTCTTTACTTCGCTTATCGGTTGGATTAGAAAATGTAGACGATTTAATTACTGATTTTGAAAACGCCCTTTCCTATGTAGAAGAACCTGTAAATATATAAAAGCTGTTTTTATCCTCTTAACAAAAATCCCCGCCTCAAACTCATATAGAGATAGGTGGGGTTTTTCAATATAATCCTCAAACTGGAACAAAACCATTCGATTACCACTCTATTCAACTAAAAATTCAAATTTCGTTTTTTGTTTTTTTAAGGCATATTTTCTGATTAACATAATAAACATTCTATACAAAAGTATAAAATCCTTTTTTCATATTATTTTAAAAATTCCGTATATCAATTTGAAAGAACAAAAAATTCATGATAAAATTGTGTTATAAGTATATCTTTTCCAAATTTCAAAGTGAAACTATCTTTTGGCAAAAACACACAAATTTATTTCATTTATTTACATCATAGTCTCTTTTCTTACAATTTCTTTACTTTAAAACATTTTTTCTGCAACAACTGTTTCCTTTGCTTTAGTTTTTTGGTATGAATATTATGATATAACAGCTTACACGGAGGTGGAGAAGAACATGTTAGAAACCTTTCAAAAAGAATTAGAACTTTATGAGAGTAATGCAGAATTATTGAAAGTGCTTGCTCATCCTGTTCGTTTATGTATTGTAAAGGGCTTAATTGAAAGAGGCCCAAGTAATGTTTCTACAATGTACACAGGCTTAAACATGCCACAATCCACAATTTCACAGCATTTAGCAAAGTTAAAAAGTGCTAAAATTGTCTCTAGTGAAAGAAAAGGATTGGAGATTTATTACAAAGTAGAGAATGAAATCATCATTCAACTCGTCCGCGTATTACTAGGTTAGGGACTATTGAGCCATTAAACAGAGAAAAGAATGGCGTATTCTATATTTTTCATCTCATATCTTTAATATAAATATATATCATGAGAGAAAATATATTAGGCTACATATGAAAAGTCGTATTAAAAAACAAGACGCAGAAAGTTTCTGCGTCTTGTTTTTTTCTATACATATAAGTAACGATTTACATCCAAAAACGGCAATCCTTTCTTCTGTATTAAAATATCAAAAGCATCACCTATTCCTCCACCTAAAATCATGGAATGAATGGATCGATTTATTTTTTGATTTTCAGAAAAAGGATTTCGATCTTGATGATTCATAAGCTGTTCAAGTATGCCTGCCGCTAATAAAAAAGTACTCTGCTTTGTATGCCATATTGTATCAAGTCCTGTCGTTTTCCCAGCCTTCTTTATTTCATCCCAATGTACATGGGCTGTAATATCCATTTCCCCCGGATAAGCGAGCGGGCTTCGAATCAATTGATGACGATAATACCCTCTTAAACTTCCTTCACGATGAGCTGGATGCATCCACTCTTCTTTTGTATAGCCATAATCGACTGTAATGAATAATCCTTCTTTTAGCCATGCGGCAATCTCTTCTATATAGGATTCTGCTACAATCGGAACTTCAAATCGTTGTCCTTCTGAAAGTCTTATATGATGTCTTCTTAAATAGTGAACTGTCTCATTTTCTATCGGTCTGAATACCTCTGCAAGTTTTCCTTCATCTGTATATGAAACTCGCACTTCATATAGCTTTCCCTTGCGCTTCTCAATTACTTCAACAGGGAAAGCATCAAATAATTCGTTTGAAAAAACAATTCCTGTAAAAGAGTCACCTAATTCTTTATAAGACTGGTGCTGAGAAAGATTAGAAAATGAGTTCAGTTGCTGTTTTTGTAGCTTTCGATGAAAAGGGCTTAACTCAATAATAGAATAGTGTAAATCAGCGAAAGTTTCAGGAGATAGACGATGCCATTCTTGTAAAACATCATAAGCAAATCTCCCTGTTCCAGCCCCAATTTCACAAAGATTAGGCTCGATTTCTCCCCTTTGAACAAGCCTTATAAAAAATCGAGCAAATGTCTTTGCAACTGCAGAAGAGACATTACTAGTTGTGAAGAAATCACCGTTTCTTCCGATTTTATGACGGCTTTTCATATAATATCCATGTTCTTGATTATATAACGCAACTTCCATATACGTGCGATATGAAATCGAATAATCCCTTTCTTTTTCCATATATCTCCTTAAAATGAACTCTATCCCCATACTGCACCTTATTGTAAAAATGGATTATTTTCTTTTTCAAACCCAATATTCGTTTCTGGACCATGTCCACACAATACAGTCGTATCATCTGATAGCATAAATAATTTCTCTTCAATACTTCCCATTAACTCTGTAAGACTTCCCCCTGGTAAATCTGTCCGGCCGATGCTCATTTGGAATAATACATCTCCGGAAAATACAGCGTTCACTTCTTTACAATAGTAGGAAATACTACCCGGAGAATGCCCCGGTGTTTCAAACATTTCAAATGTAAATGAACCAATTGTTAATGTTCCTTCTCCATCAATCATATGATCCGCTGGTTTTGCTATAATACTTCGGTTCATCATAAAAATTTGTGAACCATTAACAGCCGGATCACCAAGCCAATCTGCTTCTTCCTTATGTACATATACGGGAATATGAAAAGCTTCTCTTACCGCATCAACTGCACCAATATGATCAAAATGTGCATGTGTTAATAGAATCGCAAGCGGCTTTAACCCTTCTTGCTGTAAATAAGTTACAAGCTTTTCCCCTTCGCTACCTGGATCAAAAATTACACATTCTTTTTGATCGTTACTTAAAATGTACGCGTTTGTTTGTAAAGGGCCTAACGGCATTTGTATCCATTTCATCTTTTCATCTCCTCCAGTTGTTGGACTTACCTTTTATGATACAACATTTCTTTCTCTGACGAAACGAAGCACTGCTATCTCGACAATCATTTCTAAAACATGTACAATAAAAAAGAATAAATATTCTAAAAACTAAGAATGTGAGAGCAGAGGGGGATTATATATGGGTCTTGTTATCATTTTTGCACTAGTCACTCTGTTAGCTGTATTCGCCACCCTGAGAACATTACGTGAAAAAAACTTACTAGCAGGCGGCTTTTCCATTGCAACCGTACTCGTTTTTGGGTGGTTTACAGTTATGACCGTTCTAAATAATGGGTATCCACCAGCATCATAATTCATTGTTATGTTCTTATTCAACATGATTTTGCATACAAAAAACGAAAGGGGCAGCCCTTTCGTTTTTTTATTCTTCACAAATTATATCATCTTCGCTTCGTATTGGTGCTTTTTTACAAGCCAAGCTCCTCCGATTACACCCGCATCATTACCAAGCGTTGCAATTGCTAGCTTTGTGCTCTTTCTAGCACGTGAGAATGCGTATTGTTCAAAATAACGTTGCGTCGGTTTTAATAACGCATCACCTGCTTTAGAGACGCCACCACCAATTACAATTTTTTCAGGGTTTAACGTACTTGCAAGGTTTGCTACAGCTAATCCTAAATAAGAAGCGATTTTTTCTACTACTTCAGCTGCTAATTCATCACCTTGTCCTAATGCTTCAAATACATCTTTTGATGTAATACGGCCTTCTTCAGCCAACATCGAACGCAGTATACTTTCCTTCTCTGTTTCTTGCATTTTTTTCATTGCAACACGAACAATTCCTGTTGCGGATGCCACTGTCTCTAAGCAACCAGATTTCCCGCAATTACAAGGAAATGCATTTTCTGTAACGACTGTAATATGGCCAATTTCACCAGCTGCACCGCTTGCACCATGAACGATTTCACCATTGGTAATAACACCGCCACCAACACCAGTTCCAAGCGTCATACAAACAAGATCTTTCGCACCTTCTCCAGCACCCTTCCACATTTCCCCAAATGCTGCTAAGTTGGCATCGTTATCAATAACAACAGGTAAGCCTGTTTCAACTTCCAATAAATCTTTTAATGGATAGTTTTTCCACCCTAAGTTAACCGCTTCATAAATCATACCTGAAGCTACATGGACAGGACCAGGAGCACCCATACCAATCCCAATTAGTTTACTCTTTAATTCGCCTAATTCTTCTAATTTTTTATCGATTGCTTTGGCTACATCTAGTGTAATATGTTTTCCTTGTTCACTAGTATTTGTTGGGATTTCCCACTTGTATAAAATTTCACCGTACACATTAATAAATGCTAATTTAATTGTCGTCCCACCAAGGTCAACACCAACTAACCATTTCTCTTCCATTTTTGCTAACCTACCTTTTTCTATTTCTTGCTCATCTCTTTTTGAATTTCTTGCTTTATTAAAAATAAAGCTGTTTGATAATCTTTTCGTTCAATCAGCTGTGATTGATTCAATTCATGTAGCTCTTCCTGCATTAATTGTAAATCAGCCACCCGATCACCTGTATAAATAATCGTTCCAAATTTTTTTAGTAATTGTTGAATATCATAAATGGATATCATTTTATCACCCTCTATGTCTACTTATTATACAAATATAATAAGAAAACGTTCACATATTTCATTATAATCAACAAGAAAAAACCTCGTCAATTCTTATTCATCTATATTAGTGTCTTTTACACAATTGTTTCTTTTTCTGTAATAATTTTTTTGACGTTTTGATCAAATGGCTCTATCGGAATATCATCTACAATTTGAAAGTCAAAAGCTAAAGACACTCTTGCCCCCTCATACGTAGCAAGGTAACGATCATAATAGCCACCACCATATCCAATACGTTCTCCTCCTCTCGTATAAGCAATTCCAGGTATAAAGAGAAGATCTATCTCATTCGCCTTTACTTCTTTCGTTACAGTAGGAATAGGCTCTCGTAAATTCATATATACCGTTTCTAATTGATCCCAGTTCATGATTTCACGAAAAGTCATTGTTCTTGTCTTTCGATTACATTTTGGTACTACTACTTTTTTTCCTTCTTGCCATGCTTTTTCTATAATAACATATGTATTCACTTCATGGTCCATAGAAAGAGTAATGCCAATTGTTTCCGCCTCTTTCCACTCTCTTTGTTCATATAAAGAATCTGCAATTTGTTCTGATAAAGCCTTACGCTGCTCTTGTGTCATCGAATACATGTGTTCTAACATTCGTTTACGTAGCTGTACCTTCTCCTCGTTCATGACTATTTCCCCCTTGCAGTAGCATCTAATCTTAAACAATACATTAAGTTTATCATTTTACATACATACTGCACAGCGAAACACTGGCACAAAATAAAAAGAAACAGTAGGAAATATTCCTACTGCTTACTTTGTTTCACGGTGTAACGTAGACTTCTTGTCACGCTTGCAATACTTTTTAAGCTCAAGGCGCTCCGCGTTGTTACGTTTATTTTTCTTTGAGATATAGTTACGATCTCCGCATTCTGTACATGCTAGAGTAATATTCACACGCATTCTTATTTCCCTCCAGTCACTAATAACTTAAATCAGACTATACCATAATACCACTTTTAAAACAAAAATTCTACACCTTTTGATATTGTCTAATTTTTTCTATAAGATTTTTCATATTTTCTCTTGCTACTAGCGGGTTTTTCGCATGTGAGTATACAAGAAATTTCGGTTGTTTCACATCAGAAACAATGTACGACCATTCTTTCTCTGCATATTTAAACTGAATTCCTTCTAATATTTCTATTTCCCTGTCTCCCATATCTTGCAGTAACATCCCCATTATTTTTCCTTTTTCATTCCACGAACAAACAACCTCATCACATAACAAATAAAGCGGTGCTGTCTGTTCTAGCATAATGGATAATGTACTTCCTTGTTTTGCAATTAACTCAAGTAACTTCCCAATCCGATATAACATATCCCTTTGCCACACTTGTCGTAATTCTTTTTCCATGTGCATATAAAAGAGAAGATAACAATTTCCGAGCTTTAACGATATTGGATACACATCCTCTGTTTTCAATAATAAGTCTGACACATCGATTTCGCTAACATTCTCACTCTGATACACCCTACCATGCCCATCATATAATTCGAATGCATTTCCTTCTTCACAGCATATAAAAGCCATATTAGAATGACTGGACTTCATTAAAGATTTCACATGTTCTTTCCGCTCCTGTGCATACACCCATGTAATGGAACAACCAAGCCTTTGAAAAAAAGAAAGAAGTAACGGTTGTAACAAACGATCCACTTTATTAATAAGAAGGTGGAACTGTTGCGCCTGTATGTTCTCAACATCTATATATTCTAAAACAGCCGTTACATAATCTTCTAAACAAATTTGTATAATTTGATTTTCTCCTATCTCTTTTTCAGATACATAACGAAAATTTTCAGCCATATATAAATGTTCTATTTCCTTCTGCTGCTTATAAGTTAACTGCCTTCCTTCTTTCCTATAGAACCGTATCATTATACCTTGATCTTTCGTAAAACAAATGAACGCACCACCTATGCATTCTAATTTCCGAATCGTATATTGAAAAGGTGATTCATTCATTTCTTGACATTCCACCGTATGAATTCCTACGCTGTGAAGCGCATGTAGAAATAAATTTTTAAAAATTTGTACTTCTGCATTCTTATAGCTTCCTATTAATATAGTCTCGCCCTTTTGAAACAACGAACCGTAAGCCATTGCTATTTTTACAATGATTTGCGGTGTGATTTCAATATTTCCTCTACCTACAATTTGACTTTTTTGCAACCATCTTGATGCATGTTCTTCTTTTGTAACGCCGCCAGATGCAATAATAGAATGATTATCAATTATTTTATGAGGCCATAACTTCCCGCCTTGCTTAATTACAGTACTTTTCCCTATCTGACAATAATCCGCTACAACACTTTTCTGATATAGTGTGACATCGTCTTCGAGTCTTGTTTTTTCACCAACTATCGTCTCTAATAATTCACAATGTTTCCCAACATACGTATTGGCAAAAATAATACTTTTTTGAAGATGTGTGTAACTTGATATAGTACTATGTTTTCCAATAATTGAATACGGTTCAACGATCGCCCCCGCTCCGATTGTTACCCCTTCACCAATGAAAGATGGACCATGAATTTTTGTACCTTTTTCAATCGTTACTCCTTCGCCCATCCAAACCATTGGTAATACTTCTGTATAAGGAATCGTTACATTCACTTTTTTCGTTATTAAATCAAATTGAGCTTGCCGATATTGCTCAAATGTGCCAATATCCATCCAGTACCCTTCTGCTTTATATCCAAATAACGCATTTGTATTCTCCAGTAATGGAAAGATATGGCGACTAAAATCAACATATGTTTGAGGAGGTATATAAGAAAAAATATTAGGATCCATAATATAAATCCCTGTGTTTACAACGTTTGAAATGACTTCATTCCAACTTGGTTTCTCCATATAACGTATAATTTCTTGTTCTTTATTCATCACAACTAATCCAAAAGATAGTGGATTTTCTACTTCTTTTACAAACATCGTTAGCATTCTCTTCGTCTGCTGGTGAAATGCAATTCCTTCTGTTAATTGAAAATCTGTTAATGCATCACCACTAATTACTACAAACGGTTCATCTAAAAATGCTTCAGCCTGTTTCATACTTCCTGCTGTACCAAGGGGAGGTGAATCCTCAAAATAATGTAATTTGACGCCCCATTTACTTCCATCCCCAAAGTACTCTCTAATCGTATTGCTCAAATATTGAACAGTAATTGCGATTTCCCGAATACCATGTTGCCGTAACAATTCAATGTTATATTCTAAAACTGGTTTCTCTAATAATGGTAACATCGGTTTTGGAACATTACATGTTAACGGTCTTAGGCGCCTTCCTTTTCCACCAGCTAAAATAACCCCCTTCATGCACATTCATCCTCCACTTTTGTAATATGAAAACATCTTTATTTACCATATGTATGTAACTTCTATATCAGTTAATCTTTCCAATTGCTAAACCCACTTTTGGAAAACGCTTACTTTTTTGTTGTGCAATCGTTACTTTCTTTATTTTTCCATATTTATTACGATACATCTTATCATCATAATTTAAACGAGGCAACGAGCTTTTTTTGTCATGTTTTGACTAAAAAAGCAGATGACTCTTATCATCTGCCCTCATTGATTTCTACTCATTTAATAAATAATGTTTACCTTTCACCAAATAGAAAACATTTTCTGCGATATTTGTAATATGATCTGCTATACGCTCAATATATCTAGCGATAAAAGACAATTGTGTAATTTGTGTAATTGCTTCTGGTTGTTCTGGAATCGTAGATATAAATTCTCGAATTGCTTTTCCGTATATTTCATCAACGGAATCATCCATTTCAGCGATTTGTTTCGCATACGTTAAATTTTCCTTTTGGTAGGCCTCCAAAGAAAGACGTAACATCTCATGAGCAATTGAAAACATTTCTTCTATATTATGTAACTGAACAGATACCTCTTTTTCCCCAAGGCGAATCGTTGCTTTCGCAATATTTACCGCATGATCTGCTATACGCTCTAAGTCTGTTGCCGTTTTAATTGAAATAAAAACTTTTCGCAAATCACTTGCTACAGGTTGTTGCTTTGTAATTAACATAAGTGCAAAATCGTTAATTTCCTCTTCTAAATGGTCCATTCGGTAATCATTATCAATTACTTCTAACGCCTTTTCTACGTCTCTCTTTTGAAGACTTTCCATAGAAAGTAAAAGAGCACCTCCTGCTAATTCTCCTAGTTTCATTACTTTTTGCTGCAATGTTTTTAAATCATAATGAAATTGCTCGCGTACCATCATTCTTCCCCCTCTATTTATCCCACTATTTGCAGACAGTAGAACTCTCCCCTCAAAATTTGATGAAAGCAAAGAAATTAAGCGAGAGGGGAACTGTCTGTCAAAAAATGATTCATGAAAGCTCTCTCCTTACTAAAATTTCATTTTACATAAGACAAAGCTTTCCTGTTACAAATTAACTTGACACAACAAATGCCCCAATGTAAGAGGGGCATTTTACTCTTATTATCCAAAGCGTCCTGTAATATAATCTTCTGTTCGTTTATCTGAAGGTGTTGTAAATAATTTATTCGTATCCGTATACTCTACGACTTCTCCACTTAAGAAAAATGCCGTTTTATCCGAGATACGTGCTGCTTGTTGCATATTATGTGTCACAATTACAATACTAAAATCTTTCTTTAACTCTTGTATTAACTCTTCTACTTTCAATGTAGAAATTGGATCTAGAGCAGATGTTGGTTCATCCATTAAAATAACATCCGGCTCAATCGCTAAACAGCGAGCGATACATAGACGCTGTTGTTGGCCACCAGATAAGCCATATGCATTGTCATGTAATCGATCTTTTAATTCATCCCAAATTGCTGCACCGCGTAAACTTTTTTCTACAATAGCATCAAGTGTCTTTTTATCGTGAATACCATGAATTTTCGGACCGTATGCCACATTTTCATAGATAGATTTTGGAAATGGATTTGGTTTTTGGAACACCATTCCAACATGTGTACGTAACTCTTCTACAGGATATGATTTATCAAAAATATTACGCTCTCGATATTCAATCACGCCTGTTGTTCGAACGATTGGGACTAGCTCAACCATACGGTTCAATGTTTTTAAGTATGTGGATTTCCCACAACCACTAGGCCCAATAATTGCAGTTACTTCATTCTCATGAATGCTTAAATTCACATCTTTTAAAGCATGATCCTCTCCATACCATAAATTTAAATTTTTCGTATCGAAAACAATTTTTTTTGGGGCTGTTTCCACTTTCTCCTCTTTTTTCACCTGTACATTTACTACTGTTGCTACCATTTTGAATTCCCCTTTCATCCATTTCCTACTTTATTTACGATTTCGCAGCCATAAAACAACCATATTCATAATCAGCAACAATCCTAGTAAAACGATCATCCCCGCTGCTGCTACATGTTGAAACTCCTCTTGTGGCCTACTCATCCAATTAAAAATTTGAATTGGTAAAACTGTAAATCTATCAAATATTCCAAATGGAATATAATTTGCAAAAGCAAGAGCTCCAATTACTAATAACGGCGCTGCTTCTCCAATTGCTCTAGACAAAGCTAAAATACATCCAGTTAAAATTCCTGGGAGAGCAGTTGGTAATACAACTTGATACATCGTTTGCCATTTCGTCGCTCCTACTCCATAAGAAGCCTCCAATAAGTCATTCGGTACCATACGAATTGCTTCTTGACTAGATACAACAACTGTCGGCAATGAAAGAAGACTCATTGTAAGCGCCGCAGCCACTATGCTTTCTCCTAGCTGAAAAGCATAAACAAAAATTGTTAAACCTAACAATCCAAATACAACGGACGGAACACCCGCTAATGTTTGAATATTTAATGCTATCATTCTTGCAAAAATAGATTGTTTTGCATAATGCTCTAAATATAGTGCTGTACCAACTCCTAAAACAAATGAGACTGGTACAACAATACTCATAAATAATATTGTTCCTGATAATGCGGCAGCAATCCCCGTTTGCTCTGGATGACGCGAAGCAAAATGTATCAAAAAATCGACTGAAAGATAATCGATACCTTTTTCCAAAATTTGATATAGCAATACAATCAGAATCATAATGGAAAACAGCATTGCAATAGAAAAAATCCATTTATATACTCGATCTTTCCAAAAGCGAAACGACATGTTTTCTTTTATCCGCTTATGATTTAACATCCGCATTTCATATCGCCTCTTTAAATCGACGCATAATTTGCTGTGAAATGATATTCATCATAAACGTAAATAGAAGGAGCGTAGCCCCTACAGCATACATGCTGTAGTAAGTAATCGTCCCATGCGGTGCATCTCCCAAACTCACTTGAACAATATATGCTGTTAATGTTTGAATCGAATGTGTTGGATCCAAAGATAAATTTGGTGTTGAACCACCCGCAATGACAACAATCATCGTTTCACCAATTGCACGAGAAGCCGCCAATAAAACTGCAGCCATAATTCCGCTAAAAGCGGCAGGTAATATAACTTGCTTGACTGTTTCAAATCGAGTTGCTCCAAGCGCCAATGAGGCTTCCTTTACTCCCTTTGCTACAGCCCCCATTGCATCCTCAGCAAGAGAAGCAATCGTCGGAATCATCATAAAACCAATTACAATTCCTGGGCTAATCGCATTGAAAAATTGCAAATTTGGAATCATTTTTTGCAAAAGTGGTGTAACGATCGTTAATGCAAAAAAGCCATACACAATTGTCGGGATACCTGCCAATAGTTCTAACAACGGCTTTAGTAACTTTCTAGCAGCCTTTGGTGCATACTCACTTAAAAAGATGGCACACCCTAACCCAATTGGAATCGCCACAATCATAGCAATGATTGTAACAAGGAACGTTCCACATATAAGCGGAAGTACTCCAAACTTTGGTTCTTCAAAAAAAGGTAACCACTCTTTATCAAGAAAAAAATCATACAATGATACGTTTCGAAAAAACATCATCGTTTCATTTGCAAGCGTCATAACGATTCCTATTGTCGTTATAATAGAGACGCTAGCAATTGCCTTTAGGAATACTGGAACCATTCGATTGATTCGCTGCATTTTCTTTCTTTTAAGCCTATTTCTTTCAATCAAATGTTGCACAGAAAATGTAATTTGACTTTTGTTATGATGAGCCAAAGATGAAAACCCCTTTCCACCCTGACATTATCTCTCTATTTCTGTTAACATTCGCAGCTGATCATTATATTTTTCTTCTGGTAACTTTACATATCCGACTTCCTCGGCTAACTCTCCTACATGCTTCATCATAAATGCAACATAATCTGCTACACTCTCTTTATTACGGAGAGACGCATGATTTACATATGCAAACAGAGGTCTTGATAACGGCTTATACATTCCAAGTTGAATGGTTTCTTTTGTCGGAAATACACCGTTTACTTTGATGGCTTTTACCTTATCACGATTTGCCATGTAGTAGGCGTACCCTACAAATGCAATCGCATTTCTATCATTCCTAACACCTTGCATAATAACTTGATCATCTTCTGACAATGAAACTGTTTTTGCAAGGCGATTCTTTTGTAAGACTACATTTTGAAAATAATCATACGTACCAGAATCCACGCCTGGTGCATAAAATTGAACTTTTTCCTTCGGCCATTCTGGATGGATATGCGACCACCGCTTTATGCTTCCATCTTCGCTCCATAATCTCCGTAATTCTTCTATTGTCATATGATCCACCCACTTATTTTGACGATTTACAATTATAGTCAAACCGTCATAAGCAATTTCAAGTGGTGTAAATTGGATGGAGTTCTCTCTCATCATTTTTTCTTCTACTCGTTTCATGGAACGTGAAGCATTATTCACATCTACTTCTCCTGCTCCAAAACGTTGGAATCCTCCTCCTGTTCCAGAAATACTAATAGAAACTTTCACATGCGGTTCTTTCTTTGTATATTCTTCTGCCACTGCTTCCATAATAGGAAAAACCGTTGAGGATCCATCAACTCTTACTTCCCCTATTTGATTTGCAGCAAGTGCAGGAGATATGTACAAAAATATAGAACATATCGATACGATGAAAATCTTACTCAATCTGCGGATCTTCTTCACACGTGTTCCTCCTAGAAGTAACCTACATAACAGGATTACAGGTATAAGAATAATGCCAAACTATTAATGAGGTTTTAATTGTTTGTAAAAATTTTGTAAAGTTCAACTTTTTAAATGATAATGAAAGGCCCTCCCCCTTTTCTGTTCATTCTCTATCATTGACTTCAAACTTTCATATAGAATGATTGCATTTTCTGGACTTGTCCATCATTACTAAAATATATGTATCACTTACAAAAAAAGCACACTATCTTTTGAGATAGTGTGCCAAACTTATATGATTTTATTCATCATCATCTTGTTTCTTTGATTTTTTTCCTTTTTCATCTTGCGGATCTTCACCTGTTAATGCTTGCTTTTTCAAATCAAAGTAAGCATCCATAATTTCACGACCAATGTATCCGTTAATTCCACTTTTATCACTATATACCCATGGAACAACAACAGAGAAGGCAACTTCTGGATTCTCAAGCGGTGCGTATCCTACCAGCGTTAAATTGTAAACTTGTACACGCTCACCGTTTGCTTTTTTCCCACTCTCTTTGTCGCCACCATATACCGTTTGAGCAGTCCCTGTTTTTCCGGCAGCTTGATACTTTGCAGTCGCAAAGTATTTTCTCCCCGTACCACCCGCGTCATTAAATACTTGTCTAAACCCTTCTTGAATTCGTTTAATCTGACTTTCAGGCATATCGATACGATTCAATACTTTCGGTTCCATTGATTGAATGACTTTTCCAACTTCATCAGGTTTCGCTGCTGGTTGACGAATTTCTTTTACAATTTGTGGTTGCATACGATAGCCACCATTTGCAATTGTAGATACATATTGTACAAGCTGAAGTGGTGTATAGTTATCATACTGTCCAATCGATAAGTCTAACAAGAAACCAGGTGTATACTGCGAACCTTGAAGTCCAGCTGATTCATTTGGTAAGTCGATACCTGTTTTCACTCCTAGACCAAACTGACTAAAGTAATAACGCATATCATCAAACGCTTGTTTTTTAATATCTAATGTACCACCACGAATGTAAGGTACTTTTGCAATATTCATCGCTGTTTTAAACATATATACGTTAGAAGACATCTTTAAAGCAGTTAAATCATTAATATAACCCATCGTTTTCCAAGAAGATTTCGTCGGTGTCCCTCTCAATTTGATTGGTTCATCCAATAAAGTTGTGCCAGGTGTAATGGCACCTGTTTGATATCCAGTTAACAAAGTTGCACCTTTGACAGTCGATCCCATTGGGTAAGAACTTGTCATTGTACCTAAAGCAAAGTCCTTCACTTCTGTTTTTCCATCTTCATTGACAAGCTGTTTCCCAGCCATCGATAGAATTTCGCCATTTTTTGGATTCATCATGACAACAAATGCACGATCAAGTAGAGGTTCCGAACCTTTAAATTGCATTAAATATTTCCCAATAATTTCTTCGACACGCTTTTGCAGCTCCATGTCAATTGTTAAATTTAAATCATTTCCTCGTTGCCCTTTTAAGACATTTACTGTTTCTAAAATATTACCATTTTTATCTGTAATATTCTTCACTTCTGCCTTTGAACCGTGAAGTGCATCTTCATATTGTTGTTCAATATAACTTTTTCCAACTCGATCATTACGGTTATAATCCCGAACAAGGAAATAATCTAAGCGCTCTTTTGGTAACCCTTCATCCGAGCTCGTTACACCACCAAGTACACTGCGGAACATATCATCATACTTATATTTACGATCCCAATCTACATTTGTATCGACACCTGGTAATAACGCTAAACGCTCGCTTACTACAGCATATTCTTTCGGGGTTACTTGCTTTTTAATAATTTGCGGTGTCATTGCATATCCGCCGTCCATCTTACTCTTAATCGCCAGCACTTCTAAATCTTTCTCTGTTAATTGATTTAATTCTTCTTCCGTCACACGATTTCGTTGACGTTCTGCCACTTCTTTATCATCAATTTTTTTTGCTTTTAATTCTTCGCGATCTTTTTTTGTAATCTTTGCTTCCGCTTCTTCTTTATGAAGGAACAGCCAATAATCTTTTTTATCGCGTTCTGTTAATTTATCCGGTGATACTTCAATTAAATCTGCAAGCTTTTTCGCTGTTTCTAAACGTTCCTCTGAAGTCGATCCTTTCATTCGCGTAAATGTAATTGTTCGAACTGGATCATTATCTACAACGGGACGTCCATATCGGTCAAATATTTTTCCACGTGGAACCGGATTACTAATTGTTGAGTTTTCTTTTTTCTCAACTTCGTTTTTGTACTCCTCCCCATGAACAATTTGTACATAACCAAGCCTTACAATAACCGCAGAGAACATTAAAAATACACAAAGAAATAACACGTTCAGCCGAAACGGAACGTGGGTCTTTTTCTTTTTCTTCTTACTCATACGAACCCCCTCTACCACCTTTAGCTATATAATATGAAAGGGACACCTGTTACAGGTGCCCTTACAGCTATTTTACATGTCTTTTTATTCTAGCATAAAACAAAGAAGAAGTTAACCTTCTGGTTCTGTACGATTTGGTATCGTTTCTGTAGCTATCATGCTTGTTTTGTTCACGTTTTCCTCACTATATTTGACATTTCGCACAGCAAAATAAACAAGGAAATGTCCGGCCCCAAGGATGCCTAATAAAACAGGTAAGCTTTTTTCTGGTTGAAAAAACGATACAGCGCATAAAAAACTGATAATAGAGCAAATTCTTCCACCATTTAACCATAATTCTCGCACAACAATATACTCAACTCGCCATTCTTTTGCATTCTTTGCTCTTCCAATTACATCATAAGTCATTGATCCATAAGGAACGAGTAAGATTGGATAAGCAATTGCAATAGAAGCTGCATAGATAAGTAATTTCGCATATGTAACATGAAAAATAACTAAAAATACCACAGCATATAAAATAATCCCACCAAGCAAAATGGCTTTTTTTCGCCATTCTTTTTTTAACATACGAGTAACTAAGTAATAAGCGACAAACGAAACGGCTGAATTTACTAAACTATACTTCCCTAACGCAAATTCGCTCCCTGTTGCCAAATAGATGTATACAGAAATAACAAAGACAAAAATCCCTTCTCGTAGCCCTTGAAAAAAATGAGCGCGTGTGATTCTTCCCCAGTTTTTATCCATCTTTCGTTCCTGTAAAACTTGTACAACTTCATAGCGACCTTCACACTCTCTTTTCGATAAAAAAAAGCTCATAACAACAGCAATCGCAAACAAAGTTAATGAAAGAAAAAAAATCATTGTATAGCCGCTCCACTTTTCCATACGAGAAATAGTATATCCAGCTGTTATTGGCCCAATCATGCCAGCAAACGAAGTTAAAAGACCAAGAAAACCATTGAAAAAGTCACGGGTTTCTGGCTCTGTAATTTCAAACGTTAACAAGTTAAAGGCCAACCAATAAAATCCATACCCAATACCAAGCAGCCCACCTATTAATATAATATATTTGGAGGCATGCGTTCCTGTAAGTAAAACTACAATAAAAAAAGTCGCTAATGTCCCGACTCCGATCCGCAATAAAATGGCTCGATCGATTCTTTTCGCTAATTTTCCTGCGAATAAAAAAGTCAGCGGTTGTAACACAACACTCGCTAAATTATATAGCCCTATGTTTACATAATTTTGCGTTTGCTTCCATAAATAAATGTTAACAAATGTATTGGATAATGAAATAGCAAGTGTGTACAATCCGCCCATACTAAGTAATAATATTAAATCCCGATTCACCTCAATATCACCAATTATATGTTTCCACTTCATATATAACTCTCCTTTACTTCATGTTCTAGTCTTCCAAAGACTAGGCACAATTATGTAAAAGAAAGCATACAAAAAAAGCTAGAGGCATATGCCCCTAGCTCTTTTCATATTCCCTTGTACAAAATGAAACAAGTACGATTATTTAGCTTCTTGGTAACGTTTTTCTGCTGCATTCCAGTCTACAACATTCCAGAACGCACCGATGTAATCAGGACGACGGTTTTGGTAATGTAAGTAGTAAGCATGCTCCCAAACATCTAAACCGATAACTGGTGTTTTACCTTCTGTTAAAGGTGAATCTTGGTTTGGAGTACTTGTTACTTCTAGTTCACCGTTGTTTACTACTAACCAAGCCCAACCAGAACCAAAGCGAGATGCACCAGCTTTTGCAAATTCTGCTTTGAATGCATCAAAGCTACCGAATTTTGCTTCAATTGCAGTAGCAAGTTCACCTACTGGTTGTCCACCACCATTTGGAGATAAGATTGTCCAGAAGAAGCTATGGTTTGCATGTCCGCCACCATTGTTACGTACTGCAGTACGAATTTCTTCTGGTACTTCGTTTAAGTTTGCAACTAATTCTTCAACACTTTTGTCAGCTAATTCTGGGTGACCTTCTAATGCAGCATTTAAGTTTGTTACATACGTGTTGTGGTGTTTCGTATGATGGATATTCATTGTTTCTTTGTCAAAATGAGGTTCTAATGCATCATACGCATAAGGTAAATTTGGTAATTCATGTTTTGCCATTGTTATATTCCTCCCATTTTATGTATTGCCAAAACAATTTGGCATACAACTTCATTTTACCCTAATTGCCATAGGGTGAAAACAAATTAAATCACATTGTCTTGCTATCATTAAAGTAGCAAAATCTCCATTTCTTTTCAAACAAAATGCTCACTTATTTCGTAAAAAAAGCCTCCTTCTACAAGGAAGCTTCTTACCTGCATTTATAAGTATGTAAAATGGGTATGGACCCTGTAGGACTCGAACCTACGACCGGACGGTTATGAGCCGTCTGCTCTAACCAACTGAGCTAAGGGTCCAGAATTATATAGAAAAAACGACTATATCAGTCTTTAGGCTTCTTCCATGAAACTTCTATAAAAACGAGCCGTCTACAAAATGGAAGACGCAAGAAATGTAAGATAAATTTACCATATAAAAAAGAAAAGTGTCAATTATATTTTTCCTTTCATGTTTTTTGTTTTCAAAAAGCTTATATAATAAACTCGCTACGCATGACATAAGAACGCGATATTGCTTGTGATTCTCTAGATACGTACGTTACAATGTTTTTATACATATCTCTACTTAATATAAAAAAGGAAGTGAATCTATGTCCATCTTTACACAGATTGGAAAGAGTCTATACTCACCGAAAGACATGGCGCTTTTTCGGTTTCAAAAAATCGGAAAAACGATTCTGTATATCTTATTACTCTGTTTCCTTACAACCATCCCGAGAACTTTATTGTATGGCAGCGTTATTCAAGATAGCGTTGGAATCATAAAGCAAGCGCTTGAACAAGACATTCCAAACTTTAAAATCGAAAATGGGGAACTAAAGGCAGATATTGATAAACCTATTGAAAAAGAAGAGGGGAACTCTATCTTTGTATTCGATCCAAATGCTATTGATACAGGAAAGTATACGAATAAAACAGGGTTGTTTGTTCTAAAAGACAAAGTTATTTCTGCTGCAAATGGAGTAACACAAACATATTCCTACAATGATTTATTAGGTGCTTCTCTTGAGAAAAAAGACTTGCAAGACTTTCTTTCTTTTTTCAATAGTATGTATCCTATTTTAATGCTTGTTATCGGATTCTTTATTTATTTCTTCCAGTTATTTATTACTTTTTTAGGCGTTACACTACTGGCATTTATCGGCTCCGTTATGAGCGGTCAGCGTAAATTATCTTATAAACAAGTTTGGACGTTAACTGCTTATAGTTATACAATCCCAACTGTTTTCTTTATGATTATGGACTTACTAAAGATTACTGTTCCCGGATCATTCCTCCTTTACATTGCAGTTATTTTAATCGTCTTATACTTAACAATAAAAGAAATTCCAACACCAAAAGAAAAATAAATATTACAAAAGAGGCGATCCAAAACGTATACGTTTTAGATCGCCTCTTATTTGATATAAACTTTTGCTCACTTAGACTTAGTTCACGTCAATTGATAAATTGTTATCCGTTTCCTTTACATAAGCGTAATGTTGGTTGAAGTGATACATGATATCCTTTCCATGTAAGATTTCAACTGTATACACCCCATTTGGAACGTCTTTGAAATGAATATCTGCTGTTTCAATGTTTGTCTCTTGAATCACTCTATTTCCTTCTTTTAATTGAATTTTTGCTCCTTTCATACGATTTATATCATTCGTATGTAAATGAATATGTAAGTTTCCTTTTAATTCTAGCGGAGCAATTTCCTTATTCGTAACCATTTCAAAATTAGAATTAATTAAAATTTCAGGATCTACTATCGCCCTTGCTTCAGCTAATCGAGATTCAGGTACAATATGAGCCAATGAACTGACTGCCTCATAGCCTTTTGCTCGATTTCTTTCTGCTTGTGTAGCCTCAAGGTTTAGCCCCCAGCTTTCAAAGACAGGTGTAAAATCAAGTTGGCTATTCTCGCTATAATACTGGTTCATTAAATCTGGTAAAGAACGATCAGAATCAAATTGACTAGCTAGCTTTCGATAGCCTTGATACATTTTTGTAAAAGCTTCATTTCCAGCTTTTTGTTTCGCCATTGTTAACATGATAAGTTTTTGTCTTAAATCTAAAGCATTATATTTTTTCTTGTTTTTCATTACAGCGTTATATAGATTTTTCTCAACGCTCTCTTTTTTCCCATAATTAAATAACCAGCCAATTTGATCTGCTTTCTTACCATATTTACTATATTGATACTGAACACCAAACAAATTATTGGAAACTTCTCCTGTGTACATTCCTTGATTATCAAAGCCCGCCTGATAACCATGCGCAATCTCATGTAGCGTTCCCCAACTCGATTTACCTAGCCACATATCTATACTATTTGTACTATTTGCTGTCCAATAGTTTCCATAGTAGGCACCACCTGCACCAGATGCGTCCGCCTTTAAGAAATAACGATTTTGCCCTTTTTTATTTTCAGGTGCCGAGCCATCCAAACCAATCATTGAATCATACATCGTAAAAATTTCTTCATAATAATGGATTAGGTCATCTAAAGATTGGAAATCTTTCAAATTTCTTAATGATTCTTTATCTTTTTTAGGTACAAATAGTTGAAAACTCGTTCCTTTCACTAATGCATACTCTCCATCAAATTGATCCCATGTCTTAAAGAATGCAGACTCATTGCCTTTTTCTTGATAGATAGGGAGTGGTTTTTGCGGTTGTTCACTTCCTACTTGGTATTCAATCGTAGCGCCATTCTCATCATAAGGTGTATCTACGAACGGAACTACTGGTACATCGGCTTGAACAGTTATCCATTCACTTCCTACTTTAATAGACTTCTCTGTTTTTGAATCATTAGATAACAAACGTAATGTTAATTCATTTTTAAAGTTAGGATTCGTTTGTCTTACCTTTAATGTCGTGTTTGCTTGTAGAATAAACCCTAAATCTTGTCTATCGTGAAATACCCCTTTCGTTATTCCTGCTTGAAATATCCAAATGGGTGCTTCCAAGCTGAAAATTTCTTTTACATTTGTTCGTTCAGCAGCATGAAGGTGCATACTTCCCATGACAAAAAATAGTAGAAAAGTCATGCTCATTACAAAAAATTTTCTCATCTTCATTTCTCCTTTTTATATTTTCCATACAAAACTTTTCAAATCGCACAGTAAAGATCTGTATAAAAAAGACGCAATTACCAAAAAAAGAAAAGACCCCCTCCGGAAGTCTTTTCTTAACTTATGGGTTCACGCTCTTTTTTCATAACATGTTAAGTTCTTTCGTCTGCTAAATCAAAAAGTTGAGTCTTTCTAGTTGATTATATCATCCTTCTGTATATTTTTTAATAAAAATTTATATATATAAATTCAATACTTTTTTAATCCCCAAGTATCATTCACGTCCTACCGAGATTCAAATTCCATTCCTATAAAATGATTCGAATACTTGCTAAAAATAGCAGAGAAACACATATATGAAATATTCGTCTTTTCATATTCTCGACATCACTCAAGAATAGCAACACACAGCTTAAAAAATGAAATATGTTGACATTGTACTTGCGTACATCCAACTATAAAACCTTACATACTATATCGCTATTTAGGCATTTTTTTTTAGGACAAGCATATATTCCTAACAAAGGAGTGAGGAATATGAAAAGACTTGGCGTATTTTTATTTGTGCTTGTTCTCGGTTATATATTTTATTACGATATAAAAATTGGCACTTTGCCAATGTTAAGCTCATACAAAAAAACAATTGCTGCTCAAACTGTTAAGAAAGAAGATATAAAGAAAGAGACAAAAAAGAAGACAGATACATCTTATAAAAAAATCGAGGTAAAAACAGGAGATACTGTTCTCTCTATTACAGAAGCTATTAATAAGAAAAAAGTTCCGTCCATCGAAAAAGTAATCCACGATTTTAAACGATTAAATAAAGAGACAACTTCTACAAAAATTCAAATTGGAAAGTCGTATAAATTCCCATTATATCAATGAGCCATTACATTATCCTTGTCAATTCTATAAAGGCGCTGATACAATAGTAAAAGTGAAACCAAGCATAGTGGTTTCGATTTCCTTATACTTCATATACTATGTGTGGTATAAGAGACAAAATAAGAAACTTCTTTTATAAGGAGAGCGATCTATTCGTGAATGAAATAACTCATCGTACAAAAACACGTCCGGTTAAAGTCGGTAATTTAACAATTGGTGGTAATAATGAATTAATTATACAAAGTATGACTACAACAAAAACGCATGACGTGGAAGCAACTGTTGCTGAAATTAAGCGTTTAGAAGAAGCAGGCTGTCAAATTGTCCGCGTAGCTGTTCCAGACGAACGAGCTGCAAATGCTATCGCTGATATTAAAAAGCAAATTAATATTCCGCTTGTTGCTGATATTCATTTTGACTATCGTCTTGCTTTAAAGGCAATCGAAGGTGGCATTGATAAAGTACGTATTAACCCGGGTAATATCGGACGCCGCCACAAAGTAGAAGCTGTTGTAAATGCTGCCAAAGAGCGCGGTATTCCAATTCGAATTGGTGTAAATGCCGGTTCATTAGAGCGTCATATTTTAGAAAAGTATGGCTACCCTACTGCTGATGGTATGGTCGAGAGCGCATTGCATCATATTAAAATTTTAGAGGACTTAGACTTTCATGATATTATCGTATCGATGAAAGCTTCCGATGTAAATTTAGCCATTGAAGCTTATGAGAAAGCAGCTCGTGCTTTTGATTATCCATTGCATTTAGGCATTACAGAGTCCGGTACTCTATTTGCCGGAACCGTTAAAAGTGCCGCTGGTCTTGGAGCTATTTTAAGCAAAGGTATCGGAAATACACTTCGTATCTCCCTAAGTGCTGATCCAGTTGAAGAAGTAAAAGTGGCCCGTGAATTGTTAAAATCATTTGGTCTTGCTTCAAATGCCGCAACGCTTATTTCTTGTCCAACTTGCGGGCGTATTGAAATTGACCTAATCAGTATTGCAAATGAAGTTGAAGAGTATATCTCTACATTAAAAGTACCGATTAAAGTCGCTGTGCTTGGCTGTGCAGTAAACGGTCCAGGTGAAGCTCGTGAAGCTGATATCGGGATTGCTGGAGCACGTGGTGAAGGCTTATTATTCCGCAAAGGAAAAGTCGTTCGAAAAGTTCCAGAAGAAACAATGGTAGAAGAACTCAAAAAAGAAATTGATGTCATTGCTGCTGAAATGGCTGAAAACCATGAAAAAGAAAAACAAGAACAATAATGATGAAGGACTGTTTGCACGATGATGTAAACAGTCCTTTCTTTATCATACTAGAAAAGCCCATCAACTTTTCAGCTGATGAGCTCTTACTTTGCACATTTCGGACAACGTCCATATATTTCAAATTTATGACCTGTGACCTCATATCCTTTAAAATCTTTATTCATAAAATCCATTGGACAAGAAGTAATTTCTTTTGTACCACCACAATCTAAACAAATGAAATGATGATGATGTTCCATAATAGAACATGTAAAACGGAAATGTTTTTCCCCATTTAATTCTGTCTGCTCTAAAATACCGATTTCAGCAAATACCGTTAAATTACGATAAATTGTATCAAAACTCAATCCCGGATAATGATCCTTCATGTGTTCTAACACGTCTTTTGCTGTTAAGTACCGATTATATTTCGCAAATAAACGTAACATTTCCTCTCGTTTTCCAGTGTGTTTATATCCTTTTTCCTTCATTAAGCGTAAAGCTTCTGTTACATTCATAACTATCCCTACTTTATGCCGTTTTTTTCTTCTTCCATAAGATTGCACCAATTAAAATGAGAACCGCTAACATAACAATTGTACCACCTGGAGCTAAATCGAGTTGATAAGAAACTAGCATTCCACCAATTACAGCAATTTCTCCAAATAAAACGGAGAAGAAAATCGTTTGCTTAAATCCTTTGGCAATCCGAATACTTGCTGCTACCGGTAAAGTCATTAACGACGATACAAGAAGAACCCCAACAATTCGCATTGATACGGCAATAACAAGAGCAACTAGAATAATAAAAATAAAGTGGAGCCACTTTGCCCGAAGTCCTGTTGATACAGCATATTCTTCATCAAATGATAATAAAAATAGCTCTTTATATAATAAAATAATCGTTGCTACAACCGCGATTGCTACAATGCCAATAACCATTAAATCTGCGCTCGTTACAGCACTTACACTACCAAATAAATAACTAAATAAATCTGTATTAAACCCATTAGCAAGCGAGATAAAAATAACCCCAATCCCCATCCCAGCTGACAGAATAATCGGGATTGCTAACTCTTGATAATGTTTATATACAGAGCGTAATTTTTCAATAAGCAATGCTCCGCCCATTGAAAAAAGCATCCCCATATATAATGGATTTAAAAATCCACCGGTAAATATCGTTTTTTCAAGCAACAAACTTGCAGCGATTCCCGATAAAGTTACGTGACTTAATGCATCCGCAATTAGGGACAAACGGCGGATTACAACAAATACTCCGATAAGAGGCGCTATCAATCCTATTAAAATCCCAGCGTATAATGAATTGCGTAAAAAATCATATTGTAAAAAATCCTGTATCATTGTACCCTCCCGTGATGCTCATGATCATGTTCTAATCGATGAACATGATACCCATATAAAATGGACATTTCTGCATCCTCTAACTCTCGGAATTTCTCTACCTTCCCATGAAAATGTAAACGCTGATTTAAACATGCAACGTGCGTCACTTTTTCTGTTACAGCTCCTATATCGTGTGTAACAAGAATAAGCGTGATACCTAATCTCTTATTTAAATCTTCTAATATTTCATAGAAACTTTCTACACTCTTTATGTCAACCCCCACAGTAGGCTCGTCCAAAATGAGTAATTCTGGACTACTTACAAGTGCACGGGCGATAAACACACGCTGCTGTTGACCTCCAGAAAGCTCTCCAATGTTACGATTTTGAAACTCGCTCATTCCTACATCTGCAATTGCTTTTGCTACCTTTTCTTTATCCTCTTTCGTCAAAAAGCGGAATAAGCCTTTTTTCGACACAAGACCCATAGAAACCACTTCAAAAACAGTTGCTGGAAACCCAGAGTTAAAGCTGTTAGCCTTTTGTGAAACATAACCGATTTGATTCCATGCTTTAAACTTTCTACTATCAATACCAAATAAGCGAACATTTCCTTTCTTTGGCTTCAAAACACCTAATATACACTTTAATAACGTTGATTTACCAGATCCATTCGGTCCAACCAAACCTAAAAAAGCTCCCTTAGGAACTTGCAAATGAATGTCTTCTATCACATTTCGATCTTCATAGCGAAATGTCAAACCTTCTATTTCTAATATATTTTCCATATCATCTCACCTATTTTAATTCAGAATGATTCCGATTTACTTCTATTTGAATTATAGTACAGCTGATTATAGTTGTAAACCAATCTGCCTAAAATATATGATTTACTTTAGACAACCTTATTATTATAACAAAAAAACAGAGAATTTCTCTCTGCTTTTTGAACATACCTTTTAATGGATTGCTGATTTAAACTTACCACCGTTTGTCTCTTGCGTACTCATAATTGTAACAAAGGCGTTTTCATCAATTTCATGAACAATTGATTTTAATTTTGTTACTTCAAGACGTGTCACAACGGCGTAAATCACTTCTTTTTCTTTATCGGTATAACCACCCTTAGCTATAAGCTTCGTTGTCCCACGACCAAGACGGTGTAATATCGCATTTGATACTTCTTCATATTGATCAGAGACAATTAACACCGCTTTTGTTTCATCCAATCCTTGAATAACAGTATCAATTGTTTTGAAAGCAATATAGTAGGTCATAACAGAATACATTGCCTGTTCCACACCAAATACAAAGGCTGCCCAAGCAAAAATGAACAAGTTCACAAACATAACAAATTCCCCAACGGAGAATGGTAATTTTTTTGTTAATAAGATTCCCATAATTTCAGTTCCATCTAATGATCCACCGTGACGAATAACGAGCCCCACGCCAAGCCCTAATATAAGACCACCAAACACGGTTGCTAAAATAGGTTCTGTTGTAAATGGTTTTATAGTATGTAGTGTTGTTTCAATAAATGCTAACGCGACAATCGCAAAAGTTGAAGATAGCATAAATGTCTTTCCAATTTGCTTATAACCGGAGTACATAAATGGTATATTGAGGATAACAACTAAAGTAGAAAAACTCAGCCACCAAATGTTAGGAGTAAGGTAATCTAGTATGAGGGAAATACCAATAATTCCACCATCAATAATTTTATTTGGGATTAAAAATAGTTCAATTGCGACTGCTGCACACGCTGCTCCAAAGACAATCATAATTAAACGATACAATAGATGAATAACACTTTCTTTTCGATGTTGTTTCTTTTCCATAAGCCCTCCTTATAATCTTTTTCTGTTGTTTCGTTCTTTTATTATAACATATTCTTTTTTTTCTAATAGAAAAAAAAGCAGTGTTATACGAATATATACAGGCACTATACACATATATTTCGATAAAAGAACACCTGAAGGAGGACTATATCGTGAACCTCATCAAACAAATTGTGAACAAAAAAATAAATAGCATGTCGCCAAAAGAATTATTGAAATATAGTAAAGAATATAAAATTCCTATTACAACTGAACAAGCAGATCAAATTGTTTTATTGATGAAAGGAAAAAATATTAATATTTACGATACAGATGAAAGGCTCGAACTCTTAAAAAAAATTGCGAAAGTAACCTCTCCTTCTACCGCTCAGCAAGTTAATACACTCTTTCAGAAATTATTAAAATAAGGAGGGAACATCCCCTCCTTATTGTCCTTTAATCTTCTCAAGAAGCCCTTCATCAAATGTTCCGTTCTTTAACATTTCAATTTCAAATTTGTATGGTGGCTTTTTATCTTTCTTATCTTCCCCGACATATGGCGTTTCAAGAATCTTTGGTATGTCCTCTAACTGCGGATGATGAACAATATCATGTAAAGCTTTATAACCAATATGACCAAAACCAATATTTTCATGACGGTCTTTTCCAGCTCCGCGGACATTTTTACTATCATTAATGTGTAAAACTTGCAAGCGATCAATTCCAACAATTTTATCAAACTCATTTAAAACGCCATCAAAATCATTTGCAATATCATAACCTGCATCATGTGTATGACATGTATCAAAACATACAGATAGCTTTTCATTATATGTTACACCATCAATAATTCTCGCAATTTCCTCAAAGCTACGTCCGCACTCTGTACCTTTCCCAGCCATTGTTTCTAATGCAATATTTACCGTTTGTTCTGGCGTTAATACTTCATTCAAACCTTTTATAATTTGTGCAATCCCTGCATCTGCACCTGCCCCAACATGAGCTCCAGGATGCAGAACAATTTGTTTTGCTACTCCAAGTGCTTCTGTTCTTTCAATTTCCATGCGCAAGAAATCCACACCTAATTGGAATGTTTCAGGCTTCGTTGTATTTCCAACATTAATAATATATGGTGCATGGACAATAATCTCTTTAATTCCATGCTCTTCCATATGTTTGCGACCAGCTTCTATATTTAATTCTTCAATCGGCTTTCTTCTCGTATTTTGCGGTGCACCTGTATAAATCATAAATGTCGTAGCACCATATGAAACTGCCTCTTCACTTGCAGCTAATAGCATTTTTTTCCCACTCATTGAAACATGAGATCCAATCTTCAACATATTATCACCTCTTCAATATACAATAGCTATAATAATAGCATAATTTGTAGAAATATGTAGCGAATTGCTTACTCAAAAAAATTATTTACAAATCAGACAATAAAAAAGATAAGGTCTCCCTTATCTCTTTTTATGACTATATTTTTTCTTTACCTTTTCACGTTCAGCTGCTAATTTTTTCTTATATCCAGGCTTTACTTTTTTCGGTTTTTTCACAACTTTCGTTGCCATAATATCCAACTCATTATTCGGTTTTTTACGGCTTTGACGTCGGTTGCGCTCCCCTAAATCTATCCATTCACCATTTCGCAATTCTACGTGTTTAAACGCAATATTACGTTGTTTTTCTAAACTATCTATAGCCTCTTCATCACGCGTATCATAGATCGTTACAGCAATACCAGAATACCCAGCACGCGCTGTACGGCCAACACGGTGAATAAAGAAGTCTAAGTCAGACGGAATTTCATAGTTAATAACATGACTAATTCCTTCGATATCAATACCACGTGCCGCTAAGTCTGTCGCAACAATGTATTGAAATTCTAAATCACGAATTTGTTTCATCATTTTTTTGCGGTCACGAGGTGATAGGTCGCCATGAATACGTCCTACTTTTAACCCTCTCTCTGTTAATCCATTCGCAACTTCTTCTGCCATTTTTTTCGTATTTGTAAAAACAATTGCTAAATACGGCTGAAATTGAAGCAACATATTCTTGACTAGTTCAATCTTATTACGATGTCTCGATGGAACTAAATAATGTTCAATGTTTCCCGCTGCAACTTGCTTCGGATTAATATGAATATGCTCTGGATTCTCCATATATTTCTTCAGAAATGGTTTCAATTTTTGCGGAATCGTCGCAGAAAAAACGAGCATTTGCAAATTTTTCGGCATGCGCGCTGCAACTTTATCTACATCTTGAATAAATCCCATATCAAGCATTAAATCTGCTTCATCGACAATAATCGTTTCTGCTGTATGAACAAATAAAGCTTGCTCTTCTACTAAATCTTTAATACGACCTGGCGTTCCAACAACGATATGCGGCTGCTTTTTCAATTTTTCAATCGAGCGCTGTTTATCAGTTCCTCCAATTAAGCAACGCGCTGTAATCATTTGTTCTTCCGTACAAAACTTTGTTAATTTGATAATTTCTTGATAAATTTGTTGTGCTAACTCACGCGTTGGCGCTGTAATCACAAGCTGCACTTCTTCACGTTTTGGATCAATTTGATTGATTGTCGGTAATAAGTATGCGTGTGTTTTTCCAGATCCTGTTTGGGATTGTCCAATTATACTTACCCCTTTTTTTACAACAGGGAATATTTTCTTTTGAATTTCTGTCGGCTCTGTAAAGCGTAATTCACGAACTGCATCTATTAAAAACGGTTGAAAATTATACTGTGTAAATGTTTGTATTGTCACAGATTACACCTTCTTTCTCAAATTTCTACTGCGCGCACAAATCAGTCAAGTCTACATTATAACGAAATCTAATCGTAAAATCCATCTTTAGTTTTTGTTTCTAACTTAAAAACTAACCTTCTTACTTTCGATTGCATACTGTATGTGTATATACCTAATTGAAGAAAGGAGGATTTCTTTTATGTATCCGAAATCCCCTATACAACAAATGCATACCGGGCAACAACCCTATACACCATATCCAATTCCACATTTACCACCAATGATGCAAAAAAAGAAAGGGCTGCTCTCTAAACTTTTTAAAAAACATGATCCGACTGAACCTTTTATGCAAATGATTCCTCCCTACCGGCAAATGGAAGGACAGCCAATGATGCACCAACAATATCCGCAAACGATGCAGCCTCATTATAATCAGCCTTATATGCATCAACCAATGAGCGCGCCACCCATGTATGACCAAAGCGATATGCGCGGTGGTGAATCATTCATTGCAACGAATACCAGTGGTGGAATTGGAAGTTTCTTTTCTAATTTAATTGCTAATCCAACTAATATGTTAAATAACATTGAAAAAGTTGCTCAAGTCGCCCAATCTGTCGGGCCTGTTGTAGAGCAATACGGACCCATCGTTCGCAGTATACCGAGTATTGTGAAAATCCTTACTTCAGGGAAAGGAGACACCGAGAATCCAAAAGAAGAAGTGAAAAAAAATAACGTACCAAAAACACCTTTAAAAAAGAAAAAAAGAAAAGAAGTTACGCCAAAATCTACCAACGCTGAAGAATCACAAAACGAAACCAATTCCCCTTTACCAGCAAAACCAAAATTATATGTGTAACAATACTTTGTTTTCTGTCCACTCCTCCTTTATAATGAAAAGGACTATGTACAAAAGGATTCCTTGTTTAGAAGGAGAGGATTACTCACATGAAAATTATTAAAATTTCCCCTCGTGGTTATTGCTATGGCGTTGTAGATGCAATGGTTATTGCACGCAACGCTGCACTAGATAAATCATTACCAAAGCCTATCTATATTCTAGGCATGATTGTTCATAATAAGCATGTAACAGATGCATTTGAAGAAGATGGAATTATTACATTAGATGGCCCAAGCCGCTTAGAAATTTTGGATCAAATCGATTCTGGTACTGTTATTTTCACTGCACACGGTGTTTCCCCAGAAGTAAAACAACGTGCTAAAGAAAAAGGCTTAACAACAATTGATGCGACATGCCCAGATGTTACGAAAACACACGACCTAATTGAAGCAAAAAAATCAGAAGGTTATCATGTGATTTACATCGGGAAAAAAGGCCATCCAGAACCAGAAGGAGCAGTTGGCATTGCACCTGATATCGTTCATCTCATCGAAAAAGCAGATGATTTAAAAACATTAGAGATTCCGACAGACAAAATTTTAGTTACAAATCAAACAACAATGAGTCAATGGGACGTTCAGCATCTGATGGAAGATATCCAAAAAAAATTCCCAACGGCTGAATTCCATAAAGAAATTTGCTTAGCAACACAAGTTCGTCAAGAAGCCGTTGCAAAGCAAGCCGATGTTGCCGATTTAACAATTGTTGTTGGCGATCCGAAAAGCAATAACTCCAATCGTCTCGCTCAAGTATCGCAAGAAATTGCCGGCACAAAGGCATATCGCGTCGCTGATGTAAGTGAAATTCAGCTAGAATGGCTGCAAGGAGTTGAAAATGTAGCAGTAACTGCTGGTGCTTCTACTCCAACTCCAATTACAAAAGAAGTCATTGCCTTTTTAGAACAATATAATCCAACAAACCCTGCTACGTGGGAAAGAAAACGAAACGTACCACTTCAAAAAATCTTGCCGCGTGTAAAGGTAAAAAAACAATAAATAAAAAATCCGTTGCTCACTACTCGCAACGGATTTTTTATCGTTTTAACCGAAAAGACTCTCGCCTGATTACATAGAGATGAGTGCTGACTTATACAAATGTAAATGGATCTGTATGTAGCTGAGATGCATGAATTTGTACAGCAAATTTTTTAGCCTCTACTTTTTGCTGTAGTTGTTTTTGAACACCTTGTTTCATTACCTTCTCTACATTATGTCCTGGATCAACAACATTCAGTCCCAACATCATGGCATCGTGAGCAACATGATAATACAGATCGCCAGTGACATAAACATCTGCACCTTTAAATTTTGCCTGATTGATAAATTTATTCCCGTCACCACCAAGAACAGCTACTTTACGCACTTTATCATCAAGCCTTCCGACAACTCGTGCACCTTGTATATCTAATGAACGCTTTACATGCTCAGCAAACTCCCCGAGGGTCATTTCTTTTTGTAAATATCCAATTTTACCAAGCCCTAGTGTTTCTCCTTTATTATCTAGCGGATATATATCATAAGCAACTTCTTCATACGGATGCGCTGTTAACATCGCTTTAACAACCTTTCGTTCTAACGACGCTGGGATAATCGTTTCAACTCTTATCTCTTCGACACGCTCTAACTGCCCATTTTCGCCAATGTAAGGGCTTGTTCCCTCCTGAGGGATAAATGTACCTATACCTTGACTACCAAACGTACAATGGCTGTAATTACCGATATAACCCGCACCTGCGTCTCCCAATGCTTTTCGAATCGCATCTGCATGTGTTACAGGAACAAATACAACTACTTTTTTCATTTCTTCTGTGTATGTTGGAACGAGCACTTCCGTGTTTTGCAGTTCAAGCGCTTCAGCAAGTAGATCATTTACTCCACCTTTTGCAACATCAACATTTGTATGCGCTGCATACACAGCGATATCATGTTTGATACATTTTTCGATAATTTTTCCATACGCTTTATCCGTATGAATCGCTTTTAAAGGATGGAAAATAAGAGGATGGTGTGCAATAATGATATTTGCTCCAATTTGAATCGCTTCTTCTACAACCTCTTCTGTCACATCTAGTGCGATTAAGACATGCTCTACTGGTTTATTAAGAGCTCCAATTTGCAGACCAATCTTATCCCCTTCCATCGCTAGATGCTTCGGATACATGCTTTCAAATAAAGAAATTACTTCATGTCCATTTGGAATTTTGCTCATGATAATACATCTCCTACCATTTTCATTTTCTCCATTACTTCATTTCGTTTCGCTTTTGTATCTTCCGATTCTGTCGCACGTTCTAATTGCTTTAAGATATTTTGAAAATTTTTCAATTCACATTCCCATTTTTCAACGAAAACATCACTTTTTTCTTTCATCAAAAATGGTCCGATCAATAATTCCGCTTGCTTATGATCTGAGTAAGGCGCTAACGGATTCCCTCTTTCGCCCACTAAAATTTCATAAATCTTGCCATCTTCTTTTACAATCTTTTCATGAATCAGTTCCCAATCATTTTCAATAAACCATTCACGAATATGATGCGCTGCAATATTCGGTTGTAATATAAGACGCGTTACCCCGTTTAATTTTTCTTTTCCACTTTCTAAAATATCACGAATTAACGCTCCACCCATACCAGCAATTGTAATGACATCCACTTCTCCTGGTGAAATAACAGCTAATCCATTTCCTTTGCGAACATCAATCTTTCCCTGTAAGCCATTCTCAGCTACCGTTGCCTGCGCAGAACGAAACGGTCCATCTACCACTTCTCCCGCTACTGCTTTTGTCGCAATATGATTTAAAATTGCATAGCACGGTAAATAAGCATGATCTGATCCGATATCCGCTACCGTAGACCCTGCTGGAATCTCTCGCACTACCTCTTCTAACCTTTTTGAAAGTTTGACTTCATTCATGTATTTCCATTGCTCCTTCTCTTGTCAGTCTGTTTCCATGATAATGAATGAACAAGTATTGTTGCAAGTAAGCAACAATCATTCAATCCCTTTATCTTTCTTTAATCGTATTTTAGAAAGAAAAGAAAAACAAGCCCTTTACTTGAAAAGTAAAGGGCTTGTTTTTCTTTATTTTTTCTTCGATAACCAATCTGCTACTTTAGAAGCTTGATCTGCTGGAATTAAATTAGGCGGCATATTTCCTTTTCCTTTTACAATCACTTCTTTAATTTCATCTTTAGAAAGTTTCCCGCCAATTTTTTGTAGTTCAGGTCCCACTGCACCTTGTAACTGATCACCATGGCAGCTCGTACAGTTTTGCTTTACAATGTCTTCAGGCTTTGATGCTGTTTGAGTTTGCTTTCCTCCATTTTTAGCATCAGCTAGCTCTTTAGACTTATGTAACCCTTGAAATGAAAATACGAACATCACGATAATACCTAGTGCTGCAATAAGAGCGAATGGAATCAACGGATTACGTTTCATATATTTTCTCCCCCCTCTATACCCCCTAATAGTTAGATGATTCAGTTATTTCTATTGTACTTGAAAACGATCTATCAGAAAAGGCGAAATTGTCAGTTGTTAAAAATATTCCATAAATTCAGTTTGTTGGCTATCTTATTTTTACCCTATATTTTTTTGATAAATATCTATGTTTCTCATCATATTTTTTGTTTTTCTACATATATTTTTGTATAAAATACACAAAATTAATCGAAAAATCGAAAAATGAGCATTTGCAAATCAAAAGACAATTCTGTAAAATAAATTACAAGTATTGTAATCGGTACTTACAGCTAAATTTTAACAAAACTTAACAAAATAAAAAAGTTTACTTCACAAAGGTGAAGTAAACTTATATAAGACCTACTCTAAGAAATCTTTTAACCGTTTGCTACGGCTTGGATGTCTTAATTTACGAAGCGCTTTTGCTTCAATTTGGCGAATACGCTCTCTTGTTACGCCGAATACTTTTCCGACTTCTTCAAGCGTACGAGTTCGTCCATCATCCAAACCAAAACGAAGACGAAGAACATTTTCTTCACGATCTGTTAGCGTATCTAACACATCTTCTAATTGTTCTTTCAATAATTCATACGCGGCATGGTCCGCAGGTGATGTTGCTTCTTGGTCTTCGATAAAATCGCCTAAGTGTGAGTCATCCTCTTCACCAATCGGTGTCTCAAGAGAAACTGGCTCCTGAGCAATTTTTAAGATTTCGCGTACTTTTTCTGGAGCAAGATCCATTTCTTCGCCAATCTCTTCCGGAGTTGGTTCACGACCTAAATCTTGTAATAATTGACGTTGTACACGGATTAATTTATTGATTGTTTCAACCATATGAACCGGAATACGAATTGTTCTTGCTTGGTCTGCAATCGCACGTGTAATCGCTTGACGAATCCACCATGTTGCATACGTACTAAATTTAAATCCTTTACGGTAGTCGAACTTTTCAACCGCTTTAATCAGACCCATGTTTCCTTCTTGAATAAGGTCTAAGAAAAGCATACCGCGGCCAACGTATCTTTTTGCAATACTTACAACAAGACGTAAGTTTGCTTCTGCAAGACGGCGTTTTGCTTCTTCATCGCCTTCTTCAATACGAGTCGCCAATTGAATTTCTTCTTCAGCAGATAATAAATCAACACGACCGATTTCTTTTAAATACATGCGAACAGGGTCATTGATTTTTACACCTGGTGGTACACTTAAATCATTTAAATCGAATTCTTCTTCCGTTTTTGTGATTTGATGATTATTTGGGCCTTCATCATTATCACCAACTAAATCAATCCCTTGTTCACCTAAATATTCATAATATTCATCCATTTGTTCGGATTCAATCTCAAATCCGTTCATGCGTTCTGCAATCTCTTCATATGTAAGAACGCCACGTTTTTTTCCGAGCTCAGTGAGTTGTTCTTTCACTTGCTCAAGGGTCATTTCAGTTTCAATTTGTTTAGAACGAGCTGGTTTATCAGCCATTTGTTCCCCTCCTTACGCGAGATACAAACATTCATTATACTAAAATTTTATGCAAAAAGCTATCTTCTTGCTTTTTGATTTTGCAAATACGCTGCGTAAAATTTAGCAGCTTCTAGCGGATCAGCTTTTTCCATTTGCTTTACTGTAAAGATGGTTTCCATCTTTTTCAACTTTTCCTTATGGCGCTTTAACGCTTCCAGGTGTCCTTCCAGTATTTCATCTGTATATTCTGGATTGATAAACTCATCTGTCGAAATATTGGTAACGATATTTTTCAACTTTTCATCAGATAGCCAGTTTAAAAAATTTCCGACTGAAGGTTCATTTCCCTTTTCATAATATGCGTATAGTTCATATAAAATCCCTTTATGTTCTTCTGTATGAAAATCTTCTATATGAGGCTCTATACGCACTGCTACTTCGGCACTTTGCAACATATGGTAAATAAGTTCCCTCTCTGCCCTTTCAAAGCCGGATAGCTTCGGCCTCGTTTGAACAATTTGAGATGGCTTCGAAATTTGCTTCGCTTGTTTTTGCTGTATCTTTTGTTCTTTGCGATATTGGTGCAATTGACTTAAAAGTGTTTCCATGGAATATGCAAATTCTTGTGATAACGATTTTAAATAGGACTCTGCCTGCATCGCATCTTGCAATAAGGATAACTCTTTTAAAACACTTTTTACATATTCTTCTTTACCGGACTCATCTTGCAAATTTTTCCCTAAACGCAAATAATTTATTTTAAATCCAACAAAACTTATACTTGATTTGACGAGATTTTCAAAAGCCTTTGTTCCATATTGTTGCACATATTCATCAGGATCTAATTTCTCTGGCAATACAGTAACTTTAACTTGACAACCAACTTGAGTTAAGAGTTGCCCCGCTTTCATTGTCGCTTCTTGTCCAGCCTTATCACCATCATAGCAAAGAACAACAGTTTCAACATTACGTCGCAGAAGTTTCGCCTGTTCTTCTGTTAAAGCTGTTCCCATTGTTGCGACAGCTTCTTCAACCCCGCTTTTTACAGCAGCTAGAACATCAGCATAACCTTCAAAAAGGACGACCTGCCCACGCTTTCTAATAAACGGCCTTGCCTGATGGAAATTGTACAGCAACTTGCTCTTGTGAAAGATAGGTGTTTCTGGGCTATTTAAATATTTAGGAGTATCATCTCCAAGCGCCCTTCCACTAAATGCTGCCACTTTTCCTTGTAATGTATGAATCGGAAACATTACTCTACCACGGAATCGGTCGTAATGACTGCCATCCTTTTCACTTCTTACAAGGAGACCCGCTTGCTCCATGGTCATTAGCGAAAAACCTCTTTTTTGTAATATTTTCGCCGCTGCATCCCAATCTGGTGATGCATAACCAATTTCAAACTTCTCAATCATTTCCTTCGTAATACCACGATTTAATAAATAAGAAAGAGCTTCATTCCCCTCTTCTGTATTTACCAACAAATGATGATAATACTTTTTTAAGAGTTCGTGAGCCTGTAACATAATGACATTGTCATCAGATATATTGTCCTGCTGTTCTTTTCCTGATGTATAATCTGCGACTGCTATATGATTTCTTTCTCCAAGCTTCTGTACAGCTTCTGTGAAAGAAAGGCCTTCCATCTTCATGAGAAAGGAAAAAACATTTCCACCTTCCCCACATCCAAAGCAATGGAAAATTTGCTTATCTGATGAAACAGAAAAGGAGGGAGAATTCTCACCATGAAACGGACAAAGTCCAAAATAATTACGCCCTTGCTTTCTTAGCTGAACATACTCACCAATTACTTCTACAATATCAGATGATGTCCGAATCTGTTCAACAACTTCTTCGGGAATTCTGTTCCCCATAACTCCATCTCCGTGTCGTATTTTGTATTCGATACAAATTAAAGGATTCCTTTATAATTCGACAATATTTTTTCTAAACTTGTTAAAAAAGATTGTCGATCCTGCTTTGAAAATGACTTTGGACCCTTTGTATAGGTCCCTTGTCTGCGTAATTTAGCAGACACATATCTACTATATAAAATTGTATCCATTTGCTCATCTGTCACAAATGTACCTCTCGGAGATAAGACATATACTCCTTTTTTAACAAGAAGACCAGCAAGTCCCATATCTTGTGTGATCACGAGATCTGTAGCTTTCGCATGCTTATAAATATAAAAATCAACTTCATCTTGCTCAGAATCTACATAGATCCAATTTCCTTGCTGTTTTCTTGAACGATGGGCATAGGATGCGACAAACAAAATTTCGACATGAAATTTTGTTCCGACTTGTACAATTTCATCCTTTACGGGACATGCATCTGCATCAACTAGAATCTTACTGATGTTTTGCATATTTCTGTATTCTACATCCCTTCAGTGAATCCTTCTACAAAGTACGTTTTCTTGTTTAGATTTTTGTCGATTTTACGTAAATGTACGTCTTTTTTCGTAAATCCTATCCCTAGTTTATTCTGAAAAATTAAAGTCTAAACGTAAAATATAGGTTTTTTATCACAATTTTTTATTATAATATATTTCTTTCTACTTCGCTACATATCCTCTGAAATTTCTCTAACCATTACAGTTCTATAAATATTTCCCTCTGAATCAGATTGGTCTTTGAGCTAAAAAAACACATTCACCTTTGGTAAATGTGCTAAAACATTCTTTGGTTTTGCACCGCATTCACAATAATATTTGCCGTTTCTTCAATCGCTTTGTTAGACACATCAATCACTTGGCAATTTATTTTATTGATCACTTTTTCAAAATGGTCAATTTCTTCTTTAATACGATTAATGTTCGCATATGTTGCCCCATCACTTAATCCTAGTGATTTCAAGCGCTCTCTCCGAATATGATTTAATTTTTCCGGATTAATTTTCAAACCAAAACACTTTTCCTTTGGAACTTGATACAATTCTTCAGGCGGGTCAACCTCAGGAACAAGCGGTACATTCGCAACCTTTAATCGCTTATTATGAGCTAAATATTGTGAAAGTGGAGTCTTTGATGTACGAGAAACACCAATTAAAACAATATCAGCTTTCAAAATACCACGCGCATCTCGACCATCATCATATTTAACCGCAAACTCAATCGCTTCAATCTTTTTAAAATATTCTTCATCCAGTTTTCTAACAATCCCTGGCTCATATCTTGGCACTTGCCTTGTAATTTCTGCAATTTGGTCAATAAGAGGCCCGATGATATCATATGCTTCTACGCCTTCTTTTGCCGCTTCTGTTAACAAATATTGACGCATATCAGGCTTCACGAGTGTAAAACAAATCAGCGCCCGATTACTCTTTGCGATTGATATCACTTCTTTTAATGTTCCTGTATCTTCTACATACGGTACACGTCTAATATCAGGAGCGAAAGGAAATTGTCCCATTGCCGCTCGAACAACTAAATCAGCAGTCTCTCCGACTGAATCAGATACGACATATACGATTTTATTAACCATTCCATTACCTCACTTTAAACAAATTACACTTATTCATTATTTACTAAATTCACAAACGCACGCGTAATATTCGTTTTTGTAATTCGTCCAACAACTTCTAGTCCCTGCTTTGTTTCTTTTACAACGGGTACAGCATCAATCTGTCTTTCTATTAATTCCATTGCAACATCATATAAAGAATCCTCTTTATGACACATCGCAATGTTTGGCATCCTCGTCATAATAATATTAACCGGAAGGGAGGTTAAATCCTGCTTTCCTAAACTTGCTCGCAATAAATCCTTACGGGAAACGACGCCAACTAAAAATGTAGTTTGATCCACGACAAACAAAGTACCAACGTCCTCTAGAAACATCGTACAAATTGCATCGTATACGGAAACATTTTTATCAATGACAACTGGTCTAGATTGATAATCTTGTACTTTAATTTTTTTAACAGCTTCTGATAATAACTGACCACCAGTTTTCCCTGTATAAAAATAACCGACGCGCGGACGTGCTTCTAAATAACCCGCCATCGTTAAAATTGCCAAATCTGGTCTTAAAGTTGCACGCGTTAAATTTAACTGTGCAGCGATTGACTCTCCTGTAATAGGACCGTGATCTTTTACAATCTGAATGATATGTTCTTGTCGTTTATTCAGCTCTATGATAATCACCACCTTCAATACAAAACAAAAAAGTTATACTATCTCCTAAATATTATATACTAAATATGCTATTTGAAAAAGAAAGTATGTAAAAAGGACCTTTATATGGTCCTCATTATATTTGAAATTTGTCAAGTTGTTCAAGAAAACGTCTCGATTTCAAATATATGCCACAATATTCATCATAATATGTATTCAATACTGTACGAATTTGTCGCTTCGTTTCTTCTTTTACTGATACATTACCGAGTCGCCCTAAGTCAAAGTGATAAAAGAGACGTAATAACTTATGAACCGCCTCGCCCACCGGAATGCGATACGGATCTTGTTCTGCGTGACGAGAGCACAGAAAACCGCCTTCTCTTACAGAGAAGGCGACAAAGTCTGTTTCTTGGTGACAAATCGCACATGTATCAAAGTATGGATGCATCCCTAATACCGGAAGCATTTTCGTTTGATAAATAAGAGATAATACTTCAGGATCAACACCATCACACATATAGTGAAGTGTCTGATATAACATTTCAAATAAATATGGATTGTGCTTTTTATCTTCCGTGGCTTTATCTGTCAATTCCACAATAAACGATGCATAAGCAGTTAAAAAAATATCTTCTCGAATTTCTTTCATCGATGAAATCATTTCACCTTGTTGCAAAGTTCCGAGACCAGACCCCATTTGAATTAGGAAATGACCATGCGTCATGAGTTGCGAAATAGATGCTAACCTACTTTTTGGTTTTTTCGCCCCTCTTGCCATTGCACTTACTTTTCCAAATTCACGAGAAAATATAGTAACAATCTTGTTCGTTTCTCCGTAATCTGTTGTTCGGATAACAATGCCCTCAACTTTTTGAAACATGTTCGTCACCATCCAAGGATTGAACAAAACGGGTCAAGAAATTGGAGAATCTAGATGTGCTAGCTCCTCTTCATGTTGATCCATCTCATCATTTAGATCTTTTTCCATTTCTTTCAAAAGCAAGTACGTTTCAATACTTCCTGTTTTGGAGAAAACCTTCCAGGTAAAATCCAGCATAAGAATCCACCTTTCTAAGTAAGCATAGCATGTAAACCAATTTCTTTTGTTGTTATTAAAATGACCCATTTTGTCCATTTTCATGTGAGAAAAAATTTTCCTAATTTCTATTAATATTCATCTTCACGGAAACCTAAATCACGAAGTTGGGACATTTTATTACGCCAATCTTTTTGTACTTTCACCCATACTTCTAAAAACACTTTAGAGCCAAGAAGGGCTTCAATATCAAAACGAGCTCGCTTCCCGATTTCTTTCAACATTTTCCCTTGCTTTCCAATAATAATTCCCTTTTGAGAAGGACGTTCCACGATAATTGTTGCATTTACATACACCGCTCCACCTTCACGCTTTTGAATCGCATCAATTGCAACTGCTACTGAATGAGGTACTTCCTCACGCGTTAAATGAAGCACTTTCTCACGGATTAATTCAGCAATAATAAATCGTTCCGGATGATCTGTTACTTGGTTTTCCGGATAGTACTGCGGTCCTTCTGGTAAATATTTTTTAATTGCTCCAATTAAAGCTTCCACATTATTACCTTCCAATGCAGAAATCGGCACAATTTCTGCAAATTCGTACAAGTTGCGATATTGATCAATCAATTCTAATAATTTTTCTGGATGAACTTGATCGATTTTATTAATCACTAAAAATACTGGTTGCTTCGTTTCCTTCAATTTTTCAATAATGTATTCTTCACCACGACCAAAGCCTTCCGCCGCATTGACCATAAAGAGTACAATGTCAACTTCTTTCAATGTCGTTTGTGCCATTTTCACCATAAAATCGCCTAATTTATGTTTTGGCTTATGTATTCCAGGCGTATCGATAAAAATCACTTGCGCATCATTTTCTGTATATACACCTTGTACTTTATTACGAGTTGTTTGTGGTTTATCACTCATAATAGCAATTTTTTGACCGATAATTCGATTTAAAAATGTAGATTTCCCAACATTTGGTCTCCCGATAATAGAGACAAAACCTGATTTATAACCTTTGTTATTCATGTAAATCCTCCGCTAAAAATGCTCCTGGTAACAACTTTCTAACTGTCGTCTTCCCAGTGTCACCATGTAAATTTGATAAATATATTTTATGCTCTGTTTACATAATTCTATCACAACTTGACGGCACGCTCCACAAAGAGGCACGAAACGTTTCCAATCCACTACAACGATTATGGCTAAAAGCGCCGTATCTCCTTCTAAAATAACACTTTACGTTCCTCGTAATGACATAACCATACGATGCATGTTTCCATCACATCTACGGTATACTTTTCCATCCCTATCAGTAACGATGTACCTACTTGGACTTTGAATAGGATATTATGGCCACCTAAGTAAACAATCAACTGATTAAAGGCTCAATACCACTCAAGTACAAGAAGATCTTTGGAATGCAACTATACCACATAAGGTAAAAAGATAATAGCACCAATTATGACTGCTATAATAGTAAATAATAAAACGGCACCAGCTGCAACATCTTTTGCAATTTTTGCAAGAGGGTTAAAATCCTTTGTTACTAAATCAACCGTTTTTTCAATCGCTGTATTCACCATCTCTAAACTCATTACAGCACCTATTACAGCAAGTAATATAAGCCATTCCGCTCTTGTTACATGGAAATAAAGGCCGCAGCATATAACAATAACTGCGGCCAAACAATGAATTTTCATATTTCGTTCATGACGAAGACAAAAGCATATACCAGCTATAGCATACGTAAAACTCTTTATAAGTTTTCCTTTTTTCATCTTCTTAATCCAAATGCTCCTAAAATTTCTTTTTGCTTTCCAAACATCTCTTTTTCATCTTCTTCAGTCATGTGATCATAACCAAGCAAGTGTAAAAATCCATGTAACGCCAAAAATCCTAATTCACGATCAAAAGAATGGCCATATTCTTCAGCCTGCTCTTTTGTTCTTGGGATAGAAATAATAAGATCTCCTAACATACGAGGCATATCAGCACCTATGATTTCTGTTTCACCCTCTCCCATATCTTCAAGGGCAAAAGAAATCACGTCCGTAGGCTGATCTTTTCCCCGATAATCACGATTTATTTCTCGAATCCGTTCATTATCGACGAAAGTAACAGACAGCTCCGTCCCATCTTCCACGCCTTCCATTTGTGCAGCTTTTTCTAACAGCTCACGAATCATATCCACATAGTCTTCTTTCACTTCTTCTGTTTCATCAAAAAAATCAATTACTAAACTCATTCTTTCACCTTTTCTTCCAGTGGTTCCGGATATTTAATACGAGAATGGAAAATTCCATTCAATGTTTCACATAAAGTTTTTCCTACTATTTGTAGTTCTTTAAAAGTAAGTTCACAGTCGCTAAATTGCCCATCTTGTAGGCGATCTTTAATAATATTTTTCACTAAATTATTAATCTGTTCCGGCGTTGGATGGTTCATAGAACGCACCGCCGCCTCTACACTATCTGCAATTCCAACGATCGCAGATTCTTTCGATGTCGCCTTTGAACCCGGATAACGGAACATATCCTCTGTATACTTATCTTTATCTTCTTTCATAGCCTTATAATAAAAATACTTTAATAGCGTAGTCCCATGGTGCTGTGCTGCAATATCAATAATTTCTTGCGGAATATGATGTTCTTCTAACATCTTTACCCCATTGGTAACATGGGCAATAATAATATCCCTACTCGTTTCTGGATCTAATTTATCGTGCGGATTTTCAATCCCCATTTGATTCTCAATAAAGAAATGAGGCTGTACTGTCTTTCCGATATCATGATAATATGCGCCAACACGTGCTAACACACCGTTCGCTCCTATGGCCTCACATGCCGCCTCTGAAAGGTTCGCAACCATTACACTATGATGATATGTACCTGGCGCTTCTAACAAAATCTTGCGAAGAAGCGGGTGATTAGGACTTGAAAGTTCGACAAGCTTCATACTTGATACAATTCCAAGGCCGCTTTCTAAATATGGTAAAATCCCCATAGCTAAAATGGAGGAAATAATCCCGGAAGCTGCTGCCATCAATAATTGTGAGCCAATTTCAAACGGCGAGAAATTCCCATTTCGCAATAACAATAAAGCTGCTAACATAATAACATTTAAAACAGACACAAGAATACCTGCTTGCAAAATCATAGAACGACGATTTTTCTCTCTCAAAAAGACACTTACAGATAACGAGCTTAATAAGAAATAAACCCCAACATTATAATTTAACGTGCTCGTGACACCTTCATTAAATAAAATACTTCCACATATAGAGAAAATGATACTCGTTAGAAATACAAAGCGATCGCCAATCATCAATTTTACTAATATTGATCCCATCGCAACCGGAACAACAAATGCAATCCCTGCATACTCCAGCTTTTGGAACAAACTAATTACTTTCATCAACACAACTGTAATTGCTATGATCGTTGTATATGCCAACATATATGGTTTTTCTTCTCTTTTCAACTTTAAAAACACTTCAAATTGCTTATGCATAAAGAATAAGAGTACACCGATTACAATCGCTAATCCTACAAATGGCTGAAAGGTATTATTTTGCTCGAGAAGCCCAACTAATTTTAGTTGTTCATATATATCTCTAGTAATTGTGTCCCCCTCTTTTACAAGCACTTGACCTTGTAATATGTAAACAGGTGCGACCTCATCTTCCGCCTTTTTTTTACGCTCTTTTGTAGCATTCGAATCATAAAAGTAATTCGCTTCTATCGCATACTTTCCAAGCGCATTTAAAGCTTCTTTTAAATCGCTATTAACATTAATATTTTTGATTTCTTCCACAAAGCGATCTCTCGCTTCATTTTCTTCATTCATTTTAATATGTGAACTCATTATATTATTAACAGCTGTTATGACCGGATATTTCGCTGCTTCTAATTGATCTGGATCAGCATTAATAAATTGTAACAACACTGCATCAGATAAACTTTTCGTTAAATCTATAGGTAACTTCTTCTTCAGTTTCTCCAGCCTGTCTGCGGGCGTAACCTTTTTTTGCTCATCAGGGCCAGCCGCTTTTGTTTCCGCATCTACTTCTTTAATTGCATCAAAAACCGAGTTCACAATATCAATTTTATTTTGCTTGTACTCACTTTTATATGTATATTGATCATCGACTTTTTGAGCAGCCTCTCTTTTCTTCTTATCTGTTGTTATCTTATCTTCAATGTTGATAGGAGAATGGATTGTTTGATTAGAAATAGAGAGCATTTTAACATCTAGTTGCTCTGGTTTCACATTGTTGATTAGTGCAAAAAACAACACTGCCCCTAATAAAATATAAGAAACCCAGCTTAGTTTTTTCGAATGTTGTATATTTCGAAACCACTTAGAAATTTCTCGAGACTTTGACATGATTTCAATACCTTCTCCTCTCCAGACATACAATAAAACGAATTTCAGTTGAGCATTCCTTCTCTCAACTAAAAGTTAACTCACATAAACTACACACTTTAAAGTTTTCCTTCTTAAATTTCATCACGTACTGATCCTGTATTTATATTTGCTACCCTTCCATAATATTAAAAAATACGCAATTCGCCAACCTTTCCATTCCCATTCATTATTAGGTCATATTCATTGAGTTTTTACAAGCAGCTCTTACAATGAATAAAAAGAAATGACCCTGGCCAATAGGATCATTCCATTTTATCATACGCCTCAATAATTCGTTGTACAAGTGGGTGCCTTACTACATCTGTTTGTTCTAGTCTAACAAAGGAAAGCCCTAATACATTAGATAAAACATTTTCTGCAATCGAAAGCCCTGACTTAACCCCTTTTGGTAAGTCAATTTGAGTAGGATCGCCTGTAACAACCATTTTCGAACTAAAACCTAGGCGAGTTAAAAACATTTTGATTTGAGCACCAGTTGTATTTTGTGCCTCATCTAAAATAACAAAGGAATCATCAAGCGTTCTTCCTCTCATATACGCAAGAGGTGCAATCTCAATTGTTCCTCTTTCCATCATACGCTGCGTATATTCTTGTCCAAGAATATCATGGAGCGCATCATATAAAGGGCGTAAATAAGGGTCTACTTTTTCCTTTAAATCTCCTGGTAAAAACCCTAAACTTTCTCCAGCTTCTACTGCCGGTCTTGTTAAAATAATCTTTTTCACATAGCCGTGTTTTAACGCTCGTACGGCCATTACCACAGCCAAATACGTTTTCCCTGTACCAGCTGGTCCGATTCCAAAAACGATATCATTCTTTTTCATCGCATGAATATACTGTCTTTGCCCCATCGTTTTTACACGTATAGACTTACCTTTTGCTGTTTTAAAAATTTCCTCTTCATATAACTCTTCAAAATGAGCAATTTTCCCTTGGCGACCAAGTTGAATTGCATATAGAACATCCCGTTCAGTAATTGATACACCTTTACGAATAACAGTTAGTAATTGCTGTAAAATGTTTTCAACAAGTGCCACTGCTTCATCTGTTCCAGATACGCGAACAGACTCTCCTCTAGTTACAATCGATACAGAAAGCTCTTGTTCAATTACTTTCAAATTCGCATCATTCACTCCAAATAGAGCGATTGCTTCATTGTGATTTTCTACTTGTTGATTCATCTCTACTAATTGTTCTGTCATTACTCAGTCTCCTTGAATATCGGATTCAGATATAGGTTGTGGCTCTGCAATATTTTCAATCACTGTATAATGTAATGCTACTTTTAGTTGTTCGCCTTCAACCTTTTTATGCAAAATCTTATCACTTACAATCATAGCATGTTCATCCAATTTTTTCTTTAATTCTTTTTCTGCCATTTCTTTCGCAACTTTAAGCGCTTCCCTTTCCGTATATTCACGGTTAGCCTCTTCCTCTTCGCGCACAATTTCTTTTTCATAAGAAGTCGGTAATGTAAAACCAAGTAATTTCACATCATGTTTTACATTTTCAGTTTGGGACTTCCTATACTTATCATGCTGAAATCCCCATATTTTTATTTTAGCACTTCCTAATCGAAGAAAATGCTCATTATATGAATTTCCTGTATACACTTGAAAAGTGGTTTTCAGCGGAACTGTTACGTTAGATTCATACCATGTTTCTCCATAAACAATCCCTTTCGCGGAAACAATCGTTGGATTTTCTTCATTCCCAAACATACCCGAAACAAGCAACTGTCCTTTTTTTACATAATCATTTTTCATTACAACCGGCTTCCCAATCTCTACAAAGGTCCTTGTAATAATCGCTCCCTTTTTCGCTACCAAGTTTTGCGGCTGTTGTGCCTTCTCCTTTTTTGGCTCATTTTTTTCAACTATTTTAAAATGATATGTTGTTCCTTGCACATCAAGACCAGCCCATGTAATCGCATTAATTTTATCAGTCAAGTGCCGCTGAATTTCTTCCACACTTGGCATTTGGAATTGCAATCTCCCTTTCTTGATACCCATTTTGTCCAATTCTTTCATAAGTATATATTCTGTTTCTGGTTTAGCTCCCGTAACTTCAATTTTCCATACCATATTTGATAAGACGATCATACCGAAAAAAAAGACAAGAAATCCAATTAAAAACCCACTATTTTTAATCAATCGCTTATTCCAAAACGGAGCGCCATAGCGCCCTATAAAATATAGTTTACATTCATGTTTACGATAAATTATCCTTAATTTTTTTACATCTCGCAGCAGCATACAAAAGACTAATGTTTCATCAGCAATTTTCTTTACATCCCAAACAACTAAATTCCTGCGTACACACTCGTTAACAAACCGCTCAACCCCTCTTCCTTCAATGCGTACTTTGACATACCCAAGCCATTTCGTAAACCATTGATTTTTCATTGTCTGCCCCCCACTATCTTTCTCAAAAGCAGAGCTTCTCTCTCCACTTTTTATAGCTCGTACAACATACAGCAAAATATGAATCAGTGAGCTTATCTCATCTCACTGATGACAAGTTCCCCTCCGCTTTGCTTCTAATGAAGAAGAGAACTTTCATGATGGGAGTTTCTCTTTATTTTTCTTTCTTTTCATTTTCTAAAAATGTTACCTGTTCAATTACACCTTCGAGTAGAAGTTCTTCTGGGAGAATTGTTTTGATTACAAACGACTGTCCTTTAATTAATAATTGACCATGTTTTAATAACAACCTTACTTCTTTATCAGAAAAAACTAATAATCCTCGATGATTTTCTATATAAATATGTACTTGCCCAACAAGAGTAATACGAGGCAGATCCATTAGTACATCCACTGGTAGGTCTATTTGCTTCGTTAGCCAATTTTTCATTTGTTCCAGCTTCTTCATCTCCAAGACCCCCCTCTCATCCCATATGTATGAAAAAAGAGCTTGTAATATCACGTCCAAACAAAAAAAAGCATAAAAAAACGTCTCATTTCTCATGAGACGTTTTTTTATGCTAATAGCTGTGCAACCAGCTTATTCACTTGCGATCCGTCTGCTTTCCCTTTTACTTTCGGCATAACAGCACTCATCACTTTACCCATATCCGCTTTCGATGTTGCACCAACTTCTGAGATCACTTGCTTAATTACATCAGCTAGTTCTTCTTCTGTTAGCTGTTTCGGCAAATATGTGCTTAAAATCTGAATTTCACTTTGCAGTTTATCAACAAGGTCATCACGACCCGCTTTTTTAAATTCAAGGAGGGAGTCCTTACGCTGTTTTACTTCACGAGTTAAAACTGTTAATTCCTCTTCTTCAGTAAGAGTCTGTTGCAGCTTAATACCTTCATTTTGCAAAGCAGCCTTAACCATACGAATGACGGTTAATTGTTCTTTTTGTTTATTCTTCATCGCTTGTTTCATATCACCGTTTAAACGATCGAGAAGACTCATAACTTACACCCTCTCTTAGAATTTACGCTTTCTTGCCGCTTCAGATTTCTTCTTACGTTTTACACTTGGTTTTTCATAAAACTCGCGTTTTCTTGCTTCAGCAAGTGTACCAGTTTTAGAAACCGATCTTTTAAAACGGCGAAGTGCATCCTCCAAAGACTCGTTTTTACGAACGATTGTTTTTGACATTATCTTTCCCTCCCTCCGAAACATCACACTTACATACTAACTTCAGCATGCAAAAAGAAACACTTCTTCAGCATGTCTTTTACGATTATAATACATTTTGTCACTTTAGGTCAACTATTTAGCAGAATAAAAGAAAAGCAGATCATTTTTTGACCAAAAAAACTCTTAAGTCGTAAGTGAGAATCAATAGCTATTTTCTTTTTTAACGAATCACTTACGATTGTACATTCAGTCGTTTCCTCTCTTCCAATCAAATTGATTCCGACACACTTTAAAGCAACGAAAACAAAGTTATGAACTTTTGTATTTAACTTTCATAAATTCCACTATTTTTTTCAATCTTTATAATCGCAAGTTTGAAAACATGACCTATAGCCCGAAAAAAAGCATGCAAACCTTTTTGTTTGCATGCTTTTTCATTATGCGCTTGCAGATTCTTTTTTCATATCGTCTTCGAGAACGCGAACAAATTGCCCTTCATTATATGGATAACCAGCTTTTGTAATTTTCACTTTTACTAGTTTCCCAATTAATTCTTCTGATCCTTCAAATACAACCTTCAAGTAATTATCTGTATATCCTACATATAACCCTTCACGATCACCTTCTTTGAATGGTTCTTCTGGAATAATTTCCAGAACTTCCCCTTCAAACTGAGAAGCATATTCTTTCGCTAATTGATTTGATAATTCAATTAAACGATGAACACGCTCATTTTTCACTTCTTCAGGAATTTGATCTTCCATGCGTGCCGCAGGTGTTCCAGTACGCTTAGAATATGGGAAAACGTGCAGTTCAGAGAAACGGTTTTCTTTAATAAAGTTATATGTTTCCATGAACTCTTCTTCTGTTTCACCCGGGAAACCAACGATTACATCCGATGTAATCGCAAGGCCTGGCAACGCCTCTTTTAAGCGATTTAAACGCTCTTGGAAAAATTCCATTGTATATTTACGACGCATGCGTTTTAATACCGTGTTAGAGCCAGATTGAAGTGGAATGTGTAAATGGCGTACAACCACTTCAGATTTATCTAATACTTCAATAACCTCATCAGAAATTTGACTCGCTTCAATAGAAGAAATACGAAGGCGCTTCAATCCCTTTACCTCTGCTTCCATGTCACGAAGTAATCCCGCTAAGTTATAGTCTTTCATGTCTTCACCGTATCCACCTGTATGAATACCAGTTAGGACAATTTCTTTATATCCTGCATCCACTAATTGTTGCGCTTGTTTAATGACTTCTTTTCCATCACGAGAGCGCATTAAACCGCGTGCCCAAGGAATAATACAGAACGTACAGAAGTTATTGCAACCTTCCTGGATTTTTAAAGATGCGCGTGTACGATCAGTAAAGTATGGTACATCCAATTCTTCATATACACGTGTTTTCATAATGTTACGTACAGCATTAATTGGTTGACGCTCTTGACGATACTGTTCAATATAACCTAGCATTTTTTCGCGATCTTGAGTACCAACAACGATATCTACACCTGGAATTGCCATAATTTCTGCTGGAGAAGTTTGTGCATAACAACCTGTTACACAAATAACAGCATCCGGATTATGTCTTACTGCACGGCGAATCACTTGACGGCTTTTTTTATCACCTGTATTTGTTACAGTACATGTATTAACGACATATACATCTGCTGTTTTTTCAAAATCTACTCTTTCATAACCACTTTGTTTAAACAATTGCCAAATTGCTTCTGTTTCGTAGTGGTTTACTTTACAACCTAACGTATGGAACGCAACAGTTGCCATTGATATCACCCCATCAATTCAAAATGATAAGAAGCGGCGCTTAACGCATAGAGCGGTGCCGTTTCTGTTCTTAAAATTCTTGGTCCTAAACTACATGGTACAAATTTATATTCACGAAGTGCGGATACTTCTTCCTCACTTAAACCACCTTCTGGACCAAATACAATGAGCAGTTTTTGGCCAGGTTCAATTGCTGTAAGAGCTTTTGCAAAATTTGCTTTTTCACCTTGCTTCGCCTCTTCTTCATAGGCAACAAGACAAACATCATACTCTTTACTCATTTCAAGCAATTGTTTAAATGATACTGGAGCATATACATGCGGAATTTCTGTCCGGTGAGATTGCTCCGCAGCTTCCTTCACAATCTTTTTCAAACGTTCCACTTTTTTATCCGCTTTTTTCGCATCCCATTTCACAATTGAACGCGATGCTTGAAATGGTAAAAATGCAGCTGCCCCAAGCTCAGTTCCTTTTTGAAAAATTAACTCAAGCTTGTCTCCTTTCGGCAGTCCGCTGGCAATCGTTACGAGTATAGGTAACTCGCTCGATGTCTCTATCCATTCTACAATAGCGCTATCGACAAATTCATTGGTAATTTCAGCAATTGTACACTCTGCTGTTTTCCCATTTACACAACAATAGATGTGGTCTCCAGCTGACATACGCATCACTCTGGCAATATGATGCACATCATCGCCAACGATACGAATATTTGTACCATTTACATTCTTCTCTTCTACAAAATAACGTTGCATCTCATCACCTTAGTAAAGTTTCGTTCCTTTCGTAAGCCCATACTTACGAAAAGAACGAAACATTCTCATTTTAATAGAACAAACGGCAAGTCCCTCACCTTTATAGCGAGAGACTTTTCCGTTCATATATTCATAAAATATATATTACGCATTTCGTGCAATGATTGCTACCCAATCTTCCATTCTTAACACTTCTTTAATTGTAAATCCAGCTTTCTCTAGCGCTTCGGAAATTGTTTTTTCCTTAGCTGCAATAATGCCAGACGTAATAAATAATCCGCCTTGCTTTACAACCCTTGCTGCATCTTCAGGGAACATAAGGATAATTTCCGCAAGTAAATTTGCTACAATTAAATCGACCGGACCTTCAATACCTTCTAACAAGCTATTTTGTCCTACAGATACAACATCATCTGTTTTATTTAATCGGACATTCATCTCCGCACTTTCAACTGCTACTGGATCTAAATCATAAGCTTGAACAGAAGCTGCCCCTAGTTTAGCCGCCGCAATACTTAATACTCCTGAACCAGTCCCAACGTCAATGACTGTATCCCCAGGCTTTACTGTTTTCTCTAACGCACGAATACACATCGTTGTCGTTGGATGCGTTCCTGTCCCAAAGGCCATACCAGGATCTAACTCAATAATCTTTTCATCTGGAGAAGAAGCTGTATAATCTTCCCACGTTGGCACAATTGTAAATGTATCAGAAATTTGAACTGGATGATAATATTTTTTCCAAGCAGTAGCCCAATCTTCCTCATCAACTTCATTAATTGTAATGTTCCCTGTACCAATTTCAATGTCGTAAGACGGAAGTACATCAATAGATGATTTTACACTTGCAATTGTCTCGTGTAAAGAATCCGTTTGCGGGAAATACGCTTTTATTACTACTCCATCCGCTGGATACTCAGCTGGGTTGAGCGCATAAATTTCACCATACTGTTGCTCACGCTCTTTTGTAAGCTCTGCTGGATCTTCAATCGCTACACCGCTAGCACCTGCTTCGTGTAAAATATGAGAAACAGCTTCTACCGCTTCTTCTGTTGTATGAATACTAACTTCTGACCATTTCACAATTTACCAACTCCATTTTTCGTTTCCATTATTCTCCTTTGAAAGCTCGTTTAAGCTTTCCAAACAAGCTGTCATCTTGGTCTTCTTGCCCTGCAAATTCACGCAATAATTCTTTTTGATGCGCTGTTAATTTTGTCGGTACCACAACGCGAACGACTACATATTGGTCTCCTTGACCATAACCGCGTACATTTGGAGCACCTTTTCCTTTTAAGCGGAATTCTGTACCTGTTTGTGTTCCTGCTGGAATTTTCAGCTTCACTTTTCCATGAACAGTTGGCACTTCCACTTCATCACCAAGTGCTACTTGCGCAAACGTTAATGGCATTTCACAAATAATATGATCTCCATCACGCTCAAAGAATTCATGCTCTCTTACACGAACAACTACATATAAATCTCCCGCTGGTCCTCCATTTACGCCAGCTTCACCTTTACCAGCGACACGAATTTGTTGACCATTATCAATACCTGCTGGAATTTTAACGTTAATTTTCTTACGTTTACGTACTTTTCCAGTTCCGTGACATGTTGTACATTTTTCTTTAATCATTTGGCCTGTTCCTGAACAATGTCTACATGTTTGACGATTCACAATGCGACCAAATGGTGTGTTTTGTTCTACACTGATTTGACCTGTTCCTGAACAATGTTTACATGTTTCTTTTGTAGTTCCTGGTTTAGCCCCACTACCATGACATGTATCACAAGGGTCTTCTACTGGGATCTCCACATTTAATTCTTTACCAAAAATTGCTTCTTCAAACTCTAGCGTCACTTGATATTGTAAGTCTGCACCTTGACGCGGTGCATTTGGATCACGACGTCTACCGCCTCCGCCAAAGAACGAGCTAAAGATATCTTCAAATCCAAAACCACCACCAAAGTCTCCGCCACCGAAACCTTGATTTGGACCAGCGTGACCAAATTGATCATACTGCGCACGTTTTTGCTCATCACTTAGCACTTCATATGCTTCTTGAACTTCTTTAAATTTTTCTACTGCATTTTCTTCTTTACTTACGTCTGGATGATATTTTTTAGCCAAACGACGATATGCTTTTTTAATTTCATCTTTTGAAGCACTTTTGCTTACACCAAGCACCTCATAATAATCTCGTTTACTCATAAAATCGTAACCCCCGAATCGTTCACATAAACGTAATTTTAACATTGAAAGAAAGTGCTTTGCAACAAACTTCCCTCTCTTACAATATGCAAAAAGAAAAACGTAAGAGCCTTCTGAAAAGACTTAGGCCCTTATTAAGCCTTATTCGTGAAAAAAGCCAAAGTCAAGGCACGCTTGACTTTGACTTTTTGTCATCTTACTTATGCTATTTTACTTTATTATTTATCTTCTTTTACTTCTTCAAACTCAGCGTCAACTACATTGTCATTTTTTGCACCAGCGTTTCCTTGTGCACCTTCTGCTTGCTGAGCACCAGCAGCTGCTTGAGCTTGCTCATATAATTTTACAGTTAATTGTTGTACGATTTCTTGAAGAGCATCTTTTTTCGCACGAATATCATCAAGATCATTTTTCTCAATCGCTGCTTTTAATGCATCTTTTGCTTCTGTTGCTTTTGCAACTTCAGCTGCATCTACTTTACCTTCTAAATCTTTTACAACTTTATCTGTTTGGAATACAAGTTGATCTGCTTCGTTACGAAGTTCAACTTCTTCTTTACGTTTTTGGTCAGCATCAGCGTTTGCTTCTGCTTCTTTTACCATACGTTCTACTTCTTCATCAGAAAGACCTGAAGAAGATTGAATTGTAATTGCTTGTTCTTTATTTGTTCCTAAGTCTTTTGCACGTACGTTAACGATACCGTTCGCATCGATGTCGAATGTTACTTCGATTTGTGGAATACCACGTGGTGCTGGTGGAATATCAGTTAACTGGAAGCGACCTAATGTTTTATTATCTGCTGCCATTGGACGTTCACCTTGTAATACGTGAATGTCTACTGCAGGTTGGTTGTCAGCTGCAGTTGAGAACACTTGTGATTTGCTTGTTGGAATTGTAGTGTTACGCTCAATTAATTTTGTAAATACTCCGCCCATTGTTTCAATACCTAAAGAAAGTGGAGTTACATCTAATAATAGAACACCTTCTACATCACCAGTAAGCACACCACCCTGTACAGCAGCACCTAATGCTACTACTTCATCAGGGTTAACACCTTTGTATGGTTCTTTACCAGTTTCACGTTTAATTGCTTCTTGTACAGCTGGAATACGAGTAGAACCACCAACAAGAATAACTTTATCTAACTCACTTGCAGAAAGACCAGCGTCTTTTAATGCACGACGAGTTGGTTCTAAAGTTCTTTCAACAAGGTTCGCTGAAAGTTCTTCGAATTTCGCTCTTGTTAAGTTTAGTTCTAAGTGTAATGGACCAGCAGCTCCAGCACTAATGAATGGTAATGAAATTTGAGTTTGTGTTACACCAGAAAGATCTTTTTTCGCTTTTTCAGCAGCATCTTTCAGACGTTGAAGCGCCATTTTATCTTGGCTTAAATCAATATTGTTTTCTTTTTTGAATTCAGCAACTAAATAATCGATGATCACTTGGTCAAAGTCGTCACCACCAAGACGGTTGTCACCAGCAGTTGAAATAACTTCGAATGTTCCATCTGCTAACTCAAGGATCGATACGTCGAATGTACCTCCACCTAAGTCATATACTAGAATTTTTTGCTCTTCATCTTGTTTTTCTAAACCGTAAGCAAGAGCAGCTGCTGTTGGTTCGTTAATAATACGTTCTACTTCTAAGCCAGCGATACGACCAGCGTCTTTTGTTGCTTGGCGTTCTGCATCGTTGAAGTATGCTGGTACTGTAATAACAGCTTTTGTTACTGGCTCACCTAAATATGCTTCAGCAGAAGCTTTTAAGTTTTGTAAAATAATCGCAGAAATTTCTTGAGGTGTATAGTTTTTACCTTCAACTTCTACTTTGTAGTCTGTACCCATATGACGTTTAACAGACATAATTGTATTTGGGTTTGTAATTGCTTGACGTTTTGCAACTTCCCCAACTTGACGCTCATCATTTTTGAATGCTACAACAGAAGGTGTTGTACGGTTGCCTTCTGGGTTTGGGATAACCTTTGGTTCTCCACCTTCCATAACAGCTACACAAGAGTTTGTTGTACCTAAGTCAATACCGATAATTTTACTCATGGCGAAACCTCCTACATTTATGTAAATTATTGATTTACTTTTACCATTGATGGGCGAATCACACGGTCCTTCAGTTTATAACCCTTTTGGAATTCTTCTACAACCGCGTTGGATTCAAATTCACTGTCTTCTACTTGCATAACAGCTTGATGCTCATGAGGATCAAACTGCTTTCCAACAGCTTCAATCACCTCAATACCTTCTTTATTTAACGCTTCTAACAACTGACGATACACCATTTCCATCCCTTGTAATAAGGATTTCATTTGCTCATCACTTGCTTCCACTTGCATCGCTCTTTCAAAATTATCAAGAGCAGGTAAAATATCTGATACAAGACTTTGCGCTCTATATTTTTCCGCCGCTTGCTTATCAAGTTGAACACGGCGTTTGTAATTTTCAAAATCAGCTTGTAGACGCAACATACGACCTTCCGTTTCCGTCAATTTCGCTTGCAATTCATCTACTTTTTCTTGTAAAAGAGCTGCCTCACTTTTTTCTTCTACTACAGTTTCTTCAGCTGTTTCTTCTGTTACAGATTCTTCACTGTTTTTTTCTATAGTAGCTTCTTCAGTTTGCGCTTCTTTTGTCTCTTCAACCACTTGTTCGTTACGCTCTTCCACAACTTTCACCTCCTTAAAAGTGTTCAAGTGCTCACGTTGAGCATGAGCACTCAAGCATATATTTATGTTACACACCAGCAATGATTATCTTTCATTACTCGAGCGAATTTATTATTTTGATTTATACAGCCCATTTAACCCCTCTGTAAATTGTTTTGTAAATAATTGTAAAAGAGTGATAACTCGGGCGTAATGCATTCTCGTCGGACCTAATATTGCAATTGTTCCAAGCTGTTCTTCTCCAACAGAATACGTCGCAGAAATCAAGCTACAATCTTCCATTGCCATTGAGGAATTTTCCCGTCCAATGTTCACTTGAATTCCTACTTGCTTCTTACGTAAAATATCGTAAAATTCAGCTTCATTATCGATCATTTCTAACAAAGAACGTACCTTTTGAATATCATGGAACTCTGGCTGAGCAAGCATATTAGCTTTTCCTCCAAAGTATATCTTTTCCGATAAAGGCACTTGAAATGTACCGTCTAATATTTTCATTGCGCTATCATAGTTATGGAGATACCTGTGTAGAACTGTCACAACTTCTTTTACAATTTTATTGTGTAATTCTACCATTGGTACGCCAGATAGTTTTTCATTTAAAATATTAACCATTTTTTCTAAATCTGATAAATCAACAGATTCCGGAACGGTAATCGTTTTGCTTTGTACATGCCCTGTATCAGTTACAATAATTGCGACTGCTGTCTTTTGGCCCAGCGGAATAATTTGTACATTTTTGAGCTTATTTGTACTCAATTTCGGCCCAAGAACGATTGCCGTATAATTTGTGAGTTCTGACAAAATTTGAGCTGATTGCTGTGCAACCTTTTCCGCTTCAAAAATTCTTTCAGCAAATAAATCCCTAATTTGTACAATTTCCTCAGTGGACAAGTGTTGTGGCGCTAATAGATGATCTACATAAAATCGGTATCCTTTTTCTGAAGGAATACGTCCTGAAGAACTATGTGTTTTTTCAATAAACCCTAATTCTTCTAAATCGGCCATCTCGTTTCGAATGGTAGCCGAACTAAATGTAATTTCATCTTTTTTAGCTAACGTTCTTGATCCAACAGGCTGTGCTGATCCGATAAAGTCATCAATGATTGCTTGTAAAATTAAGAGCTGACGTTCCGTAAGCATCTCATCATCACCTCTGTTAGCACTCTTTATCTCCGAGTGCTAAATCTATTACTAACTTACCAAAATTGACATTCAATTGTCAACGGAAACGTCAAGAATTCGTGAAACTTTTTCCACAGAAACAATTTCATTAATCCACTAAGAATGATTGAAACACTTCATTTCCTAGTAACTTCCCTGTTCTTGTCAAACAAACATGACCATCCTTCTCCTCAAGTAATCCATGCACTTTATTATGAACCAATTGATTCGCAAAGATGTCCTCCATCTTCACCCCAAACTTCTGCTGGAATGCTTTTTTTGAAACGCCTTTTGTTTTTCGAAGTCCCAAGAACAATTCTTCTTCCATTCTCTCTTTTTCTGTTACTTTATGAACATCTAGATAAGGGAACCCCGTTTCATCGATTTTAGCAAAATATTGTTTCAATGGACCAACATTTTGAATTCGTTCACCATTTACATAGCTATGTGCCCCAGCACCGAACCCATAGTAAGTTTCATTATTCCAGTATGTGAGATTATGTCTACTTTCATGACCTTCTTTTGAAAAATTACTAATTTCATACTGATGATACCCATGTTTCTCCATTTCATCCATTACCATCTCGTACATTTTTGCCTCATGTTCTTCACCTGGTAGGCGTAATTTCCCTTTGTTCATTAAATTGTAAAATACCGTTTTCGGTTCAACAATTAAAGAATACGCCGAGAAATGCTGCACTCCAAGTGTAAAAGCGATATTTAACGTTTCTTTTACATCTTCAATTGTTTGTCCTGGCAGTGCATAAATTAAATCAATATTAATATTTGTAAACCCTACTTCTTGCGCTTCACGAATGGCAACAAACGCATCTTCTCTCGTATGCTTTCGTCCGATTTTTTCCAATAGTTCATCTCGAAATGTTTGTACGCCAAAACTAATCCGGTTCACGCCTCCTTCTAATAGAAGGTTTAACTTTTCTTTTGGTAAATCTCCAGGATTCGCTTCAAACGTTACTTCACAGTTTGGAGCAAACGGTCGTAAACGACGATTTATAATATCAAGCAATTTTTTTGTCTGCTCCATATTTAACGCTGTCGGTGTTCCTCCTCCTACAAATATCGTTTTCATCTGCTCAAAAGGAACCTTTTGCACCGTATTCACGATTTCCTTTTCCAAATACTCTAAATATTGATCAACAGGCTGACGCTCAATAAATACTTTATTAAAATCACAATAGTGACAAATATGCTGACAAAACGGAATATGGATATATGCAGCTTGCATCAAATTTTACTCCTACCTTTCTAAAAAGAAAACCTCCGCGTTTCGGAGGCCCTTTACTTCTCTAATCCATCACGAATTTGTTTCATTCGCATTTTTCCCCAATCATACATCATTTCGACGATTGGTAAAAGCGTCATGCCTAAATCCGTCATAAAATACTCTACACGAGGTGGCACTTCTGGATATACTGTCCGGTCCACAATCCCATCTTCCATTAATTCCTTTAATTGATTTGATAGAACTTTATGAGAAATATTTGGAAACAATCGTTGTAACTCACTGAAGCGATGAGGTCCCTCTACCCCTAGGTGCCAAAGAATTACAACCTTCCACTTCCCACTAATAATAGAAAGCGTCAGTTCCTTCTCACAATTAAAATCACCATTTTTTATTTTTTCTTGAATATCTTTGCGAATATTTTCAGACATGAGTCGTCTCCTAACTTTTCTTACATAGTTACTTTTTCGTTACCTTGTCACTCAAAAGTGCATTCTTCCCTATTACACTTTTATTTCTTACAATAAATAGTGTCATCACTATTGTAAAGGAGAGATATAAAGATGTCTAAAAAAGTATTAATGTTAACTGGCGACGCCGTTGAAGCATTAGAGGCTTACTATCCATATTACCGTTGTCTTGAAGAAGGATTTGATGTAACAATCGCTTCTCCAACAAATACAGAAAAATTACACACTGTTGTTCATGACTTTGAGGATTGGCAAACTTTCACAGAGAAACGCGGCTATCAACTTGAAGCGCACGCGGCTTTCGAAGATGTAAACCCTGAAGAATACGATGCTTTAATTATTCCTGGCGGACGCGCTCCAGAACATATCCGTATGCATCCTAGTTTCCCACATCTTGCCAAACATTTCTTTGAAGCAAATAAACCAATTATGATTTTATGTCATGCCGCTGTTGCTTTAACAGTAATTAAAGATGTTTTAAAGAACCGCGAATTAACAGCATATACAGCTTGTCGTCCAGAAGTTGAAGCATGCGGTGCAACTTACGTACAAACTCGCTTCCATGTTGACAAAAATTTAATTTCTGGTCACGCATGGAACGATCTTCCACAACTTATGGGCGAATTTATTCGTCAACTAAAAAATAAAGGAAACCGCTAAAGCGGCTTCCTTTTTTATTTATCATCGTCCATTCGTAATACAGCCATGAACGCTTCTTGTGGTACTTCTACCGACCCAACAGACTTCATGCGCTTCTTACCTTCTTTTTGTTTTTCAAGCAATTTACGCTTACGAGAAATGTCACCACCGTAACATTTTGCAAGTACGTTTTTACGCATCGCTTTAATTGTAGAACGCGCTACAATTTTATTTCCGATTGCAGCTTGAATTGGTACTTCGAACTGCTGTCTTGGAATTAATTCTTTTAACTTGTCTACGATTATTTTACCGCGATCATACGCAGAGTCTCGATGTACGATAAATGATAATGCATCGACGTGTTCTCCATTTAATAAAATATCCATCTTCACGAGCTTAGACGCTTGATATCCAATTAATTCATAATCAAATGAAGCATATCCTTTCGTATTCGATTTCAGCTGATCAAAGAAATCATATACAATTTCTGAAAGCGGAATCTCATACGTTAATGTAACACGTGTTTCATCTAAATATTGCATATCAATAAACGTACCGCGTTTTCCTTGACAAATTTCCATAACCGCACCTACATAATCGTTCGGCACCATAATAGACGCTTTTACATACGGCTCTTCTACACGATCAATAGACTGTGGATCAGGCATATTAGATGGGTTATCTACAACAATTTCTTCACCATTTGTTAAATACACTTTGTAAATAACACTTGGTGCTGTTGTGATTAAATCAATTTTAAATTCACGTTCAATACGCTCTTGAATAATTTCCATATGAAGAAGTCCTAAGAAACCGCAGCGGAAACCGAAGCCAAGCGCTTGTGATGTTTCTGGTTCAAACTCTAAAGCCGAGTCATTCAATTGCAGCTTTTCTAACGCTTCACGAAGATCGTTGTAACGAGCTGTATCGATTGGATATAAACCACAGAATACCATCGGATTTAATTTACGATAACCTGGTAATGGTTCTGCTGCTGGACGTTTCGCATGTGTAATTGTATCACCAACACGCGTATCTCCTACGTTTTTAATAGATGCCGCTAAGAAACCAACATCACCTACCGTTAACTCATCTCGCTGCGTTGTTTTCGGTGTAAATACACCAACTTCTGTTACTTCAAACTCTTTACCAGTTGCCATCATGCGTACTTTATCGCCGACTTTTACTGTACCATTTACAACGCGGATATATGCGATTACACCGCGATACGGGTCATATAAAGAGTCAAATATCATACATTGTAGCGGCTCTTCTGGGTCACCATCTGGAGCTGGTACTTTCTCCACAATTTGTTCTAAAATTTCTTCAATACCAATTCCTGCTTTTGCAGAAGCAAGCACAGCTTCTGAAGCATCCAATCCAATTACGTCTTCTACTTCTTGACGAACACGTTCCGGATCAGCACTTGGCAAATCAATTTTATTAATAACCGGTAAAATTTCTAAATCGTTATCCAATGCTAAATATACGTTCGCTAACGTTTGTGCTTCAATTCCTTGCGCTGCATCCACAACAAGAATTGCCCCTTCACAAGCCGCTAAACTACGAGATACTTCGTACGTAAAGTCGACGTGTCCTGGCGTATCGATTAGATGAAGAATATATTCCTCACCATCTTTCGCCTTATACGTTAATTGAACTGCATTTAATTTAATTGTAATACCGCGCTCACGCTCTAAATCCATAGAGTCAAGCAATTGAGCTTTCATTTCGCGCTGTGTTAACGCATTTGTTTTCTCTAAAATACGGTCTGCTAACGTTGACTTTCCGTGGTCAATGTGAGCAATGATAGAGAAGTTACGAATTTTGGACTGTCTTTTTGCTCTTTCTTCTTTGTTCATCTATGTTCTCAACTCCTAATAGTCTCGCCAATATACACTAGCACTGATTATATCAATAGAGCAGCAAAGATTCAATGAAAACTCGTGCTACTTGCAAGACAAATCATTCTACCTTTATCTTATGCGAGTACATATTAAGAGACAAATCTTTTTCAAACAAAGAGCTCGTCATATACGTATAACTTTTTGGACGAGCTGAACAAAAATAATAAATACCAATTCCTATTTCTATTTTTCACTAGATGCGAAGGGGCGCATTTCATCCCGCTATTTTTAGGTAGTAACGACCCGATTGGTAAGGGCTCCTAATTAGTGACGGATGAAGAACCACGCCGCTGATTAAAGTTTCACTTTACCGGTTAGTCGATATCTCTTGTCGAAATGCGAATATATTTTGATCTTGTGCCCCTGCCATAATAAAAGTGGGTTTTTGACAACTTTCTAACTTAAGATGCTCCTAACGCATTAAAAATTTCTTTCATTTTTCCAATCGCTATATCTAGTCCAAACTTTGCAATGTTACGAGTCAATTCCGCAATTTTCATTCCAACATCTTCTACTATATTAAAACTTCTAAGTTTTTCTAACTGTTTTTGCTTTTCACTTGCAGAAAACGTCTCGCTCAAAATTTCTGTTTCTATATTTCCTTGTTTCGTTCCTGTCATATGAGCTATTTGTTCATATGTCGGCTGCCGATACCCTTTCATACTCTTCAATCCATAGTTTGCCATTCCAATTCCAGCAAGCATGATAAACAGACAGAAAATTACACAGCACACACATTGCAACAAAAATCGACTCAATGTGTATATGCTCCTGTATTATCTTGATCAATTTGATGATGAAGCGCTGCATTTAAACCACTTGCTATTACATTTGCCATATCTTCAATAAACGCATCTACTTCTTTTGGTGTTACCATTAAGTTATGTCCAAGCGGAGCCAATACTTCATAAATTAATTTTCGTTTTTCCTCTTCTTCTAACATACCTACAGCCCCTAAAAACATATTGCGGCTTTTTTCATCCGGCATATCTTCCTCTGTTAATTTCTTTTTCTCACCAAATGTAAATCCGGCTGGTAATAAAGAGCGAGCAGGCTTATCTCCTTCCTTCATTTCGCGTCCAAAATGTTTTAAAATAAAGTCAATCGTATCACTCGTAATAGAAACCGCATCTACAACGGTTGGAACACCAAGCGCGATTACAGGAATGCCAAGCGTTTCTTTACTAAGTTCTTTTCTTTTATTCCCTACTCCAGAACCTGGGTGAATCCCTGTATCTGAAATTTGTATCGTACTATTTACTCGTTCAATAGAACGTGCCGCCAAGGCATCAATTGCAATTACAAAATCTGGCTTTGTTTTTTCGATAATACCGTAAATCACATCGCTCGTTTCAATTCCAGTAATCCCCATGACACCCGGACGAATCGCACTAACAGGACGATATCCATCCTCCACACTTTCAGGTTGCAATTTAAAAAGATGGCGCGTTACAAGGACATTCTCTACAACAATCGGACCAAGTGCATCTGGTGTTACATTCCAATTTCCTAATCCAACGATTAAACAACTCGCTTCCTTCTCAACCCCGATCTCTTCCAAAAAATAAGCGAATTCTTTTGCGAAAATACGCTCTACTTTTCGTTGCAGTTCTGTATCTTGCTGACGAATTCCCTGCACTTCAAGTGTTAAATAATTCCCAGGCTTTTTACCCATTGCTTCCGAAGCACTCTCATCAATCGTCACTTTCGTAATCGTCATTCCTTCTTCTTCACGCTCTTTTATCATCACACCTTGAATACCGGTGTTTTCTTGTTGCTGTTCTTGCAACATTTGATGCGCTTCTACCGCAAGGTCAGTTCTAACAGCATATTTACTTAAATCCAATGGTTCTTTCATCGTATCTCCTCCATAATTTATAGTAAATATAGTTAGATTTCCCAAAGTTCTATGGAGCCATTCTTTCCTTTATATGAAATTTCATTGATATCGCTATTGCAATTCTCTCCACCGTTTGATAGAATATCACTTGTTCTATGTAAGTATCGAGTCACTCGATCGCACCAGGGAGGTGAAAAGTATGGCAAACATCAAATCTGCTATCAAACGCGCTAAACTTAGCGAAGAGCGTCGTGCACATAACGCTTCTATCAAATCTGACATGCGTACTGCTGTTAAAACTGTAGAAGCTTTAGTTTCTAATAACGATCTTGAAAATGCTAAAGAAGCTTTCAAAACTGCTTCTAAAAAACTTGACAAAGCAGCTCGTAAAGGTCTTATCCACCAAAACGCTGCAGCTCGTCAAAAATCTCGCTTAGCGAAAAAAGTAAACGCGTAAGACGTTTAAAAACGATCCATTTGGGTCGTTTTTTTATATACAAAAAAGTTCATGCTAATTGCCGCATGAACTTTTTCGGTCACATATGATTTAGTCTCATTAAGAAAAATTCTAGAACTAACTTCTTATCCATTTTCCCTGTCTTCATACTATAGTCCGCTTCCGCTAACTCGAAAATTACCTTTTTCAATTCTTCAAATGAGAAAAATTTCGTTTGATTCATCGCCAATTTTACTCGGTACGGATGAACACCAATATGCGAAGCAATTTGATTTTGCCCATATCCTCGCTGCTGTAGCTCTTTTACTTGATGTAATAAACGGAATTGACTCACTAGCAACGCTAATAATTTAATTGGTTCTTCCTGCTGCGTAAATAAGCCATCTAATATTTTCATTGCTCCTGCTATATCTTTTTTTACGACTTTTTCTGTTAAGGCAAAAACATTTTGCTCAACTGACTTCGGTACAAGCTCACTTACAAGTTTTGTTGTAATATCTCCGCCCATTCCAACATACAGTGTTAACTTATCCATTTCCTTCGCTAACATTGTTACATTGCTTCCTACGAGCTCCAAAAGCAAGCTTACAGCCGCCTCTTCAACATGCACATGAACTTCTTCAGCACGCTTTACAATCCATTTCCTAACATCTTGCACTTGCATAGCATTCGCTTCTACTACCTCAGCCGTTTTCTTTAATAACTTCGTAATTTTTTTTCGCTCATCTAACTTTTCATATGGAGCGATAAAAATCATGATCGAAAACGGGGATGGTTCAGCAATATATTCCTCAAGAATCTTTATATTTTGTTCCAATTTTTCTTTCTGTGATGTTAAAAATAACGGGGACTTTATTAATAATACTTTTCGCTCTCCAAAGAATGGAAGTGTCCTTGCATCTTCTACTACATCCTCTAAATACGCCTCTTCTAAATCATATGTAACAATATTAAAATCACGATCTTCTTCGGCAAGTGCCTCCACTGTAATTAAATCGATTGTTTCATTTATAAAATAGGCTTCCGTTCCATACAATAAATAAAACGGGGCAAACTGCTTCTTTTTAATTTTCTTATGTATATCACTCATACTTTTCCTACTCCCTAATTTGGCAATATACCTTTATACTACTGGTGGATGTCATGTTTTACAAGTCCAAAGGAACAGGTATCATTACCTGTTCCTTTATTTATATAAAACGCCACGCAATAAGCCCCGGGAATCTTATTGGTGTGCGGTAAACCACTTTACTTTTATTATTTACAGCAACTCTCCAAGTATAAGTACCAACTGTTAACATGCTTGGTAATGTAAATCTTTCTTATTTTTAAGATATTCACCTCCAAAAAAGGAGAATCCATGGCATACTCTTACTATCTATGCAGGGAAATTGTAGATTTTTTTCTGACAATATTTTATACTAAAGTGGAATGTTGGGGAGGGATGCTAAATGAATGAATTTGAGCAAAACGTTCAAAGTAAACGTAATGACGCTGTTGATTCAGGGGTAGGATTTATCGTCTCATTTGGTTTTTTCGCAACACTTTTTATTATTGCAACAATCATTAAATTTATAGGTTCCTAAAGACCGCTACTTGCGGTCTTTTTTCATCCTTTTCTGTGCTTCATCATATGTTAATTTGCTTTGAAATGTTCCATTCTTTCCTTGAAAAGTATATAAAATGGCTCCTTCTCTATCTGTCCGCCATACTTCCACTTGCATTTCCTCAAGGCGCTTTAATACTTGGTCATGCGGATGCCCGTATCGATTATGCTCCCCTACCGAAATAATCGCTTTCTTCGGCTGAATAAGATGCAAAAACGGAGCAGTAGAAGATGTCTTGCTCCCATGATGTCCAACTTTTAATATGTCCGCTCGCAAGTTTGGATACTGTTTTACTATACGCTCCTCACCCTTTTCTTCTAAATCTCCTGTAAACAACCATGTAAACTCCCCTATTTTTGTCCATAACACAATAGAAGAATCATTATCACTTGTTTCGGTTCCCTCTGGTGATAGTATTCTAAATTCTGCTTCATCGATCTTCCATCCGTCACCTTCTTTCACCTCATTGATTCGAATGTCTTTTTTCTGCGCAAGATGCTTCAATTCAGCTTCTAATACGGAATCTTTTCTCTTTTTTCCAAATATAACTTCTTTTACATCAAGAGCTGATACTACCTCTTTAGCCGCTCCCATATGATCAGCATCACCATGTGTTACAATCAACTTATCGATCGTGCGAATTCCTTGCTTTTGTAAAAAAGGAAGGAGCACATCATCCCCAATAGAAAATTCATGTTTCTTCTGTTGCCAATGTTCTTTTTTTATCGGAATTGTCCCTCCTGTATCGATAAGATACACTCCTTTCTCGTACGGAAGGCGAATCAATATCGCATCACCTTGTCCCACATCAATAAATGTCACACTACCACTTGCGCGAAAATATGGAGATAGATAATGACACATGCATAGAAAAAAGAAGCTGCCAAAGGCGAAATATAAAAATGCTTTCCTAATCGCTCTTTCCCACACGATACATATAATAATGATACTAAAGGAATAAAGTGCTACAAGAAATGGAGGAGTTTGTCCAAACGTAAGCCGTACGAAAGGAAAGGCTTCACCATACTGCAAAATATCATTAGAAATGCGTAAACATATAGACAGTAGATGTGCAATCCCTTTTGCCATCGGGGGGAAAAGCATCATGCATAAAAAAATAATGATGCTACACGGTAATACAATACAAGACAAGAATGGAACATAGATCAAATTGAGGGGAATACTATATGGAGAAAAATAACCGAAATGATGTAGCGTAATCGGGATACTGACAAGTTGTGAAATAAGAGAAAGGATGACCGCATTTGGAATTACTCCGCGGTTATACTGTAACAATGTATTTGCAGATAACAATAACGCCAAACTGCCAATAAACGAAAATTGAAATCCGATATCAAAAAGCATATATGGGTCATATATGAGCATGAATATAGCTGTTACACTAATCGCATCTATACTGAATAAACGAAAGGAATGCATCACCCCTATGAGCAATAAAGTACCCATAATAGAGGCTCGCATAACAGAAGGAGATGCCCCCGCAAAAAACATATACAACGGGATACAAATGATAAGAACAGTGGTTGTTCTTTCCCTTGTTACACCAATTCGAAGCAAAATAAAATATACAATTGCCGATAGTAATACAATGTGCGAACCCGAAATAGCAAGCAAATGAATCAAACCAAACTGTTGATATTGCTGTTCCACTTCATATGACATGAATTGGCGGTCTCCAAATAATAGCGCATTCATAAACGCACCTGATTGTTCAGGAAACATTTCTGCAACTGCCAAAGTTGCTTCTTGTCTCAATTGAAAAAGCCAATTCACAAATGTGACATGATTGTTGTTACAATCCATTATTTCGGTTGCTTCAAACAAAAAATGAATCCTTTGTTTGTGCAAGTAATGTTTATAATCAAATCCATGAAAATTCCGGGCGCTTGGCGGTTCCTTTAACGCTCCTCTAACAGTACATTCCATCCCCACACGTAACCCGCGCAGCATATTCTTTTCCTTCTCTGACTGCATTTTATAAAATAGCTGCACTTTATTTTTTGAGTGATCTTCTATTTGAAAAGAGAGGCGATCTCCATTCATAAGAGGGGTATTTTGAATCACACCCGTTATGAATTCCAAATCATAACGCATAGAAGGTTTATTTTCCTGTTCAATATAGGATGTATAAAGAAAACTACTAAGACACGCTACTATACAGAACATGAGGGTTTGACGCGAAGTACGATATATGCAGAATAAAAAATAACACCCAAATAAAATCGTAACCAATACTTGAGACGAGGAACAGGCAATTGCAATTCCTATTACAAAAGAAATTGCAATATAGCCCCACTGCCTACGCAACTCCTACTCACTCCTTATAGCATTTGTTTCGCTTTTGTGAATACTTGTTGTAGTTCGTCCATCGTTAAATCTTCTTTTTCTAACGAAGAAAACAGTTCTTTCAATTGCATATGACGCTCTTGTTGCTCTAATGATGCAATATCATATTCTAAAGGAACATGCTTTACAGTCACATTTGCTTGTTTAAATAACTCTATCGCATACGGATGATTTTTATAATCTTGCGCATAATACACGGCCGTAATACCACTTTGAATAATCGCTTTACAGCATTGTAAACAAGGAAAATGCGTGACATAAATTTCAGCACCCTCTGTTTTCACACCAAATTTCGCACATTGCAATAAAGCATTCATTTCTGCATGTATGGTACGCACACAATGATTATCAATGACATAGCACCCATCGTCTATACAATGAACACCACCCTTAATCGAACCGTTATAACCACCTGCAATAATTCGCTTATCGCGAACAATTGTCGCTCCTACTGCAAGCCTTGTACATGTGCTACGTAGCGATAACAAATGGCTTTGCGTCATAAAATATTGATCCCAAGAAATTCGTTCCATATCTTCACCCACCTTTTTGTCCATCTGTAGTGTAGCGAAAGAAGAAGAAGCTCGTCAATATTTTATTATATTTCCATAAAATTTTCAGTCGTATAAGCCTAGCTATGAAGATTAAAGGAGACTTCACATTGCTTTGATTTTTTATGGTACGACTTCCGTTTTGCTTTATGGGACTATAATTTGATCTTTCATCTTTTCAAGCGATTTCTCTCCGATTCCGTCTATTTCCAATAAATCTTCTATCTTTTGAAATGATCCACGCTCTTCACGATACTTGATAATTGCCTCCGCTTTCCTCGGACCGATTCCTGTTATATTTTCAAGCTGTTCTTTTGAAGCTTGATTGATTGCTATCTTTCCAGATTGTTGAACAGGTATCGTTGCTTCATGTAATTGCTCCCCTTTTTTAGGAATATATAAAAGCATTTGATCCTGCATCATTTGAGCTAAATTTACTCGTGTTACATCCGCTTCTGACAAAAACCCTCCTGCTTTTTCAATACCGTCTTTCACGCGAGAACCTTCTCTTAGCTCATACACCCCCTCTCTTTGCACAGCTCCTTTTATATCAACAATAATTTCTTTTTTCTGTTCTTTTGTTTCCAATTCTTTTGATTTATTTTTCCCTTCACTTTTCATAACTGTAGCCGATTGAAGTTGAACTGTCGATTTCTCTTCTTGATTGTTTGTCTGCCATAAAAAAAGAACAATCACACATCCAGCAGCTCCTAATAAAGCAAACCACTTCTTTTGTAAATTCCACATCATTTTATTCCTCCAATTCATAAATTCACAACATAGTTCATATTGTTTAGGAGAAAGATGTTACGAAGGAGGGATGAAACATTGAACATCGGAATCATAGGGACAGGAAACATGGGAAATATACTCATTGATGCTTTTTTAGAAACACGCGCTGTCAAACCTTCGTGCCTCACTATTATTAATCGTACGCCTGCCAAAGCATATCATATAAAAGAGAAGTATCCTTCTATTTATATAGCAAAAACAGTGCAAGAAGTAATAGAACGTTCAGAACTTGTTTTTATTTGCGTCAAGCCTTTAGATATTTATCCTATTTTAAAACAACATACCGCTTACTTGACCGATGAAAAATGTTTAATTTCTATCACTAGTCCTATATCAGCCAGCCAATTAGAAAAAGTGGTTTCTTGTCACGTTGCACGCATTATTCCAAGCATTACAAACCGAGCATTCTCTGGCGCTTCACTATTCACATTCGGAAAAAACTGTTCTGAGAAATGGAAACAACAATTACTGAAATTATTTAAAAATATTTCTACACCTATGGTCATTGAAGAAGATATTACGCGCGTTTCATCTGATATTGCAAGTTGCGGACCAGCGTTCTTCAGTTATTTATTACAGTGCTTTATTGACGCAGCGGTAGATCAAACAAAGATTACTCATGAAGAAGCTACTACTTTAGCAAGTGAAATGATTATTGGGATGGGGAAATTGCTTGAAAAAGAAATTTTCACATTACCGACATTACAAGAAAAAGTATGTGTAAAAGGTGGGGTCACCGGAGAAGGAATCCAAATTTTAGAAGGACACGTCGGAGATATGTTCCACAAGTTATTCGAACGAACACATAAAAAATATGCAGAAGATTTAGCAGGTGTAGAAGAACAATTTAACAGGCACACGTAAAGAATACGCCATCTATATACAAAATCCTTTATTCTCTCTTATTTTTGCAAAATAAAATAAAACGAAAAGCAACCAATAAATAGGTTGCTTTTCGTTTTATCCATTCTTTTTCACCATAAAAAAGATGCGTTCTGTCTGTTCTGTTACTTCCATGCGTTCAAAATCACCCGTAACACGGATTACAGAAAAACCGGCTTCTTCAAGCCATTTCGTAATCAGTTCAACCGGATACGCACGCTGCATATGATATTCATCAAATCGGTGATATACACCTTCTTCTGAATCTTGGACAAAGAATGATAATTCATGTTCCACGCTATCTGGTACTTCTCCAGGAAAACAGTTCCAAATAAGGGCTATCTCTTCTCCATTTACTGTATACGTTTCATTTTGAAAGATGTGATGAATTTTATATAAAGAATGCACATCAAATAAAAATAAACCATCTTTCCGTAAATGATGAAATACTCTCTTAAATGTTTCTTGTATCCCTTCTTCTTGCAATACATAATTTAATGAATCACAAAAGATTGTTACACAATCGAATTCTCCAGGAACATCTAATTCTCTCATATCCTGTTGATAAAATGGGATGAAGTGCCCTTCTGCTCCTAATTTTTGCTGGGCAACTGCTAACATTTCTTCCGAAAGGTCTACACCAGTCATATCGTAACCTTTTTGTACAAGCGGGAGCGTTACATTCCCAGTACCACAAGCTACATCAAGGATTTTCGCTTCTTTCATCCCCGCCTGCTGCAAACTCTCCTCTGTAAACTCTACCCACTTGTCATATGGGACATCATTCATAAGTTCATCGTACAGTAATGCAAATTGCTCATATCTCATTGGCTTAACTCTTCTGTAATATCTTCGCGCGGCACGTCGCCCCATAGGCGCTCTAAATTATAATGATCGCGCTCATCTTTATGGAATACATGAGCTACAACATCACCAAGATCTACAAGAACCCAGCGTGCCTCATCAAATCCTTCCATACGCTTTACATCAATTTGGAATTCATGTGCCTTTGCTTTAATTTCACGCGCGATTGCTTGTACTTGCTTATCAGAATTCCCGTGACAAATGATAAAGTAATCAGCAATTGGTGAAATCCCTTGCATATTTAATACTACGATGTCCTCTGCTCGTTTATCATCAGCTGCCTTTGCTGCTACCATTAATAATTCTTTATTATTCATCCAGTAATTTCCTCCTTTACAACTGCATTATACGTTTGAAATGTTAACGGATAAATCGTTTGGTTCTTTTCCATTAAAAATTGAATCGTACGCTTTAATGCAAATAATAATGCTTTATTTATATCCTCCTGCGCTAACTTCCGCGCCTCATCTACGCCCGGAAACTTGCGTCCAGGTTCAATATAGTCCGCTACATAAATAACCTTATCAAGCATTGTCATCTTCTCATGACCACTCGTATGATATGTAATAGCTTGCAAAATTTCCGGATCTGTAATGCCTACTTCTTTTTCTACTAAGTATGCCCCAACCGGTGCATGCCATAACTCTTTATTATATTGAAGCAAATCTTTTGGCAAATCCGTCCGCTTAATAATCTCTTCCATTTCTTGAATTGGTTTACACTTCGCATAATCATGAAAAATAGCAGCCATCTCTGCTTTTTTCTCATCCACACCATATCGCTGAGCCAATTCAATCGCTGTTTCCATTACACCAATCGTATGTATATAGCGTTTCTCGTGCATTTGTTTTTTTACAATTTCAAGAGCTTTTTCACGATTCATACAACCCATTCCTCTCAATATATGACTGTACTTGTTCTGGAAGCAAATATTTACACGTCTTCTTATTCTTATATCTTTCTCGCAGTAAAGATGAAGAAACAGCAAATTCCGGAATTTCTATCGTCATAATTTTATAAGGTGTCTGTAAAGTATAGCCAGGCCTTGCAACGCCAACAAACGTTACAAGTTCAAGTAGTTTTTCGATGTTATACCACTTTGGCAAATATTCCACCATATCACCGCCAATAATAAAATAAAACGTTGTGTCCGGATGCTTCTTCGTTAATTGTAACATAGTGTCATATGTATAAGATGGGCCTTCTCTCTCAAGCTCCTCTAAACAAAGTGAAAAATGGCCTTCATTCTCTATTGCTAACTCCAACATCCTTCGTCGATTTTCTACACTTGTAACATTTCGATTCCGCTTATGAGGCGGTATTTGATTAGGTAAAAACCAAACTTCATCCAGTTTTAATGCATGATACACTTCATTCGCAATTAACAAATGTCCATAATGCGGCGGGTCAAAGGTACCACCAATAATTCCGATCTTTTTCAAAGGAAATGCCTCCTTTATTTTATCCCGCTATTTTGGGGCAACCCGATTCATGAGGGCCTTTAATCAGCGAGGAATCAAACCTCTACTGATTAAAGTTTCAATTTCTCCCTCAAAAAACATGAAAAGAGCTTATCTTTTGGAAAAGCTTACTTATGTTCATTTCATCTACAATAAGCATTTTTTCGGAAAAAACCTATATAAATCCTCGACGATTACGGGAGTTGAATTTGCTTATTTTCTCTTGATTCTTTATATAAAACGATTGTACTTCCAATCACCTGAACAATTTCTGCTCCCGCACCTTGTGCTAGTTCTTCTGCAACTTCACGGCGGTCAAACTCACAGTTTTGTAATACACTCACTTTAAATAATTCACGAGCCTCTAATGCATCTGCAATTTGTTTAATCATATTTTCATTTACGCCACCTTTTCCTACTTGAAAAATCGGTGTTAAATGATGCGCCTTTGCACGTAAAAATCTTTTTTGTTTTCCTGTTAACATATCATTATCCTCCAAGCTTTCTTATTACTAATTGTTTCATTCTATTAATGTCTGGCATCATTCCAGTCCACATCTCAAAGGCAAGTGCTCCTTGATAAACAAACATATCAATACCGTTTTGAACAATCGCTCCGCTCGATTTCGCATCATGTAAGAGCTTCGTTTCAAAAGGATTATAAATAATATCAGAAACAATTGCCCCTTGTTTTAAAGAGCCAATTTGCATTGGCGTCTGTTGTACATGTGGATGCATACCTATCGTTGTTGTTTGAATGATCACATCATAATTCTCTTGTGCTTCCGTCGCTTGCTCTAGTGAAAGTGCATTTGAAACAACCCGTTCTTTGCTACTTGCAATCAACTGCTTTGCTTTTTCTACCGTCCGGTTGGCAATATCGATTTCTTTTACGCCTGCAGCTACTAGCGAACAATAAATGGCTCGACATGCACCACCTGCACCGAGTATTAACATGCGTTTGTGACGTAAGGATTCTTTACTAATAGACTGCAAAGAACGAACATATCCAATTCCATCTGTATTATAACCAACAAGCTTGCCGTTTCGATGAACAACGGTATTTACTGCACCGATTTGCTTTGCTAACGGATCAATTTCATCTAAATATTTCATAATAGAAACTTTATGTGGAGTCGTCACATTGATCCCTGAAACTCCTAACGCCTTTAACCCTTTCACAGCTTCCCCTAGCATCTCTTCTTCTACAAGAAACGCATGATAATGAGCATCTATTCCTAAATGTTCAAACGCATCATTATGCATAAGCGGTGATAAGGAATGTCCAATTGGATTTCCGATTACACCATATAATTGTTTCATAAATCCCTCTCCATTTAAATTAAAGATTTACGTAATGAAACACTAACTCCTTTTGGTACATGAGCAACAATTTTTGCTCCTGGTTCATTTACAGTAACCCATCCTAATCCAGAAAATACAACATCTGTTTTTGGCTCACGAATATTAAATTCATATTTCACAAATTCAGGCATGCTTTCTAATTCCTCTGGAGTTGGTGGATTTAATAATTCCCCAGCATGTTTTTCATGTAATTGATCTGCTTTTTCTAGCTTTGTACGATGAATTGTTAAACGGTTTGAGAAATGGCAAGTAAATGAACGACGACCACCGCTCACATAATCAAAGCGTGCCAATCCACTAAAGAATAATGTTTGTTCTTCATTTAATTGGAATACCATTGGCTTAATCTCTTTTGTTGGTGTAATTATTTTTAAACTTTGCTTCCCAACATAATGAGCCATTTGATGATGATTAATAATTCCTGGTGTATCATATAAAGAAGACGTATCATCTAATGGGATATCAATTAAATCTAACGTTGTTCCTGGAAAATGAGATGTTGTAATCACATTTTCAGTTTCTTCACTAAATTCTTTAATCATGCGATTAATAAATGTTGATTTCCCAACATTTGTACATCCTACCACATATACATCTTTACCGTTGCGATACTTTTCAATTGCCTCTGCAAGTTCTTGAATACCTTGTCCTTTCGCTGCACTAATTAAAAAGATATCTTCTGCTTTTAAACCAAGCTGCTTTGCGCTATAGCGCATCCAATGTTTCATCTTATCATGTTTTACAGATTTCGGAATTAAATCTGCCTTATTTCCTACAAGTAACACTTTATTGTTCCCAACAAAACGATGTAACCCTGGTAACCAACTTCCATTAAAATCAAAAATATCAACAATTTTAACAACTAATGCCTCTGACTGGCCAATTCCATTTAAAATACGTAAAAAGTCATCATCCGTTAGCGACACGTCCTGGATTTCATTATAATTCTTTAAACGGAAACAACGTTGACAAATGACTTGCTCTTTTTGCAAAGATGAAGCTGGTGCATATCCAACTTCATTTTTGCTTTCCGTTTGAATCTCTACACCACAACCAATACATTTAATTGTTTCAATCAAACTTTATTCCTCCCAATTAATTAAACCTTTTTTCTTCATTTTTTTCATAATTCTTCGCTCAATTTTTCGATTGAAGCGCGTTACTAATCCATCCGTTTGTGCAACTGGTACAACTAAAATCGTATGTAGCCCAACTCGATTGCCACCTAATACATCTGTTAAAATCTGATCTCCAATGACTACGACTTCCTCTGGCTTCAAATTCATTCGTTCTATTGCACGTTTAAATGCACGAACAAACGGCTTACGTGCACTATGAATAAATGGAATTCCAAGTGGTTCTGCAAAATCCTTTACTCGTTTTTCGTTATTATTTGACACAACCGTCACTTGAATGTTTTGTTCCTTCATGTTCAAAAACCATTGTTCAAGCTGTGGCGTGGCATTCGGACGATCCCATTCAATTAACGTATTATCTAAATCTGTAATAACGCCTTTAATTCCACGTTTTTTTAGCTCTTCTGGTTGAACATGATATACGTTTTTCACGTATTCATTTGGTAAAAATAGTTTCAATTTCTTTCACCTCTTTGAGGATTTTTCATAAAATTTTTCGACAACATTTTTCGATAGACAGCATGTGGATAAACTTGTACACATTTTCCACATTAATATTTCAATCAATTTAGAAATTATTAACATTTCATACACAATTTATCCACGACACTTTGTGGATAACCATACGTTTGTGACCGTCATATTTTTTTGATACATTAGATGCAACAAAGAACCTATCCTTAATTACTAGGAGGTGACTCATCTTGAATACAAATCATATAGAACAGTTATCTACCGAATTACTCACTGAGTCTTATTATAAAGCAAAAGAACTAAAATTAAATCCTGACTTTATTTTACTTATAAAACAAGAAATCATTAGACGTTCATTAGAGGACAAGCTTGTCAAATCTTCTTAAGTACATATAAAATAATGTCTTATTTGTAAAAAGAGCCATCGGTAAGATGGCTCTTAACTAAAATGAACTTTCCAACTTTCAGGAACTTTCATTAGACACATTGACACATCTCACTTCTTTGAGTCCATACAAGCTTATTATAGACTTCTACTGTTCACTACTATGAGGTTAATCGAGTTGCAATCTTTTCGCCTACACGGAGTTCTTGACCGCTTGTTAACGTTGAAACAGCTTCGATCATTCCTTGTTCAAACAGCAGAACAACTGTCGAACCAAATGTAAAGTATGCCATCTCTTCACCTTTTTGAACAGTGTTTCGTTTATGAAGAAGTTCAATACTGTTTACAAACATAGCTCCTACTTTTACTAGCGCCATATGCTTTCCTTCACTATCTACTTCTGTAACAGAACGATAATTCTTTGACAAAGGTTCTTTCCCATATTTCATGCCTGCTGCATTTACAGGATATGATTTTTTCCCTAGCTCAAACCGCTCTGTCACAATACCGGAAAGTGGACTATGAATGCGATGATAATGACTTGGACTTAAATAAATCACCATATATGTACCGCCGGCATAACGACTTGCTCTTTCTTCATTGCCAAGCATATCTACAATCGAATAGCGCTTACCTTTAATATCAAATGTTTTCGATTCTTCGATAGATCCAAAATCCGCAAAAATTCCATCAACAGGGCTAACAACAGTTGCTGCCTCTGTATTAATCATTCGCTTTCCTTCTTTTAATTTACGTGTAAACAACTCATGTAACGTTCGATATTCTTTTAAATCTTTTTCCATCTCATCTTGATTAATTTGAAACACTTTTGCATAAGATGGAATAATAATAGAACTGAAACGAGACTGTGCAAATTTACGTAATATATAAGAAGTAAAACGCCCATTTGTAAGTTCGATCATCAGTCGATATAATGTACGTCGCAAACTGCGAAACCTCCTAATCACTCTTAAAGTAACAATTACATATAGCTTTCCCTTCTTTTCTTGCGATATCATGCCGTTTATCTAAATAAACACCTTTACGTTATTACAGACAGTCTACATATTATACAAGAAAAATATGACTTCTTTCATAAAGTGAAACTGTAAGCAGCAAGATTTTCCCTCTCCCGCTGATTATGAATCTTTACCAATCAAGCGATTACAGACAACCAGACTCCTATCTATCATCTTTATTTTTCTTTCAATCTAAAATAAAAGTCTTACTGCCTGTTACTGCTGGATAAATTCGTTAGCACCTTCTAATATTACAGATAGAATCCATCATTTTCAACAGTGAACATATATTTCTTCTTTTCGTTTCGCTTTTTATCACCTTCATCAAAAGAAAAACGACTGCATTGACACGGCAGTCGTTCCTTTTTCTTATTCCTTTGCTTTCATCTCTTTCTCCGCCCTCACAAATTCATGAAACATTTTCATCAGTGCTCGCTTCTCAATTCTTGATACATAGCTCCTTGAAATCCCAAGTGCCTTTGCGATTTCCCGCTGCGTTTTCTCCTTATCCAGTCCGAGTCCAAAACGCTTTACAATGACTTCTTTCTCCCTCTCATCTAAAATATCAATATACTCTTTAATTTTTTCTAACTCCATACTAAGTTGAATCATATCGATCACATCTTCTGATTCAGATTTCAAAATATCGATAAGTGAGATTTCATTCCCCACTACACTTTATCCTGTTTTATTTTTTATTATCTTCTATAATATATGATACCTTGCTATCTACAATCTTTAAAGTTGTGATAGATCTTTTTTAAATATATTCCTTTTTAAAATAGAACGTACGTTTGATTTAATGTTTTTCTTTTGGTATTATATAGTTAAATATTTCCTATATAAGAGTGAGGTTAACATATATGATTCTAACTAGAAGACAATCTCAAATTTTAACATTTATACGCGATAAAGTAATTGAAAATGGATATCCACCATCTATACGAGAAATTGGAGAAGGTATAGGAATTGCATCATCCTCTACAATACATGGTCATTTGCTGAAACTAGAAGAGAAAGGATACATTCAGCGCGATCATTCAAAACCTAGGGCTATTAAAATTTTAATAAATGAATTTTAAACAAGGAGGGAATGTTATGATATTTAGTCAAACAAAACATGAAAAAGATCAGTTAATCCGAGATATTTTTGGCAAACAAAAAGAAATTGCATCTTTATTATTAAAACATGATGACCAGAAGAAAATTTCTCATAAAAACTTCTTCATAAATAATGCTGCCATCACAAATATATCATTAGAGGATTTAAAGGAAAGACATAAGCAAATAACCATTTTACTAGAAAAAAACAAAAAGAGCCGACTCATAAGAGCCGGCTACTTTCATTATTCGTATTGATACCACCAATTTTTCACATCTAACCACGCTGTGAATTTATCTAATTCGGAACCGATACGTCTTTCAGTGCGAATGCTAAAAATCCCGTCATTTTTACCAGAAATAACGATTGAAGCACCGTACCCAAGTTTGTTAAGGAATTCTGCTACCTCTTGTAAATGATTAAAACCAATTCCGCCTGTTGCAACTAATTTATTATCCGCCACGATAAATCCTCCTTCTTGTTTTTCAACAGTTTGATTTGTAAACCAAGCCAGCGGTTTATTTCCGATTAATTTATTTAAATCACATTTACCAATACCAGGCACGTGCCCTGTCTCTGTGTATTGCCAAATATCGCACTCATATGCAGGTTTGTTTCCGCCATAACGAGGGATCCAAAGGAAATCTGCTTTCACTCCGCTTAAACCGTAGTTATTGTACATGTGATGTGATACATATAGTCCTACTTTCCATCCTTTTGACTTGCAACGATCAATAAATGCTTGAGAAGCTTTTGCTAAATTTGTTGCTCCACAGCTCTTCAATGTATCATCTTCTACATCGAGAACAAGGAATTTTGCATTTGGACTCACACGTTTCATGAAGTCATCTGCTTCCACGATGGCATCATTTACACTTATATAACACCCGTAAGCATATGCTGCATGTGGTATACCCTGTCTTTCTAAATTATCTACATAACTTTTGTAACGCTCATCTATTTTTTTGGAACCGTATTGAACCCGACAAATTGCTAAATCAAGTTGCGGTGCCGCTACGTCCCAATTAATATTGCCATTCCATTTTGAAATATCTACAATATGTCCCATTATTCAACATCTCCTCTATTATCATATTCAGAACTTGTCTTATTGCTCTTATTACTTAAAATTTCAACTGCATTTGTTAATGCTTGTGGAAGGGGAATCCCCATTCGTCCAGCATTTTCTAAAAGTGATAATAGCTCATTTCCA
>NZ_JAKUEW010000014.1:0-75481 GCF_022663115.1 Bacillus cereus group sp. BfR-BA-01430
CAATGGACACTCAAAAAAATGGCTCCGGTACAATACCGGAACCATCTTTTAAGTGCTTGATTTTTAAAGGTCTTTTTATTAAACTGTCCATTTTATAGGGTACAGTTCAATTTGAAAGAGCCTTTTTATTTATATATGATGACAAGCAACATGATGTCCTTCCTCAACCTCTCGAAATTCTGGTACAGCTTGCTTACAAATATTTGTTGCAAATGGGCAGCGCGTATGGAAGCGGCAGCCAGATGGTGGATTAGCTGGACTTGGAACATCACCTTGCAAAATGATCCGTTCACGCTTCACAGTTGGATCGGGAATTGGTACCGCAGATAATAGCGCTTTTGTATACGGGTGAAGTGGATTCGTAAACAATTGATCACGAGGAGCGGTTTCGACAATTGTCCCTAAATACATAATCCCTATTTTCGTACATAAATGCTCAACAACGCTTAAATCATGCGAAATGAATAAATAGGAAAGACCTTTTTTCTCACGCAACTCACTAAACAAATTAATAATTTGTGCTTGAATCGATACATCTAACGCTGCAACGGGTTCATCGGCAACAATAAATTCTGGATCTAATGCCATCGCCCTTGCAATTACAATACGCTGGCGTTGTCCTCCGGAAAATTCATGTGGATAACGATCAATATGATAGGGGGCTAATCCACACAATGCTAATACTTCCAACACTTTTTCCCGAACATTTTCTTTTGTTATTAAACCATGGGCTAACATTGGTTCACCAAGCGCTTCACCAATTCGCATCCTTGGATTTAATGAACTAAATGGATCTTGGAATACAAGTTGCATATTGGGGCGATATTTTCGCAGTTCTTCTTTCGATAACGAGTGAATATCTTCCCCTTTAAATTTCACTTCACCCTCTGTTTTTTGAACGAGACGAAGAATGGTTTTCCCAATCGTCGTTTTACCACTTCCAGATTCACCAACTAGACCGAATACTTCACCTTTATTGATTGCAAAGCTAACCCCATCTACCGCCTTTACATGTCCAATTGTCCTCCTAAATACACCGCCTTTAACCGGAAAATACGTTTTTAAATTCTTTACTTCTAATAATGGTTCACTCATTTCTCAGCACGCTCCTCATATAACCAGCATGCTACTTTATGATTATCTTCATGTTCCTTAAGGTCTGGCGCTGCATTTCTGCATATATCCATACAATGCTCACAGCGACCACTAAAGTAGCAAAACTCCCCTAAACCAACTAAGTTTGGAACTTGCCCAGGAATGGAATACAGTTTATTTGTTCGTTTCCCCATTACTGGTTTTGACTTTAGCAAACCTTTTGTATATGGATGCTTCGGATTTTGGAATAGCTCTAATACCTTCGCTTCTTCAATGACTTTTCCACCATACATCACAACAACATAATCCGCCATTTCTGCTACAACACCTAAATCATGTGTAATGAATAAAATAGATGTTTTGAATTCTTCTTTGACTTGTCTTAATAAATCTAATATTTGCGCTTGAATCGTAACATCAAGAGCTGTTGTTGGCTCATCAGCAATTAACAATTTAGGATTACAACTAAGGGCAACCGCAATCATAATTCGCTGTAACATTCCGCCGCTTAATTCATGTGGATAGGAATGAACAATCTCATCTGCACGTGCAATCCCAACCTTCCGAATGAGTTCAATTGCCTTTTTATATGCTTCGTTTTTACTAAGAAGTTCATGTTCTCGTAATGTCTCAACAATTTGTTCCCCAACAGTAAATACGGGGTTAAGAGATGTCATTGGCTCTTGAAAAATCATCGTGATGTCATTTCCTCTTAAACTACGAAGCTCCTTCTCTTTCATTCCTAACAGACTTTTCCCTTCGTAAAGAATATCACCACCAACAATACGACCGGATTCATCAATAAGCCCCATAATAGATAAAGCTGTTACACTTTTCCCGCATCCTGATTCACCGACCACACAAACAATTTCTCCCTCTCGAACAGAAAAGCTCACATGATTAACAGCTTTCACAATCCCCTCTTCCGTTTGAAAGTGTGTTTGTAAATCTTTTAATTCTACTATCGCTCTGCTCATTCATCTCACCTACCGCTTCATCTTTGGATCTAATGCATCACGAAGTGCATCACCAAGTAAGTTAATTGATACAACTGTTATAAAAATAGCAAACCCTGGTGGAATCCATAACCACGGACGCTTTTGGAAATCAATTAGCGAGTTTGCTGCATTAATCATATTTCCCCATGAAGGTGTAGGTGGAACAACTCCAAGACCTAGATAACTGAGTGCTGACTCTCCTAAAATAGACCCTGCAACACCTAAGGTAGATACAACGATCAATAACGGTAATACATTCGGAATTAAGTGATACACAATCTTACGATAATCTTTCAAACCTAACACATCAGCTGCTTGCATAAAGGCTTGTTCCCGAAGCGACAAAATTTGCCCTCTAACAAGACGAGCGAGTCCTGGCCAACCCACCAAACTTAAAATAATCATAATGACATAAAGACGGTAGTTTGATGGGATCTTCCACTCTGATAAAATAGCTCCCATTATAATGAGTAAAGGTAATCCTGGCATTGACATTAAAATATCGGCAAGGCGCATAATAACGTTGTCAACAATACCTCGATAAAAGCCAGAAATGGCACCTAATAAAGCACCTAAAATTACTGATAGAACCATTGATGCCAAACCAATTGTTAGTGATATACGACCTGCTTGCATAAGCCTTGTTAATACATCTCTTCCAAGTTGATCTGTACCAAGCCAATGTAACAAGCTAGGTGGTTTATTTATTAAAGTAACTTGTATTTTTCCAGATGCATATGGCGAAAAGAATGGCCCAACAAAACAAAATAAAAACATAAAAATTAATGCATAAAACCCTACTAACGCCATTTTATTTTTCTTAATTTTCCTATAAGCCTGTCGCCATGGCGACGATTCATTTCTTCTTTTCTTTTTTTTATTTATCTCTGTAGTTGTTGTAACAACTTCCATCTCTCTCCCCCCTTTACTGCAACCGAATACGCGGATCCACAACAGCATATACAATATCCGCTAAGAAATTTGAAACAATCGTTAAAACAGAAAGAAACATTGTAAAGCCCATTAATACTGTATAATCTCGAAAATTTAATGCCTCTAATTGAATGCTTCCGATTCCAGGCCAATTAAAAATTTGTTCAATAATAATTGCACCAGAGAATAACCCTGGTAGTTCAAATGCAAGCAATGTAATAGCTGGTAAAATTGCATTTTTTAGTGCATGTTTATAAATAACAGCCTTCCCCTTGAGCCCTTTTGCTCGTGCTGTGCGAATATAATCTTGTCTTACAACCTCAAGCATACTTGTTCTAAAATAACGAGTTAACGACCCTACACCAAGAAGTGTCAAAATAAATACTGGCAGGATCATATGCCTAGCAACTTCTACAACATGAGCAAAACCGGTTGAATTACTACCAACATCAATCATTCCACCTATCGGCAACAAATGAAAATCTACAGCAAAGACTTTAATCAGAAATAGACCAATAAAGAATGACGGAAATGACATTGCAGCAAAAACTCCGACTGTCACAAACTTATCGAATAAGGAGTGCTGTTTTGTTGCTGAAAATACTCCAACAATAAGCGCAATTAACCAAATAAAAAATAAAGCTACAATCGCTACCATAAACGAATTCCAAATAAATTTATTTAATAGCGATGTTACAGATTCTTGATATTGCAAAGAAAAGCCAAAGTTCCCTTGTAATGCATTACCTAACCAATGAACGTAACGCTCCATAATTGGTTTGTTTAACCCATATAGTTCCCTAAGCTCTGCAGCTCTTTCTGGCGTAATCTTCGGATTCGAATCAATATAATCCCCTGGTAAAAGTGCGAATAAGAAGAAGATAATAATAGATGTACCAAACAGTGTAGGGATCATTTGTAACAACCTACGAATGATATATGTTTTCACCCTTCGTCTCCCCAATCTTATGTACTTAAAATAGAAGAACATTTTTTCATTCAGCATTTCGAATAAAAAAATGTCTTCTATTTATACGGACTTATCTTTATTTTTCAATTGATAATACAGGTAAATTCGTACTAATGCCGTCATATTTTTCAGGATCAATTCCTTTTATATTTGCGTTGTAAGCTGTAATAATTTTACGGTAGTTTAATAGAATAACAGGTGGATCATCACTTAATTCTTTATATAGTTCTTTATAAATCGGTTTTCTTTTTTCGATATCAATTATTTCAAGCCCCTTTTTAATTAACTCATCAACTTTTTCATTTTTATATCCTAGCTTGTTTCCATCCCCTTCAGATGAATAACCACTAACCGGTTCGCTTGGATCTATTGTAATTGGAGTTGCAACAGCAGCTAAATCATAATCACCTTTGTTCACTTTTGAAAGCATCGTATTAAAATCCATAAACTCTGGATTAAACTCAATTCCTATTTCTTTATAATTCTCTTTCGCAATCGGGATGAATAGATCGCCCTCTTTTGCTGAACTTCCACCATAATATGTTACTTTTAATTTTTGACCGTCTTTTTCCCGGATTCCATCCGAACCGACTTTCCATCCCGCCTCATCTAATAATTTCTTCGCCTTTTCTTTGTCATATTCATATTTATCAATCCCATCTTCTGTATAAGCCCACGAAGTTGGATGAATTGGTACGTTTGCTACCGTACCGTAACCTTTCAAGGCTGTATCCACATACTTTTTACGATCTAATCCATAGATAAGTGCCTGTCGAACTTTTTTATCTTTTAAATATGGCTTTTTACTATTTATTTTTATATAAGAGAATGAAGATGCTGTCTCAATTTCAATATTGGCAAATCCTAAGCTTTTTACTTGTTCTAAAATTTCATCACCTGTTCCAACACCTGTATAGTCTATCTCACCTGTTTGGAATAGTTGAAATTTCGTATCTGCTGACGTAATTTTATAAATAAAGTTTTTAATTTTCGGTTCTCCTGCATAATAATGTTCATTCGCTACGAAACGAACTTCTTGCCCAGGAATATATTTTTCAAATTTATAAGGACCCGCAGCAAGCGGTTTACCATACAGCTCTTTTAAATAATCTAAACTTGTATTTTGTTTATAGTCCTTACCGTAATATGCCTTCGATAATACTGGTCCACCTAAAGCGAGTAAAGCTTGAGAATTTACTTTCTCTGTTGTAATTTTAACTGTTTGTGGGTCAATAATTTGAATGCCTTCAATAGCATTTGCCTTCCCTTCTCTGTAATCTTTTCCACCTTTAATCGCATATTGCAAAATAGAATCGCTACCTTCATATGCTTGATCATGTAAAAGTGTTAATGTGAATGCCACATCATCTGCTGTTAACGGTGAACCATCACTAAACTTTGCATCTTTACGCAAGTGGAATGTGTATGTTAATTGATCGGAAGAAACATCCCATTTTTCCGCTAAATCGGGAACTGGTTTCCCTTGCTTATCTGTTGTAACAAGGGAAGCAAAAATAACAGATGTTACGTTGCCATCCCAACCGTTATCTTGAAAATATGGTAAGAAAACACCCCCTGGTTTAGAAATACCAGCAATCAGCGTATCCTTTCTGTTTTTTGCTTTGTCTGGAACTTTCGTCTTATCTGTAGCTGCGATTTTTTCAACTTTGAGATTCTTCAAGTCCTGCTGCTTAGCAGGTTCTGTTGAAACCTCTTCTTCTCCTCCCCCACAAGCGGATAATACAAGTGAACTACTTAGTAAAATCGAAAATACACTAGCCCATCTTTTTGACTTTTTCTCCATTGTCCCCACCTTAACTTTCCTAAATATTTCTTAAATTGCCCTTAAATAAATCATAAAACCTATCGGAAAAATTGGTTTTATATTCAAAAAATAAATGTTCGTGAGGGGGTAAATAATTTTATTCATACATTTCCGATAGGATTTATTGTTATTAGATTACATCTCCAGTTATTTTTTGTCAATTCATTCTATTTAAATATTTTTAATTTTTTTACTAATTCATCTAAAAAAATGAATCATATATATAAAATCATAAAAATCATTCTATTCTTTCTTTCCTATGCATAAACTACTAACAAATGACCAAAAAGGGGGCGAAAATATGGACAAACTACTCCAATATGTCTTGCACTATGTGGCATTGACAATCATGATCGTGGGGGCATTGCTTTTATTCCCGTTCTTCCCAAAGTTCGTCCTCTTTTTAGCATTCTTCTTCATACTTGGAATGGCTATTATCATCTCCTTAGGAGAGGACGATACACAGAAAGAAAGCAGAGCTCAGCGCTTAAAGCTGTAAACTCTGCTTTTTTTCATTCATAACGTATTCTTGTTAAACCAATGATAAAAAATACACCTGCAAACAACAGTAATATACCAATATACCCCGTTATATCAAGGAAAGTTCCACCTCTTACAATTAATTCGGTAAATCCGCGCATTGCCCAAGTTTGAGGAACAAAATTGGCAATTTGCTGCATCCATTCTGGTTCAATTTCAATCGGCCAATATAGACCGCTTATCATACATGTTGAAATCACAACAATATTCCCTAGCGCTGACTGTTGCTCAGCTGTCTTTACAATACTCGCTACTAGCAGCGCCAACCCAATGACCGCTAACAGTAATCCCGATACAAGCATAATAATTCCTAGCATATCTCCCCATTGAACATCAAACAAACGATTCGTTAATACCATCAAGACCCCAAATTGAACCCATCCGATTAAGAAGAATGAAAGTATATATCCGCCTAATATTTGAGCTTTTGACGTAGGAGTTTCAAGCAGGCGAGACCATACTCCTATTTGCCTTGATTTCAAAATCGTCCCTGTTGCACTTAGCATAACAATCATAACAAATAAAATAGAAAACCCTGCTGCACGCCCTGCCATGTGATTCAAATTTTTCTCTCCTGCTATAGAATCTTTTTCAATTGAGACAGGTTCTACTTTTGAATGAATACTTTCATATACATCCTTCCAAGAAGCTCCCCCTGTTTGTTCGAGTTTTTTTGCTGCTGCTACCTCAATTTTCATTTTTTTAATCGTACTTTGCAGAACTTGCTCTACAGAAGAACTTCCTGTAAAATCAGCGCTTGATTGAAATTTAATTTTCCCCGTCTCTCCAGCTATCACATTCTCTTGAAATCCCTTTGGAATGATAACAATACCCGAAGACTTCTTATTTTCAACTCTCTGCTTTGCTTCTTTATCAGTTCCTTTTTCAATCGTAATGAAATGATTCCCTCTTAGTTCTTGATAATACGAATGAGATAACTTTGACTGATCATAATCTACTAAACTAATCTTTACTTTTTCATCGCCACTTCCACCTAACAAACCTCCGAATATAAGTGTAAAAATGATTGGCATTCCAAACATGAGTATATAGCTTTGCGGTTTCGTGAAAACTTGTTTTAACTCTAACGAACAAAGCGCCCAAATTTTTTTCATTTCTTCTCCTCCTATCTCATGCGTAGACGAACAGTTCCAATAATTACTGAAACAAATCCTGCACTAGCCAAACTTAAGATAACTGGAAGTAATGTACTCCAAGATGTACCCGACATAATGTTTAAAAAACTTGTCAGCGCCCATTTATTTGGAGCAATATGAGCAATGGTTTGAAGGCTATCTGGAAACGCATAAAGCGGTAGCATAGATCCGCCTAATAGAGCGAGTAATTGAACTCCAATCCCCCCCATTAAATCTGCCGTCTTCTCTTCATGAATCCATGCTGCAATAAGCATCGATAATCCAGAAACACAAATGGCATAGGCAATTCCTACTGTTATCACCTGAAATATATTCTCGCCCCAATTTACATGAAATACATAATGAGTAGCGAATACAAATACTCCAAATTGAATAAAAGAAAATAACAATGTTCCAAAGAATTTTCCTAATAAAATAGAAAATGAACTTGTTGGAGTACTGAATAACCTTGCCAACGTTTCTGTTCTTCGCTCCGTTATAATAGATTTCGCTCCAACTGTTATATTAAATAATAAAAACATGACTACCATAGCTGCTGCATAATATTGCATGGCAGTGACTGTCTTTTTACCGATGGTTCCTTTTTCAACTTCATCTCTATGGGAAGTAGCCACTGTTTGTAAATTCGCACTCACTTCTTTTGCAATTTGTTCTATATTTTTAGGTTGCGACTTTGCTAACTCTGTAATAACAACCTGAGTAGAAACTGCGATGGTTTGTGCCTGTTCTGTAAAAGAACGAATCATCGATTCAGCAATTTTCGCTTGTATATCTTTTGCTGGATTCGTCATTAGTTTTGCTTCTTTTAAAGTTCCTTCTTCTATCTTTTCACTCCAGCCACTTGGTATGATTACCCCAACATCAATTTTTTGTTTTTTTAATAAATCCTCTAGCTCACTTTGTGACGTTACCATTTCTACTTTTATATCCTTCTCTATCTCTTTTGATTGCAATATGTCTTTTCGAAGCATCTCACCAAAGTCATCCGGACCTTCTTGATAATAGCCGATTACTGTTTTAGGTAGTCCTCCGTTATCTAATATGTTGCTTAGTGCCGATCCTAAAATAGCTGTGAGCAGCAATGGCATTAGCAACATCATCATAAATCCACGCCGATCGATGAAACGAATCTTTAAATCTTTCCATGCTACAATGAAGCTTTTCATAACCTTCCCCCCCTAATCGCGAAGTGACCGTCCTGTTAATTGTAAGAAAAGGGCCTCTAAATTTGGTTCTTGCAATTCAAGTTTTAAAATTTGCGCTTGATTTTCTACCACTACCGAAACAACAGTACCAACAGCTGCTCCATTCTGCAGTCCAATATCAAAAGTATTTGTCTCCTCATGGATAACAACCCGTTCTACAGTAGGAATTGCCTTTAATTTTCCCAATAACTCCTGAGTGAAATGATTCAACTGCACTTTCACCATAAAGCCATCTGTCAAACGATTACATAACTCTGTTTTTGTTCCGACTGCAATCACTTTTCCATGATCAACAATGGCAACCCGTTCACATAAATGCTCTACTTCTTCCATGTAGTGACTTGTATAAATAACAGTCATACCTTTTTCATTTAATTTCTTTACTGTTTCTAAAATATGATTTCGCGATTGTGGATCGATTCCTACTGTCGGTTCATCCATAATTAACAACTCTGGCTCATGCATGAGTGCTGCTCCAATATTAATTCGGCGCTTCATTCCTCCTGAAAATGTTTCAACTTTATCTTTCGCTCGATCTTGTAATCCTACATATGCAAGCACTTCATCTGATCGTTTCTTAGCAACAGCTCCACTTAATCCATACATCTTCCCCCAGAAAATTAAATTTTCTTTCGCAGAAAGCGTAGGATATAAAGCAATATCTTGTGGAACAATTCCGATTTTCTTTTTTATATCTAATGAATACTCTTTTACAGACTTTCCTCCAACTTTAATATCACCACTATCATAAGGAATAAGCCCACAAATCATCGCTATCGTCGTTGACTTTCCAGCTCCATTTGGACCAAGTAACCCAAATATTTCTCCTTTGTGTACTTCAAAAGATACATTCTGTACAACCTCTCTCTTTCCGAAAGATTTCACAATATGTTCCACAGCTAACATGACGGTTCATCCTCCTTACATTCATCTACAGTTTCATTGTAAAAGAATGCTCCCTCTCTTCCATCCTCCCTCAGATAGAAATGTAAAATAAAAAAGCAGCATCATTGGCTGCTTTTTTCGATTTCTCTATGCTAAAAGTCATGGGTATGTAGTAATACCATATCTCACTGCATATATAGCTGCTTGCGTCCGATCTCTAAGCTCTAGCTTACTAATTAAGCTGGAAACATGATTTTTTACAGTTCCCTCTGTAATAAACAGCTTTTCAGCAATCTCTTTGTTATTTAGTCCAAGGCCGATTTCCCTTAATACATCTATTTCACGTTCTGTTAATTGTTCTATTTGCTTTGGAGCACTTTTTTCTGATGTGTCTACAATTTTTGTTCTTTTTAATTCCTTTACAATTTGTGCTGTTATATCTTGCGGAAGAACAGCACCTCCGCCATGGACTGTTAATATCGCTTGAACAATCGCATCTGTCTCCATATCCTTCAATAAATAACCGCTTGCGCCTTGCTCTAGCGCCTCAAAAATAAGTTCACTATCATTAAATGTCGTTAACATGAGCACTTTGATTTCCGGAAATTTCCCCCTTACTATTTTCGTTCCTTCAACCCCATTTACTCGAGGCATTCGAATATCCATCAAAATAATTTCAGGTTGCAGTTTTTCTATTTGCGCAACAACTTCATCCCCATCACTTGCTGTCCCTACCACCTCAAGCTCTGGACGCAAATTTAATAACATTGCTAAACCGTCACGAATCAGCGACTGATCGTCCACAATCATAATACGAATCATTTTGTTCCTCCTATTACCCATGTTTTTTCTTTTAACGGGAACTCAGCTTTTAACCGAAATCCCTTCTCTATCTCACTTTCAAACCGAATTACTCCTCCATGTTCCTCTACACGTTCTTTCATATTCATTAATCCAAAGCCAGGGCTTACTTCATTCACGCCAATGCCATTATCAGAAATCGATAACATTACTTTTTCATGATTACAAAGTAATTCAACTTCACATACACTAGCTTTTCCGTGACGTTTCGCATTTGTTAATGACTCTTGCATAATACGTAATAAAGTTGGCTGTAATGATAACGGAATAACAATCGGATCTCCTTTTAAGTGAAAGGTTACTTGCACCGTCGCCGCTTTTGAAAACTCACTTAACATCTCTCGCATATTCTCCACTATATTTCCTAAATTCTTTTCTTCCTTCAGTGCACGTACTGAAGCTCTTACCTCTTGAAGAGATTTCTTAGCTAATTCATAACATGTATGCAAAACATCTTCTGTCACATTTGATTTTTGTTTCCATAAAGCTTCGGCAAGTTGCAGTTGTACAAGTAAAGCTGTCATATTATGACCAACTGTATCATGAATTTCTCTAGCAATATCGTTTCGTTCCCGAACGGCAGTTAATTCTTCTACTTCCTTAGCATAAAGCTGTAGTTGTTCATGCGCTTCTTTTAAAGCTGTATGGGATGATATTAATTTTTCATACTGTTCATCAACCGTTTGATGTGCTACTGTCAGCTTTCTTATTAAACTCCCTGCTAAAGCACTAAAGAGCACAAACATAAAGTTAATGGCGTTTGTATCAAACTCTACCTTCCCTGTATATTGATATGTATATAACAAAATAGAAAACCAACATATAAAGAAAAAACTCACAAAAAAATATACAACTACTTTCCGCCATGTATGAATAAATATTCCTACCGCTTCAATCCCAAATATAATCAAGTATAAAGATGTTTCAGGAAATAAAAATCCAAGCAGTGCTGTAACGATTCCATTGATTAGAAATATATAAAAATTACGTTTTTCCCCTTCATGTGGCTGAAAGAGTAATACATGATTCAAAATATAAATAAAACATGCGATACCAATAAATGCTTGTAAACCCATCGTTTCACGTGAAACATTGTTGATATATACTACACAGATCATAATAATCGTAATGATGCGCGCATACTTTAACATAAAATTCTCCTCGCATTTTAAAATATGAAGTCCATCTATAACAAGAAAATTATACCATTTCATTACAGACGAATAGCTAAAAAATAAGTCACCTCTCTTATATTTATCATAAGGTATCTTATTCTCCTCAATTTAATGTTTGAATAATCATTTTTCTGAAAATAATGAAGATAGACTAAACATTTCAAAACAACACATCTAATCTTACAAAACTGTTATGTTCACGTAATGGAAAGCGATAGTGCGAAATGATTCCTCCCTATACAATAAAGATAGAAACGAAAGATAACAAAGGGGGGAAATAATCATGATGAAAGAAATCGTAAAAGCAATCCTTGAGGTGTTAGTAAACGGACAAGCAGTTGTAAAAAAATTGAATCAATTATAAAAGGAGGAGCAAAAATGATGAACATGGTCAAAATGATTCTTCATGCTTTAATTGATGCAAAAGCTGTTAGCCAAGAATTAAATCAGCAATAAAAGGAGAAAAGGAATATGCAGAAGGCCATCGTTATAAACATTTCCTTATGCGCAAAAGGCAATCCAAAGAAAAAACTATCAAGAAAATAAAAGACAAGATATCTATACGTACATTGGATATCTTGTCTTTTATTTTTTCTTTTCATAAAGCGTTTCTACTAAGGTAGAAGAGATAAAACAGCAATTGAAACACCACTTTAAACGAAAAGAATACGATTGGATGACCCGAAAAACAAATATAAATAAAGAGAGTAGCGGCCACATACCCTACTCTTTTACGATTCCTTTATTTCGGTAATATACCTCTTGCAACCCTTCATTATATTTCATATTTTGATCCGTCCACTCAGTCCCTAGGTTTCCTGGCCATCCAGATGTATTCGCGATATATTTTAATAAAGCAAAATCAGTTAGCCCTTTTTGTACTCCTCTTTTATAACCTTTCAGTAGATGAGGCATCGCAATTTGAGCATTTGTACGAGGATCCTTTAGTTGTTCATCTGTTACATGCTCTGGAGCCAGTCCACCACCGCGATGCAATTGAAACAACCCAAATGAAGTGCCATTATCTCCAACACTTCTTGGATTCAAACGACTTTCATGTTCAGCAATTGTAAGAGGAATCCATTCTGGGAGGTTTACCTTCTTTGCTTCTTCTATAATAATTTGTTTCATTTGCTTTGCTTCCTCTGAATCGACATAACTTGTCTGTTTTGTCCATCTTTCCATTCCTTCAGATTCACCTTGAAAATATAAATACATTCCAAGAACAACTAGAAATCCTACAAAGAATTTTTTCACTACTTTTACCTCTTTCTTTGCTGAAATTTTCTCTTTTTCATCCTTCTACCTATATGATTCTAGCAATCTGCTACAACTTTTATCATAGCAAACGAGCATATACCGCAGCAGCGTGCTTTAGACTGATTTAAAAAAGTTCATTCGCATTTGGCGTTTTTTATTCTATCTTACTTGAGTAAAACTGAACTGTATTCCAATATATTTGCTTCGCCACTTCGTCTATCGGGACATTTTTTATTACACTAATTTCCTTTAATACGTCTTTAATCATATTCGGATGTGTCATTTGTTCCGCTTGAAATTTCCAAGGTCCATCTGTCTCTACCATCATATATTTTAACGGATAAAACGAGACAATATTTCTAATTTTTTCCTTATATAAAACATCTGGTGTAATAGAAATATAGTAACCATTTCGAATCATTCTCTCCATCGTTTCTTTACTTCCCTTAAACCAATGAAAATGAGCGTGTGAAATCCCATGCTTTTCAAGTAGATCACAAACAATATCTGCATCTTCATAAACTGCATGTAATATAATTGGCAAATGATATTCCTTAGCCAAAATCATAAATCGCTCTAATACCTCTATATACGTTTCTAATGCAAGGTTCGGCTGCTCTTGTCTTAAATAATATGGCAAACCAACCTCACCGATAGCAACAATCTGTTCTCTCCGCTCTTCAATAAGTTTATAAATTTGTTCACATTCTTCTTTCTGAATCGGTTGTTCTGGATGGAAACCAATCGCTGGATATACAAAGGGGTACTGTTTTGCTAAAGATAATATTTCATAACAAGAATGATAGTTCATTGATACTCCAATTAATCCATCAATCTCAGCACTTTTTTTCACATCGCTTAATATATTCATTTGCTCTTTACTTTCATATTGATCCAAGTGTATATGACTATCTATCCATTTCACTCCTATCACCTCTTACACTCATTCTAATACGTGATGTTAGAGAAAGAAAAAAACAAGAAAGACATTCTTTCTTGTTTTACATATATTGATTTATACCTAAACATATTATCTTCATTTTCTCTTCTATCATTTTTATTTCATATCTATATTATTTAACAATTAAATTTGTTATTATATCAAACAATCCAATACATACTATAGCAACCATAAAGTAGCTACAGCACTCTTTCAGTGGAACCTTCACTACTTCTTCTTTACACATCCCAGTCGTCTCCCTTCTGAATCATCTCCCTAATCTATTTCTATTATGCAAAAAATATAAAAAACAAGCTATTGAATTAACTTACATATACCTTACAATATTGTAAGGTTCAAAAAAAATAGCTCCATCCCTATTAGGATAAGAGCTATTTAAAGGTTAGTTGGTTTTTCAATATTCTTCATTACTTCAGACAGAAAGTAATATTGCAATACTTTCTATTCTTATTGTAATAAGGTTTTTCACATACAACTATCGAATTACCTTACATACACCTTACAATATTGTCATCAATGATTATTGTTACTATTTTTCTTTGTAAAGGTAATCACGTTATATGTCCCGCTTATTTTCTCATAGAATAATCGCTTATCACGTTTAAACATGTGAAGGAAAACGTGTAAGAAAAGCAAACCATTAAATATGAAGAAAAGCATTGCTATAATGAGATAAATGATTGGCTTATTTTCATTCGATACCGCAACTGCAAATAACAGATAATTGATCCCGCCAATTCCGAAATATAAAAGACCATAGCGTTTCAATAACTCTAGCCATGTAATTCTCTCGCCCTTTCCCTTCACACGCATGTGCAATAACCATTTCCCAAATGTTTTCCCATTCGTGAAATATTGGATGATGATAAAATAACAAAATACAACAAAAAAGCCATTTAATAATTCATCTAATCCCGAAGTAGAATGGAAGATAGATGTAAATTGAACTTGTTCTCCAATTAATAGCCCTGATACCATTCCAAGAATAAGCCAATCTACCCAAAGAGCTAATACACGTCGCGTCATCCGAACAGGCTTATTTTGCAAGTCAATTTTTTCATCTAAGCGGTGCATATCTGGTAAGAAGTATACAAATAGTGGTGCAATCCAAAAACCAATCACTCCGCTCGTTGTATTTAAGATGAGATCATCTACATCAAATAAGCGATATGGACAATTATACATACCATAAAATCCTGTGATTTGCGTAATTTCAAAAAATAGAGAAGTTAAAAAAACAATACACAACGTTTGCATAAAATTCCGTCGGAAATAATAACGCAAATACACTCCTAATGGTAATAATAAAATGGCGTTAAATGCCGCTTGTAAGAAACTGCGCTCTTTTAATGCAGCGAGATACGTAGCTGGTTGATTCCAAATCACGTTTGTTTCCTTTAGAAAATCGCTCACAAATGTAAATGGTACTAAATTATAATGTTGCGTTCCTGGGCGCTGCATACTACATATATCAAATGTACTTGGAAACGGTAAAATGACTAAATAATATGCCGCCATACAATATAATAGTAAGGAATATAAAATAAACATGCGAAAGTAATGAATATAACCGTGTTTCCGATACTGCCAAATCAAAAAAGGAATTAATAATAGAAAACCTGCAATCGGAAATGTGATAAATGCTGTTTGAATAGGTAATAAATATGCTCCCAATCTTCCACCTCCTAAAAGTGCAACGTTGCTATTATAGTAAAGTTCCTATTTCATTGCTAGCATATTATTATTTTGATATATTATATTTTCTGGAAGCTAACTAGATTCTTTTCCGCTATTTTAGAACAGGAAATTAAAGTGTCCTGGTACATCATTATTCTAAACTAAAAACAACCTATCCAACTTCGGACAGGCTGTCTTTAGTTCACCGCCAACAACTTCGTTCTAGCTTGCACAGGGATATCTTGTGGTTCAATTTCTATAATTGACTCACCATAACTTCCTTTTGCAAAAATCTTCAACGGTTCATTTCGTTTTAACATACGGTTAACCTTTTTCGTAATCGTTTTCTTTCTTCCCTTTTCATCGTAAGCAACAAATTCATATTCATACCATCCATCACCGATATGTTGACCAATATCATTCACAACAGTATAGTATTCTTTCGTCTTATAAAATGGATTATATTTATCAATTACTGGTCCCAGTCTTGTTGGTGATAATAGTATTAACAAAGCCGCCATTGCAATGATAGTAATAATAATTTTTTTCTTTAACACTTCCCACCGCAAGGTAGACTCCTCCTCTACACAATATGCGCAGTTTTTCTATACATTTATTTTAAAAAGATAGACTAGATTCTGCCATTGAATCTCATTACATTTCTCTTACATTTTTGTAAGAATCCCATTCGGATTTTATATGATTTTTAACAATTTGTGAACCTGTAAAAACTGTATTAAATATCGCATCCTCTATTTTCCAGAAAATCTATACTATAGGTATAAAGATTTATTAAATATTTCACATTTAAGAAGGGAAATGAATATGAAAAAGCGTTTAATGGTGATCGACAAAAATGACTATATAATAAGCATTTCAACCTTTGGCAAAAGTCCATCACTTGCAAAGAAAATAAAACAAAAATTATTAGCTCACTTGCCTCAAATATTAAAATAATAAAAAGATGAACGAATCGACTCGTTCATCTTTTTAACTTGCTTTAAAGCCACCGCCAAGTACATCCCGTACATCATGAATCACGACAAATGCTTCTTCATCTACATCACGAATCACTTGTTTTAACTTAACAAGCTCTTGTTTATTAATTACAACATACAATACTTCTTTATTTTTCCCTGTATATCCGCCTCGTCCTTCTAGAACGGTCACACCACGTGTCATATGTTTTGTAATTGTCTCACGTATTAAATTTGGCTGATCCGATATAATCGTCACTGCCGTTTTCGTATTAATTCCTTCTACAATGAAGTCAATTACCTTCGCTCCGATGAAGACTGCGACAAGTGTATACATCGCCTTTTCTTGACCGATGATAAAGACAGACCCAGCAATCACAACAATATCAATAATAAGAACACCTTTTCCAACACTCCATCCTAAATATTGATTTGCCAATTGCGCTAAAATTGCTGATCCCCCTGATGTACCTCCTGCCCGGAACATACATCCTAATCCAACTCCAACAAACACCCCAGCAAATAAAGCGGCTAGTAATGTATCGCTATTTACTCGATGTCCAATATGTTCGGTAACATATAAAAATAAAGATGTCTCTACAATTCCAATAATTGTATAAATCATCGTTTTTTTATCAAAAAACTTATATCCAATCGCTAATAAAATTGCATTTAAAGCAAAGTTCACAACCCCTGGTGACCATCCAAATAAATAATACGTAACAACCGTTAACCCGATAATTCCACCCTCTGACAAACGGTTTGGAATTGCAAAATAGTTAATACCGATTGCAAATAATAATGAACCAATTGTAATGAGTGCAATTTCTTTTATTCGTTGAGTAACCATAGTTCGTACCTCCCCCCATTTGACATTGTATCACCATCTCCTAGAGGTATAGAAGTGGTTTTTATCACACATTTTGTTATACGCTATTTACAAAATTATGTTTAAACAAACACTTGGTTAATTATTCAAATTCTCTCTCACAATCCACATTAATCACTATACTTCCCCTTACTAAATATGCTTTCCCATAAAGGTTTCTTCTGTATCAGTACATATAAGCTGTATGTACATATATGTCTCTCATATACAAATAAAAATTTTTCCATTTCCTATAAAAATAACCGCCTCCATCAAAGGCATTGAAAAGGGGATTGCTCCCCTAAAAAACAACGTGCATTTTAGAAAATAAAAAGGAGTCCGTCACCTATATAGTAGATGATGGACTTCTTTTTATGATGAAGTGGACTTTTTAAGTGTCCTCTCTATATCCGATTGTTTTTTTCTATTTCTTTATTAAAGTGTCCTTTAATTCTTCAAATTTCGTATTTAATTGATCTGTCATCTTTTGCATAATTGCTTTCCGATCCATCGTTTCTTCCGCCTCTACTTGAATTGGATCTCCAAAGATAAGTTGTGCTCTCTTACCTTTTATCAATTCTTTTACACTTGTCGGGCCAATATATGCTGCCGGTACTAACGGCACACGAGAACGCATCGCAATTGTTACAGCACCAGCTTTTAAAGAGACATCTTCTGTAGATCTTGTTCCACTTGGAAAAATCCCAACGACTTTTCCTTCTTTTAATAAGCGCGATGGGATTTTCAGTGTACTTGGCCCTGGGTTTGCTCGATCCACAGGAAAAGCATTTACATTCTTAAAAAACCAGTTCAAAAACTTTTTTTCAAACAACTCCTTTTTGGCCATGTAATGGATTTCCGTCGGATACATTCCTGTTGCTAACATTAACACATCCATAAAACTTGTATGCGTACATGCTACCACATACGGTCCTTCTTTCGGTAATTTCTCTTTCCCTTGTACTTCTACTTTTCCAACAGTCTTAAATATATATTTCAACAAACATGTAATTGGTTTATACATTTCGTTCGTTCCTTTCTTACCTTCCAAATTGAACTTCACTTTTAAAACCATTATAACACTAACTTTTAATAGTTGGTAATAAAATTAGGTAATAATTTTAAAATAGCGGATCTATATGAAACAAGGAAGGAAAGAGACATGTATGTATCCCCCTGCAATATCTTTCCTAACATATATAGAAAAAAGCTGTGCACCCTATAGGCACGCAACTTTTTTAGTTTGTTTCATATATAATTTGACCTGTTTTCCTTACATCGTAACCACCGATTGCTAGCAATTCATTTTGAAATTCTATAGATTGCAAAATATCTTTTACCGCTTCAATCAATTGTTCATTCTCCTTGTTTTTCAAAATGACTAAGTCATATTGTTCTTTCATAAGTGGAATAAAGTCTACATTTACAATTTGCGCTACTTTTTCTGCCCCTACACCAACATTAGCTTTCCCGCTAGCAATTTGCGAAGCAACACCGAGATGGTTTGATTCTTCCCATTCATATCCTTGAACATGTTCCTTGCTTAAGTTTTGAATGCGAAGTTGCTCATCTACTAATACACGAATTCCTGATCCTTTTTCGCGGTTTACAAATTGTATAGACGGTTTAACTAAGTCACTCCAATTCTGTATTTCATTTGGATTTCCTTTTTGAACATAAAACCCAACATTTCTTGCTAATAAATTGATGACAACACAAGGCTGTCCAACTAAAATTCGTTTTACATATGGAATATTATATTCTTTTGTATCTCCATCAAATAAGTGTAGACTAACAACGCTTCGTTCCCCATGATACATTTTGATTAAACTTGCTAAACTACCTTGATACGCTCGAAGTATATTAGAATTTGGCATTCGATTTTCTATATGCTTTGCTAGCATATCTAACGTTAGTTCTTGTCCGCTAATTACACAGTGCTCTGCACTTTTGTTCTCTACTTTTACAAAGGATGTTTGTAACGTTCCTGTCTTCATCTGTCTAATATATTGTTCTAAATCCCCCGCATCAATACGCATTTGTCTGCCGACTCTATAAGAAGGAAGCTCTCCTTTTTTTATTAAGTCGTATACAGTTAACTTTGATACCTTTAATTGTTTCGCTACTTCTTCCGTTGTGTAGGAATGATGGTCCATAGGCGATTCCTCACTTTCTTACTCTATTGTAACAAAGAAGTGAAATTTTCTCCTATTTTTTCAAACAGTGACTTATTTCACATTATATTTAATTATAACTATTTATAATTAAATATAATTAGTTATAATTGATATGGTAAGAAGGAAAGGGGATTATACGTTATGGACAAATTTGTATTGCGGTATATTGGGGTACTTACACTTTCATTTTTCCTTATTTTCAGTAGCGCTTGTGCAAACGGAGACAAGAAAGAGAAAACAAATGCAAAAGAAGAACAAACAATTGAACTGACAATATCAGCAGCCGCTAGTCTACAAGATGCTTTTAAAGAAATTGAAAAACAATATAAGCAAAAAGAACCTAACATAAAGCTATCATTTAACTTTGGTGGTTCCGGTGCACTTCAGCAACAAATTGAACAAGGTGCTCCTGCTGATTTATTTTTTTCTGCGGCAGAAGATAAATTTCAAACGCTTGTAAAGAAAGGATTTATCAATAAAAAAGAAGGAAAAGAGCTTCTAGGAAATGAGCTTGTATTAGTCGTCCCAAAAGAAAGTTCTATTCAAACATTCCAAGAATTGAAAGAAGAGAAAGTGAAAAAACTAGCAATTGGCACACCTGAATCTGTACCGGCCGGAAAGTATGCAAAAGCTCTTCTTACACACGAAAACTTATGGAATGATCTTCAAAACAAAATTGTACCTACAAAAGACGTTCGTCAAGTATTAACATATGTAGAGACTGGAAATGTAGATGCTGGTATTGTATATAAAACAGATGCTCTCATTTCAGATAAAGTAAAAATAGCTGCTGCAGCACCAGCTAACTCTCATGAACCGATTCATTATCCTGTTGGAATAATAAAAGAATCTAAGCATAAAAAAGAGGCGACTTTATTCTATGAATATTTACAATCCAAAGATGCACAAACAATCTTTAAAAAGTATGGATTTACAACCCTATCTGAACTACTATGACATTTGATACACTTTGGCCACCTGTTTTTCTTTCTTTACGAGTGGCTGCACTCGCTACCATTATTTCTATGATTTCCGGGACAATTATTGGTCGGATATTAGCACGCTCCTCTTCGCGTTATAAAGTGTTATTAGAAACCATTTTTCTATTGCCGATGGTGCTTCCACCAACTGTAATTGGGTTCTTTCTCATTATTATTTTTGGAAATCATAGCCCGATTGGCAAATGGATTGAAACGTTATTTCAACAATCAATTATGTTTACATCATGGGCAGCAGTCATTGCCTCAACAGTTGTTTCATTTCCGCTTATGTACCAATCGGCAAAAACAGGTTTCTCTATTGCAAACAAACAAATTGAAGACGGTGCCCGTGACCTCGGGGCAAGTGAATATCAAGTCTTTTTACACGTCACACTACCACTTGCATTTCCTGCATTACTTAGCGGAATGATTTTAAGTTTCGTACGAGCATTAGGAGAATTTGGTGCAACACTCATGTTTGCAGGAAACATCCCTGGTAAAACACAAACGATTCCAACAGCCATTTATATGGCAATTGATGCAAGTAATATGTCCCTTGCTTGGACACTTGTTGTCATAACAGTTAGTATGTCACTCATTTTCTTATTGTGCATGCAATTCATTAATAAACGAATTACTTTTTAAAGCAGCTTTCGACAAAAAGCTGCCTTTTTATTTCCCGAAAAATAAATGATTTTGTAAAACGATGAAACGCGTATCTTACAAAAATGTAATCTTCCTGTAAGATAATTCGATAGTTACTCCCAACTACATCTCATATAATGAATACATAAGATACCCCCTCAAGAAGTGGCTTGTCCCCCACATCTTGTTTATAAAAAAGAGCTGACAATTTTATTTCCCTATTCCCCTCAAAAGATCCCAATTCGGGATCTTTTTTTACCGCGAAATAATAACAGAATTTTTCTATTTATAAAAATATACATTTTATTCGAATTCACTTTCTAAAATGAGGACTTTCCTGTTATTATATGGAGGTGTTTGAAGAAACGAAGAAATGAAAACGCATTTATAATGTAAATTCTTCATTATGTTTTAATGATCAGTAATCTTCTACTCTATTAATGGAGAATTACCAATTTTTAGAGTGGCTTTCAACTATATTGATTAAAAACGAAGGGAGTCTTGTGATGGACATTTTATTAGCTCTTCTTCCTGCAATTGCATGGGGGAATATCTTATTAGTAAGTGTAAAGGCTGGCGGCGGCGCCTATAGTCAAACGCTTGGTATGACAATGGGTGCTCTATTCTTTGCAATTGTTATGTATGTATTTACTCAGCCAGCTTTAACGATGACAATCTTAATCGTTGGTTTTATCTCTGGTGTATTCTGGGCTTTAGGACAAGCAAATCAATTAAAAACTGTTGAAAGACTAGGTGTTTCGACAACAGTAACCATTTCAACTGGGATGCAACTTGTTGCAACTTCTATCTTTGGAGTAATCGCTTTTCATGAGTGGACTACTACTACTACGATTATTATGGGAACGATTGCAATCCTTTTAATTGTAGTTGGCGTTGTCTTCACTTCATTAGATGATAAAGAAAATGCACAGCCGCCAGGACAATTAAAAAAAGGACTTTTCACTTTAATTATTTCTACTTTCGGCTATCTTGTATATGTAATTATTATTCGCTGGTATAACATTGATGGTTGGTCAGCTATTTTACCACAAGCGGTTGGTATGTTTGTTGGAGCAATTATACTGACATCTAAACATAAACCATTTAATAAATATGCAATTCGCAATACAATATCTGGTGTACTTTGGGGGACAGGAAACTTATTCTTACTTCTTTCATTACCAAAAGTTGGAGTCGCAACAAGTTTTCCATTATCACAAACAGGTATTGTAATCTCTACATTTGGTGCAATTGTCTTCTTAGGTGAGAAGAAAACAAAACGTCAAATGATATTTATCGCATTAGGCAGTGTTTTCATTATTGGTGGCGCTGTTTTACTCGGTATGACAAAAGCATAAACTCACAATTGATGATCGCACCCTAAAAGTATAGTAAACTTTTAGGGTGTTTTGTCATCTATTTTCCCACATAAACCATGGCTAAAAAATCTAAAAATGCTCTTTCCCTCTCAAAACTTTTCTATCATTTTTATATCCATCTAATAGACCTTTTCTTTTTACACGATCTCTTATCAATGTTATTGTTTTTATAACTTACTTTATAAGAAAGGATTAGAGGATATGCCAAAGAAACAGCGAATTTTATTTATTGGTGCTGGACGTATGGCAGAAGCAATTTTTTCTGGTTTACTTAAGACGAACAAGCAACACATCGAAGAAATTATTGTATCTAACCGAAGCAATACAAAAAAACTCCAGCAATTACAAGAACAATATCCTATTTCAACAACAACTGATTGGAAAGAATGCGTCAAGTCTGTGGACACGATTATTCTGGCAATGCCACCAGCTGCACATGAACAACTATTGACAGAACTAGCGCCTCTTCTTACACATCAACTTGTCGTGACAATCGCTGCTGGAATTGGACCATCTTACTTAGAAAAAAGATTACCTCAAGGCATACCAGTTGCTTGGATTATGCCAAATACGGCTGCTAGCATTGGACAGTCTATCAGCTTGTATACGACGGGACACTTCGTAAATGAAAATCATGAAAAAACATTACAACTTCTTTTAAATGGAATTGGTACATCACAGTTTTGCACAGAAGAAGAAATTCATCAGCTAACCGCTGTTACTGGTAGCGCACCAGCATTTCTTTACCACTTTGCAGAAAGTCTAATTGCAGCTACGAAAAGTTATGGTATTGATGAAACAACAGCACATCACCTTGTTATTCAAATGATTGCCGGCTCAGCTACGATGCTTGAGCAAGCACAAAATCCAGTACTTCTTCGGGAACAAGTAACCACACCTGGTGGTTCAACTGCGGAAGGCTTAAAAGTGCTCTATGAACATCATTTTTCCGAAATCATTCAGCAAGCAATTGAAGCTACAAATAAAAAAGCAAGGGGGAACTAATATGAAAATTACAAGTTTACAAGATTACACTACATTACATAACGGGGTAAAAATGCCTTGGTTTGGTTTAGGAGTATTTAAAGTGGAAGATGGCACAGAAGTAATTGATTCCGTGAAAGCTGCCATCAAAAACGGGTACCGTAGCATTGATACAGCTGCTATTTATAAAAACGAAGAAGGTGTGGGACAAGCAATTCGTGAGTCCGGCGTTCCGCGTGAAGAGCTATTTATTACATCAAAAGTATGGAATAGCGATCAAGGATATGAATCGACATTACAAGCGTTCGAAACTTCCTTACAAAAATTAGGTTTAGAGTATTTAGACTTATATTTAGTTCACTGGCCTGTACAAGGAAAATATACCGAAACGTGGAAAGCATTAGAAAAACTTTATAAAGATGGCCGCGTTCGTGCGATTGGTGTAAGTAATTTTCACATCCATCACTTACAAGATATATTCGAAGTTGCAGAAATGAAACCGATGGTGAACCAAGTTGAATATCACCCTCGCTTAACGCAAGAAGAATTACATGCTTTTTGTAAAGAAAACCACATCCAGCTAGAAGCATGGTCACCGTTAATGCAAGGACAACTTCTTGACCATCCAACATTGCAAGAGATTGCAAAAAAATACAATAAATCAACAGCACAAATTATTTTACGTTGGGATCTCCAAAATGAAGTGGTAACTATCCCAAAATCAATTAAAGAACACCGCATTATCGAAAACGCAAATATTTTTGATTTCGAATTAAGCTCTGAAGATATGAAAGCAATTCAATCTTTAAATGAAAATCATCGCGTTGGTCCAGATCCTGATCATTTTGATTTTTAACTTCCCTCCGAAAGAAGTCTCCCACTTCTAAACGTGAAGGATTACGCTTATTAGCGTTAGTATAGCAAAAAGAACTCTTGGAACGAGAGGGATAGCTCGGTCAGTTTTCGTTAGCTACTAAAAGAAACGATAAGTCGAGAAGCCCCCACTTCAAAAATCGTTAGGTTTTAAGTGGGGGGTAGTTCACTAGGAATTTATATCTACTGAAGAAACGAAAAATTGTCCATGAAGAATAGAAAGGTATCCGTTCGTCGGATACCTTTTTTTATTACGCTTCTTTTCCTACAGCCCTTCCTCTCTTCAATACAAATGATATCCCTACTACACTTAGTGCTACAATTTGTGTAATCACAATTATAAATAATAGAGCAATAATATTCTCTTTTAAATTCCCACCACCAAATATTATTGTAAAATAACCATTCGCAGCGTAAGTTGCGGGAAATAATTCTCCGATTGTTTGATATGTTTTGGATAACATAGCCTGCGGGACCATTACGCCTGAACTTACAAGTTGCAATGAAAGCGATATAATATTGAAAATCATACCTGCATTTCCGAATAGAGTAAGAAACATTTGCGTTAATGATAGGAAAGCAAAAAAGACAATAGTTTGGAATAGCCATACATTCCCGATTGTTTCTTGAATTCCAATGTGAAAGCCCTTCATTAAGCCAATCGTAATACACGCAAGTAGAACGGATACTACACCGTTAATCACTTGTCTTGAAAGAAAACTACTCCAATCTCTCCCTACTTGTTTTGTCACTTTCGATAATTCCATACTCATAATCATCGCTCCAACGAATGAAGCTAACACAATCATAAGCGGCACCATGTTTACGGAAAATCCTTTTGCATCATTTACTTTATGCACTGTAAGTCCAACTGATTCTTTTGTTAGCCCCTTTAACATTTCAATGCTTTCTGGCCCTACAGCTTGTAACTTTCCTGCAATGGCTTGTTGTTTATTATTTGCAATTTCTTTATTTACATTGCTATGAACTTGTTTTGCTATGCTTTCCATCATCTGTTTTGCCATCATCGAGCTTGCTTGGTTAATATGAACGTTTAAATCTGTTTTACCTCTTTCGCTTATATCCTTTGAAAAGGAAGCTGGAATTTCAATAATCATATCGTATGCATGTTGATCCATTTCTTCTTTTGCTTTTTCCATAGACTTCTCTTTTGTTACTTGAAAAGGTAAGCTTTTCTGTAAGCCGTCTCCTATTTTACTTCCCATACTCATATCTTGATTTACAATCGCAACTTTCAGTTTATCTGCCCTTTCATTGACTCCCTCATAAGCCGTTAGCCAAACACAAAAGAAAATAAGCTGAAATGCTAAGGCTACTACAATCCCTATATACGTACCTGGTATTCTTAAAAATTGTTTCATCGTATTCATTTTCCTAACTCCTTTCAGCAAGCAAGTACATACTTGCATTTTATTTGAAATAAATACTAGGGTCTTAATGCCCTAGCATATAAAGTTATATTATTTTCAATAAAATCTTCATCGTTCATCTCCATCAAGCGATTTTCAAAACGCATTTTAGAGAGAAAATACCCAAAGTTAATCCATATAAAATTCATGACTTGTGCTTCAATATTCGTATCAATGATTTTTCCCTTTTTCTGCATTTCTGTAAAATAAATCATTAATTCTTCCTTTAAACCCTTTGGTATTTTAGCGATTTCATCATCTAACTCCGGAAACGCACCTGTTTCACGAATACCGATCGCAATAATATCTTTCACTTCATGCAAAAATTGATGATAATGCCTTGCTAAATTTTTTAAGTCTGTCTCTAATTCCCATACAATTCTTGTTTGTAAAAAATGTTTTAAATGCGGCACATATGAAAATTCAGCAACGGCTGCTTCAATGACCCCTTTCTTACTTTTAAAATTACGAAAGATTGTTACTTCATTGACACCAGCACGCATTGCGATTTCTTTCGTTGTCGCTGCTTTATATCCTCTTTCTTTCACTAATTCAATTGCTGCTTGAATAATTTTTTCTGCTGTCTTTGAGCGCGCCATACAATCCTCTCTTCCTTATGCAAGTGATCACTTACATTCAGAATATACTTTTTTCTAATTATTGTCAATCCATTCCCTGTAAATTAATTAGTAAGAGCGATATTCGTATAGGCAGCCAATAAACTGATATACAGTTAATACGAAACTAAACAGAATCATAACGAACATACTCATATGTAACGTTGGTTGAAGTATAGCATTTGCTATCCATATGCTAATACTAAAAAAGAAAAATTGTACAATAATCCCTATCGGCCTCAACCATATTCTCGTTCTTTTCTTTGTCACCTTTACAATAAATCCGAATATTAAAACTAAAGTTAATATAATAAATGCTAGCCATCTTCCGTACCTCACATCATAAGGTGTCACTTGATTAGGGAAAATGAAGTGCACCATGCGGAATAATAAAAGACTTATACCGAGACAAACAATAAGTGACAGGAACGATTCTATCGTGGCTTTGAAGATGGCATATGAAAGTGCATATTTCTTCCTTGTTATATCCATCATTTCACATATAACCATAGCGATGAAAAGCACGAAAAACCATATAAAAAAATAAATAGGTGTTTCTCCTTTGAACAATTCCGCTATTGAATAGAATAACAGCTTCCACATATATTTATTGTCACCCTGCTATTCTTCTATCTCTTCAAATTGCAAATTCATTGGTTCGCTGGAGAGGATTTCATAGAAACTTTCTGTCAGATCTGTCGATGGTACCTTTTCATCTACTTCATCTAACCGAAAACTATCTGCCCATATACAGCCTTCCCCTGACAACAAAATACCAAATGCAATCCCAATCGCTTCTTCTTTTACATCTAGTACAACTGAATAGGGTTGCCAATTTGTAGTATATTTTATAGGACGATTTTGCATATTGTCCATAGCTAATGGTTCTGTATCCTTCCCATCTATACGCATCCATAGCCCTGCCCAATCTTTTACATTTTCACTTTTAATAAATGCTGTTAACCGCAAGCGCTTTCCTTTATATTTATCAGCTTTAAATATTTGCATTAACGTCGTAAACCCACCATGGGTCACACTTTCTTTTGCTTGAATATAAGCTGATACTTTTCCTTGGTGAACTGTTTTATAATCTAAGCCCATTTCATATTCTGTAGGGTGACTTCCGCTTAATACCCATCCTTTTGGTAAACCTTTTTGCATTGAAATTCCCTCTCTTTCTATATAAAATGATTGGAAATAGTTACGGTATTTTTTCGGTGGCAAATGATACATTCTTTTAAACGCTCTAGTAAATGCCTCTTGTGAAGAAAAACCATATTGCAGTGCAATATCAAGAATCGGTCTATTTGTCGTTACTAAAGCTTGCGCAGCATATGTAAGTCTTCTTTTTCGAATATAATCTGTTACACTCATTCCCAAATTACTTTGAAAAATACGATGAAAGTGGTACATAGATATCGCACTATAAGAAGATACTTTTTCAGTTGTCAATTCTTCTTCTAAATGGTTTTCTATATACGTAATTGCTTTTTTGATTAAACTACTATATTCATCATACATATCTGCACCTCCTTACACTTCCAATTTACCACATACATCCAAATCATTTTTTGATTTAATTTGCGAAGTCTTCTACCTATTACATAGAAAATATCTTTCTAATTGATACATAATTTAAAGGCGTTTAGGGAAAAATTGTATAGAAGGAAGCTATACTAAGGAGGATGATATCATGAGAATTTTACTTTCAGCTTTATTAGCTCTTATGTTAATACCTACATTAACAGGGTGTAACGCACCAGCAAAAGAAGATACAACTTCTAACAAGAAAACAACGGAAGAAGCAAAAAATGAAACATCTGCTGATTTAAAGCTTAACTTTAATGAATTCGATCTAGATGTTGACTACCAAGATACAAAAAAAGATTATGAAGCTGACTATAAACATAAATCTGCTGATCAAAAAATGGAAGCAAAAATTGAAGACCATAAAGCTAATGTAAACTTAACTAGCGATGAAGCAATTGCAAAGTTAAGCCCACTTCTTAAAAAGCTAACATTTGATAAAAACACACCAGATCAAGAAGTAATCGACCAAGTAGTCGACGTCTTCCAACTCGATAAAGATTATCAAAAATTCGAATTAGAAGTTGTCTTCTCTGATGGAACGAAGAAAGAATATAAGAAGGAAGCAAAATAAAGAAGTAGGCGTTTGCCTACTTCTTTATTTTTGCATAACGTAAATCTTTACCTTCAACATCATACTGAATCCCAGACACTGATTCTTTTTGTAAATAGGATGCTGATGGGAATAAGATTGGGATTAATGGTGTTTCAGCAAACATAATATCTTCTGCTTTATGCAATAAATCAAAGCGCTTTTCTTCATCTCTTTCAACTTCCGCTTCTTTTACTAAAGCATCAAATTCTTTATTATGCCATTTTGCATAGTTATTCGGTCCATCACCTGCGTATAATTCAAGTTTTTTCGCTGGATCTACAGCTCCGCCCCATCCCATATAAGCTAATTGAAAGTCACTTTGTTTATACGTATCAATGTAACTTTTCCACTCTTTATTTTCTATTTTCACATCTACACCAAGATTTTTCTTGAACATTTCTTGCATTGCTTCTGCTACTTTTTTATGCTGTGTATCTGTTGTATACTTCAATGTTACTTGAGGAAGTTCTGACCATCCTTGTTCTTTCATGCCTTCTTCTAATAATTTTTTTGCTTCTGCTGGGTCAAATTTTAAGTAATCCCCTTTTTCTTTACGGAAATCACGGCCGCTTTGTGTCTTCGCTCCTTCTGGAACAAAAGCATATGCTTCTTGTGCATTCCCTTTATACAATTTTTCAACAATAAATTTACGATCAAGCGCTAACGCAAATGCTTTTCGTACTTTTGCATTAGTAAACGGTTCTTTTTCAACATTAAATGAATAAATGTAAGATGAAAATCCTGCAATACGTTTATATTCTTTATTTTTCTTTTCTTTTTCAATCATCTCTTGTGGCAAGCCGCTTAATAAGTCTAGTTCTTTTGATTTATACAATTGATATGCCGTATTAGTATCTGGAATAATACGAAACTCCAATTCTTTTAATGTTACTTTTTTATCATAAAACTCTTTGTTCTTCTCTAAAATAATTGCTTGGTTATGCTTCCATTCTTTTAATTTGAATGGTCCGTTTGTAAGTAATTCTTTTGGACTTGTTTTTAACTTATTTTTATCATCGATAGATTTTTTTGAAAGTGGAATAAATAAGGAACTTGCTAATTTTTGTTTGATAGATGCAACTGGATGTTCAAGCGCTACTTTTAAAGTTTGCGAATCTACCGCTTGAATACCTACTTGTCCTTCTTCCCCTTTTCCAGTATTGTACGCTTCTGCACCCTTAATAAAATACATTTCTGTTGCATTCATAGATCCTGTTTTAGGATTTAATATACGTTTCCATGCGAATTCAAAATCATTAGCCGTAATAGGTGAACCATCTGACCATTTTATATTTTTCTTTAAATGAATTGTGTATTCTGTTCCATCTGCATTTACTTCTTCTTTCTCTGCCAAATCATTTTGATATTTTCCATTCTCATCCTTTGTATATAGGGCGCTAAATAAATGTTCAATTACATAACCTGACGTACTATCTGTCGCAATTGCTGAATCAAGTGTATATGGGTCACTACTAATATTTGTTACGAATCGATCCCCTTTATCTGCACTTGCCTTTGACGCTTCTTTCTTACCGCAGCCGACAGCAGCAATCGCTACAACTGTCATAATGGCAAAAAGTAAAAACTTCTTCATTTTACATTCTCCTTTAGCCTGAAATTTTTGGTGTCGATTTTAACAATGTTTTTGTATAAGAATGTTGTGGATTACGGAATACTTCATCCGTATTTCCAAATTCAACAAGTTCTCCCTTGTACAAAACAGCTACCTTTTCACATAAATAATGAACCATCGGTAAATCGTGTGCGATAAATAAATATGTATAGCCTTGTTCTCTTTGAATTTGCTGCAAGAGATGAACAATTTGAATTTGTAAGGAAACATCCAATGCTGAAATCGGTTCATCTAGTATTAACACTTCAGGCTCACATATAAGCGCCCTAGCAATGGCAATCCGTTGACGTTGCCCACCGCTAAATTCATGCGGATAGCGATCAATATATCCTCTATCTAAACCGACGCGTTCTAACGCATCACCAGCAACTTTATCTTTATCCTTCTCCTTCTTATCGCCTAACCCAAATGAGATGTACCCTTCTGTAACACTATCTCGCACCTTCCACCGCGGATTTAAAGCTGCAGTGGAATCTTGAAAAATAAATTGTACTTTTTGTAAAAAATCTCGCTTTTCTTTCCGATTCAGCGCATGGACAATTTGACCGTTATACGCAATCTCTCCTGATGAAGGTTTTTCAATACCAGCTATTAACTTCCCAAGCGTTGTTTTCCCTGAACCACTTTCTCCAATAATTCCAAGTGTAGTTCCCTTTGGGATAGATAGTGATATATCTTTAAGCGCAGTAAGTTCCTTCTCCTTACTCCCATATGTTTTCATCACCTGTTTTACTGTAATTAACTCTGTCGTCATGAAGCGCTCACCTTCTCTTTCGCTTTCTCTTTGCGCTGCTCAATAATATGTTTCCAGCAAGATGAACTATGTTCCGGCGAAAATACTGTTTTCTCTGGGAAGCGATGAATACATTCTTTCATCGCAACTGGGCATCGGTTCACAAACGGACATCCAAAGCTATTTAATATTTCAAGCGAAGGTGTTGTTCCATCAATCGCCCGCAATACCTTTTCTGAATCGTCCATATTCGGAATAGCTTGTAATAAACTTTTCGTATACGGATGCTTCGGTGACTTAATAACTTCTTGAATCGTCCCTTTTTCTACAACACGGCCGCCATACATCACAACAACTCGATCTGCTACTTCACGCACAAGCGCAAGATCATGTGTAATTAATAGAATACTTGTATGTTGTTTTTCTTTTCTCTCTTTTAATAACCCCATAATTTGTTTTTGAATTGTTACATCCAGCGCTGTTGTCGGCTCATCTGCAATTACGAGCTTTGGGTGACAAGCAAACGCAATTGCTAAACAAATGCGCTGCCTCATACCGCCACTTAGTTGATACGGATATTGCTCAAAACGCTTTTCTGCTTCATGTATGCCTAAATCATTTAATAACTGAATCGCTATTGCTTTTGCTTCTTGTTTTGATTTCTTTTCATGCTGCAAGATCACTTCTGTAATCTGTTTTCCTACTTTCATTGTTGGATTTAATGAAGAAAGTGGGTCTTGAAATATAAAAGAAATATCTTTTCCTCGTATGTGATTCCATTCAGCTTCTTGCAAGTTTGTTAATTCGCTATTTTGAAAAGAGATTTTCCCTTCCTCAGGGCGAATTGACTCTTGATTTAAGCCAATAATCGATTGTGCTGTTACACTTTTTCCCGAACCACTTTCTCCTACAAGTGCAACAATTTCACCTTCATGAATGGAAAAAGAAACATGTTTTACAATCGGTTGTTTACGATCCTCTTTTTCAACGGCTAACGTTACGTTTTCTAAAGATAAGAGCTGCCCCATGTTTTTTCCCCTTTCGATTTTGTTTCACAATTTTTGGATCAATCGCATCCTGCAAACCATCTCCAATCACATTAAAAGCGAACATAATTAACGCAATTAGTAACGCTGGGAAAAAGAGTTGCCACCATTCCCCACTTAACAATGTTCCTAGTGCATCGTTTGTCATCGTTCCCCAACTTGCTGCTGGCGATTGTACACCCAATCCGATAAAACTTAAAAATGATTCTGAGAAAATAGCAGATGGAATCGTAAAAGATAAATTCACAATAATAATTCCAGTTAAATTCGGGATTAGGTGTTTATAAATAATTTTCATATGAGATGTTCCTAATCTCTCAGCGGCAATGACAAATTCTCTCTGTTTTAATGAAAGCACTTGCGCTCGTACAAGACGTGCCATTCCAATCCAACCCGTTAATGCAAGAGCAAGAATAATTGTAAAAAGCCCTGGTTTCATAACAATCAATAGTAAAATAACAATTAATAAATACGGTATACCATACATCACTTCGATTCCTCTTACAATCCACTCATCAATTAACGTACCGAGACGATTACGTCCTCTCACATAACCACTAAAACCACCAATCAGTACACCTAAACCGATATCAAGTGCTGCTGCGATCAATCCGACTGCTAATGAAATTTTTCCACCAGCCCATGTTCGTGCCCAAATATCTCTTCCTAAATCATCTGTACCGAACCAATGTTCACTACTTGGTTGTAGATTTGTTGCTTCTTTTATTTGTTCATTTGCACTATATGGCGTTAAACTTTCTCCGATAAGAGAGAAAATAACGATTATAAGCAAAGTGACTATCCCTATCATTGCTATTGGGTTTGATATGAGTTTTTGAAATACTTCCTTTTTCCGACTAATCGTTTGCTGTTCTTTATTAGCAGTTAATGCTTTCTTATCTTCCGCCGTCAATAGCTGATCATCGATTTCGTAAGCCCCCATTTTAATTTCCCTCCTCACGTAATAGAACGAATGCGCGGATCAATCATACGATGAATGATATCCGTAACGAAAATACATGTAATGAGCAGTGCACTATAGAAAATAGTTGTTCCCATGATAACTGGATAATCTCGGTTAAAAATACTATCTACAAAATATTTTCCTAACCCTGGAATAGAAAATATTTTCTCAATCACGAATGTTCCTGTTAACAAGCCAGCCATAAGTGGTCCGACAAAAGTAAGAACTGGAACAATAGCATTTCGAAGCGCATGTCTTATAATAATTGTTCGAATCGGTATTCCTTTTGCACGTGCTAGTTTAATATACTCACTTTGTAAAACTTCAATCATATTCGAACGAACAAATCTTGTAATAACAGCAATCGGTCCAAGCGCTAACGCAAAGGAAGGTAATATAGTATGAGCAAATGTTCCCCAAGAGGCAACCGGAAGCAACTCAAATTGAATTGCAAACAACTGAATAAATAACGGCGCTAAGATGAAACTTGGGATTGAGATACCTAAAATCGCCAGTAGACTCACACTATAGTCAATTATTTTCCCATGATATAAGGCCGCAAAAGTTCCAGCTGCAATTCCAACTAACAACGAAATAACAAATGCTTGTAATCCAATAACAGCAGATGGACCAAAGCCAGTTGTTATGATTTCTGCTACTCCTTGACCCGTGGACTGAACAGATTCTCCAAAGTCAAAATGAATAACCCCTTCCAAGTAAGCTACATATTGATTCCATAAAGGTTCATCGAGGTGATATTTAGCCCTCATATTTTGGACAACTTCCTCAGGAAAAATCTTTGCATCTGATGAAAACGGATCACCAGGTATAATATGCATAATTAAAAAAGTAGCTGTAATAATAATCCATAGTGTAAACACCATAACTGATAGTTTTTTTACAACATACACCAATATAACCCCCTAAACACATAAATTTACTTTGTTTTATTCGCAAATTTTTGCCAATTCCTCTCCTTATCCCGCAATATAAAAAGCCTTGATCTTAAAAAATAAGATCAAGGCTTTTTAATCTATTCTATGCCTATCACTTATCTTTCAAGCTTTGGTTGCTTGCTGGAATTAGCACGGTATTCTTCTTTCAGAACCCGCTGCTGAGGTTTCATAGGGCCAGTCCCTCTACCTCTCTGGATAAGTAAATTACTATATTATTCTGTAGTTCGAATTGTATATTTTGAATTATAATTCTGAAAAAACAAAAAGTCAATCCAAATGGATATTTTTAGAAAAATCAGTTTTTGCATTTTTACTTAATAGGAATATCTATCTTTCCATTCTATCGACGTTTCGACAAGAAATAATCTGCCATATACAAAACTAACCTTGCAATATGCAAGGTTAGTTTTGTGCTTCTTTTTGAAAACGTTTATAGTATGTAGAAGCTGTTGAAAAATGAACTTCTATATCACGAATTAATGATGAGTCTTCTTCTTTTGCTAATTGATCTAGCTTTTTCATCGCTTGTTCTGTTTCGTTTAAGAACCCTACATATAACTTATGCTCTTGTTCTTTTGACTTTGGTACGCGAATTTCTGTACGAATATGCTCAATGTCTTCTAACATGCTCTTTGTTACTTTCTGAACATCTTCTTTAAATTGCTTGTTGGATATCGATTTCCCGCCTTTTTCCTTCGCTTGTCCCCATAATTGCAAAGATTGATTTAATTCCTTATTCATTTTCTCATCATACTTTTCATGTACACCTTGATATACCTTCATAGCTTCTTTTTCATCTGCTGATTGTTGCACATTTTCTTTTGTTTCCTTTGTATGTTGATTTCCACCGCACCCTGCTAAAAGCAGCATGCTCCCAAGCAAGGCTGCGCCCCATAATTTTTTCATCTTTTACTCTCCTTTTATCTACCTGACAATCTTTCTATAGAAACTTACGTCATATCTCCACTTGTTATTATAACGAGAACACTTCACACTTTGCACTTTTGACCGTCATTTTCTATGCACATACCATCATTTTTGTCACAGTATCGTCACTTTATGCAGCCAATCTCACCATAGTTATCATGCGAAAAGAGGTGATTCAATTTATGTTTGAATCACCTCTTTTTTATGCGTCTATATCTTGTTTTTCCTGCAACACAAGTTTTCTTTCACTAGGCTTTGCCATGAGTAAATAGCATAAAACGGCGCCTACTTCACATAACGCAATAACAACACCCATAGGAAACGCTGTATTACTTCCCCCGATACCTACTAAAGGTGCAACAAGTGCCCCGGAGATAAATTGTAGTAGACCCAGTAATGCAGAAGCTGTTCCAGCCGCTTGTTTTTGATTTCTCATCGCAAGCGAAAAACCTGTTGTTGATACAACACCGACACTCGACACAACAAGAAATAAAGAACATAATACACCGATTAATCCGATTCCAAATATAATCGTAAGTAGTAAGGAAATGCCTCCAACAGCCGCAATTCCAATACCTACTACAAATAGTGTTTTTTCACTTAACTTTCCTGCCAAGCGGCCCGTAATTTGACTAGCAATAATAATACCGATTCCGTTAATCGCAAAAAATAAGCTAAATGCTTGTGGCGATGCTCCATATATATTTTGCAGCACAAACGGCGATCCAGAAATATAGGCAAACATCGCCGCTGAAACAAATCCCTGTGATACGGCATACCCCATAAATAAGCGGTCTTTCAATAACTTCCCATATATCGATAGCGTCCCTGCTAATCCGCCTGTTACTCTTTCTTCTAATGGCAGTGTCTCATGTAGTACAAAAACAGCTGATATTAACATACAAATACTGATTGCACCAAGAACAATAAACACACCATGCCACGAAGTAAATTGCAACAATTGTCCACCAATAATAGGTGCCAAAATCGGTGCTACTCCATTTACTAACATAAGCAATGAAAAGAACTTTGTCATCTCAGGACCTGCATACATATCACGTACCATCGCACGCGATATGACAATACCCGCTGAACCTGACGCTCCTTGTAGAAATCGTAACAAAACTAGAGTCCAAATAGATGGAGCAACCGCACAAAGTAAAGAAGATACAACATAAATAATAAGGGCAATAATTAAAGGTTTACGCCGTCCATAAATATCACTAATGGAGCCAACAAATAATTGTCCTACTGAAAGCCCCAGTAAACATGCTGTTAGTGTAAGCTGAGCCAAGGATGCACTCGTTTGCAAATCCCCCATTAATTTTGGCAATGAAGGCAAGTACATATCAATAGATAATGGGCCAATTGCTGTGAGTGTCCCTAAAACAATAATCATCCAAAACCTGTTTGTTTTTACAGGCTTATATACACCATGATTCATTTCATTCACTTGTAACATTCATCCTTTCTACTATAAATATAAGATAAAATTGATATATTTCAAACAAACGTAACAATTATAGTTACATCAATAAAGATACGTCAAGTATATGCTACTTTCCTTTTTATAACATAAAAAAAGCGATAGAAAATCTATCGCTCTACTTTTTTAAATTTTCATTTGTGAATTTAGATACTGAAGACATCGTTTCCCCTGTGTCCAAATACGTCATTTTAATGGAATCTCCTACTTCAGTAAACATCGCATACGGGAAGTCTTTTGCAGAAACCATAAATACTTTGTTCTCATTTTCTAATAAGATAAAGACAAGCGTATTTTCTCCTGATTTCTCCTTATAAACACGCTGCACAATCCCTTCTTTTTGAGCTTCTTTCCCGCTAGAAGTCGGACGGAATGAACCTCCACTTCCAGTTAGCACACTCTTATATTTCTCTAGTGCTTCTTTTTGAGTGGAACCTGTCGCAAATATTTTTGCATTGGAAGCATAAATCACTGTATGTGCTCGCACTAAACTGCCATCATCAATAACAGGCACGATCCAAGAAGGCTTCCCATACACGTTATAAATAACCGGCATCGTTCCGTGCCATTTCTCTCTCTTAAAAGAATTATCTACTACCTCTGTCGCAGCTGAGCCATCCATAATTCCTTTTACTTCTTTTCCATTATAGTAATACAGCTTCCCTGTACGTGCATCTACTAAAGAATAACCTAAAGCAGAATCGACCCCTTCTTTTGGAGAAGTAAAATCAGTAAAGTAATATAATGTTCCGTCCTTCCCAAAGATTGGTGTTACTCCTTCTTTTGTTCCCCATTCAGTTGGAATCTTCACATCACTTTGAGAAAATTTCGTATTCCAAAAACCATGCACAAACTTACCGAAGTACGTATTTAATATGGATGCCGTTTCATGATTTAACACACCATCAATAAATTTAGGTGCTTTTCCTTTATCATATCGTTTTACATCACCTGTTTGTGCATCCACAACGACAACGCCTTTTACTTCAAATCCAGAACGCCCAGAAATAAATTCACCGTATGTCATTGTATAATATGGCTTCCCTTTATCATCTATTTCAAACTTCGGTTTTCCTTTAAAAATGAGATTTGGCTCTGCCTTTCGAACAACACGTTCTAAATGATTACCAAAAAACATACTTGGTACATATTTCATTTTATAACCAAGATGTAATTTCGCCTCCGCATCAGGATTTGTACCTGACATCGTCACGTAACCAGGAATCGTTCCTGCCTTACGTGCCTTAAAAAATCCTGAAACCTCAATTGGAGCCACATACAAAGCTTTCCCATCTACCATTTGTGGAGTAAGTTCTCCTAATTCAAAGTAGGCTACTTTTGGAATATCACCAAATACCTTCTTCATCTTATTTTCCGCTGTTTTCGGTGGAACGGTAAACGGCTGATCATTTTCCGTGAAAGGCTCTGAAATATCTTTTTCTACCTTTATAACAGAATCATATTTATTTTGTGAGATTACGATATCATGTACATAAGTAAAATAACCGTAAGCTAAAAGTAAAACTAGCATTACACTTGCTTTCACCTTAACTTCTAATCTCCCTCTTCTACCTTGCAACACGAGAACCATTCCAATGAGTACTGCAATAACAACCGTGTAATGCGTAAGAATCGAGTCTACACGGTCATCGATTAGCCAAAAATATTCATAGATTGCAATGCCAATCCAAAGAAAAACGGGAATGGCTAAAACAGGTGCAGCCTTCTTTTTTATAACTGTCTCAGAATCTTTTTTATCCACGGTACGAAGTGCTTTTCTCCCTCTTGTCCATGGAATTAAAAATAATGTAAGAATCGCTAAAACTAAAAATTTAATCAAAGGCAATGTCCCCTTTTCTTTTGTTATTCCTTTCAGTATAACAAATTAAGGAAATGTGAAAATCAAAACTTTAGATATATACAAAAAAAGACTGCCTATCAATGAATTTGATAGGCAGCTTCTTTTCATTTCTTATTTATAAAATTTTACGCGATTTTCTAATGGTTGGAATTCTTTTTCTCCAGCTGGTGCTACTGGTTTACCAAATGGCATTTGTGCAATGAGTTTCCAGCTTCCTGGAACATTCCATTCTTTTTTCACTTCATCATCAATTAATGGATTATAGTGCTGTAATGTTGCACCAAATCCTTCGATTTCTAATGCTGTCCAAATTGCAAATTGTAACATACCTGATGATTGCTCAGACCATTTTGGGAAATTGTCTTTATATAATGCAAATTGTTCTTGAAGCCCTTCCACTACTTTGCTGTCTTCAAAGAATAAAACAGTTCCATAACCGCTTTTAAATGCGTTCATTTTTTCTTCAGTTGCTCCAAAATTGTTTTCAGGAACAATTTTTCGCAATGTTTCTTTTGTCAGATCCCATAATTTATCATGCTGTTCTCCTAGTAAAACAACAACACGTGCACTTTGAGAGTTAAAAGCTGAAGGTGTATGCTTTACAGCGTGCTGAATTACCTCTTGAATTTTTTCGTCAGAAACTACTTGTTCTTTACTAATTGCATAAACAGATCTTCTGTCTTCAATTGCTGTATAAAAATCTTTTGCCATCTTAAATCCCTCCAATTTTTATCTTAAAGCTAAAAAATATGTAGATTAATACTAAAAATAAATTACTTATTAATAGTAAGTTTATAACTTAATTATATACACAAACAAAAATGAAATCAAGTTATAAAATTCATTCTTTTTGTCTATTTATTGAAATAACAATGCCCGCAGAGCAAAGAGCTTATCTCTACGGACTTGTTATTTTACTTTTTTATAGATCAACCACGTCCAGCTTGGAATGATGGATATAGAGTCATTCCGCCATCAGCAAATAATGTAATCCCTGTTACATAGCTAGCTTGCTCAGAAGCTAACCACGCTGCAACCGCAGCAATTTCTTCTGATTCTCCAATATGTCCCATCGGAACCATACTTTCAACATCTGCACGTTTTTCTGGATCTGCAAATTTTTCAGCATTAATTGGCGTATTGATTGCACCTGGACCAATAGCGTTTACACGAATTCCTTTTGGTGCATATTCTAAAGCTAGCGTTTCTGTCATTAACTTAACGCCACCTTTACTTGCTGCATAGTGTACAAATAATGGCCATGGAATTTGTTCATGAACACTAGACATGTTAATAACGCTACCCTTAATATCGTGCTCAACAAAATATTTAATTGCTTCTCGGCTTCCTAAGAAAGCACCTGTTAAATTCGTGTCAATTACTCTCTGCCAATCGCTTAGCGGCATTTCATGGGAAGCCACTGGATTTTCAATACCAGCATTATTGATCATGATATTTAATGTTCCAAACTCTTTCACTGCTGCTTGAACCAGATGAATCATATCTGATTCCACTCTGACATCCCCTTGTACAGCAATAGCTTCTCCGCCTGCTTTTTTAACTGCCTCTACTACTTCATTTGCTTCTGCTTCATTTGAATAATAGTTAACGACAACTTTTGCTTTTTCCTCTCCAAAACGAATTGCCATCGCTCTTCCTAATCCTGTTGATGCACCTGTAATAACAACTACTTTTCCTTTTAAATCTGTATACATAATATATTCCTCCTTTTTATCCTTTCGCGATTCCTAACATAATTCCAGCTGCGACAATGAAAATAATTCCAATGATAATCGCAATGAATTGCTGTTTTGTTTTCTTCTCACCTAAAATGAAAATTCCACCTAAAGTTGAGATCACAATCCCCATTTGAGAAAGGGAAAAACTTGTCGCTACCCCTACCCGCGGCTGCGAAATAAATAAAAACATATTTCCAGCTGCCCAAATTAAACCGGGTATAATATTGCGAACTGCATATTTATTAAATGGCTTATGTTTGAATGTTAATACAATTCCGCCTAATACCATTCCTATTGCTTGCGGCAATAACGCGGACCATCCATCTACATTAAGTAAACGTATGATAACGACATACACTAAATAGCCAAATGTAGAAACTAGTAAAATCAAAATACCTTTTTTAAAATTCCCTGCTTGTTCTGCATTCTTTTCTTCTTTACTTGGTAACGATGTGAGAACGATTCCAACAATGATAGAAATAAGTGCAAGAACACCTAATATAACAGACATTGTTGTTGACCATTCATGGAATACAATCACTCCGAATAAAGTAGCTGACACTAATTGCAATCCTGTTGAAATAGGCATTGTTTTAGAAACTCCCATTAAATCAACACTTTTCAATTGATTCGCTTGTCCTAATGCCCAAAATAAACCTGATACAATTCCTACTCCAATCACCAAAGGTGTTAACGTAGGCTGAACAAAAATATAAATACCTATGGAGAAAATCAGTGCGCCAAGAGTCGTTCCAAGTATTTGACTATACGGCCCACCACCAAGTTTGACGTTAAATAGCACAATACTTCCCCAAAACAGCGCTGGTAAAATTGCTAACAAAATATCCATTGTTCCAAACCTTTCTAGATGAAATTTCATCTTTGTTTTCTATACCTCATAAAAGAGGAGAGTTTAATTTTTCTATATAAAGAAAAATGCTAAAAACTTTTTTATTTCAATACTTTTTATCTCTTTATCTTGTTATTTGTGTCTCTTTGCAATTAGAAAGAGCGAGGAAATTTTTTTCTTCACTGACTCCAAATAAGACAACGATGATCTGTTTCATTCCTCCCTTAAACAGAAAACATTTGTTTAAAAAAACTTCCTTAACATAATTTAAAAACAAATGTTTATCTAATAACTTTTTTATAGTTTAGTTACTTTATGTAACCAATAATAACTTTGCACGAATCCTTTGTCAACAAATATTTGGTGGTAATAAAACCCAAACCACATATAAAGTGTGCACATTCAAATCAAATGCCTATTTTCCTTTCAGTCCTTTCTACTATATTGCTAAAACATATACTTTTTCTTCAAATAAAAAAACGCCCTCTAAATGTCCATATTAAAAATACAAATTTGGGCGTTGTTTTTGTTTCTATTATCTTTTTCTTATTTTCCAGCACCGTTACGATTCATTTCACTTGATGCTTTGCTGTAGTTTCCCTTTGTTAACATCTGTCATTATTGATATAATTTCAGAAGCATATATAAATTTTGGTTACCATGAATACATAAGAAACTTACTATCATAAACTACGTGTAAGGTGGTGTGAGAAATGAAGGAACAACCTGATGTGGGGTCTAAATTAAAAAATAGTTTCGAACTAATCGGAAAAAGATGGACGGGATTAATTATTTATGTGCTAATGAGTGGTCCGAAACGCTTTAGTGACATTCATGCAACAATTCCAGATTTAAGTAAGCGCATGCTAACAGAAAGAATGAAGGAACTTGAGGATAATGGCATCGTCATTCGCCGCGCAACAGAGGAACGTCCTGTACGAATAGAATATCTATTAACAAAAAAGGGAATTGAACTAGGGAAAATTCTTGGTCCGATTAATCAATGGGCTGAAAGCTGGATGCAAGAGTAAGGAATATATGTACAAAATCATATAACTTTTTCAATGGATTCAATCATTGGACAATACTTATAAAAGAACTTACACTGTTGAATATAAAAATTGACCCCGTTTTAGAAAGGAAGGAATAAATGGCAAATCTTCTTTATATTACAGCACATCCGTTTGATGAAACTCGGTCATACAGTATGGAAGTCGGGAAAGTATTCCTTGAATCATATAAAGAACTACATCCCAATGATGAAATTGTTCATCTTGATTTATACAAGGCGGATATTCCTTACCTTGATACTGATGTATTCAATGGTTGGGAAAAGCTCCGATTAGGCATACCACTTCATGAATTATCACCAATTGAAATATCAAAAGTTGGACGTCTAGCTGAACTAGGCGGACAATTTATTTTGGCGGACAAGTATGTATTTGTCACACCGATGTGGAATTTCTCTATTCCAGCTATTTTGAAGACATATCTTGACGCTGTAGCTGTATCTGGAAAAACGTTTAAATATACAAAACAAGGTGCAACCGGACTATTAACAGGAAAAAAAGCACTACACATTCAAGCACGCGGTGATATTTATTCAGAAGAACCAGAAGCACATAAAGAAATGGGACACCGTTATTTACAAGTGATGATGGATTTTTTTGGAACATCTTCCTTTGAAGGAATATTTATCGAGGGACATAATAAATATCCAGAAAAAGCAGAAGAAATTAAAGAAAATGCTATGAAAAGAGCGAAAGAAGTCGCACGCTATTTTTAACTTTGTTTAAGAGGAGAACGTCTAAAATAGATGTTCCCCTCTTAAGTAGAGTTTCATCTTTTGTCACCACAGAACCTGCCGCAACAATGGAATGCACCAATATCATTTTAACGAAATGGTATCTATAAACATATCTGATTTAAGAAAGCGGTCCATTAAAAATCATTCCGCCCCCTTTTATTTTAATGATTTTAAGGCGATTCGTATTTTTAACGAATATTGTTTTATATTGCTTTTGGCCATCCTTATCAAGAATGTGAAGAACACGTTTCCCCTCGTTATCCGTTACCGTTTGAAAGTTATAATCTTCGCTGCCAATTTGTTCAACAATCTTATTATACTCAGGTAATGAAGCCCACTTCTCATGATTTTCATTTTCTGTCGGATTGTTTTCGGATTGTTCTTTCGACTCTTCCTCCTTTACTTGCTCTGTCGTTTTTTCATCCTTTGTTTGTTCTATATCTTTCTTCTCTTGTTGTGAGGACTCCTCTTTTTTCACTGTAACATCATGATTGTCTTTAGCTGGTTCAGCGCGGTTGCAAGCTGTTAACACTGTTAATATAGCAATTAATGCAAAAATGATCTTATACACTATTTTTCAGCTCCTTTTTTATTTCATTGTAACAACAAATGCTTCTTACGATCCAGAAACTCATTCACGAAACATTTCTCTCAACTAAACATGTAATTATATATCATATATCCTAGCAATAATACGACAATGAGTATACCCATCCCCTTCCAACCTATGCCACCTACTAAATCTACTAAATTACCACTTTCAGTTCTCTTTACTCCATCATTTAAAGAGCCTGTAGGGTTATGTTTTAATTCTTGTTGCCTTAAGTGTTCTCTTTTTTCCTTTGCATCCATGTCATCCCTCACGGTTCATTCCCTCCTTTGCTTCATTATATATATTTAAGATTTATTTTATATTCCCTTCATACCCTCAAATATTGAAGACACACATTAGATTAATGATATATTTAGTTAAAAACGAACAATCAGAAAGAAGAGCTTGTATGTTTAGTTAGGTAAGAACTAAAAGACTATTTTTATGAGAATTTGAAAAAATGATTGGAATGAAATTCATAAGTATGCTCCTCAGCCAATGGTATGTCAATATCAACTTTTGGGACTGAATAAAAAAATAACTTTATTGTTCCTCTTATGTTGGTGTTACACCTTTAATCCCAATTATCGGCTGTACATTTACAAGAATTTCTCTGTTTGATTAACATATACTTCAAAAGAAGGTAGATTTATGCTTTGAATATCCTGCAAAAATGAACTACTAACATACAAGACGTTTCGACAAAAACAAAAAATGAAGCCTACATTCCAAAGAAAGGCTCGCGTTCAAAAAATAAGTTTATGGAAGAATGAACAAAACATTAAAAATACATGTGACATTTAGTAATCACGAGAATATATATAGGAGGTTTTTTATGAGGTATAATAAAAAATCGAATCCACCAGATCCTTGTAAAAAATTTTGGCCGCCTTATGTTTCTTCTGTTTCTTCTTGTGATCCCAGCAATTGTTGTACACCTGTCTTCTTGTCGATTTCTCAACAACAAGACTTATTACAAGTAGTACGCTTGTTAAATGACGCTATTCTTTCCTTTTTTACAACCCCAAATCCGACAACAGCACAAGCACTTCAATCCGTTTTACAGTCCTTATACGATTTATTAACAAAGGTACAACCAAATACACCGCAAAAGAAATTTATTCTACAAATCATTCAACAACTAATCCGTTCCTTACTCACTGCCTCTCTCTCCCAAATCTCAGCATTATTCAAATTTCTATTTCAAAACTTATCTTTACTTGTTGGTTGTTCAAATATATCGAATACTTTATTGCATCAAATATTTGAATTGATTTTACAAGGAGTCTTAAACAGTTCACTCATAAATAGTGCGGGGCCAACCGGACCGACTGGGCCAACTGGGCCGGCTGGACTAACAGGATTGACCGGACTAACAGGATTGACCGGACTAACAGGAACAACGGGACCAACCGGAGCTACAGGACCAACCGGAGCTACAGGACCAACCGGAACTACAGGACCAACCGGAATGACGGGACCAACCGGAGCTACAGGACCAACCGGAACTACAGGACCAACCGGAATGACGGGACCAACCGGAATGACGGGGCCAACCGGAACTACGGGACCAACCGGAACTACGGGACCAACCGGAGCTACGGGACCAACCGGAGCTACGGGACCAACCGGAATGACGGGGCCAACCGGAGCTACGGGACCAACCGGAATGACGGGGCCAACCGGAGCTACAGGGCCGACTGGACCAACATGTAATTTCCTTGTTTATGTTACCAATGCAGGAGCTATGGGCGATCCAGCAAATGATACCGTATCTGTCATTAATTCAGCAACAAATACGGTAATCGCTACGATTCCTGTAGAAGATGCACCTCTTGAAGTAGCGGTTTCACCAGATGGAACAAGAGCTTATGTCCCAAATATCTTTTCTAATACAGTCTCCGTTATTGATACTGCTACGAATGCGGTGATTGCTACGATTCCTGTTGAAGAAGAGCCACTTGGTGTAGCAATTTCTCCAAACGGAGCAACCGCTTATATTTCAAATCATGGCTTCGATACCGTTTCCGTTATTGATACTGCTACCAATACAGTGATTGATACAATTATCGTCGGAAATGCTCCACAAGGAATTGCTTTTTCTCCAGATGGATCTCTTGCTTACGTGGCAAATGAATTAGATGATACAGTCTCGGTTATTGATACTGCTACCAATACGGTGATTAATACAATTGCCGTTGAAGATCGTCCTCGATCTATCATCTTTACACCAGATGGGACTCGTGCTTATGTTACAAATCAAGGTAATGATATGACCTTAACTGATACAGTATCCGTTATTGATACTGCCACGAATACGGTTATCAATACGATTGACGTCGGGAACTCTCCTGTCGGTGCAGACATTACACCAGATGGTTCTTTTGTTTACATTGTAAACAAAGAAAGTAACAATGTATCCGTAATAAATACGTCATTGAATACAGTAATTGCTACTATCCCTGTTGGGCTATCACCTGACCAAGTAGCTATTTTGCCAGATGGATCTCTTGCCTATGTTACAAATACAGTCTCGGTTATTGATACTGCCACCAATATGGTTATTAATACCATTCTGGCAGGTGACGCTCCAACTGGTATTGCAACTGGAACAGTTTGCGAATAGAGCTAACAATTCAGAAGTCATTATAAAATAACTAAAAAAGGTTCAAACAAACGGTTACTGAGAAGTTTTATTTCATTATAAAAAAGAGCGTGTTTTGAAAAAAGATTAATCAAAACACGCTCTTCCTATTTTTAGTTGTTTCATTCTTTAATAAAACAGTTTTAGGAATAACTTACCAAAACCGATTTTCCAACCTAAAGTGACTGAAATTGTCTCAAATTGGATTAAAGCAAAAACAACTAAACAAACATTTTTTAATTGATTCATCATTTTTCGGCTATTTAAATAAAACTGCTTAGCATTCGATTCATTCAGTCTTTGTGGATAGTTATGAACTTCTGGAAACATTTCTACAGTTTGCATTAAAAGCAGGGTAAATGCCCCGATTCCTGGTAAAATCAAAAGTTCCCCCTTAGTACCCCAACGATCTACAACTCCAGCTGCACTATAATGCCCCGGTACTTCCTCGGGTAATCTTCCCCAAATAATGATCAAAAAAATGATTGATCCTAAAAAAATGAATATCCAATGATATCCCAAATCCATTCACTTTTTGTTCTTTGAATTTTTATTTTAGGTCGTCTCCATGAATTCCCTATATTTCCCTTCCCCCTTCTATGATATTCATAGTAATACACATCCTATATTACATTTTAGTTTTCTACCTAAATCATCTCAAATTTACAATATGTTTGCAATTCATCATGTTAGAATATGTCCCGATTGTTGAACAATTCTGCTTTTAACTAATACTCTAGTCAAACATGCTACAAATAATCTAGGCTATTCAAAATCAAGATAAGACCAACTATACACATAATCCAAGAAAGAGCCGCCCCTGTATGATTAGCGATTTTCACTCGAAGCTTCTCGAGAAATGTTTGCATCCACCTTCCAAACAGGAGATAGAAGAGAAACAGCACGAGGGAAGGCAACACCATAATAAAATTGTATCCAGCTAAAATAGACGACCATTCCACCCACGATAGATTAGAAGTAGTCATTATGCCAATTGCTGCAAAATAAGGAAATGCACTACCTACTTCAATGAATGAAGTAGTGAATCCTAGAGCAACCATTGAAAGAATACTTTTTGATTTTGGTGCAGGTAGGTCTGAACTTTTCTTTGTTGGAACATAAAAACTCGCTATGAACAATATCACCCCAATAATAAAGAACGCCCAGCTTACGATTCGATTTTGAAATACGCCAGAAATTATCTCAAGCAAGAAATCTAATCCTAACATGAGTGAAACTCCAACAGCAAAATAAAATCCTGCTACCGTCAGTAAATAAACCAATAAATATTTAGTAAGTTTCTCTTTATCTGTTAAAAGTAAATATACCGTTACCCCTAATGTAGCAGGGCTTAACGTGTCTAATAAGGCCAATCCCCCTATTAGGAGAAGTAGTTCTGTACTCATCCTTCTTCCCCCTTATTCCGGTTGGAAATTATTCTTTTCAGCCATAAAAATGGCATATGCTTGATCCATAAACTCAAGTACATCATGGTCAATTGGATATAATCTCAATTTCTCTGATTGTTTTGGTGACATCCTTATTTCCCAAAGTTTATCTAAAAATTCATCTTCACCTTCAAATTCCTCTAAGCGCTTTTCATCCATTCTTCTAATAATATTCTGGACTTTGGTTGCTTTTGGACCATCCTTCATATAACGCTTTAGCTGACCTATCAGAGCAATCCATTCTAGTGAATCAGCATTCTCACTTGCCATATTGGGAACCTTTTCCCATAGTTTCATTTCTCTATCTTTAAATACAGATTCAAGATAATATTGCTGTATTTCTTTATCTTTACTAGATAATTGCATAACCTTCTGAATCGCGATCCAGTTTTCTTCTCCTTCTATCGCGATTCCATGTATCATTTCTCGTAAGGATAACTCTATTTTCTTTAAATTTTCCTGCTCTTTTATTACAAAAGATAATTGTCTCCTTAAACTATCTGACCAATCCCATGCACTGGAAGCAAGCATATTCTTAATCTCATGTAACGAAAATCCAACCTTTTTTAAAAATTGAACCTGCTGTAGTTTTTTTATTTCTTCATTCGTATATAAACGATGGCCACCCTCTGTTTTGGACGCAGGTTTTAATAATCCGATTTGATCATAATAACGCAGTGTTCTTACTGTAACACCTGTCAGCTCCCCAACCTTATTAATGTGTATCAACGGATAAACCTACCTTTCTGTACGTTATCGTTAACAATTATTTCATTCATTCCACATTTATTCTTCTTTACCAAAAAAGTTTTTAATTAAATATCCTGCTCCTAAGCCAATCAGTACACCAGGAAATGCATGATCCAGTGTCAGTCCGATACCTGCACCTATAATGACACATCCATAAATAATAATATCTCCCTGTTTCATCTAAAAACCTCCTATTCTCCTAATCCCTTTTATCTAAGTATCTCTAAATATATAAATACAAATTAAAAAACGATATAAAGCTCTTCTTTTTAGGTGGAGAGAGCATTCGTTCATGCATAGAAGCGATTAGACTTTTTTCCTGTGCCCCATACCAAGTGAAAACAAAGAGAAAAAACAAGTGCAGTTATCTTTTGTTATCCATAGCTGCAACTTATATGTCAATAAACAAAATAGATATATATGGTAGTTATTAAACAGTATATAAAATGACGCAACGTAAACTTCAAGTTTTTTCATGTTTTTTAAATTTTTATTATGTGAGTTGTTACGAGCAAGGCTCCTATCCCTGAACCTCAATCTTATTTCATCCACTTTTCAACTTCAGATGTTCTTTTTCTTTTAGACACAAAAACACCCCTTTAGATAATCATATCTAAAGGGGTGAAGCATCGCATCTTTTTTATAAACATCATGACTTTATTTCAAATCCACAACCATGTATAGTGATAATAAAGTTATTGAATTTTGATTAAAAAAGATAAGAGCCTTACTACATTCTATATGCAGCAAGGCTCTTTAAAGTTGTTTCAAATTATATCCATCTGCTTATGTAATGCTTAAAAAATGAATAATAAAGTTGTTTACTTCTTATTGAACTAACGCCCCCGTTAGTTTAAGTGTAACTCTTCACAATCATTTGATATTATATAGGTAAATAGAAAGATAAATTAGAGTTTAGTTTATAGTTATAAAAATAAGTTATTTTTCCCCTTATAATTCTTCAAAAAGGAGAGTATATGAAAAAAACTATTGTTTTTGTATTAACGATATTTATATTATTCTCAGGATTCGTAACACAAGGTTATGCGTTGTCAGATTCGAAATCTGTGGCAATACAAGCATTGCTAGATGATGCCTGTCGTACGTCAGGTGTGCCTGGAATGTCAATCTCAATACTTGCTGATGGTGAAGTGTTCTACTTTTCTTCTGGGTATGCAGATCTTGAAAAGGGCCAGTCTGCAAGTGAAAATACACTCTATGAGTTGGCCTCGGTGAGTAAAGCTTTTACTGGTATGGGGATTTTGCTATTGGAAGAGCAAGGGCTGCTATCAATGACTGACCCTATCCAAAAATATTTACCTTGGTTTACGTTAAAGTATCAAGGTAAACCTGTTGATATGCAAAACCTTACACTAAATAACTTTCTTCACCATACCAGCGGCCTAACAAATATTAGACATATTCAAAATATTCCACAAGGTAATACGCCTGATATGTTGCAAAAGACTGTGGAAACGCTGGTAGATGCAGAATTGGCGTTCTCTCCCGGTGAACAATATAACTATGGAACCGTTAATTATGACGTATTGGGTTTGGTTATTGAGATTGTATCACGACAAAGCTATGAAGACTTTATGAAGGAACAGGTATTTCTACCCTTAGGTCTTCACCAGACGTATGTTTATAAAGAAGATGCTCAAGCCACTGGACAGTTAGCACAGGGTTACCGTTCTTCCTTTTTTATAACAACTCCATTTAACGCTCCGGATTATGCTGGGAATAAACCTGCCGGCTATATCATTTCTAATACAAAAGATATGGCGCGTTGGATGGGCATACAGATGGGTATCGTGCAGGACATACCCGAAATATTTCACAGGGCCATCGAAAAATCACATAGGGGTGATATGTCTGTTTCGGCTGTCAATGATATGTATTATGCGGCAGGTTGGTCGGTAAACGCCGAACAAACGTTTATAGAACACACTGGGGGTAATCCAAATTTTAGTACCGAAGTAGCCATACTGCCAAATGAAAGAACAGCCATCTGCTTACTGAGCAACGGCGCAAATACCAATATAAACCTGGTACTAAAAGTTAAAAATATATTAAACGGCAATCTAACTCAGTCATATGAGATAAGCGGCACACAACTGTTGGATATCATTTTGTCGTCTACCACAATTATTCTTTGCCTATTAGCCGTTCTGTTATTTTTCTTAGGATTAAGAAAAAAGAAAACGAATGAGCAGCAGCCAATGACAAAAAAGAGAACAATCGTAACAATTATTTTCCTAATCGCTACGATTGCCCAGTGTATAATGTTTTTTGCCTTCGATTGGTCAACGATACTTATTTGGCAAACATATAGTGTTCTTACAGCTTTAATTTCGTCAACATTATTAACAGCAAGCATTACTTGGTTTGTATATACTCACCGATTAGATGCCTCGGTCCGAAAATAAGTATAATGTTAAGTAAATAAATCTTAATTTATCGATATCCTTAATTTAAAAAACAGAAGACACCTCGGTGTCTTCTTTAATGTCATCGACACTTCTCCTAGTTAAACCCACTTGCTATTTCTTCCACTAACCTGCCTCGTTAGTAGAAGAAGGATTTTTAAACAACTATATTATTTTTTAAATGACTTTATTGTAAATTAAACAACTTTATTATCTCTGTACAAAACCAATGTTGGTTTGGAATAAAGTTTAATCAAACTGAAGTTGTAGACCTTCATTTAACAGCAACTATAAAAACACCATTTTGAAAAAAGATTAATCAAAATGGTGTCACTCTTTTTAGCTAAGTATGAGATTTTTTTAATAAAGTTTAATCGCTTTCACCTTATTTTTCATATTATCATTCAACACATCTACTCAAAATCGGTAATTAGAGTTCCAACTATGTAATCCAAATACTGTAAGAAGCTTTTCACTTAAATTAAATAAAAATCACAATTTCCCTATCACTTCATGTTGTTTGAAATCTTGGAGTAGATTTAATAAAAAATCGTTCTAAACCATTTTTATATTAATTATAAAAACTACTAGTATATAATTTAATTAAATTCGCTATCAACACATATACTAATTGCCCCTTCAACATCTTTACACCATATAGGCTTAATCTTACCATTTTTCAATATCCATACAGTATAACCATGTTTTCCACGTTTAGTCCTTTCATCATCCCATTCGCCCTCAGTTACAAGACGAATTTTAACTGGTTTTCCCGTTCCAATTGAGTCAAGATAAAAAAGTTTATTAGCTGAATCTTGAGCAATCAAATGATCCCCTTTAGTATCTATAGCAATAATGGAATTTTCACTCCAAACTATAAAATCAGGATTAAAATTATTATTCCCCGCTAAATCAAGTAATGGTATTTCAAAATAACCTCTCGATGGGTTTCTAAGCCATTTTAATCCGTATTTATCTATAGCTTTAGCAAATGTTTTTTCTAAATTATTTAACCCACTATATCCTTCATGTACTGAGTTGTTATATCTAATCATTTCAGCTTGTTTCACTGGAATAGGAGATACTTCAAGTAGATTATAGTTATTTTGCATCACATTAGAATAATCAATATATGTTTTAACAACTTTATTTGCAGATTCCCTTAAATGCTCTGCTGCATTACTGCTATATTCTACTAACGCATCTAATTTTGGATCTTCAATATCACATAGATTAATAGCTTTACCATAAGTTTTTTGAGCTTCTCTTATAAATATCCATCTCGCGGATACACGGTTACTATGTTCAACTTCAACCCATTCTTCTTCATTATCATTTTCCGTACCAATTGATTGTAGGACCTGAATTCGTCCACCTTTTCCTATTGTATTAACAGTATCATACCTAAAATCTTGTATTCTATCAGTTATTTCTTTTATTGGCTTTTGAGCATTTTGTGAATTAATTGATATCTCCGGAACCTGTAGTTTCCACTTAGGTTGAAGAATTGGATTATCGTTACTAGTGCCTTTTTTATAGTAAGTAAGATTAATTTCAGGCGAATCTGCTGTGATTTTCCCTTTTACTTCTTGCAATACTTCTTCAAATGTATTTTTTTCATCTGTCCTTATGAAAAAATGAGCGGTATTTAACTCTTCAGATGCATAATGAGTTGCTCCAGGCTGCCTTAGGACCCTCCCTATTATTTGAGTAACTTGTATTTGTGATCCCATATCTTTATCTATATATGCAAAATAAACTGAAGGATCATCCCAGCCTTCCTGTAAGGTTTGATTAAATATAATATGGGTAAAATTACCAGATATAAAATCATCATAGTCCGAATCTCCACCGGAGAAAAGACGGAAATTTTCTGGTGGCGGAAATTTTTTATCAAACTTCAAATTACAATAAACAGCTATTTCGGAAGGATCAATCCCTTTAGTTTCAACAAGATATTTCCATATCACAATTGGTCTAGCTTTTCTATCATCAAAGGGTTGTTTAACCTCGTCTTTTTCTATACCCGATATAACATTGGTATTAGTGACGTAGATTGCTTTAGGTTTAAATTTCACATTAAGCTTTTGGCACTGTCGCTCAACCTTTATAATATTTGACACCATGTCATCTAGAGCTATTTCCATTGGTGTTAAATATCCTCCTAGTAGCAAATTTTGTTTTATTAATCCTGATCCAACAACACTTGAACTTTTTACACTAGTATAAAAATCTTCATCTTTCCAGCCCTTATCTACCTTTAGTCTATCAATGGTATTTGAAAGAGATTGAGGAACTTTCATTGTTGCACTCGCTGCAATTAAAGCATCTGGATTTAATTCCAACAAAAGATTAGTTTGTTGATCAGAAAGGTTATGCCCTTCATCATAAACTATTATCAATGGTCTTTTAATCCCTTTTGCATTCCGACGTTCTTTTAATAAATTCCATAAAGAGTCGTCTGCGCTATCCAATTGCACTCTGAAAATTTTTCTATCACCCTTTTCTTTATCCTTTTGATTAAATTTCCCTACTGTAGCCACTAAAAGGAGACCAGATTCTGGTGACTCTATATCTCCCTTACTAGTATCAAGAAGAGGCTTAACAGTGAATCCTCCAAGAAAATTTGAGTACTTACCCGATGATAAATTCGTATATGTTTGCCATACAACTACTTTTCCTTTTGATAACCACAATACGATTGGTTCCACAGGAAGTAGACATCTTATTTGTTCAATTGCATCTGCAAGAATTAATGTTTTTCCACTTCCAGTAATCGAAGATAGATTTTGATAAAAGGGCACTATTTTAGTTCTTGTAACTGTAAGAGGGTCTTTCATATAATCAGCAAAACGAGTTGCAATTTTAGTTGATGCCTCTATTTGAAACGGTAAAAGATTCAATTTTTACTACTCCCCTTCAATCTCATTATAAGGATCACTATTTTCATTTAATCCCAAATGAGCTAAAATTTTATCTGGTATTTTATAGAACCTAACACTGTTGGATTGAAAAACTTCGTATCTTGCATATACATGATAAGGTCCATTTAAATTCTCTTTTTTAGCTTCCTCAATAATAGTTCCATATGTCTCTAAATCCAATTGACCTACTTCATCATCGCCATTCCAAATAATAAAGTAACCCTCGTTTTCGTCATTTTTCCCCACCAAATAACGAAATTTAGTATTTTCTATTCTAATTAAATTAGAACTGGATCTTCTTTCATTTTCCCAATGCGATGTAATCACCAAATCGACTAATTCATCTTTTTTCATTGTAAGTACTGTATTAGCATCAATTTGTTTTGTTAAAGTTCTAAATTCAAAACCACTATTAATTGGTTTATACTTTTGTATAAGAACTCCATTCTGATCCGGACGCTCACCAGTTATAACTCTACGAATCCTCTCTTGGGTTAAACTTCTAGCATATTTGTCACCTTTTTCTGAGTTACCTTGCTCAATTAAAATAAACTTTCTTTTTGTACCCGCTTCTTGGTTTAATTCCAACACTGCATGTCCGGTCGTTCCAGATCCTGCATAAGGATCGAGTACCAATCCTTCGGAAGGACACCACAGCTGAATAATTTTTTTCATTAGCTTCAAAGGTTTTACAGTTTGAAATTTATGTCCTTTTCCTATTATTTCATCAAGCTCATTGATGCCAGTCTGACTATGTCCAGATTCTTCATGATTCCATGATTGAGCACCTAATTCGAAAGGGACTTCATAGCTATCATCCCCCCAATATGTTAAAGGCACTTTTCCTCTTTTAACATTTTTTAAGTATCTTTTTATTGCAGGTCTACCATGCCCTTTTTTTGGAAAATACAATATCGGCCATACCTCATTGTGCATTATATAATTCGCTGCTTCTCTTGATAATTGGATAGCTGGCGAATGAAACACATCTTCGTTTTCAACTACTGGATTATTTTCTAAATTTCTATCTAGAGGAATAGATGGGATAGGAGCATCTTTTATTACCAAAGCGTTAGCTCTTCCATCTCCAATGGATATTTCAATATACTCTGAACCCCATTGTTCTAACCATTCTTTCATGGTTTTCTTTGGAAAGGACCATGCTCTTGCTCCAGGATAATGTAAAGCACCTGTAAAAGGTGATTGAATTGCATAAGTATCCTTCTCTACTACCGTAGCCACAGTAGCATTATCATTTCGCCAAAGTCCTTCGGGATCGTTATCCGGGTTCTTTTACTTCGAATTAGTTGAATCCTCCCTAGGTAAAAGTCCTGTCTTAGCTAATGATTTATCCTTTGCATACACAAGTATATATTCCGCACCAGTAGACATATGTTTGCTATCACTTTTAGGAGCATAGGACTTTTGCCAGTTAATAATACCTATTCTATTCTCTTCACCAAATACTTCATTCATCATCATTCCTAAGTGAAATAGTTCATTATCATCAATACATATAGCCATTACACCCGTTGGTTTAAGCATCTTCCACATCATATGAAGACGTGGCATCATCGCCTTCATCCACTTTGTATGCTTAGAACCATCATCTTCTGCAACTATTGTCCCTAAATCTGGATCATTTGGGTCTGTGTCCCATTTATCATTATAACGGAAATATTGTCCAGTATTATATGGAGGATCTGTGAGAATCAAATCAACTTGCTCTCTGTATTTATATAATGTAACCATGCCTTGAAGATTTTCTCCCTCAAGAATTATATTTCTGGCCTGCTGCTCCTCAGTACCTACACATAACTTTCTATTCACACGAGTTACCCTTGGTCGTACCTTTTTATAAATTTCTTCGGCTGTCCGCTTCCCATAAAAGCTTAATGATACTCCTCCATCCACCATATTTTTAAGTATTTTCAATAAATCTTCTCTGTCTAAAAAATCTAAATTGTTATTATTTATGTCTATATTGTTGCTCAATTTTTTATTCCTCCTACTAAGTGTATTTGTTAACACCAATTATAGAACGTTAGTTCCATTCGGTCGACTATTTATGTCCACTATCCTTAGCTATTAAGTTGATACATACCTAGCACTTTTGTAAATTTTTATGGATATTCATGTAAAATCCGAGCAAAAAATACTAACTTTATTTTTACTATAATACATTATAAAATTATAGTGATTTTCTATTTTTTTCTATTTTTCATTCTGCTGGCTTTCGAAGTTTTTCTCCTTTGTTTCTTTCCTCTTTTATTAGAACAACCATTTACTTTCTTTTTTATTGTCTTGCTACCTTTTGATTCTATTTTTTTTATCATTCCATTTTTCTCAAAGTACATCTCATCAAAAATCCCTGCATAATTAGGATCTATTTGAATTAAATCTGCACTCTCATCAATCTTAGATCCACTAAAGAAATACCCAAAAATATCCAACTCGTCAGTCGCTAATATTTTTGAATGATAAGTTCTTCTGAAGTTTAAATAGTCGTCGAATACAGCTTCATCTAACCCCTTATAATTAATAAAGTCGATTATAAGCTCCAAATCAAATGTATTTATTGAAATTGGAAAGTGTTCGTCTATTTCTTTTTCCAATAGGTAAGATAAATTAGAAGCTATTACTCCGAAATTTTCAGCGGTTGCACAAATTATATAGATATTTTCTACTTTATCAGAGGTAATATTCACAACTTCATTACCATGTTCATCATATAAAATTGTATTAGGCTGAGATAATATCAAATTCTTCAAGTTTAACCCTTGTTCAAAAGCCTTTTGTATTCCCCCATCACTTTTAAAGTCTCTTGTAATTCTTGTAAATGCTCTATCAGGATCCCTAAAAGGTTCTTTAAACTTAGATGCTTTTACTTCAATAATATATATATTGTTTTCTTTAATAATTAGTAAATCATGTTCATTTTGAGCATCAGTAGTTTCAAAAACCGTTGAATAATATAATGCTCTGTCTCTAAATAACATTTTAAATAAATCTATTGTCTTATTCTCTGTTTTTTTATCTCTATTTCTATAAAAACTTCCTTTTAGTGTACTTGTTTCGATTATATTGGATAACAGATTATAAATAGCTTCTAAAATTTGTTTGTAAATTGGAACAAAGAAAAGTTCTTCACTTTTCTTCCAAATAGGCTTTTGTTCAAAAGGTCCTTTTTGAGTATAGTAGGTTACCTCTCTCTTTTCTCTTTCTAATGAAAATAACGATAAGAACTTTTCTACTTTTGAGCGATCATATAAACTACTTAAATCAGATTTTTTAACGATAAAAAGTTGTTCATTAAGACACTTTTCAAAATCATTTAAATCAACAGCATCCCCATACTTTTGACGGGAAATTCCTATCGCTTCATCAAATTCTAATCCTTTACTTTCCATTAGACTAAATGTAAATTCTCTAATTTCATTCATCTTATCAAAGAATTTTTTAGTTTTTTTGAAATCCTGTATTAACCTAGATTTAAGCAAATCATAGATAGCAATTAAATCCTCTACAGTTAATTGTATTTGACTTAAATAATAGTCATTATATTGACTAAACCAACTTACTATTCTATCTTTCAACTGTTCCTCGCTATTGAGAGAGTGTATATTAAAGTAATTCATAAAAACAGGCATACATAGTTCTCTTTTTTGAATCCATTCTTCTGAAATTTGTTCATTAGATTCTGGAAAGAAAATTAACCCATAAATATTTACTATTTCATTTAACTTTTCCTTAATTTCCTTATATATACTTGGAAAATCTTCTGATTCATAGGACAATACTTTTAATTGTGGGATAGAAAATAATAAATTACATAAATAAATATATTGTTTAAATGGAGATAATAAAGATGTAGTTTCAAAAACTGTTATATCATCTCCCGGAACGATCATTTGAAATTCTGTTGCTATCATACCTAATACATCTTCTGTATCTACCTTAGAAATTAAAGCATTTAATTCCAGCATTTTATTTTCTAATTGATTTGAAATATCCATTTTATTCACTCCGCTTAGTATTATCAGTTGGGATATGTGCAGCAGCATCTGTTATTACTTAAATATTCAAACTAAGCTGTACCCATATCTATATTTACACTTATAAATATCTAATATATTAAAATTTAACTATATAATTAATATTATATATCCTAAACTTCTTAAATTTAATTAATTTGCAATAAAATTTTAGTAGGACAATTATAACAACCTTTTTAATAAAATTTCAGCCCTGTGTTGAATGTCTTTATTACTATGTCTTACTTTGACCACAATAACAGTTTGATTCTTTATATACTCTAAAGACTTCTTGGTCCAAGTACCACTACCATTAACAAGGTTTACAAGGAGACAATTGTAAATCACTTTCCACCCATAAATATTAGGTGATGATAAAATAAGCATAGACAATGAATATTTTTCTCGCTCAACTTCTATAATGCTAAATCGTCTCTTATTAACCATGTATACTTCAGCAATTACATAACGTCGTTTCGTAATACCATCACTTAATTTCGTAAATTTTCGCTCCCCCACTCCATCTGGTAATACATCAATAACCACTCTGATTTCTCGTACTTGTGGATGCTGTTCCATTATTTTTAATACATTAATAAAATCCTGTAGTTCACCCTGTGTTTGAATTTCGTGTAACATTTGCTGCTCTAATCCTCGTGCCAACTGTTCCCCACCAACGTCAGCTGTGGAGCGAATAGAATCATTGTCAATATAGTATTTCTTCGTATTTTCATCTTCTCTAGTTCGTTGCTTAGTAGAATTACCCTTAACACGATCAATTTTAGGTATTGTTGTATATTCATGCTTTAATTGATTCATTTGGATCAGATCAAAATCTTCAGTGGCCCCATCTACCTGTTCATCTAGTGTAAACTCTTCCTGATTACCCTTTTGATTCTGTTTATGATAAGTAATTTTCTTTGCTTCATTAGATCTTTCTCTATCTTGTATTTCTGGGTGTGAAATTAAAATACTTTCATATGGAATATGCTTATTCTTCACGTTAACAATTTGGAGTACAGTCCAGCTATTATTACTCTCCTTAACCCTAGCTGTGACGGTAATTGGTTTGGTAAATGCCCAGTCAAATTTTAAAATTTTTTCTTGAAGCCAGGTAAAGGATATATTTTCAAATACTCGTCGTAAGTCTAGATTCGTTAGAAGCCAAGCTAATTGATAAACAAAAGGTGCTTTTGTATACTTTTTTTTCATATTGTGAGGAAAAATCAAGGTGCATTCTATTAGTTTCGTATACTTCTGTGAAAAACTGAGGAAATGAATTAGATTCAAATAAGCGATATAATAAGAATCCATTGGGTGCTAAAATACTACGAATCACTTCAACAACTGGCAATATAATATTCTTCCCTTTAAAAGAAAATATAAAACTACGAGAAGTTGCAGAATCCTTATTCCCTTTAATAACCCACGGTTTTTCATAATATTTTACTCCATTAGGATAGAGGGTTATATCAACTTCAAATATGTCTTTGGGAGATTGACTAGTCGTAATAATTCCATCCGTATAATAGTGCTGGATTGCCAAGCAGGGTAATGTACCCCAATCCATTAATATACTTTCTGTACAATTATTTGTACGAAAATATGATTTAAACATTATTTTATTATCTTGCCGAAAGGGATCACCGATCCATATTAACTTTACTTTTTCGTCTTCTGCAAAAGGCCATTTAATTTTAACCTGTTGTTGGCTCATAATTATTCACTTCCTGTTTATTTTGTAAATATTCTTCCAAATACGGTTTTATATTATAAAAATGATGTGACTTCACAGCACCAAGGCGCTGTATTTTCCATAGTAATACAGGTTGTTCCTCTTGCAACATATGATCGATAATCTTACAACAACGACGAATTTGAAATTGCTTGACTGACTCAGTTATTGCTTCTAATAGTTCCTTTGTTTGCGATAATTTACCTAAATGACGCTCCAAGTTCGCTAGTATTCCTAATCGTTTACCTATCGCTGAAACCGTTATTCGAGTAGGTCTTTCTTCCGCCAGTAACGCTTTATAGAGTACTTTTATTTTTACAACGTATTCTCTATCTCTCTTATCCCAGTCTATCGTTTTAGTCGGTTCTAGCTTCTTTTGTTTTATGGGCAAATTCTCCATCAACCATTCTTTATCATATCTATATAAGAACATATATTGCTTTTTAAAAAGCTCTCGCAAATCTGTACGAGATAAATCAGGAAATTTTCGTATACCTTCTATCATCTCATTTCGATACTGTTCTAATAACACCTTATCTTCTATCTTCACTTGATTATTTGTTATCTCATGTTCCTCTAAATACCTTTTAACTGTCTTGGAATTGACTCCTAATTCCCTCGCAATCGATCTTGTACTAAGGTTCTTATTAGATAATTGTTTAAGCCTTAACTTCCACACTTCACCAAATGCTTTTACTCTTCCTATGCGAAATCGATCTTCTAAAGACATATCAGGACCTTTTCTTGCATAGACAAAACCACACGAACAGCTAAATGTACCAATTGGGGCTGTTGATTTAAAATCTCTTGTAACCTCAACACTAGGAATGACTGATTCTTTATAGTGTGTTGCTGCTCTATTCAAACAAGGCCAAGGCCCCACACTAAACGGACCTACATGAGCCTCTTGATTTACCAAGTCATCTATATCCTGTTCTAAGAAATAAAGCATTAACAAATGCCTAAAGGGGTGTACATGACGCTTTGTATTACGAGTAATCACTTTTAACCAGTTATACTCATCCGCTATATTTAGAGTACTCTCATACTTTTCTAAAAAGCCTTTAGGGAACTTACTTTTAAACGCTTGATACAATTCTTTTTGACGTACTCGATTCGAAACTGTAATCAGATTTAATTCAAACAATGACGCACGGTGTTTCAGCTTAATATCTTCACATGAAAATTTATGCAATGGTAATCGTAATAACTTATATGCTTGTTTTGATAAGTGAATTGAAATTTCTGCAAAAGGATCAGCTTTGTAAATAGAAGATAGATTCATATTCTTTAACTCAAAACGAATGTATTCAATACGGCTGGTCGTATCTACTGGGTATTTTCTCAATTGCACCTCATGATGGGGACAATAATCAATGCCTTGTAACTGATGCTCTCGATGTATATATGGCTCTCCAAATTGCTCTACATCATTCTTCGTACATTCTGGACAATAATAGAGTCCAGCTTTTCTACAAATACTTCCTGCAATCATACCAAGTCTTGTATAAAGTGCTTGTCCATTACTAGCAACATCTCGTAGAATTTCTTGCTGACGCTGCTTTGTTAAAAACATTGCATAATAAGGATAAATTGTATGATTAGCTAATATAGTCTCAACAGAATAGTTAGAACCTAGTTGCTGAGCTAATATAGCAAAATGGTTACCAATCTCCACACTCGGAATCACAGAACGACTTTGAAACACTTCTTCTAACGTGTCTTTACAATCAATATTGCCACTATAAAAGTGATAACGTGCAATCGCTGAATATATCAATTCATCTGGATATGCATTTGTGAAAAAGGGTAGCATATAATCACCTCATAACCTTCTTATCATGATAACTTCCCCTGTGGTATAGTTGATTTTATTTTTCAAAATTCTTTTTTCAATAAAATCATATTTTTTCTTCAATCGATTTCTCACATATTTTTCAATACTATTAAATGCAGGCATATATTTCTTTCTTTTATATCTATTCCAATAAAAAGACCCATCTTCTAAATTAAAATGTTTCTCTTGAATTTTATATAGAGCTAAAGATTTCATCACTCTACTCCGACTATTCACAACTTTGTATTTACCATTTTTCTTATTAAATTTAAGGCTAATCCAATGCGATATAACTTGACCGTTACTTTTAATCTTATTATCTAAAATTGGTACAATAAACAGTGCATTAGTTTCATTCTTTATTTGTGAAAACGGAACTTTATATACTTCAAATCGAATATCTTCACCAAAATAATTCGAGATTTCGTTGGTAATTAACTCTTTATTTCTTGTAATAAATAAAAGGTATTCGTCTATATCAAAAAACTCTCCTACAAATGTTCTTCCCTCTGCATCATTGTCTTTGTCTAATTGGTTTTCTTTTAATAATCTCAAAACAATTTTATGAGTTTTAGTAGTTCGGAATCCTTTTATGTTATGAAACATAAATATTCCATTCAAAAGAGCATACATACCACAAGTGGGTCCTTTTTGTTTAACAATAAACATAGATTATATCTCCCTTAATAAAACTCAGAAATAGGTGCTTTAATAAAACCATTTCTATTCAAAATTTCATATGGATGTTGTTTTTGTATTAGTGCTTGCTCTCTAAACTTCAATAACGGTAATAACTCACTCTTTTTTGTTTTCCCTAAAATTTGTCGTTGTTTTTTCTTTTGATTCAATTCAATCATCTGTTGGATTACATCTAGCTTTAGTTCATTGTAATTCACATCAATAGGTTGTTTTTCTACAACCTTAGTAATAAACTTCCTAATCTCTGTCGCACTCAGAATATCAAAAATTCCTAACGAAGCAACTTCTATACTCAAACTCTCAATCATATCCTGACGCTTATATTGCAATGTATTTTGGCGTTCTTTCATCGCTGCTTTGATTTTCCCCTCGTACTCGGTATTTTGCTTATGATTAATCATTAACTCGTCAAGATTAATCATAACATCCTCGTACTTATACATTGCCTTTAAATCATTTTTACGAATGGCATTAAGCATCGGCTGAATGATTTCCATATCCTCTTTAGCTGTTTTCTTCAATACTCGAGGAGTAATTGTTTCATCTTCATTTGATTCATCAAACAGCGCTCGCTCCTGTGCTAGAATAAACAAATTTACAGCTACCGAAGTAATTCCTTGGCATTCTTCATAAAACGTCTTTTTAATTTCACCAGTAAGTTCTGAACGAGTTTTTAAGCATTGTAACTCCCATAATGTTTCTAAAAAGAACTCCCATTCCTCACTGTCCTCAACCATACGATCCCAAATGATTGCACCATCACTTGCTGCACGACGAGCTTGGCGGAAGTTTCCTTTAAATAATTGTTGGGCCTTTGAGGTACCAATTAACACTGTAGGGATGCCGACTGTATTTGATAATGTAACAAAGAAATTTAACATTTCTTCTTGGTCATTTTTCGAATGTAATAGATGCTGGATTTCATCAATAACTAATACACCTATACCGTACATACTTGCTAAAGAAGTCATATGTAAAAGCATTGTTGATGTAACGCGATTTAAATAACCATACTTCTCTAAGTAGCGAGTACCGAGTAGATCATCAATCGCCTTGAAGAATCCTTTACACATTGTAGATAAGCTACCATCATATGGACAATCAATTTTAAGCCAAACAATTTGTGTACGATTAAACGGTTGTCTTTTGTAAGCTTCATGTTTAATAACTTGCGGATACATAAGTAGCAAACGCTCAATTGCTGTTGTTTTCCCAATACCTGAAATGCCAATAATCGATAAACTATCTGCTGTGGAGCGAATATAATTTAATCGCTCATCAATATATTTATGTGCTTCCTCTTCATCTTCTCTTAGCTGGTGTAAAACCCGAATACGCTCTAGAAATGTTTTATCTAATGGATTCCGTGCTAAGTATCCTCGGCGAATTAAAGTTGATAGACGACGCTCTACTTCAAAATGGATAGGCAAAGGTTGAATGAAGTTTTTCACATGCTTCAACACATGATAGCGAATGTTTGTTTCACTTTGTTTATCTTGCTCTGTAATACGTGGCGTTACCATAAATCTTTCTAGCACATCATCCTCATCAAAGATTGGCGGGAGCGCTTCGATAAAGGGATTATTGTCATACTCAGATAAAACCTGCGCTTTATAATTCGCTTCCTCAAAATCACCTTTAAGGACAATATTATTCGTCTTTTCCAAACTTCTCACCTCGCTTTTTCTTTAATTTTTCCATTAGGCGCGAGCTAGACTTTTTAGATAGCTCACTTTGTACCTTTTCTTTTGTAGAAAAATCAATTACTTCTGCTTTCTCACTAACAGCCGCTGGTGACAAATCAAACTTTTCTTGCTGTCTATTTAACTGCTTTTCCGTATTTTTATTTTCTCTAATAGATGCAATTTTTTCTCTTTTGCTAGTAGATGCATTTAAAGATTGATGTTTCTTGTTCTTTGCCTTTTTAATGATTTCATCCATCTTTGCATCTGTATTAATCGTTAGTTGTATTTGATTGGAACGTTCGATTTCTTCCCATTCACTTCGTAATTTTTGTTGAAAAATAATTTCTTCTAAGAGGTCGTTGCGATATTGTTGACTTGGCTCAAGTAAAATACAAGACTCGAAATCCATCCCATTATCATGCGGAATATAAATTTTCTCTACGTTACGTGGATCGTAAACTATTTCGATACTCGTATTTCTTAGTTTTAGGTACCATTGCTCTTCGACAGCTTGTTTTGAACCATATAATAGATTTTTAAATTTAATGCCCGCTCTAGAAATGATAGCTTTCCCACGTGGCAAAACATTTAACCTTAGAATATTTCTATCAACAGTTCTTAGTCTTCCTTTACGATTTTGAATACCCCAGTTCCATAATTTGATTGGAGTTGGTACTAAGCCATCTGTAATCATTTCTTTTTCCATTGGGTATTTATCAATAATTTTATGATTATGATGAAGAACCAACGTAATAATTATTGCTGTAAATTCTTTAAGACTTAGAGTCGCATCCAAGCGATAATCTCTATCTCCACGTTCACGGTATTCTTTTTGAATAGCACCTGGCGCCTTTTGTTTCACCTTGCCATTCAATGTACGAAATTTACGTTCTACAATCCCCTTTAAATCCCCTCGATAAGCGGTTGTATTTTCAATTTTGATATTTAAATTATTAATTAAATTTTCAACAGAGTATCCTTCAAACTCTCCTCGATCAGCAATAATGATTTCGGGTAAATGATGTGTAGGCCATTGCTCCTCAAGTATTTCAATCCCATACTGTTTACAAAAATCCACTTTATCTGCGACCATATTATCTAAAGCCATCATCGCTCCAACCCATGATGGACCTTCTAATCCGACATATAACCCTGTAACGATACGAGAATACACATCGATTACAGCGTAAATAACTGGTCTACCAATTACTTTATTTACATCCAAGGAACTAACTAAATAAATGTCTGCGATCGTTGCATCAATTTGGAAACGCGTTCCTGGTCCATTTGTTTCGGATTTTGAATCACTTAAAATTGGTCTATGTTTAGACTCAAATTCCTTGGCACTCTTACGGAATTGAATATCTTTTTTCGGATCCTCTAGTTTTTTAAACCAATAGTAAAACTGATTATATGAAGGTATTCGACTAGCATCCCAAACATGGTATTTCATTTCACTATTCTCTTTATAGCGGTCTGAATAGAAATCACGCAAAATAAAATGATATACATCTGTTAGTGAATAATTATTTGTTTTGCGATAGTACTTGTTAATAGCGTGTTCAAATTGCACCTTAACTTCATCAGTAATATTGATGCCCGTTTGATAATTCCCACTAATATTTACTCTTCGAGGGCGTCCTATTTTGATATTTGTTAAAGATTTGCTTCTTCCCTTACCACCGGAATTTGCGTAATCAGGTAACATCGCATTTTTGTTCATACCACGCTGCCAATAACGACTGAGAAGCTTTTTTACCTTCGTTTTCCCAAGTCCACTGTCTTTAACAATCTCCTGAATCTTATTTTCACGACCTTGTTTATTAAGTAGTTCACTCATATTATGAAGAATATATTTTTCAACTATATACCAATCTTCTTCACGTTTTCGTATTTGTACTTCTGTTAATTCATTATCTGGAATAGCTTTTGCATAAGGATCCATAACCACTAAAAGCTCACCTTGTTTAATGTCCGTCTGTAAAACACCATATAGTTCTTTTTGAGGCATAGCACTCGTCGTATCAATATTAACGATATACACATACGATTCCTCAATGTCGATTACACGTATCCTCTTAGAATCCGTTACATATTGAAGCACTTGATTAATATAAATCATCCGTATTTCACCTTCTTCAACTTGCTTTCATCAATCGACTTAATATCAATATCCTCCTCTAAATTTATTGGTTTAAGCATATCTATCACAATAATTTTCTGAGCAAGCAAATGATAAAAAAGGGTCACACCACTCCCAAAAGGCAGATGTGTATCTGAATCAAATTTACTTGTAATAATACGAACACTGCATGAATCGTTTAGCAATCTTTGCATCAACGATAAAGATAAATCCTCGATGAGCTGCGGACTCATTTTTTGAAATACATCATAATCTCGAATATTGTAGTAGTCATGAATGTAGCTAATATTCCGTGCCATTACTTTATGAATCTCTTCCTCTGTAACAATGCCCCAATCAATGTCTCGTCTCTGCCAATACTCACGCTCAATCTCAAACTTTTCCAGTACACGCTCCTTCAATAATTCATCCTTCATTTTGACTGTACGAGCCACCTCAAACACACCTTGTCCTTTATCTACTGTTAATAAAAAATCCGTTGTCATCACAATTGGTTCACCAGTTTTAGGATCAGTAGAATGCTTAATACCTAACTCATCTGCAATGACAATCGTTTCTTCCAACGGTAGTAAAGGAAATTGCTCACGAATATCAAAAATAAAATCCGAATGTTCAGTCAAATAAAAGTAGTTTCGTTCTAAATCCGATAAAAATTCATGTTGCCTACTCGTTTTTATTCCTTTTAAACGAGTTGAACGACCTAGAGAGGATACATCTTGAATTTTCAGCCATGGTTTATAATTTATACCGATACCTGAACCACGACCTTCTTTCATCCACTTTTCAACTTCAGATGTTCTTTTTCTTTTAGACACAAAAACACCCCTTTAGATAATCATATCTAAAGGGGTGAAGCATCGCATCTTTTTTATAAACATCGCGACTTTATTTCAAATCCACAACAAACACTAACTCATCCAACCTCTTACTCAACAGTAACAGATTTAGCTAAGTTACGTGGCTTATCAACATCACACTCGCGGTGAAGTGCTGCGTAGTATGAGATCAGTTGTAATGGAACTACAGCTACAAGTGGTGCTAGTGCTTCGTGTACCGCTGGTAGTACGAAGCTGTCGCCTTCCATTTCTAAGCCTTTCATAGAGATGATGCATGGGTTTGCACCGCGCGCTACTACTTCTTTTACGTTACCACGAATTCCTAGGTTTACATGCTCTTGTGTAGCAAGTGCGATAACTGGTGTACCTTTTTCAATTAACGCAATTGTACCATGCTTTAACTCTCCTCCAGCAAATCCTTCAGCTTGGATGTAAGAGATTTCTTTTAGTTTTAATGCACCTTCTAAGCCTACATAGAAGTCTACGCTACGTCCGATAAAGAAACAGTTGCGTGTTGTTGCTAGGAATTGTTTTGCTAGTGCGTCCATTTCTTCTTTTTGATCACAAAGTACTTCCATTGCATTTGCTACTAGTCCTAATTCGTGTGTTAAGTCAAAATCAAGAGCTTCACCTTTTGCTTTTGCAATGTCAGCTGCTAAGATTGCAAGTACGGCAAGTTGTGCTGTATATGCTTTTGTAGAAGCAACTGCGATTTCAGGTCCTGCATATAAAGGAAGCGTGTAATCAGCTTCACGAGAAAGTGTTGAACCTGGTACGTTTGTAATTGTTAATGCTTTATGACCCATTTCATTTGTTTGCACAAGTACGGCACGGCTATCTGCTGTTTCACCACTTTGTGAAATGTAAATGAAGAAAGGTTTTTCTGTTAATAGCGGCATATTATAAGAGAATTCACTTGCGACATGCACTTCTACAGGTACTTTTGCAAATTTCTCGATAAATTGTTTTCCAACAAGACCTGCATGGTAACTTGTGCCACATGCAATGATATAAACGCGATCGCTCGCTAAAATAGCACTGCGAATCTCTTCATCTAATTCAATCTCGCCATTTTCATCTTGATACTTTTGAATAATATTACGGATTACAAGTGGTTGCTCATCAATTTCTTTCAGCATGAAATGAGGATATGTTCCTTTTTCAATATCACTTGCATCTAATTCCGCTGTAAACGGTGCACGTTCTATCGTTTCACCTTGTAAGTTTTTAATTGTAATGCTTTCTTTTGTTACGATTACCACTTCTTTATCCATTAATTCGATAAATTGATCTGTAACTTGTAACATCGCCATTGCATCGCTCGCAACAACATTAAAGTTGTCGCCAACACCTACTAATAGCGGGCTTTTGTTTTTAGCAACATAAATCATGTTTGGATTTTCAGCATCAAGTAAACCAATTGCATAAGAACCATGTAAAAGAGATAAAGCTTTACGGAAAGCCTCTTCTACATTTAAACCTGTATTTACTTGTTGTTCGATAAGTTGAACGATAACCTCTGTATCTGTTTCACTTACAAACGTTACATCTTGTAAATATTCGTTCTTCACTAATTCATAGTTTTCAATTACACCATTATGAACTAGCGTAAAGCGTTTTGATGTACTTTGATGCGGATGTGCATTTACTTTACTTGGAACACCATGTGTTGCCCAACGTGTATGACCGATTCCCACGCTTGTTGCTACATTTTCATCCACGATTTCACGAAGTTTTGCAATACGACCTTTTTCTTTGTATACAACAATACCGTTCTCTGTCTGTACTGCAATACCTGCTGAATCATATCCGCGGTATTCTAGCTTCTCTAAACCTTTTAATAAAATTTCCTTTGCATCTTGCTCTCCAATAAATCCTACAATTCCACACATGTTTAAGTCGCCGTTACAAATGCTTACATTGCCTTGCGAACATGTAACGACCTCGTCCGATCTCATTATTTTTCATAAAAAAACGGATTACATATTGCTAGCTCTGTAAATCTGTAACGGCTTTCACCTTCCTCTCGATTGGTTTCCAGTCCGTATAGCATTTATACAGCTAGTATTCATCCGTCCCTTTTCTCTCATCACACTTTTATCTTTGTCCACCAAGTCGCCTCAGTGATTTAAATAAAAGCTTGCGGTTATGATGAATAACCGGGAGTCATCCGCCGAAATCTCGATAAAACTCCTCCTCGTCAACTACACACTTTGTAGTTCTGGCGCTTTAAACACTCTTATATTTACATTGAGAAAAAGAACAAGACCATCTTATAACAAACAACATAAACCGTCAATGAAATTTTTTCATTGCCTATAAAACATTATGAAAAAGGAGCACAAAGCGTGCTCCTTTTTCAAGAAAATCGGCGAATTATTCGGCTCCAACTTCAGCTTTTACAACATCTACAATGCGATGTACATACTCATTGCAAAGCTCTTGTGTTGGTGCTTCTGCCATTACACGAATAAGTGGCTCTGTTCCAGAAGGACGAACAAGAACGCGGCCATCCCCATTCATTTCTTCTTCTACTACACGAATAATCTCTTTAATTTTTTCATTTTCTAATGCTAGTTTTTTATCTGTTACACGAACATTTACTAATAGTTGTGGGAATTTTTTCATTTCACCTGCAAGCTCAGACAATGGCTTTTTCGTCACTTTCATAATGTTAACAAGTTGAAGTGCACTTAACATGCCATCTCCAGTTGTAATGTAATCAAGCATAATAATATGACCTGATTGCTCACCGCCAAGGTTATAGCCACCACGTTTCATTTCTTCCATTACGTAGCGATCACCAACTGCTGTCTTATTGCTTGTAATACCGTTTGCTTCTACCGCTTTATAGAACCCTAAGTTACTCATAACAGTCGAAACAACTGTGTTATGTTTTAGTTGGCCAGTTTCTTTCATGTATTTCGCACAGATATACATAATTTGATCTCCATCAACGATGTTTCCTTTTTCATCTACTGCAATTAAGCGGTCTCCATCTCCATCAAATGCAAGGCCGATATCTGCACCTTTTTCTTTTACTAACTCTGCTAATCCTTCTGGATGCGTAGATCCAACACCATCATTAATGTTCATGCCATTTGGTGAAGTTCCCATCGTTGAAATGTCAGCTTCTAAGTCTGCAAATAAATATGGTGCTAAAGAAGATGTCGCACCGTGTGCACAGTCTAAAGCAATATGTAGACCAGAGAAATCTTCTTCTACAGTTTGTTTAATGTATTGTAAATATTTTTGTCCACCTTCAAAATAATCGTTCACTTGTCCTAGGTTTGTTCCGACTGGACGTGGTAATTCATCAACCTCTTTGTCTAATAATGCCTCAATTTCTGCTTCTTGCTCATCTGTTAATTTAAATCCATCTGCACCAAAGAATTTAATTCCGTTATCTTGCACTGGATTATGAGATGCTGAAATCATAACGCCTGCTTGTGCATCTAACGCTTTTGTTAAATAAGCAACCCCAGGAGTTGAAATAACACCAAGACGCATAACTTCCGCACCAATTGATAGTAAACCTGCCACTAAAGCTCCTTCTAACATATGACCAGATACACGTGTATCACGACCGATAATAACTTTTGGACGATCTGTATCTTTTGTTAATACATAACCACCAAAGCGACCAATTTTAAATGCTAGTTCTGGTGTTAATTCCTTATTTGCAACACCGCGTACACCATCTGTTCCAAAATATTTACCCATTACTATTCTCTCCTTTATCTTGCTCTTTTGGTTCCTCTGTTGTATTTTCTTTTCCTGTCCCATTACTTTGTTCTGTTTCTTTATCTTGCTCTTTTGGCTTTTCTGCTTCACTTTCGTTTTCTTTTTGTGAATTCGGTTGCTCTATGTTACCTTGTACTTCTTTATTTGGCTGTTCTTTCTTTACAAGAGTAACCTTTGCACTTGTTTGTTTTGCATTTATTGAAACATTACTTGGACCACTAACTTGAATTGAAACATTATGTGTTCCTGAAGACAAACCTTGTAGATTTATTACAGCCGTTATTTGTGCCGCTGTTATTTTGTCTACTATACTGGCTTCTCCTGAAATATCAACACTTATCTTTCCGCTTTGCGGGGAAAGTGTTTGCACAGTCATATCATTTGAAAGACCATTTTTTTGGATTGGAATACCATCGATTGTCTTATGTTTTGTTTGTTCTTTCTGCGCCTGTACCTGAACAGAGACCTTTACTTGATTAGGCTTTGCGCTTGTGACACCTTTTGGTAATAAAACAGAGGTATCGAATGTTGTAGACTCTGTTATTTTACTCAAGTCTACTTCGACCCCCTCTACCGTTTTTATATGATCCAAAACGTCTTTCGGACCCGAAATTGTCACTTCGCTCGGTTGAAGACTAATATTCGTAACCGCTAAACCTTCTGGCACATTTCCTTTTTTTATATAGTTTAGCGGCACGGTTTTTTCACTAGAATTTTCTGTCGCTTGTGCAACAACTGGAACCGTTACACTCACCTTAGATGGGCTCGTTTTTAAATATAAACGTTTTCCATTTTTATCATATATCATAACTTCTGCTTCTTTTGTGACTGTTTTGTTAATACCTTTTACATCAACATATGCTTTAGCAGAAGCAATGCTATCTATTTCCTCTTCCGTTCCCACTACCTCAACTGTATCAGGTTTCGGTTTTAGAGCGGATTTGTCAATGTTAGCACCAGACTGCACTTGATTTTCATTGGACAACTTCATATCTACAGAAACATACTTTTTCGCTTTATTATAAATGGCAACTTTAATTTTAGATGGTTGAACAGTTGCCTTTACATTACTCGGAATATTCACCGCTTTAAGCGGAACTTCATATGTTCCCTTTTTGTAACCTCGTAAATCTACAGGAATCTCAACCTTATTTTTGGCTTTTATAGCAGCAACAGAGGCCTTAGGTCCCTCTAATTTTACCTTTACTTGACTCGGGATACCGGTAACAATGTATTTGTCTGTATCATAATCTACTTTGATAGGACAGTCCGTTAACGTTTCTTTTGTATCACCAGCAAAAGGTGATATATTGGCAGTATTATTTTTTTCTGTTATGGTTGTTGACATAAAAAGCATCAATGCCAATAGTAATGAGATTCCTTTTAAAAACCAATGGTTCTCCATTAACTTATCCATGACGCTTTCTCCTCCAATTCCAGTTCCATAAAGATGAAGAAGTTGTCTTCATATCACCACCACTAAACTCTGCCAAAAGTATTTCTTTCAACTGCTCTACCTTTAAATCACGATGTAATTCGCCATTTTTCGTTAAAGAAATTTGACCTGTTTCTTCTGATACAACAACAGTAATACTATCTGTCACTTCACTTACGCCCATTGCAGCTCGATGACGCGTTCCTAGTTCTTTAGAAATAAAAGGACTTTCTGATAATGGAAGATAACACGCTGCTGCTTTAATCGTGCTTCCTTGCATAATAACCGCTCCATCATGAAGAGGTGTATTTGGGATAAAAATATTAATGAGCAATTCTGATGAAACATTTGCGTTCAAAGGAATTCCTGTTTCTATATAATCTCCCATTCCAGTTTCCTTAGATAATGTAATCAATGCACCAATTCTTCGTTTTCCCATATATTCGGTTGCTTTCGATACTGCTGTAGCAACAATTTCAGCTTCATCTTCCTCATGACTAATTGTGCGAGAGAATAGGCTACCTCGGCCTAATTGTTCAAGCGCTCTTCGGATTTCCGGTTGGAAGATAATAATAACTGCTAAAAATCCCCACGTTATCACTTGATCTGTCAACCAATATAACGTATGTAAATCAAGGAAAAAACTTAATATACGAACAACAACTATAACTGTAATCCCCTTCAAAAGTTGAACAGCTTTTGTACCACGAATTACAAGAATTAGCTTATATATAACAAACCACACAACGGCGATATCTAATATCGTACTGAGATATTGTAAAAAAGGCATATCTCCAAAAGGCATGCTAACCCTTCCTCCTACTTATGAGCAATTTCATTCATATATTAAAATATTAAATTTATGCTCTATCTGTATGTATTTACAACAACTAGTTAATTATACCATACATGAAAGAAGCGACAATTACAAACACCATCCCTCCTTTGGTTTAAATTGGTAAGATGTCGAACTTTTTATAATACAACATACAATATAACTCATTATTATACTCCTATTTTAAAATAAAAAAAGCAGCATTTCAGCCGCTTTTCTTACATTTATTTCAGTTTTTCACCAAACAAAGAACCCATTAATGCAACAGCCGTTGTTGCAGTTTTATTTTTCTCATCTAAAATTGGATTTACTTCCACAAATTCAGCGGACGTAATAATGTCAGCTTCAGCTAACATTTCCATTGCTAAATGACTTTCACGATAGGATAGACCACCAATTACAGGTGTACCAACCCCCGGTGCATCATGTGGATCCAAGCCATCTAAATCTAAAGATAAGTGAACGCCATCTGTATGTGATAAATAAGAAATCGTTTCTTCCATAACAGCCGTCATACCCATGCGATCAATTTCGTGCATTGTAAATACTTTAATTCCTTCATTACGGATAAATTCCTTTTCTCCTTCATCTAATGCGCGTGCACCGATGATTACGATGTTTTCCTTTTTGACCTTTGGATACGCTTCATATAAATTGACGAGTGAAGGATGTCCATATCCTAAACTCGCAGCAAGCGACATGCCATGAATATTTCCAGACGGTGACGTTTCTTCTGTATTTAAATCACCGTGTGCATCATACCAAATCACACCTAAATTTTTATAATGTTTTGCTACTCCTGCAAGTGTCCCAATCGCTATACTATGATCGCCACCTAGTACAAGTGGAAAACGATCTTCTTCTATAATATGATCAACTTTACTTGCTAATTCATGACAAACTTTTACAACTTGTGTAAGGTTTCTTAATTTTGTATTTCCATCTACTTCTTTCTCTCTATCAATATGTATATCCCCAATATCTTTCACGTCATATCCAATGTGCTCAATTCTTTCAATTACTCCTGCATAACGAATGGCACTTGCCCCCATATCAACTCCGCGACGCAGTTGTCCTAAATCCATTGGAACTCCAATAATTGAAATTTCTTTCTTCATCGATAGTATCCCCCTTTTATGCCTTCACTAAATATTTTAAATCTTTTATATAGTCTGACTCAACTCTACATTTTTTTGTATGGTTATACACCTTATTCACACTTATTTCCTTTAAAATTAATATTTCTATATATATTTCTGTATAAAGTAGACTAAGCATCATCGCCTTTTCCCCATATAAATATAAAAAACATCCCTATACTTAGAGATGTTTTTCCGATGCTAATTTCCATACTGCCGCAATATTTCTCGCCGTTATTTGAATATTTTCCTTAGCTGATTGATATGCTTCTTCTAAAGACATTGGCTTTGCTGCTATACTAAAAACAGCATCAATTCCTTCTTTATGAACCGAGGCATGATTAGCAAGAACAGAACCTCCAATCGCTATAACTGGTATATGATGCTGTTTAGCACGCTTGGCAACTCCAACAGGAGCCTTGCCATAAGCTGTTTGTGCATCAATTCTCCCTTCACCAGTTATAACAAGATCCGCATCTATTAGCTGCTCATGAAACCGTATTGCATCTAAAACAATTTCAATTCCTTTACGAAGTCTTCCTTTTAGTACAACAACTGCTGCACCCATTCCGCCAGCGGCCCCAGCCCCTGGAATTTCTGCTACATCAATATGCAGTTGTTTTTTTAATATGTAAGAATAGTGTTGTAAATTTTCTTCAAGCGTCCTCATGACCTCCATGGTAGCTCCTTTTTGTTTTGCAAATACAAAAGAGGCTCCTTTTTCTCCTACTAATGGATTATCAACATCACAGGCAGCTTCTAACGTGATATGCGCTAAGCGTGAATCTAACTTGGAAAGTTGAAAACTTTCAATACAATGTAAGTTCCCACCAACAGGTTCTATTCTCTCATTAGACGCATTAAAAAACTGAACCCCTAAGGCAGATAACATACCGGCTCCTCCATCATTCGTTCCGCTTCCTCCAAGTCCTAATATAATATGCTTTGCTCCTTGATCTAAAGCATGTAATATGAGTTCTCCAGTTCCCTTTGTAGTTGTAATAAGTGGATTTCGCTTCTCAAGTGGAATGTGATGTAATCCCGATGCTGCCGCCATTTCAATAAACGCTACTCTTTTATCTTTAGAGATACCATAGAACGCTTCTACATCCTCTCCAAGAGGTCCTGTGACAGAAGTAGAAACGATATCCCCTCCCGTCGCATCCACGAGCGATTGAACCGTTCCTTCACCACCATCTCCAATCGGCATTCTTACATACTCCGCTTTTGGAAAAATTGCACTGAACCCTTCTTGAATTGCTGTACATACTTCACTTGCTTGTAAACTCTCTTTATACGAATCAGAAGCAATAACAATTTTCATTTCCTTTCCCCCACTTTCCCCATCACCTATAGCAAAATATTAGATTGTATTTTCTTTTAAATTATAATAAAAAAAAGCTTACATCAAATTGATGTAAGCTTTTTTTATGGAGCCTAGCGGGATCGAACCGCTGACCTCCTGCGTGCAAGGCAGGCGCTCTCCCAGCTGAGCTAAGGCCCCGAAGTAATAAAGCGGAAGACGGGATTCGAACCCGCGACCCCAACCTTGGCAAGGTTGTATTCTACCACTGAACTACTTCCGCAAAAATGGTGAGCCATGAAGGACTCGAACCTTCGACCCTCTGATTAAAAGTCAGATGCTCTACCAACTGAGCTAATGGCTCGTAAATGGCTGGGCTAGCTGGATTCGAACCAGCGCATGACGGAGTCAAAGTCCGTTGCCTTACCGCTTGGCTATAGCCCATTAATATTTACTCGTATACTTTTCTTATCAAAAAAATAAACCTCAATTAGGTTATTTTTTAAATGGTGGAGGGGGGCAGATTCGAACTGCCGAACCCGAAGGAGCGGATTTACAGTCCGCCGCGTTTAGCCACTTCGCTACCCCTCCGACATATTATGGTGGAGGATGACGG
>NZ_JAKUEW010000015.1:0-69318 GCF_022663115.1 Bacillus cereus group sp. BfR-BA-01430
CTTCATTTCTTCCTGGATTATTCATACGGTTCGTTACTTCCAACTCTCGTTCTACTTGTTGGCGATTACCTTTTGCCTGCTCATTTGGTACTTCATTTCTTCCTGGATTATTTATTCGGTTTGCCACTTCTAATTCTCTTTCTACTTGCTGACGATCACCTTTTGCTTGATCGTTTGGCACTTCATTTTTTCCGCTATTTTTCATACGATTGGCTACATCCAATTCTCGTTCTACTTTTTGTTTATCGGATCTTGCCTTCATTGTTGTTTGACCCGATTCACCTTGATCTTGCAATTCACCTTGTGTATTACTTAGCTGATTTTTAATTGCAGTATCTTCTTTTTCATTACCCACAGCACCTTTATTTTTCCCGAAACCATTAGCTGTTGTCTTATCGGTTTCAAGTGCTTTATCTGCTATATCATTTACATTACTCATTGCTTCTCTAATTGGACCTTCTGTAGTAGCAGCCATCATTTTTGCTCCCATGGAACTAGCCTGTACAAGAGCACCCATTTTACCGCCTTTTCTCATATTAGGAGGGTTCTTTCTTGCGTTTTGATGTTTAGTTCCTTCCCCGGAACTACCTTCATTACCCTCAGACCGCTTAGGGGAATCTTGACGGTTATTACTGAACATATTTTTCGCCCCACTATAAGCCTTCCCAATTCCTTTACCAACACTATTGACAGCACCTTTAGCAAGCGCTAATCCACCTAACATACCCATTAAGTGATTCTTACCTTCTTTTAGACCAACATCTACACCAAAGTACCTTAAAATTGATTCTGATCCTTTTATTAAGGACATGGTTAAACAAAACATTGCTACGATATATAAAAATGCATTAATATCTTTACCTGATAGAAAATTAACTGCAATCGTATAGAATCGTAAAGATAATCCTGTAAAACCAAATAACATAAAGCTTCTTAGAATATCCTGCATTACCATCTTTGTTTTTTCACCAGTTTCCATATCTGTTACAAATACAAGTGGTGCAATAATTTTTTTCATTGCAATTTCAAATATAGTCATGACAAAAACGAAAATAGTAAACAGATACGCGATCCCAAGTGCAATCAATCCCCAAAATATAGTACCGAAGTTCATAGGATATCGAATATATCCTGATGGGAATGTATCCTTAAATGGATCAAAAAAGCTATCATCTATTTCTTCTAGTGCTTCTTCTGCACCATTGTTCGTAACCTTATAAGCTAAAAACTTTGTTTCTTCTGCAACTCCATCTTGATCTTTCAACTTTCCTACCACGTCAGGAGTAATTAAATCTCCTAAATCTGCTTTTAAATACATTTCTTTTGATAGACCATTTTTTCCACTATCACCATTAGAAATAGCTTGTGCTTTAGAGTCCTTATTTTTTATAGGAGCAAATCCTTTTACACTTAAATAAGCCAAATCCGCGGTATTATGTTTTACTAGATTCCAGGCTAAACCTTCTTTTGCCTGACTATCATTGGTGGTATCTTTATAAAAATCTATGGCCATTTTTTGCATATCTGCCATTAACTCATTTAGTCCACCTAATAGACCAATCATTACGATGATGTTAACCCCTACAGACTTAAAACGTGGAGGTTTATATTGAATAATCGTTTTGATTGCTAACCATACAATAACTAACAAAAGTAAAGCATAAAACAAACCTTTCATTATAGAAGTAGCAAATTCGTTTAACCCTGCATCTTTTAATAAATCAAAGAAGGAAAACGTTTCAGGAATTAGCCCTTCTAAAGAAGAAACCAATATAAGTAACCCTTGAATAATACTCCCTTCAATGCTCTGAACGATTGATCCTAAAATATTTGCATATTCTATCCAATCATTTTTCAAAAAAGCAATAGCTTGTCCTTTATCTATATCTGTAACTTTCCATACAATCTCATCCCACCATCCATCTGCAAAGATGACAGGCGTAAATACAAAACTGCAAATTAAAATAAAAACTGTAAATACTCCAATTACTACAGCTCGTTTACTATGTAAAACCCATTCTTTTAATTTTGTAGCAGCCATTACTGTTCTACCTTTCCTATTTATTTTGACTTTATCAATTTGCCAATATTTTCAACAAATCTTCTAAATACCTCTTAATCTCACGATTTGAAGATTGTTCTTTTAATAATTTAATTTCCTCTGTTTTAGGAACTACATTGTTTTTTGCATAATTTAATAGCATTTGTGCCAAACGTCGACGAATCTCTGATGGATCGTCCGCATTTCTTTTTTCTTTCACGAGTCCAACTAATGATTTAATAACATCATCGAGTGTTAGTTCTTTCTCAACGGATTCATTAGCGGCCTGCTTTTTAATGTATTCCTTTTTTGCAACTGGATTTACTATAAAATCCAAGAAATTCAGATATAGCTCCGTTAGGTCCAATCCTGTATGCAAAGAAGGAATATCAATTTCGTTCAAGTCATTTGATGTGTCAAAATCATCACTTAGAAATTGCCAACGATAAGGCATACTCGTTTCTTGTGTATTAAAAATTGGATATGCTCTAACTTTTTTTCTATTAACATCCTGCCTATGTAACGCACGGAGTACCAATGTTTCCCCTTCAATAAACTGTGACAAACGTTCAGGAGAAATAATACGTTGCTGATCAGCATTTTTAGTTAGTTTGTTATCTGCATCCATATGACTTTCATTTGAGGATTTGCCTATAACCGTTTTATGTCCGGCACGTTGTGAAATTTCTTCAATCGTATCTTTATTAGTGGACATAATATAAATATGATTTTGACAGTTATCTTTAATTTCTGTCGCTTCTTTGTCATACAGCTTTTCAATTTGCGAATAGGATTGAAGTACCAAATTAAATAACATATTACGACCTGCACAAACTGTGAGTACCCCACCCATGTCATCTATAGGTGGCATGTTTCCGAATTCATCCAACAAAAAGTGAACACGTCTAAAGCATTTTTTTCCTTTCGTGTCATTACAATTCATCGATAACTCAGTGTACAGCTGCTTAACAAAAATACTTGCTAAAGCATGATTCGATTTATCATAATCTGGTACAATCATAAATACAGCTGTCGGCTTGTCAGAATACATCAATTTAGCCTTTGGTGACAGAGGGAAAGTATTGGCCTTCATATTTAATGTCACTTCACGCTTATACTCTGGCTTATCTTCACAACCTTCTTTTTTCTGATAGACCACTCTTCCTTTTTCGTCTAATAGCGTTTCAAATTTCAGACTGTATAACAGTCTATATTTCTTTTTAGGATCTTCGTCATCTTGATAACGAATTAATAATAAATCTCCATCTTCTAACTTTTCATCAAAGTTCATGTTACACATACCTAAAGCTTTAACCTTAATCTTATACCTTCCTATTTCCGTCTTTTTATCGTCATTTTTATGAAATGATACTGTTACACGCTTATTCAAAAAACGTTCATCTAATTGAAAAAACAAGTTTTTAGGAAAACCAACTTGCTTTAAATCCAAGCTAGATTTCGAGGTCATCTTAGCAAACATTTTATCTGCAAAAGTTTGTAACCCCTGGTTTGCAGTAGCTAAAATCGATCCTTTCGCTTTTTCACCAGCAAAACTCGTTGATCCATATTGCATTTTTGCTACATTTCCTTGCGGCAAACTTTTAAAGTATTCATCTAAAGCATTCTTTTCCACGAAATCATCCGGATTTTCTTTATAATAAAATGTCCCTAACTCGTTTAGCATTTGTGATACATTGTGCATCGTAACTTTTTCGATGCAATTATTTTTTACACAATAGTCCACAATGGCTAGAATAATACCGTTAATAGCATTTTGTGCAGAAGTATTAAAGAACGCATTCTCACCAGCATTAGGATCGTTATATAGAGAGAAGGTTAATGTATTCGCACGTTTTGCCGCTTCCTGATCATCACCATTTACCCAAGCGTCAATTACAAGCTGCAATGGATTATATGACATACCTTGCAGCGGATCTAAAATATTCAATACTTGAACATCATATCCACGTTTTTCTAGCGTTTCTTTCGATGCACTGTATAGCTCCCCTTTCGGATCATTTATGACCATACTTGATTGATTTTTTGCTCTACTCAAATTATCAATCATTACGACAACTATCATTTCACCTTTACCAGAACGAGAAACCCCTAAAATCGCGGTATTTACGGTGTCAGTATCGATATAATATTTATCCTTATAATGTGAAACAGGTACACCTCCATACCCCTCAAACACTTCCGTTTTTTCAGGGATTTCTTTATACTGTTCTTTAATTTCCTCAATCGTAGTAAAACGACTATCTCCTTTTTGACCATAAGCTACATTTTCGTCACTTCGATAATTAACTTTTGAATACACCAAAAAACCTACCAGCGTTGAAGCTAATAAGCTAAACAAGTATATATTTGTAGGCAGTGCAGGGTGGAAAACATTTTTTATCGATAAACTGTTTTCCCATTTTGTACCAAACACATCAAAAATAGTTGGTTTTTCAACTGTTTTTGATAACTCCTTTGTAATAGACTGATATGTCCCTGCTACAAAATTTATAGCACTAAATGGAAAAAGCACTGCAATTGAAGAGATTGCGAGTGCTTTCTTATTAATTCTATTCTTTTCTTGTGGTAGATCCTCACCATCAATTTTATAATTATGATGAAGGTACTTTTTTCTTTTCAATGAGAATTTCGAAATCTCCACTTTCGCATTTCCTCCTCACCTTATCCACATACTTACTAGTTAGACCCCATTAATTTTTCAAAAAGTTTCCCCCGTTTCTTTGAATTGTTCTCTGCTTGTGGCTGTGCTACAGACTGTTGTTGCATTACAGGTTGTTGTGCTGGTTGCTGACAAAATGGTTGTTGTACAGGCTGTTGATACATATATACTGGTTGTTGTACTGGTTGAGCATACATATATATTGGTTGTTGAGATGGCATTTGCCCTGTCCCAGCATAGGCTTTTATTAATTTATTATTTAAATCTTCAATGATATTCAGTAATTCACGTTCTCGGCCACTTGTCTTCATTTCTAGCGCTTCTTGTTTCCTTTGTTCTAAGTTTAGTGCTTCTTTTTCAATTCTATTTTTCTCTTCTTCCACTTCTAATTGACGTTCCTTTATTTCTTTTTCATGCTCTGCTTGAATTTCTTCTTTCCAACCTGGAATTAATCGTTCCATATAATCTTGTAGATTCTTCAGTTCAGATTCTTGCATTTCAAACGCAGCATTCATAATATCTTCTAATGAACCTGAAAAATCAGCTAAAAGCTCATTCTTTTTATCAATTAATGATTTATTTGCTTCCACTTTTAACTCATAAACTTTCTCATGAAGTCTTTTTTCTTGCTCTATATTATTATCCTTCATTAATTCCTCTTCTCGAGCGCTTACTAGCGTTAATTTTCTTTCTTCAAGATCTGATTCATATGCTTTGAATTCTGCTTCTTGTTTTAATTTAAAAGATTGCAACTCCAATTGTTGTTTCTCAGAAAACGCATTTAATTTTTGTTGCATTTCTTGGTTTTCCTTATTCTCAAACGCATTTAGTTCTTGCAGCTTTTCTTGAAGATTTGCTTCAAAAGTTTCACGCAATCTATCTTCTGCCTCTTTCTGATAATCACGCATAACAGTTTCCTCATACGCTCTCTCTAAAATCAAACGAATGTCATCAACCACATTTTTAACATCCTGATAATACTTATCCTGAATAAGCAAAAATTCTTTTCCACTTAATACATTTTTCACAAATTGTAACTTTTTCTTTTCTAAAGCAGTTTGTGCAGTTTCTTCACTCATGCCCAAAAGCCCTAATAAATGGTTTACAGTGAAACGAGAATCATATCTATTTTGTTTTGCTTCCACTTCTCTTAAGTCTAAATATTTATCATATTCGGGAAAGCTTACATCTTTTGTTGGCATTACGATAACTTGTTCTTGAATTTCTTCTTTTTCTGGTTCAGAATATAACTCTTCTTCAATGCTTTTGATAGAATCACTCACATGTGTATCAAACGGTAATTCTTCATGATCCTTTTCCAAATCCACACTTAAATCTTGGTAATTATCTGTTTCTTCTATTGCAAAAATATCCTTCTTTTCTTCCGTAGATGAATCGTTAACTTCCATTTCTAATGATGCAAGGTCTGATTCCTCAAATATATTTGTTCCTCGGTGTTGCATTTCCTCGGTCGACATTTCTTCAAAAAGATTTTCTTCCTCTGCAAACTCTTTTTGCAGATTATCGTTATGCTCCCGTGTATCTACTTTAGCAGCATGTGGAGCTTCTTCGCCTTTCTTCCCAAATAACTTAGAAAAGAAGCCACCTTTTTTCTTTTTAGGTGTTTCTTCCTCAGTTTCTACATTCCCCTGTTCTTCCTCATTCTTATAACTTACGTATATCCCCTGCTTAATTTCCATAGCTAAATTAAAATCTGTTCCATCCTCAAGATCTTTTGAGATAGAGGTTAACAATGAAAAGTTTTCTCCTACTCCTACAGGTAATGTAAATTCATAAGCTTTTTCATTCTCAATATCTTGTAATAGTAGTAATACTTGATCATTTTGCTGATTTTCTGCAATATATTTTTGGATTAAACTTTCAGCTGCTTTTAATCCTAGTTGTTTTCTATTCCAGGCTTTATTCTTCTTCAAAAACCTTTTAAAAGATTTTGATTGCTCTTTTTGCAAAAACTCTACAATATACATTACTTCAACCTCATTCCATGTATATATTTTTCTATTAAATAACGAAAAAGGAACTTACTAAAAAATAAGTTCCTTTTTCCAAACTCTAATTTATTTTAGAAACCACCAGTTACACCTTTGATTGTGTCACCCAAAACCCCTGCGCCAAATAAAAGGAATCCTCCAATGATAATACGGAAAATCCATTGTTTTGCTTTTCTGCTCAATTCTTCCCCAAACATGTACATAACACCAGCAACAGCAATACAGAAGATAATTAAAACTACACCAATAGCTTGTAATCTTCCTGTCCAAGTACCTAATGCTCCACTAACAGAGTCAAAGAAATCATTATAAGTTAATAACTTGATAACAAAAATATTTAATAGATCCATTTTAAATTCCCTCTTTCTTAATTATTTGATTGAATATTGTGACCTTGTTTATTTTCCTGTTTAACAATAAAAGCTGCGATTTCTTCCATCGCAGCTTCTTCTAACATCTTATTTCTCCACTCAGGGTTTCCTCCTTGTAGCAAAGACAAGCAATTGTTATTCACAACTTGTTGTGACCATTCTTCATATGTCTTACCCTGCTTTTTTAAAATCATCGAAACAGCATCTTGATGCGGTGATTTTTCATTTTTGTTGGTTCTTTTAGCCATGTAAAACCGTCTCCTTTACTTAATATCTTGTAATTCTTTGAGAGAAGAAATTTTGAAACGCTTCTTGAATTACAGGAAATTCTCCTTTTAGGAATAAAAAAACTCCCGTACACACAATAACACCACTTATTAGCATTAATAAGCGGAATACATTATTTTCTAGCATTTCTTAGCACCTACTCTCTAACGGACATGTGACGAAGCAGATCCATCAAATTTCATAGTTACGTCAGGTAAATTAAAAACAGCAATTTTAAACTTTGCTATTACTTGATAATCTACCGTTTCGCCAAATTGTACTTTTTTATTTAATTGATTGCTTTTCACAGTAAAAGCACCTTTATAATACTTATTACTGTACTCCTCTAGATTTTGGATAGCGCTTTTAGTTAATCCGCCTTGTCTTTCAATCTGATAGTTAACTTGTTGTTTGTAGGAATTCACATTTGATACCTGAATACAAAAGATTGCTACCACAACCAATAAAACTACCAAAAATAAGCCCAGAAACCACTTCACCATTTCCATAATTGCACTTTCTTGCATGACTCACACCCACTCTAAATTTATTTCAACTAATTTCCACCTTTCATAAAAAATTATCCTAAACTAACAGTTGATAAGTTATACACCAGGATCGCTGCTGCATAACCAACTACCATTAGAAATGAAGACATTACGATTTTGGTTGGAAAAAAAGCAAAACGCTTTAACTTAAATGTCACAATTTCATCGATTGCTCTTTGTAACTCTGCACTTGCTATTTTCCCTAATTCGTCAATAACGTTCGTATCATAAGAATTCTGTTGAAAATCATATATCGTTTGCATAAAAAGGACTGACATATCAGTACCACTTGAACGTATAGCAAAATCAGTAAAAGGCTGAATGTCATTTGGTTTGTCAGTCAATTCCGACATTAATTTAGCTATCGAATTTGCATCTACTGGATTCTCTGTACGCTTCAAAATTTTTCGTAGTATCTGATACAAGCTAGTCCCACCCTCCGATTCCTTTAGATAAGGAATTAGCAATCTCATAAACTTAATAAAGCTTAGATGACGTTCAAATTTAAATGCATTATACGTCTTTACCACATTGTTGTATTTTGAACGATAAAAGAAGATTGGCAATCCAATTGCTAATAGGTAACACCATTTTGAGAGAAATAATCCCATAAAAAAACCGATAACTACCATTACAAGCGTTTGTTTAATTCGCTTCTTTTGGAATTTATCGATCATTTTTTTCGTATTCCCCATTTCCATTAACATGTCATATAGTTTTTCTTCAGCTAATAACCGGTTATATCGATTTTTCTTCATGCTAGTCGCTGCCACTACTCTCATTTTTTTACCTCCAATATCGAGTCATCAAAGTAATATGTAGCAAAAGACTTAAAGAAGAGAAACATCAATAACATGTAGATTCCAGAAGTCCCCCAGCCAATCGGATGCCTTGCAAACGCCTGAATATAGGTGTCAAAACTAAATGAGAATGCAATAATGATAATAAAAAATATCACTAAACCGCAAAGCATTTTCATATCCTTCAAATGTCCATCTTTTTTTCGTTCATACTCTTCTTTTTTCTCCTTCATTTCATTGTGGTATGTTTTTATGTCTTTCAACGTATCTATATTTGTTTTACCTTCTAACGCAGCCGTCTCTATTTGCTCTAAATACTGAACAAATATAATATCATCACGATATTTATTAGAAAGCTCTTTGAAAGCATGCAACATTTGCTCATGATTTGCCCCCGTTAACTTCGCTTGTAATACTTTTAGGTCTTCCTTTAACTCTCCCGCTGAACGATCACTCGCCCTACCTAGAGCATTCAGTAAAGTTTGACTATCATTTGTAAGAATTTGAGTCATGTTGTTCACAAACTTGTTTCTCTCATTAAATGCACTTTGTTCATAAACTCGTTGAATATTTTTGGGCATTAATACCTTCAAACCATATAAAATACCCATACATCCCAAAATTAGTGAAACCCACCAATAATACAGTAGAATAAAAGAAAAACCGCCTACAATTAAACCTGGAATTAATCCATATCTCAAGTAATCTTTTTTTTCAAGCGGTTTACCATAAGCTACTTTAATTGCATTTATTTCATCTGCATTAACAAATTTCTTTTTTCTTGTTTTCGCGTTAAAAGTTGAGACCTTCAAGCTACATACCTCCTTTCCCCAACATTCTCCTTTCTTATCTTGTTACTACTAATCCAGGTTTCAGTGCTAATTCATTTGTATACTTAGGAAGCTCATAATTCAAATCTGCTTCAGCTAAACGCTCATAAAACTCTTCTGATAAACTTCCAGTCGAGTAAGTAAACTGACCGTTTTTGTATTTTTGCTCAAATACCATCTTGCATCCTTCATGTGAATACTCGACTACCTTTGATAAATAGCGAATAACTCGATTAATTTTCACACCATTTTCGCCAGTTGTTTTTATTACTACCCTCTTAATATGGCAACCAAAACCAAAATATCGCATAATATCTTCTTCAAGAGATTTTTCATCAACTTGATAACCAATTTTAGACATATTAACAAGTCTCTTTGGTGATGTCTCAGCATCTACAGAATGCAGAGAAGTTACTACATGATGTCCTGATAACACCGCTTGAATTGCTTCATAAGTCTCTTTACCACGAAGCTCAGAAATCATAATCCAGCGTGGGTTATTTCGTAATGCAGCCTTAATCAGATCGGTAACTGTTACACCATGTCCAGTTAACCAACTTAATACATCTTTATCGGGAAATAGCTGTTTAACATGCGTTTCAGGAACATCTTCAATCATAACTGCTTTATGTTCAAACAAAATGTAAGAGAATAACAGCTTTAGAAACTCTGTTTTCCCTGTACCTGTTTCTCCTGAAATTAAAATATTATTTCTACTTATCATAAGTACTTTAAAGAATTCAAGCATAAATTCAGGAGCAAATGTAGCAAAATTCTCCTTGTTTAATGCTAGTCTTGGACGTACAATCCTTAGTGACATTGTAGAATTTCCTACTGTATTTTGAGAATGTACTGCATTAATACGAATGGATCCGTAAACTCCATCGAAAATTGGCTTCTTAGGAACAAATTCTGTACCTACAGCATTTGCAAACTTTTGAATTACACGAGAGATATATTCTTCTGAAATAATATGATCAGAATTTTCATAAACACCTTTGTAATCACTTGATTCTACTATTAAATGACTTCCGTTATAGGATATATCGGTAATATCAGGGCGCTCGTTAATAAGTCTTTCGATAACTCCTGTACCAATAATTTCAGATACAACATATTCAGCTACATCTTTATCGTCATCATAATCCATAAAATAAGCTGGATAATTTTTCTTGATAAGCTCTTTAATCTTCTTACGAGATTCTTTATTTAGTAAAGCATCAATTACTAGTTCTGCATATTTCGTATTAAGGTCTTCTTTAATACTTTGTAACCTTTGTGGATCAAACTTGAAATCATTCTTTTTTTCAGCTATTGTACGTGTTTTTTTAGCTGTTATACTTGCTTTTTTTATTCCTAACATCTTCTTCTCCTTTCTTCTAAGATGTGGCTATATTCACTTTACATGTAGCTTGATACGTATTATCTCCATCTTTGATAATGACTCTAATGGCTTTTGTTGAACCGTTTTTATTATCAAGATATTTAAACTCATATTTAGCATCCTTACTGATTTTCACAAGTTTATTAGACTCAATACGTTTTTTAAAATCTTCTTCAAAACCAGGTTTTGAAATAAATAATTCTCCGCGTTGAATACGAGAGCTATTATCTGTATTAGCAATTGCGCTCGACCGTACAGTTTCCGTCACTCCTTGAATAACTGAATCTGTCGAGAAATTTTGCTTATAGTAATAACCACTAATTACAGTCAAAAAAAGACCAATAATCAGTACTACCATTACGAAAGGATAGTCTTTCAACTTTTTTTCTCCTTTCCGTACAGCTTAAATTTATTCATAAATAGAAGGGGAATACTCCCCTTCTATTTATTTGGTATATTGTTGCAGTTTATTATTTTGTTGCACTTGTAAGTGTGTTTTGGAAGAATTCTTTCACACTGTCAAACACTTCAGGAAACGCTACTTTTGCAGCTGCAATTAACAGCGCTCCTACTACTACTGCACCAATCATCCACCAAGTTCTATCCGTATTTTGATCTAACATCTTTACAACATCCTCTCATTTTGTTTTTGTATATAAAAAAGAGACGTAATAATGTAAATTACGTCTCTTTTTTTACCTAAATATTTTTTTAATACAATCTAATTCCTAATTTAATAGCCCGCTCTACTGTTAGGTATTTGTTTAACATCAGCATATTAATTGCACCCAATGTAGTAGGCATTACATCATTTATAAAACTATGAATCTTGTCTTTTATAAAGACAATCCACATATTGAAGCTAAATCCATCAAATTGACTCATATCAAAACTAAAGTCAAAGTGGAATAAGTCCCCTAGCGAAAAATCCCCTGAAAGTAAATTTCCAATACCGACATTTGTGAAATTGGAAAGGCCGCCTTGCAAGGAATATCCAATTAGACGAATTACGATCCCTGTAATTACAAAGTATAGTGCCATAAACACAATTTGTTTTTTGGCTGAACTGTATGTTAGGACATTCACTCGATTCTCAACTCCTTTCCTATCGCTTCAACCAAGCGACATCTTCATCTGACCAACCATTCGGTTTGCCATTCGGGAAAGGGTTGTTTGGATCAACTGGTTCTAAGAGCAATTCATCTTCTTTGATTGTTTTAGATCCTATGGTCCCATACATATACGCATATACATTCATATTATGAGCTATACGGAATTGCACTTTATTCACACCTATAGGCTCAATAGAGTTTACCTGAATATCATAGTTACCCAGATTAGCCCAGATTGGAATATATAGCTTCCTTTTCCCATCTTTCAGTTTGAATTTTATATGAGAATCCTTACTCTCTACTTGTTTATCTGTAAACAAAGCACCCGTTTTTTCTTCCACATTGACATGTGGCAACTCAAAAATAAAATCAGTAGTTTTTTGATCAATTGTTTTCTTAGTATTTTCTAATGGAACAACCGTTTTACCATCCTTTTGCTCATAATTTAAATAAGTATCGATTAAAGCTTTATCTATTACAGACTGTGCTTTAATATCCGTAGTAGTTCCCAGTTCATTTGTATAACTAGCCTTTGTAGTCAAATCATATCCATAACCTGTTTTTTGTTTAGGTAATGGTTTTAATGGAATCGTGAGTGTTTCATAGTATTTTTCCATTTCCATACCTGACTCACGTTGGGTCATTACTACTCCTTTATACTCTAATTTATCAGAGTTTTGGGAGCTTACCTTTACTACTTCTTCAGATGATGTATAACCATCCGTATCGATACTTCCCTCTAAAACTTTCATAGAATATTTGTTAAACTTTTCAATCTTAGCTTCGTAATTTTTCTTAGTATTTTTCTTCAAATACTTTGAATCTACCTTAAAGGATATTTCATCCGGCAATTCTTTGATTGTAAAAGACTTACTATCAACAAGTATCTTGTCTTCCTTGTCATATAGTTGAATAGATACCAATTCCTTATCTGAGTCTGAATAAGTGATTTCCTTATCCACATTAACGGTAACTGGTAATCCATTTTCAGAATCAAAAGGAGCAGTATAAATTCTGATCTTTTTCAATCCGATGGTTGCATCCGCCATAATCGTGTATCTTACTTTATTCGATATTGGAGATAGCTTATAATCTACAGCAGTATTTACAACTGTGCTACTTACATATCGATCTCCAAACTCATTCCCTTGTGTTCCAAATACAAGATTCATTTTGACGACATCACTACTACTTAAGGAATCATTGACATAAAGTAATATAGAGGTCACTTTCGACAAGTCTTGATTTCCTGAGTACTTGTACCATCCCTTTGAATTTAAGTCAATTTTATTCGGATTATTCGACTCAATATAGTTATTATTTAGCCAAATTTCAACCTTTTTGTTATTAGGATTCTCTAGTGTTACTTGTTTTAAAAAAGTTATCCCACTAAACAACGAGCCGTTTTCATCCTTATTTCTTGGAACATGTGTTAATGCTTTGATTTGCGACTCATCTTGAATCGTAGTGTATGGTTGTATACCTATTTCATAGTCACTATTTCTTTTCCCTATAGTATTTTTGATTGTCTCACTTACGCCAACCATGCCGATTTTTACAATTGAAATATTCTTAGAACTTGTTCGGAATTTTTCGCTTCTTGTATCTGAAGGACTAATAATTGTATTTTCAATTGTTAATCCTGTTTGATTTCCTGGCGGTAATAATACAGGGTTTATTTTAGCTTCAAAATTAACTTTCTTAAGATTAGGATTTCCCTTCGTCAAAATATCGTACCAAATGAGATAACTTGTTCCATCATCATGTACTTCTAATTTCGGCTCAATTCCCTTATCACCATATGTCCCCGTTCCAGGAACATAGTCTAGCCCTTTAGGTAATTTCACCCTCATTTCTACTTTTTCATATAAGGAACTAAAATCCGTTGTGTCAGGCAATTTAATAAGATTATCAACTGTAATCTTCACATTGTCCGAACTATAGTAAGTAGTTTTATTTGTTTTAATTTCAGAGCTGACTTCACTATTGATGATTCCTAACGTTTCAAAGTTAACTGTAGACCCTACAGGTGATTGGATTTTAGTCAACTTACCAAACTCATCATACTCAGTATAGTTAATGTATTTCCCATCTGAACGAACGCGATAACGTGTTTTTCTATCAGCTGTAGGATATACATCGGCAGCTGTAACGATTATATTAGGTGTTCCTTGTTCGTTGACACTACCAATCTTTTTCGTTTTGACTGCTAAACGTATATTGGTAGCCCCAATCTCTCCATTACCAATAGCAACATTTACATCTTGTTGTATAGCCGCAACTTCACCATGTTTTCTGGCCTCATCGTAGGTATTGTACCAATCATAGTCTTCCACTTGATTTTGCGTTAAGCTTTCAAAAGAATTATCTTTCTTCTTGGCTATCCCGAAAAAAACCTTCTGATTCTCACTATTTCTTATTCGTTCTCCTAAAGGATTCATATAACCACGCTTAAATATTTCCTGTATCGCGGCTTTACTACCTTCTTTTGTTAAATAGAACGAATCGGAGTTCCATTTATAGATTACAGTTGCCCCTCCATCAGTTATACGACGAACGTTCAAATGTGCAACCATTCTTACATCTTGTCCTAAAATAACTGTTGGATCCCCTTTAGATACTACACTGTATCCCGCATATGGTGTACCAAGCTCTTTTCCATCTTGTGAATGAAATGTAGTTTGTAAAGAATATGAACCAGCGGGATTATTTCTGTCAATAAGGGTCGTTTTTCCTGTATTATTGTAAGGAATTATATTCCCACTACTATCTTCATAAGAATCCACCGTAACTTTAACTTCATAATAAACATTATTATGTTTATTAACCATATTATTTTTGTTTAAAGGAGCATATTCATTTGGCGTATGAATTAAAAAACGTGTTGATGAAAAGCCTTTTTCGTTTTTTCTAAATGAAGGATAATCCCGTGTATGAGACATCCCAGTTGGAAATGTAGAACCAATCAAATAGTCACTAATACTTCCTTTATAACTCACTTTATTTTTAGAGATTTCAGGTTTTTCTAAATTATTTATACCACTATCCCATACACTGTTAATTGTATAGTTCCCAATATCACTAGCATTCCATTTTTCTTTTGGAATATATGATATAGGACTAGGGGAATAAATAGTATAATTATCAATGTAATTAGCTAGACCTAGTTCAAAACTCTCCGTATTTTTTTGTGGTATTTTTGTTTTCACACTATCGACAGCTTGATAATTAAAAATTTTAATCGGAGTATCTTCTCCCTCAAAATTTAAAATTCGATCTTCTATTGATGATTGATCCCACACAACTTTCCCACTAAAATCCAAGTGATAGTTTATTTTTCCACTCGGAAACGTAGCTCCTCTTAGGTCATTACGATTAGGTAAATTAGTAATAAATAAATCTAATACTACAGGGAATATTTCAGAGTTATCTCCCTTTTCTAGATTCTTGTTATAAGCTGCATACCTTAGTTTATTGATCCCTACACCTAAATAACCATTTGTTAATCTTGCTTTAACATTTACCTTTCCCGAAGTAGTTACAGGCCTAATATCATCAAACGATTGTGATACATTTTCATTTACAATATCTTTTCCATCTACACTTATAATCTGGATTTTAATGTTAGGTTTTAGTTTCAGGCCATGCTCTGCTCCTTGTACTTCCACTGTAACAGGGATCATTAAAGAGTTACCTGTTTCCTTTAACGTGTATTCCATTTCAAAAGAAACAATTCCCTTTTCCAAATCCTCTTTACCGCCAACAGCAAATTTTGCATTTACACGTTTGTTTGTAATTCCATTTTCTAATGTACCGGTGATTTTCATCTTAATATTTTTCAATGTTTCCTTCTTCTTAGGATTAATCGTCACCTTCAATGGATATGTTACTGTATCAAACGTCCTTACAATGCCATTATTAGGACTAGAATCATTACCAGCTTCATCGTTCGAATCAAAAGGAGCTGTTCCATCTACAATGTCTGAAGGCTTAATAAACGCTTCAAAGTCAAAGAGATTACTACCTTTTTTTCCATTCGCAACAACTACTTCATTTGGAGACAATCCTTCACTGGCCATATCCGATTTCTCTTGCAGCACAGTTACATCGTCGTTTTTTTTATTTTGAGCCTGCGCCTGATCTGCTGTACTTTCTGCATGTCCTATAGAGACAAAATCAGCAAAACTCCCAAACAAGAGAATAACAGCAAATAATAAACTGATTTTCTTTCTAAGCCACAAGCATATTCCTCCTCTCTTCAGAACAATGAGGATTAAACCTCATGTGAGAGAAAAGAATATGTTGGACTCCTTACTTTTACTTTCATATAATCCTCCTTTGTAGTCGGCTAAAAGAAACATAGCGCTATACACTTTGTTTCTTCCAAAAATCATTTGGGAGTATTTAAAATTTTCATAACCCTTGATTCATCGATGAACTCTTTCCATCCCTCCACGGTAACTTCTTTTTTTATTCTTCGTTCTTCATCTCGGATAGAAAAAATTCCGAATCGATTTAAAACATTCGTCAATGCTCCCATATTCCCATACCTTAAAAACGATGTAATGGCTCGTTTTTTTAATTGAGGTATCGCATGATCTGTACGAATTAACGCTGCAAAAGGAATATACTGCCCTCTTGGGTTATAAGTCCCTTCTCCATACTGCTCGTACAATTCAATGTCTACTAGCTCCATATCTACGATACAGCATGAGTCTTGTTCTAATTCAATATGGCTAATAATATAACCAACTGATTCTTTTACTTGTTTAATAATCTTTTCTCTTTCAGAATTAGGTTGTGGCATAAATACGCCATAAACAACTCTTAATTGTTGTACATCATCTTCTAAAGGACAAACTTTCACTTCATCTTCTCTTTGGCCATAATCGTTTAAAGCACTTACTTCTACTGCATCAATTAATACATTTAGATTTTCATTAATCGCCATAATCGCGTATTGCATTCTGAATCACTCCTTTTAAATAAAACTAAAAAACCTACCAAATATTTGATAGGTTTTTTAGTTTTATTTAATTGTGATGCAATTTAATTCTTGCTCTTAACCCTGGTATTTTTAATGGATCTAGCTTGCTTAATTCTTCTATAAACACATATTCTTTTTCCAAAAGTACTTCTGCTGCATCAATTGGATACTCTTTATTTCCATCATCTAAAACAATTCCTTTATTTTTAGAATAAAAAAGGAATCCATAAGTATAGATCTCATGAATTCCCTCATTACAAACTGACATTATAAACCTCCATATTTATAAAAATATATTTTATAAACTTATACTTTATACTAAATTCCTATATTATATACAACTACTACTTCACACCCTTCCCAAAACAAGCAGAGCATGTGACCTTTATACCATATTCATGTGATTCATATCCAAATGCCCCTTCTTTTATTATGTGATTTTTACCGAATATGAAACCTTTGCCCTGGCACTTCCTACATCTCTTAACTTTCTTCATTTTCTTCATCTCAACCCCTCCTAGTTATTTTTAGATGTACATAAAAGTAGAGATAACTATGTTATATCATTTAAGTAATGGGGAACGGAGGAATCATATAACTGTTATCTCCACTCTTATATACAACTACTAAAAAAAGAGCAGATCCTTAGTGGTTCTGCTCTCTTACAATTAGAAATTTTATAGAATGTATATAAATATAAGTAATAATGTAAGCAAAAAAGAATCTTCTAACCAAAAAGCTCATTTCTTGTCCATTCATTACTTGCTCCATTTGACTAGGTTCACAAATGAAATTTATGAATGGAAAATAACTTATAGCCCCTGATAATTGTAAGGCCCATATAAATAATACAAGCATCCAACAAGCAACATATCCCCTAAAGACTCTTGAGCCCCATTGAAATATTTTCTTGTATATCGGTTTTTCTCTGCTTTTTTCTTTTAAAATTATCTCTTTTCGTAATTGAAAATCACTATCTTCAACTTTGAAAAATTTCAATTGTATCTTAGGTGGTTCAATAATTTTTTGTTCTATACAAATTTCTTCAGCCTTTTTCCACGCTATTCTTGATGTTATATATGAGTTTAAACTAAACATTCTTAACCATTTCTTTTCTTTACGTACCATATAAACAGCAAGTAAATAAGCAAGATCAATTGCCTGTTCTTTCTCATTCATATCCGTAAATTTAGGAACTAAAACACTCGTAATAGCCTTGCTGCTGTTAGTCATTACTGCAAATTCATCTAAACACACCTTTTCCTCTAAATTCCCGCCCACATTTGGATAAAAAAGTGAAAGGTTAAAACTTTCTCTCACATTAATCCCTTCATTTTTAATGAGAGTAAGTATCCTTTCTTTAGGTGAATCTTGTTTTTTTATTTCGGATACCATATTAATCACCTCCTAAAAAAGTAAAAAGAGCAGCCCAAAGGGATCTGCTCCTTAAAATAAAATTATTGCACTTCATAATCAGTACACATCACGTGCCTACGATACACTTCAAATTTCTCTACTCCCTCATTGACTAAACTGAATGATTCATCACCATTCATCTTATATATATCAAATAACGCGAATCCATCTTCTAATTCACCATTAATAAATTCACTTGCATCTTCAATATTTTCCGCCTGCACAACAGTTGATCTTCTCAAGCCACTTACAAGATGAAATGTCACAATAATATTCATTATTTTCTCCTCCATTCAAATCATGTAAAAAGAGTTTGCAACAAAAATATATATTCAGCCTAACAGCATTGTAATAATCATTTTCTCAATTCCTAACCAGGTTAAAGTGATTAAACCCAAAACCAACAACCACAAACAAGCGTCTTTTATAGTTGATTTGATGTTTTCCATCGCTAGATTATCCCCTAATAAGAGAAATAATGCACATAAGTACTGCATTAAATAATAAAGTCGTTATAACTGTAAATTTTAGCATAGCTGAAAATATTAAATGATCTTGGCCAAACATTTTCTGTCCCTCCTCCATCCCTACGCGTAACCGCGATAATAAAAAAGAGCAGAACCATTAAAATGATTCTGCTCTCTAGCATTTATTTCAGTTTACTTTTTCATATTTACGAGTTTTACCTTCTGATATTTTTTTTAAGAAGGCTTCTTTGTCTTTGGCTTCCTTAAAATCCTTTTGGAAATTCTCCCAATAGTTATTTGATTTCAAGTCTACTCTCTTAATAGATATACCTTTTTCAGTTGGTGAGACTAAATATTTTTCAGGACCATTTGAAAGAAGTAAAGGATCGCTTTTACCAAACTTTTCTTTTAATGAAAGTGATATTACAGCGTATTTTCCAGCCTTATACTCCGTTTCCTCTACCCTATACAAAGCATATTCATTAGCACGATCTCTACCACGATGCATTTTCCATTCATTATTTGCTTGTACTTCTATAAATGTAGCTCCATCATTTTCTTTATATTTTTCCCCTTTTTGAAAAGGTAGTGAATTATTACTACATCCTGAAAGAATCATAATGATTAATGCAAATAAGATTGATAATAACTTCATGTTCTTAAACATGGTCTCTTCTCTCCATTCCTATTGATAGTAACTACATTATTATATCATTATATCAACATACGAGACCTTATTATTTCATTTCTATAGCGCTATGGCACAGTGAATCTTATTTCAAGTGTACAACCCAATGTGTTTTTTTGACTAATGTGATATTAAAAACTGTAAATGTATAGAGAGCATTTAAGTTATTACAAAACACTGTAATTTTCTTTCCTAAACTATAACGTTCATCTAATTCAAAAAAACCTACACTAATGCTTTTACTTTTTAAGATTTTATTAGCTTGCAAGTTAACTTTCAGCTCACTCACCCCCTAGTTCTACTACTGTTTTGAACTAAAGCTTCGTTATATAGTGAAAAAATAACTTGTTGTGTACTATATCGATAAAACTCGGATAAGACTTTAGCTGTTGGATCGAACGTAATCATGTATTCAGTTAATCCAACTAAATGAACCAATGGTACATTTGCACTAATAAACAGATTAATACCAATAGCTTTACAACCAATTAATTGTTTCACCGCATCCATATTCTTTTTAGTAAGACAATCAAATGCAGTAATAACTAAAATTAAAATCTTTCCAGAGTCTCTACTTTCGCCTAATTGCTTTTTTGCCTTTTTTAAGGCAACAAGACATTCAGCTTCACTATTATATTTACTGAAATCCAAATGACAACTCATTACTTCTTCATGATCTAACACATCTATAATTTCATTCTGAAATTCTAAACTTAAATTATATTCACCAACCACTAAATATCCAGTAGGATATTTTCTTTTTGTTGTGATAACACCTGCAATTTTTTTCACATACCTTTCACGGTGTCCCTTTCCCATTTTCTTACTCCCTTTATATGTAGCTCGTTCAAACTTTTAGTAAGCTACCCTTTCATACAAATGATATTTGATCAACTTAATTCTGCATAAAACAATTTTTAATTATGAAATGAATAAAAATCAAAGGTCTATATTTATACATTCATAAATGCAAGAAGGAGATTCTCCATTTACAAACGTGGCGATTAGTCTCGTTTCGCCCACTCGTTAAAGGAATGCTTGTACAATCATATATTCGCTCGAGAATAATCCGTCATGGCGCTATGATTTGATGTACAGCCCTTTAAGTAATTTGTAGACTTATTGTCATTGCTACAAAATAGACCACCACTAGTTGCTTTCTTACAAGCGGTACTTATGACCCTCAGGGTTTATTCGTGTGTTTCTTCTCCTTTTTCACGAAATGGAGTGGCAAACAGTGGTCGTGGCACTCCCCCAGCATCTATATACATTTTTCAAAGAACAATTAGGATCATCGAACTAGAAAAAAGAAGGTTATTATTTCTTAGGATTAAATCCTCATCACCAACTCGTGTCGATTCCAAGATTTCAAATGATCCCTGGTGCATTTAAATTTCATGCACAATTAAAATGATCAAATTGTATGTTTACTGTTTCTTTGATTTTTCTTTACTAAATTGCTTTCTTTTCCATTGCCATTCTTGTTTTTTGTAAAACATTTTTACAGCTTCTTCCCAGTATGCTTCAGTGACTTTCATATTAGCTCACCTTCTTTGACTTTCTAATGAATTTAACTTCCATCAATTTTGCACAAGTATTAGATTTCTTTGCAATTATAACGCCATAGCTGTTTCTTACACATTTGATATACCTATATATTCTTGCTAATGGAACTTCACGTTTCCGTATTGGATCATATAGATTACCGTTATCTAAAACGATATATTCTTGTCCATGAAACGTGCTAATTGAGTGTGCCTTTCTTACTAACGCACCAGCATCCATTTCTTGCACAACTTTAACTCTATGTGTCCTTTTGCTAAATTCTTTCGTACGCATGAACATCTTCTCCAATCTTTAGTTTTTATTTTTAACAGCCGATTTTCTCAGGATCGACCGTTTCACCTAACAACAAGCTTTCAACTCAACCTAGAATCACATAAACTTTAAACAAAAATATCAAGATGAGCATTATAAAATTTTCAATACGGTCGTCAACGGATAAACAAACAAAAAAGGCGTAAACTAATGTTTTAGTCTACGCCTTTTTCTTCATAACCGAAGAACCACTTTTTAAAGAATAACTGAACAAAACCAATAATATTTGGCAGTAAAATCGCGCAAGTATACCCTTGTATAAACACACGAAACAGTATAATATTATTGATGTTGCATCTAGTTATGCTTCATCAAAGTGGGCGGCCTTTCTAAAACACCCTTGTTGTTTTAAGAAGGTCGAAAGTGATAAGAGTTGCCGCTCTTATTGCTTTCTGCCCATATACTATGTAATTGTAAGTAGTTCGCTTGTTAGATGTTCTGATAAACAATCTTTCACAAACAAGATTACACCGATTGCACAATGTCGTCAATCCATATTTTCTTAAAATTTGTAACATCTAACCAAATTACATAATAAAGATCTTCGGAAAATCCTTTGTTATCAATCTATCAGATGACCTGGATTTTTTTTTACTTTCACAAACATTTCACAAATACAAAAGATTAGAGCGTAAACAAGAACACTTGTTCTCATTTTAACACTTAATTCATAAATTGTTAATGATTTTCACAATAATTTCACAGTAATAAATCACAATGACAATATAGTTTAAAATCATAATTCAGTTTAGTTATTAGTTTGTGAATTATTCACAAAGATTTCACGTATTTCAAATTCGATATTTAGGAAATATCCCTAAAAACAACGAATGCGATTGCCTCTATTGAGACAATCGCATTCAAATTATTTAAAGGTTACCCGATTCCACCACCGGGATCTCCCATTCTAACTAATAATTGTTCTGAATCTTTTTTCACTATATTGTTTGGTTGCTCTTTACTACCAGCAGCAGTATAAATAATTCCTGCCGCAAGAACTATACTTGTTAATACAAATAATAATTTCTTCATATAGCACCACCCTCATATATTATACCATTTTTATTAAATTCTACCACCATTTTTTTAGGGAACTTGCAATAGAACCTATTACCAGCACACTCAAACAGCTCAATTGCCTTTTCGATTAAAGTAATATCATTTTTCGCTATTCCCAAATAACAATATTGCATTGGAGTTAAAAAACCATTTTTCTTTTCTAAATCATTAAGAATAGTAACTGCATTTTTGTAATTCCCCTTAATGATCTCTAAGAAAGATTCCTCAGCAGGATGATATATTTTGATTTTATCCAATTCTTTTTTATTAACTAGCTTAATAAATGCATATGTATTAAGAATTTCTTGTCGCCTTTGCTTCTCTCTTTCAAAGTAATATGGCTCTAATTGTTCCAGGGACTCTTTTATATACTTAGATGCACTATCGTAACACTCGAAAGTAAATGACTCCGCTAAATATACGAGCGCTGATGCCCTTAAAAGATTAAAACAACTCTCAGGATCTTCTAGTTCTAAAATCTCATGACATGTATTTCTCAGATTTTCAAGTTTGTCCTGGACTAAGTAAGCAAATGACAAACACTCTTTTATTCTGCCTAAATAAGCTGTCTTAATAAAACTATCGGATATATCTTCAACTTTTGGTAGTAATACGTCAGCATATTCAAATAATGAGGTGTAAGTTTCTAAATCACACATAGTATAGCAAGTTAATATGCCATACAAAACCTTCATTTCCTTTGTTTTAATAACCTTACTACCTTTACGATCTTCGAGTTTATCTAGCAATTCTTGTTTTGCAATGACACCGCTGCTACGCTGCCATACTAATTCATATACATATGCCCATTCTCGATTCATCGCAAGAGATGAATTCTTTTCCTGGTCTACAATAAATTTCAATAACAGTAAATCACCTTTAGCATTTGCATACTCCATAGCAATTCTTAGATTCTTTTTGCTTGTTGTAACAGAACAAAACGCACATAACATCTTACGCTTTTTGTTAATGTCATTCTCATATAATATGTCCAATAATTTAACTAAATTCCAAAAACCAAATTGAGTTTTCCCTGTTAAATTCTTCGAAAAAGTTCCAGGGGCAATACCAATTTCTTTAGCAATATCCTCCTGGTTCTTTTTTTGGAAATCAATCTCATCAATAATTTCACTCAAGAAATTTTTAAATATCTTTTCTGATGCTCCATCTTCTCTCTTAAGTACTCGATTCATAGTATTTCCCCTTCAATTCAAAACAAGGATTCCCCTTAAATATCTATTAAAGATAATATTAATATATGACATTTGACATAATTATACCAAAAATTATGTCAAATGTTGTCGATGAAACAAGAAAAATAGATATGCAATTATGCATATTTTATTTAGACTTCCTTAACTCCTTTTTCAGCTTTCTATTAGCCACATACAGATAAGGTTTATTCCTATAAATACCATGCTTAAAATATAGATAATTACCCTTTAAGACCGTATACTGGAGCTTCTGAGACTGCAACAATACCCAATACTTGCTTTCGTCCAAAACTACACCTGCTAGTTTCTTTCCACTAGCAAAAAACACTGTAATTTGATCCCCTACAGAAAAGACATACTCTGTTGGCTTTACATAACCAGCTGCTTTCATTTCCTCTGTATAAAAATCATTAGTATTTAACAATGGAGTATGCTGACTATGTGCAATATAAGATAAAGCACTCTTCATAATCGTATAAAAATTACCCTTCTCTGTTTTGATATAAAGATAATAAGCACCCTCAGATAATACAAAACCTTTCATACGCTTTCCATCCTTAAAAACACATGCTATCTTTTCCCCTACCCCAAACACAAATGACGTTTCCTTATCTTCAGACGTATAATTAGGCGATCTTTCTTCAACTGACAAAAACTCTTCATGTCTTATAAATTGTATTTCTGCAAAGTTAACAGTTACCTGATAAGGATCACCATCCCCCTCCACATCTAAGACACAATAATATTCCTCAATTGTTGTAACTTTCCCTTTTAACAAACTTTCATGACCAAGTAGCTTAATCTCTACATCAGTCCCCCTCATAAATACAAAAGAATGCCTATAACGTCCCTTACTATCACGATCTATAGAATAATTTTTACCCATATAGCACACCACCAATAGAATAGATTTCTAAAACAGTTTATATAATTTCACATACCATAAAGAGTACAGAAACATAAATACCTTAAAATATCCCCTAACAAAGACTAATCCTGTAAGTATTAAGCATATAACGCTATAGCTATCCCTCGCAAAAATGTATCGAAGATATAATTATGTATTGGCACAGTGGACAATTAAAAATTAGCCAGCAGGTAACCCTTCGATTAGGCTATATGACACCGTTTCTTCTGCCATAGCGCTATTGTTTTTTGCTTGTAGTAAGATATTACCCATTTGGGGGAACAGCTCGTTTAAATAGCTTAAATAACTTTCTCTTTTTCGCCCTTTTTCACGTAATGCAAATGAAATTAACATGCCAATTGTTGAAAAGCCTGTTTTAGCTGTTTTCCCTTTTCCTTCAACAGTCTTATATATTTTATTACTCTTCTTCAAAACAATGTTAAGGGTGCTTCTAGGGATGTTAATCGCTTCACATAGCTCTTTTTGTGTAAAGTATAACACAGGTTTATTTTTAGAATTCATTGACAGGAAAGCAATAATATCCGCTTCCCACTCATGCCAATGAGAACGTACTCGATCCTGGCGTTGTTTTTTGTGTTTTCTCCAAAACGTAGCTGGTGATCTAAACGAATTAGCTTGTCCAGGTGTCGCATATGTTTGAAGTAGACGATCAATATAATCTTTATGTGCAGCCTGGTACTTTCCTGAATATGCAGACATGACAATTCCTCTAACTTCAGCATGATCTAAAGGTTGTTCCAGGTTACTATTAAACTGATCCATCATATCTAGTGTCTCTTTAATTGACACTTCACTTTGAAAACATGCTAATGAAAGCGTGAAAATCGCATTATTACGCCCTGCTTTTGTTTGTCGTGGCGCTATATTCGTACAATTTATTACTTGCTTAAACCATGCTTCTTCTACCTGTTTTGGTTGTTCTACAGGTTTGTTTTTAGAAAATGGTGTTTCAATTACGTTATTTTCTCCTTGAATTGCAAAAAACTCTTTGCCTTTATTATCATCTTGTCGTTTACTCCATTCCTGCAGCTCCTTGAAAGAATATACATTCTCCTCAAAAAACATAATGATATTCTCTTCTGAAGGCATTCTAAAGAAACCAAAGTGATTACAAGTCAAATCAACTTTAGGCAAATTCTCAGCAAACATTTCTCTTAAGTTTTGAGAAATTCTTTTTGCTGATTTAATCGCAATATAATTTTTGTTATTTGTTACATATACAGCTTGATCCAACACATAATACACTTGATAACCTTTTGTTGTTTCTAGAATCATTGTAGGTACACCAAAACCAGCGTTTAACGCAACATCGTTAATCGCTGTCATAGGAAATGACTTTGAATCAATATCGATTACAAAGCAATTAATTTGCTGTAAATTCTTTTCTGTATGGCCAACAATAGTACGAAGACCATTCTCGCTATATGTACCAAAATTATATACATTAGGTGTCCAGTGAGACGCTTGTCCAACATGATCCAGTACAGCTTCTTCACTCGTTAATACCACACCACGAGTCCCGAATTTCGCACTTAAATCTTCTTTTTTACGTGTAATAAAGATAGAGCCTTTTTTATTTTTCTTACCGTTTAGAATCTTCTTTTCAAGTTTTTCTTGAGCTGCAATAGAAACAAGTGCAGCTTTTGAATTTTGATATTTATATTTACGAACACCATTGTGAAGAATAAGATTAATAGCTTTCTGTGCTGTACTCATGTTAGGTCTCCTTTCTACTAGACTTAAAACAAAAAAAGGTGAGCAGTTATATCACTGCTCACCTTGATAAATAGACTTCCCGAATTGTACACAAAGGCAGAAAAATCCATACTTAAATACGCTTATAGATGCACTTAAATAAGGGTTTCTATCTTTACAAATCTACACTAATTAACTATACTAATAAGAGATATTTCATATCTCAATAGCATAGTTAATTAGAACGGTTTGGGAAGTTTACTCACTGGTGTGGCAGTGACGTAAATGGAATACAAGATGTTTCCAGCAAATTGTATTCACCAAGAAGTAGAAATGTTTCCAGCAGATCTACTTCTTAAAGTCTAAATGAGAGGCAGTTTCTCAATTAGACTACCGTTCTTTTTTTATTTGTTTTTGTTTATGTTTATGTGTCTTTTATATATCCTACAAATTCTTTCGAATTTTTTATGTATATTATCAAACTAAATCGTATTGTGTTGAGAAACTTGTTGTCTATAACGTTACAACAAGTTTTTTTATTTGTAAATAACTATCTAATTTGTAATATCTCACACTACAAAAAAACGAGAATGTTATTTTATACTTTTATACTTTACTAGTTTGAGTTTATAGTGTAAAATGAAAGTATAAGATTATGAAAGTATAAAAAACTTTTTTATGAGGTGACGGAAAAATGTGTAAAGTTATTACAACAGGGAATTTCAAGGGCGGAGTTGGAAAAACTACTAATGCAGTAATGTTAGCTTATACTTTTGCAACCCAAGGTAAAAACACTTTATTAGTAGACTTAGATCCACAAGCAAATGCTACAGATTTACTGTTTAATACAATGAAGAAAGTACATTCAATTGAACCGGAATTCAAGAAAACATTGGCGATGGCTCTAATAGATGCAAACTTAGAAAGTGCATTGGTTAATGTGCTACCGAAGTTAGATTTATTGCCTTCTTATGAAGATTTACAAACATATGAAAAATTTCTCTTCAAGAATTTTGATGATGATTATTCACAAGATACATATTTCGCAAAGCAACTAAATGCAATTAAAGAAAAATATGATTATATTTTAATTGACGTTCCACCACAACTAAATAAGTTTGCAGATAGTGCCTTAGTTGCAAGCGATTATGTTATGGTTATATTACAGACACAAGAAAGGTCCCTAAAGGGTGCTCAGAAGTACATTGAACATGTTTTTTCATTAGCCGATGATTATGAACTTACATTAGAAATCGTTGGGGCGCTACCTGTACTGATGCAAAATGGCAATGAAATTGATAAGGATATTCTTCAGGAAGCTGTAGAGATCTTCGGCAAACCAAATGTATTTAGTAATATCATTAAACAAATGGCTCGTTTAAAAAGGTTTGACAGAACAGGAATCACCTATAATATGAAAGATATACATGATAAAAATGTTCACAATGTATATCGAAATATTGCAAGTGAACTTGAAGAGAGAATTGAAATTTTGGAAGGAATGAAATAAGCACATGAATAACAATATCGCCAAAGAAGAACTGGGTATGATTAAAAACAGAAAGAAGAAAACTCAAGGATCGGAAAACTTTCTACCTGAAAACCAAGAAGAACAAAAACGTAGTTTCCCAGAGGATGAGCTGATGTTTGTAAAACCCAAGAAAAAGCTAACTACAAAAGATTTACCAAAATCGATTCGAATTTCTATAGAAACACATGCAGCAATATCAGCACTCGCTACACTTCAAGGTCTTAATATTTATGAAGTAGTAAACCAGATGGTAGAAGAAAAAGTCGCTTCATTACCACCTGCGCAGCAAAAACTAGTGAAAAATACAGTTAAACAGGTGATCGAATTAAAAAAAAATAAGGGGTAGGTATAAAATAATTTTGTACCTACCTAAATATGGATTTATACTTTCACAAAAATATAATAGTATAAAAATATGAAAGTAGGTGATGATTATGAGGAAGATTGGTATTCTAGCTTTAGCTATCCTGTCTTTAGTATTCTTTAATGTAATATCATTACAAACCATCGGAACTTTAGCTCTCTTAATGGCAGCAGGGATTGGCTTATATATCTTGTTTTATACTTTAATCGCTTTCCTGGCACTAGGATTATCTATCGTTGGCGTTATCGCGGCCATCAGTCTTATTACTTATGCTACAACAAATCTAATTTAACATAGATCAGGAGGAATAACTATGGAGCTCGCAAAAGAATTAGAAATCATCCTACGCTGCAAACAATTACTATCTGCAGCCTATTCTGTTGGAGGTAGTGAAAGAATTGAGTTTATACGGAAGGGACATACATACATGTACTTCGCAATAACTTCACCATACGAAGAAACTCGCTATTACCGAATAGATGATTTATTGGATACGCATCAATTAGAAGGAAATAAGTGGGTGTATTCAATGACGATATAGCGTCGTAGCTCATTAGAAAGGAGATTAAACATGGCCAAAACTAAAGGCAAACAAATCATAGAAGCAACTATTAAAGCTCAAGTTGCTCAAAGTTATTATGAATGCCAAAAATGGATTAATGAAACACTAAGATTAATGGCCAAAGATACAAAACTTGAACAAGATGTTAATTGGGCATTAGAAATTTGCAACAATTTTAGCAATCTAAAAAATAAACATTAAAGGAGAATCTAGATGATCACTCAAAAACAAAACAAAATCTCTGAAAAAGACTTAGAAATATTAAAACTGTTAGCACATCCAGCAAGATTCAAAATTACACTTGAGTTATTGCATAATCAAAAACTAAATGTAACACAATTAACAAGTTTAGTAGACTTACCACAATCAACGATATCACAGCATTTATCAAGAATGAAAGGTAAAATATTAGGTTTTGATAGAAAGGGGTTAGAAGTGTATTACTACATCAATAACGAAACGGCCAGAAAAGTCGTGTTAACTTTGCTAGATAAATAAAACTAAATATAAAGGAGATTACTACTATGGATACAATATTAAACAAAGAAGTATCAACTTCATTTTTCGATCAATTTTTCAGTGAAAATAAAGTTGAAAATGACGTATTTGTAATCAGCGTTAACAAAAAATATTTCTTTATCGAAAGTAATACAGTTATCGATATGATTAAAAAATTTTCACCTAAAGATCAACAATACATAAAACGACACTTACTCTTATGTAATTTATTAAATAGAGATCTTAGTACTTGTTTGAAGGAGATTGCTACTGATTACGTAAGGACATTTTTTGGAGATACTGATGATAAAAAAATAGAATGCAAGCTCCTACCCTTACATTCTATCTATAACATGAACTAAAGAGTAAACAATTATTCTTTAGCACAATATACCCGCTCTATTATACTATTTAATATAAATTGTGTAAAAGAGAAATTTTGAGCAAGTATTTCAAATGTCTTCATTTGGAAAAAGATGAAGACATGACAATGAAAAATTTTGAAACCTTCAGTGAGAGTTATAGTGTTACTTTTGAAACAAAAAGAGTAGATGCGAAAAACGTAAACATAAAGATATATGAGCCAGTAAAAATTATTAAGATTATAAAGGAGCAGTCGTAATTACTTATCTCTAAAGGAATCCAGTTGGATTCCTTTTTAAATCCGTTTTAAATTATCAGAATTTTCTTGAAAAATATTTTTTATTCCCTCTTAATACTCCACCGTACTTCATTTCTTGTTAGTATATACATAAATATATGTATATGAAATATAGTAGAAAGAGAGGGAAATTATGGACCATCAACTGAAAACAAACGATAAGATCACACAACTTTTAAACAAATGGTATCAAGAAATTCGTGCCCAACACAAAAAGGGAGCAACAAACTTAAAAAACGAGATTGATAATTACATTAATAATATTAATGAAGATCCCAATTTACTATTCCATTATTCTCTTCTAACTTTTCGCTTTAATGTTCTAATTGATCATCTAAGCATTACACCATCAAGTTTTCAGGAAATTGATTCACTGGATGTACCACAAAATGAACTACTATCTTATTATTACTACTTTTTTAAAGGGATTCACGCAACACTAATTTCAAATAATAACGAAGCCTGGGAATATTACGAAAAAGCTGAAAGGCTATTACAAAATATTCATGATGATCTTGAAGTAGCCGAATTCAGCTATCGTTTTGCTAACTTCTACTTGCATACTTATCAATCTCTGTTAGCAATTCAATATGTAACTACAGCTAAAGAAATCTTTTCTAAACATAACGGTTACGAAAATAATATTGCTGCATGTGAAAATCTATACGGTCTAGCATGTATCGACATAAGACAGTTCCCCATAGCTGAAGAAAAATTTAATTCTGCAATAGATATTTTACGTAAAAACAATGAGGATTCTCTAATATTAAGAGTCCGAAATAATTTAGGTTTTTTATATAGTAGCCAAAACTTATCTACTTTGGCACTTCGACATTTAACAGAAGTAACAACTAAATCTCCAAATCATTTTAAAGCACTTTTCCTTGAAGCTAGGGAACATTTTAAACTCGGTGAAGTGAATCAGTCAGCTGAGTTAATCGAACGAGGATTGGCGATTTGTAAGCGACTAGACAACAAAGAATACCTATATCACTTCAAAATTTTAGATGTACTGAATAAAGATGTATCGGCTTCTGTCCTCGAAGAACTATTTTTGGAAGCTATCTCGTTTTTCGATACACAACAACTCTATAATTACACACAAGAATACACCGAAAAATTAGCAGTTAAGTTCTACGAGGAAAATAATGACTTAAAAGCTAGCAAGTACTTTTACCTTAGTCACCAAGCTAAAGAAAAAACTTTTGAAAAAGGAGCGTTAAAATAATGAACAAATTTATTGGAATGATCTTAGGCTTAACACTTTCATCTGTTTTATCTATAGGGTTAGCATCCCCTACACAATTGGAAGCTAAGAAACATATTGAGCCACCAAACTCTAATACAATCATGTACTTAGAGGCTAGTCATGGCGATTCCTGGTAATACATAGGGATTTATTTGACAACTCACAAAAAGGGCACTCCAAAACGGCGTGCCCTTTTCTATAATCATTAAATACTCTATCTAATCAATTACTTCTTCACTTCTACCCATTTATAATTAAATTCTGCACCAAAATCATTTACCACAATACCTTTCACAGAAGAACGCTGCAAATAGGATCTCCCTTGCTGATAGAAAGGTGCTACTGCCCCATCTTCTAACAAAATCTTTTCAGCCTTTTTCATCGCTTCCCAACGTGCATCTTTATCACCAGCTAAGTCATTTTTTACTTTATGAATTAATTCATCATATTCCTTATTGGAATACTTATCAAAGTTATATGTACTATCTGTCGTAAATAAATCTAAAAATGTAATAGGATCAGGAATATCTGGTCCCCATACATCTACACCGATATCATAATCACTATTTAATAACAACTTAATTTGCTGTTTACGTGGTTGCGTTTTAATATTCACTGTTAGTCCATTCAGATTTTTTTCAAGCTCCCCTTTTAAATATTCTGCATTTTTCTTCGCTATTGCATTATCACTGGTCAGCAATTCCAGTGATATTTGTTCTCTCCCCAACTCTTCTTTTGCTTTCTTCCAGTTTTCCTTTGCTCCATTCACATCATCCTTCACTAAAATTCCGTTCTCTTCTCGGAAATCCTTACCGTTTCTTCCTTTTGCAAGACCTGTAGGAACAATCCCTTCCGCCGGAATAGATCCATTATTTAATACTGTTTCTACAAAAGTTTTCTTATTCATCGCCTTACTAATCGCCAAACGAACATTTTTATTTTTTAATATTTCATTTTTTTGATTCAAACGCAAAAACTGTACAGTAACTCCAGGACGCTGCTTGAAATCTGGATCACTTCTATATTTATCAACAAATTCTCCTGTTAGTCCAACACGATCAAGTTGACCCGATTCGTATAGATTTATTTCCGTTGACTTATCTTTTACAATATCAAAATTAATTTCATCTACTTTAACTGTTTTTGCTCCCCAATAGTTTTCATTCTTTTTTAATTGAAAACTTTGTTCATGTTTCCAGTTACTCAGTGTAAATGCCCCATTATACAATAGTTGATCAGATTCTAAGCCATACCGATTCCCTTTTGATTCAAAGTATTTTTCATTAATCGGTAAAAATGTCGAAAATGTTGTTAAATATATAAAATAAGGAACAGGTTGTTCTAATTGCACTTCTAACGTTTTACTATCAACGGCCTTTATTCCTAACTGATCTACGGGTAATTCTTTACTATTTATTTTCTTTGCATTTTTTATATCAAAAAACAAAAATGCATATTCCGCTGTTGTATCAGGGTTTACAGCTCGCTTCCAAGAAAATACGAAATCTTCAGCTGTAACAGGCGTTCCATTTGACCATTTTGAATCTCTCAGGTGGAATGTATATGTTTTTTGATCCGCACTCACATCATATGATTTCGCCACACCAGGGATTAATTCATTCCCTTCTCCCAGTGTATAAAGTCCTTCAAACACATTCCTCATTACATTCATAGACTCTCCATCAGTTGCTTTTGTTACGTCCATCGTTGGGATCTCCGCGATATACGGTAAATGAACGGATTGTTTTTTTGAATTCTTGTCCTTTTCTTTTACTTTACTTACATTCTTTGTTTCGCCACTACTACAAGAAGTAAGTAGGAGGCTAACTCCTATAATAGAAGCCACAAACGGTGTAACTTTTTTTAGCATCTTGCTTTCTTCCTCTCTAAATATGCGGTTCATAGTATTAGATCGTCTATATGTAGAATTATAAAAACTAAAAGAAGAGAGACATTTTCTCCTTATATGCTGCATCTAAACAATAAACCTCTTATTTCATTACCACTAAAAACGTAGCACTCTAAAGTTTACTGTGTCAATCACTAAAATATATTTCCGTTATGGTATGTGAAATTATAAACGTGTATCTTAATAAAAATCCACAATAACTACACTATATGTATGTTTTTGTATAGAATACAAGTGTATAAAAAACCTTTCGTGTTCATATTTTCAAGTCGATTTCAACCATAATTATAAAGGTATAAAAATATAGCATTATATTTTTATACCTTTATATCAAACTAAAACCTATTTGGAACCGTCAGATTAACAGTCTGTAAATGTTTTTCCACACGTTCATTGCCTTTTTCCCAATACCCTTTATCCAGTTCAAATCCAATGTAATTACGATTTGTATTAATGCATGCAATAGCAGTTGTAAAGCTACCCATGCAGTTGTCTAGTACAATATCTCCTTCTTTTGTATAAGTCTTAATTAAGTATTCAAATAACGCTACAGGCTTTTGTGTAGGATGAAATGTCTTGCTATCACGTGGAAAATTAATTACTGACTTAGGATAATTCGTATACTTAGTCACATGTACCTTGTTCAACGATTCGTTATTTCTTTTTCCGAAAATCTTTAACTTTCTAGATGTACTTTTGCGATAAATCGGTTTTTCTAGTTTTATTAAATCTTGCGGATAATATTTAGGTAACTTTTTATAAAACACCAGTACATTTTCATGATTTTTTAGCGGCATTCTGTTTGCATTTGGAAAACCAGTCGTATGGTTTCCTTTCTTCCAGATCCATTCATATCGAAATAACTTCATGTTAGAAGCAATCAACTTTGTTGTAAATGGTTGGCTTGCTGTTAAAAGAATAGCACCGTTGTCTTTTATGATGCGTTCGTATTGTTCCCACAATGGTTCAAATGGAATAATTTCATCCCATTTACATGCGGTAGTCCCATAAGGCAAGTCACACAAAATCATATCAATTGATTTATCCTCAATCATTTTCATTCCTTCTAAACAATCCATATTAAACACTTGATTCAACATATACATAATCTTCCTTTTCTCAAAAATAAAAAGGCTGCAAACTAGTATCTTTTACTAACTTGCAGCCTTCGATTTTTTCGTTTCAGCTAACCTGAATGTTTTTGTTTCTTGCATCATACTACTTCTACTTTTGACATAGCACTACAACACTTCCCATAAAGGGAAATTCCATATTTTATTCAAAACTTTCAACTACTTTAAGCATTTTGCAATCGCATAAATAACTGGCACACTAACAGAATTGCCTGCTTGTCGATACAATTGCGTATCTGAATTCACTTGTCTTGCTCGTTCAAAAGCCCAGTCAGGAAACCCTTGAAGTCGCCACGCTTCTTTCGGTGTAATTCGTCTTATTCGATAGTCTTTTGTTACTACCGCCTGATTACAAGCAGTATCTAACGTTTGAGCAACACCTTTCCCTACCCTCCCTCTTCTAGTCTTACTTCCCGGAACAGAATAATTAACGCTATCCCCTACCACAGCTTCAGCCCCTTTTTCGTAGCTTCTTTAATACAAATCTTATAGCCTTTCACAATAACACTCTCCATTCGAATCTATTTTACTTAAGATGCTTGTTTATTCGAGATTAGAATTTTAGGTGCATCCCCACAAGTGAGAGTCGGTGACAGATTATTTGGATCATATATGTAACCACTCACCCCCCAGCCACTAGGATTTATATTCCCGACTTTTTTAATACGAGTCTCCGAGTGATTTCCGGTGATAGGAAATACTTTTCTGGTACATTTTGTTCGAGAATGTCCAATAATGAATACTCGTTCTCTGTTTTGCGGAACAGGTCTTGCTGCTGTTGAGAAGTCTTTTGTGTTAAGCAAAGACCATTCTGCATCATACCCTGCTTCATCCAAACTAATGAGAATTCTGGAAAAATCCCATCCTCCATTAACTGAAAAGAGGTTTTTAACGTTTTCAATGAACAAGTATTTAGGTTTATCTTCTTCTTTTTGGCTTTTGAGGAGGTCAATCGTTTTGTAAAATAATCCAGATCTTGCTCCTTGAAGTCCTTTGGCATTTCCTGAAGCAATACTGATGTCTTGACATGGGAAACCAAATGTCCACACGTCTGCTTTTGGTATTGTTCCTGGTCTAATGTTATTAATGTCATGTTCTGTCCATTCCCCTTTCGTATTATGTATAGCTTCATATGATTTTCTAGCAAATTTATCCCATTCAACATAACCAATACATTTATGAGACGCTTCCTCCATTCCCAACCTAAAACCACCTATACCAGCAAAAAAATCTATAAATGTTAGTGACACACAAATCCACTCCTTCTATAAATCTTGTTGGCCACAAAACGAATCAAACAAAAAAGGCTGCAAGTTAGTAACTTTTCTACTAACTTGCAGCCTTCGATTTTTTCGTTTCGGCTAACCTTAATGTTTTTGTTTCCCGCATCATAATAGGAATTGAGTTGCAATATTGTATCTGAATTTCCCCAAATCCTGAATCTGGTGGAGAAAAATACGTTGAATCCCCTTTAGAATCAATAATATATATTCCTTCTTTATTCATATTACCCCTCCATAAAAATCTCACTTAACAAAAATTCACCATATTTAGTGTTATTTTTATTAAATATTACTACATATTGATTTATGACGCAAATATTTTCAATAAATTAATATGACAATTTATAGATTTAAATAAAAATCAAAAAGAATATTTACCCTTTTATACAAAATGCGGAACAAGCAAAAAAGGTATAGCTAACAAGGAATTTAAAGAAGCTCAACAACGAAAAGCAATAGAAGGATGAGTTCATAACAAAAATCTCAGCTCAATTGAGTTGAGATTTTTGTTACTCTACACCTACCAAAACTTCCACCATAACTTTTTCTTTGCTGCCGCTATTTCTTCTTGAGCTGATACAATAGTACGTTTTGCCTCTTGAATCTCTCTAACCATCTTCATAAGATTATCGTCTCTTAGTTCTAACCTCTGTTCTATCCTTTCTTCTCGTTCCTTCCGATCTTTCATATCTTCCATTATTAATTTATTCTTTTGATCTATACGTTCCCCCAGTCTCTTTTCCATTTCTAATAGGTTTGCTTGCTGCATCTTATTAATTTCTTCTATCATAGCGCTATATTGTTGCTGAAATTGAATTTGCGTTTGATATGGTAATGAATCTGATCCCTGGGTATCTTCTTTTTTGTTATCTATTCCAAATTGTTGAACAATCAATTTTGCAGATTTCTCCAATGTCATACCATCTTCCCTACTCAACTCTACTAATTTTTCAATAAGGAGTATATCAAAATCAGTGTATTCCCTTCTCCCTCTACCATTCTTTTTCACTACATAACCTTCACGTTCCAGGACATCTGAATACTTCCTAAGCGTACTGGAACTCACTCCTAAACGTCCATAAACTTCATTAGCGGTATATAATATTTCTTCACCTGACATAGCGCTATGCACCTCCTATAATGAGAATTCCATATTAAAAAATTAATACCTCTTAGAATCTATCGACGAAGCTCATACGGTCTTTGCTGTATTTTGTCAGAACAAAAGATAAAAACACAGTTTGTATGTTACCTTTATTGGTATCTTATTATCTATACACTTATCACCTACATTTCATATTATTGTAATATTAACCCTTGATAAATTAACAAAAAGAAAGAGCCAGCTCTTATGAGTCGGCTCTTTTCATCTTTGATTCCTTTATCCATTTCTCAATTTTTTCATTCTCTTCAATTCCCCATGGATCCGCTGCACCAAAATGAACATAACCACAATTCATACAAACTTCTCTTCTCTCTTCAAAGTCATCAATCTCAATTTCCACTGATTCATCTGTATCACAAATACAGCAATGATAAGGTTCCAAATTAATCATACAAATCATCTCCTTTTCTCTTTAATGATAGCATTGAATTAGGTAGTATTTACGTCAGTTTATTTTTCTAGTGCTTCTTTCAAAAATTCCATCTCCCCTTCGCAATGATGTCGCCCAATTTTTCAATATATTGCTCCTCTGTTAACTCTTCTTCATAAAAATATCGTTCGTATGTTTCCGTTATTTTCCATGAATGGTTGTGCATCCATTTCTAAAATTGTTTTAATGCAATTTGCCATGTCTTCATGATCAGATCATTCGTCATGCAACTCTTCACCTTCGAAAATAGTTACCTGCATGTCGCTATAATCCTCAATTATAAACATAGCACCTTCCATCCAATAAGAGGTCACACGACCGAAAAAAGAAAATTGTACGTTGCGGTATTATATTTGGTGTCGTTACAATAGGAATTTAGTTTATTCCAATGATATTTCTTCTAATAGGATAGTGTGGTAGACTGTATGTAACTGCATATTGTGAGGGTGGTTTGTTATCCCTTCTTTCCAACTGGAAGGAAAGGAGGTGATAATTATGGATTTCATTGTAGAACTTTTGAAAGAAATCGCGAAAGCAATTGTGCGTGAAATATCTGCATTTGTTTTCAAAAGAAGTTTTCTTAAAGAAAACAATGAAAAAACCACTCCTCGCCGTCGCAAGCACAGGGGTGGTTTTCAAAGAAAAAAATAACTTATGATAACCGCCACCCTTGCGGTAGCAGTTACTTGAAGAGATGTATCCAGCATCTCTTCTTTTATTATATACGGAATCTAACAATATAATACTTCTAGAGTTATTATATCAAAGTTAGTAAAAAAAACAAAGTGTGTATGACATTAGAAAAAGACACCTATGAATGTCATCCTAAAAAGTCCCGTTTTCTTGTTCAATTTTAACTAACATTACTTTTCCACTTCTAGCATCTCTTTTTTAAAATAACTCTATTTGAAATACCGTGATTTCTAATACAATTCTTAATAATTCCTATATAAAATCAAATATAATTTTTTTAAAAATACAAATAGTATTTTTAATCGACACTTCAAAAGGTACACCTTTTTTAGCACCTTAAACTCTAACAAATTATGCACTTCAAAACGTCTAAAAACACAATTTTGAAGCACTAAATAATTTTAGATACCTTTTGAAGCATTTTTGTTATAATTTTATTAGAAACACTTTCGAAAGGATGTCTATTTATTTTGAATACAAGAAAATTCGGATATATAAGAGTTAGTAGCAAAGATCAAAATGAAGATCGGCAACTCGAAACAATGAAACAACTCATTAATGATGAACGGGATATTTTTATCGACAAACAAAGTGGAAGAGATTTTAATCGTGAACAATATCAACTCTTAAAACGCATGTTAAGAAAAGATGACATTCTATATATTCATTCCCTAGATCGTTTCGGCAGAAATAAGGAAGCTATTCTTGAGGAGTGGAAAGATATTACCCAAAATATTCAAGCTCATATTGTCGTATTAGATATGCCACTTTTAGATACAACTCAATATAAAGATAGTTTAGGTAATCTTATTACTGATTTGGTACTCCAGATTTTGTCCTGGCTTGCTGAAGAAGAACGAACAAAAATAAAAACTCGTCAACGTGAGGGTATTGAAGCAGCAAAGAAAAAAGGAAAGCATTTGGGCAGACCAAAAACTAAAATAACTCAGGAATTTATAGATGCATATAACGATTGGAAACATGGAAAGGTCACAGCGCTATACGCCATGAAGAAATGTAATATGACAAGTCCTACATTTTACAGAGTAGTTAAAAGATATGAGAAAGAAATAGAAAACACATGAGAAAATTTTTTTGCAAAGGGATTAACATTTAGAAAAATTGATAGTCTAGAAGGACTTCAGAATCTATCAAACAACAAGGATGTAATTGCTTTTATGTAACTAGGAGGTTGTTATACATGCAAGAAATCCAGGACACAATACAAGGGTTCTCTTCCTATTTATTAGATAAAGGAAGAAAACCTTCAACTATTAAGCGCTATATATATGATGTAGAAAGTTTTATTCAATGGCTGCATCTATCAAAAAAAATCACTAAAAACAATATTTTCGAATCACTTCATAAAAAAGATTTTGAAGCATTTTTCAAATATTTAAAAGAAGAACGGCAGTACTCTGGCAAAACTGTACACCGTATATATATTGTGTTAAATAGGTTGTACGAATACTTAGATTTACCAAGCCCCATTGAAGGAGTTATTCATATAGATCCGCCTGATCGGGCATTACGTAAAGAAGATTTCGTTTCTTTCCAGGAGGAAAAGCGCTTAAAAGAAGTCATTTCTTCTCTAGAAGGACTGACAGAAAAACAAAAATCTGTACGTCCTATGATATTGGAACGAAATATTTCTATCATTTCATTACTCCTGGACTATGGATTATCTTTACAAGATCTTGTTTCTTTGCAAATGAAACATGTTCATTTCGAAAGCAATACATTGTCTATTCCTGAAGAATCAAAAATAAATAGAACAATCTGTTTGAAAGAAGATGACAAGTTACACTTATATCAATACTACAAAACCATTCCTGAGCCTGTTCGTCCTAAATACCACAGCAATGATCCTTTATTCGTTGCTTTTGATTTTATCCGTGGGACATATCGTTGGAGCTATGAGAATGATGCGCCAAAGTTTCTTACTGAAATATCAATACAGAAAATGATTCGCTTAGAAGTAAAACGCGCTAACCTTCGAAAAGGGATTTCTGCGCAGCATTTCCGAAATACTTTTATTTTAAAAATGATCATGCAAAAAAATACTCCTGAGCAAATCATGGGACAAATCGGTTTTAAATCTCACTTATCCTTAAAAAGATATTACGATTATTACTCTATAAATAATTCAACCACGTGATGAAAAACATTATTTAATGTGTAATTTTTATATAACTACTATTTTCCATTATTTTTGGGAGAGACGAGGGATTTACATTGAGGGAAAACAAAAAAACATATTATATACACAAATATACGCTACGAGATAAAACAACTAAATCCATTAAGATTGAGCCCTGGCGTTCATTTAGAGAGGAAATGAACGTACTTAAAATAAAGGAGAGTGACATTTTTCAAATTCAAATGATAGAAATACATCCAAACAAAAAATAACATAGTGTAGCTTTATAAAAAAGTTTGATCAAAATTTCTAATTTACATTAGGATTAGTCTTTTTCTTTTGTCAAAAAAATTTTCGAACGGAAAATATAAAAAGTTTTATAATCTGTATTGAATTTAATACAGATTAGGTGTATTATAAGTGTAAGGAATTCAATACAAAACAAAGGGGATATGAAAATAATGAAAATTATGTTAAGCACTGACTCAATCGTAGAAAAATATTTAGGTATGGCTTTAGAAAATCCAAAAACACCTTTCACTTATAACGACACAACACTTGTTAACGTGAAAGATCTTTATAACTTCATCAACAAAAACTGCAAAAGTGAATTAGTTGACTTCGAAGAAGTAATCAAAGAAGTAATTGAAACAGCAATGACACAAGGCGGACCAAATTGCTCTTATGAACTAGGCTCCCACAATACAAAAAGTGGTAATACTGAAACAATCAGCTTCGAATATGACTTCGAATATGACGAAGAAGAAGACGAATCAACTAACCATACGATTACATTCTAACGAGAGGGTTCGGTCCTCTCCTTTTTTGGAGGTTAACAATGAACAAACTATATAAAGTTTATACGTCAAAAGAAGCCGCAGACAAATGGGGATTGTCAGCAAATACAGTTACACAATGGTTCAATCGTGGTAAATTTACAGATATAGAAGCTAGGAAGAGCGCTGGAACAATTCTTGTGACACATGAAGCGATGATACGTGTTACTGGAAAGAACATGGATTGATATAACGCATATTTTTAAATTAAAGTTTGATAAGAATATTTCTTATCAAACTTTTTTAAAATTATCGAACTTTATTACAAATTATCAATCTTTATTCAAAAGCTATAGCAGTTATTGTTGGTTTGTAATAAAGTTTGATTAAAACTTACTTAGAATTCTTTAATCGAAAAGAAATAAAACGATACATCTTTTTTATAAATAGTACGACTTTATTTCAAAGCTACACATAGCGCTATACTATCGTTATTACAACCAACATTTAATAAAGGAGCAACATGGCGCTATGTTGCTCCTTTATAGGATAAATTTCTAACGTTCTATATCTGTATCATACATCCACGAATAATCTATCTATAAACCTTTAATCATCCCATTTATTGATAGAAATAGGCAACCTGCCGTATATACCATAAAACCACATCTAGAGAAAGAGGTTTTTAAGCTGCCAGGCTAGGGAACATCTTTCTCGCTTTTATTTAATAATCTCGATTATGCATTTGTTGCATCATAAATTTTCTTTTTGCTTGATCTATTTCTTCAGATACATCCTCGTACTCTTTTGAGAATATTTCATCTTTCTCCTTGAATATCTTTTCGCTATTTGATTCCACAAACCTATTATACAAATTTAGTAATTTTTTGTTGTATTCTTCCTCATACATTAATCCTTCATTTCGATCATCTTCATCAAGCTCCATATCGTCCGGCATAACATTCTCTTTCCATTTAACAATTTCGTTCATAATAGGCGCTGCTTCTGCTTCTAAAATAGTACGTTCACATGTTGCAAGATCTTCTAATTCGCTTCCTTCCCCCACAAGTTCACCTTCAAAAATTGTAATTTGCATATTTTCAAAATCTTTTTCTGTATGTCCTACCATATCAACCCAATATTCTCTCAAACTTTCAAGTGCATAAGCAGTATCTTTTAAACGATAGCAACTAATTCCCTCTTCCCGAATTCCATGCTCCTCAACACCGGCAAAACTACTACAATGTTCTTTCCCTTTCCAATTCCCTTTCATATCTAATCGAATAAATTGTTCCATATCGTTCTCCTTTCTATTTTTCACTTTCTAAAATTAACTTATCATTTTTCTCTCCAACCATAATAATTAAATCTGTACGTGGCGTTGAAATTGGTATGCAATGTGCCAATTCTGGATTACTTCTTTTTAAAGAATATAATACATTTATCGCATTATATATTTCCTCTTTTAAATAACTTGTATCTTTCCTCTCCAGCTTCTCAGGTAAATTATGAATTGCTGTAGTAATATGTGAGAACCAAAAATCAATCTTATCATTTGAAATTTTCAATATTTCCAGTATAAGTTGACTGTTTGATAAGTTTCTCAATATAGTAATAGCGTCTGTTAATACAGCGTAACCAACTTTAAATAACATGTCTTCCGTTAACACTCTCAATTCTTTCTCTACTTCTGGATACTGATTCAACTCCAATATCGTATTTTCATGTTTCGATATTCCTGTACTATTTAGAAACTTCTTTTTAAGAGCTTTTATCAATTTGTCTCCCCCTTTTTAAAGCATTGACTATTACAGTTTGCTAATCCTATACCTATATTTTAAAACGAAAACAAACTTAAGTAAAATATAATTTTATACTTTTACAAAAGTATGATAATACCTGAAATACTGTAATCTGATTATTAAAATAAGGAACAACAAAACATAACACTATGCTTTGCTGTTCCCTATTTTTCAGCCTCCATTCATTTCAAGCCCTTCTTCCTTTTCCTCTTTCCCTAATACCACTTAATTAAAATCCGCTAAAGCAAAATCATAAATAACATTTGCTACGTTCTCTATATCAGCAGGTTCAGAAATATGTTGTTCTAATGCTTCCATTAACATTGGCTTTTCATCCTTAAAATCAATAGCATAATCCATTAAAAAGCTCCAATTCCATCTTGGAATTGCAATCAAGCAACTATGTTTCATCTCATGTTCACAAAAATAAACAGTTGGTGATCCATACTCTTTTAACACTTCAAGCTCAACACATTTCATTTTCAAAAACTCCCTTCATTTAATTTTCTAACTGTCCATTAATTGTTTTCCTCAAAAAAGAATGTATTATAGCCTATACTCTACAGGTGCTATATCATTATTATCACTTAATTTAATAGTAGTTGGTTTAATCCAAACGCGCTTACCGCTCTTATATTGTCTCCAATGCCCCCTCCGAGCCCACGAATTTGTATGACGCGTATACCGCTTACGTTTTGCTGTTATTTCCATTTGTTCTAAAACTTCTGAAGACAATTTATACTCAACTCGTTTGATCTTCCGACTTATTGATTTGTTCTTTTTGTTTTTATTTGTTTTATTTTTACTTACATGAATTGTTTTTTCTTTTAATGTAACAACTTTTTGTTCTTTGTAGGTTATCATGAGGTAAAAAACACGTACCAATGCATTTGTAGCAAGATTCGCAAAATTATATATTTCTTTTATCATGAGTTGCTTTTCTTGAAAAGATAAATGTTGAAATGATAGGTCCATCATTATCGTGTCTACAATATCAATTTTGCCGTTGCTATCAACCTCTACTTTCGCAATTCTCTTTTTACCAAATTCTTCAGTGAATATTTCAATAACTAGAGTATCTCGATCCTGCCAAAATGGGAAAAACACATCCGCCTCACTGTTGAACCACTTCTCAATAATTAATACTCCTTTATTCAAGGGTATATGAAGTTCCACTTCTGCAATTTCGTTCATGTAATTATTCATAAACTCTATGTTTTCGGTATTTAAAATGATGCGATCAAACTTTTCATACTTATCCGGCAACATTGTTTTCAATCCTTTCCCGTATACCTATGAATTGAGATAAATAAGCTAAAACAAAACCACAATATTTCACCCTTATCAATAAATTATTTTTTTAATGGCTAATCTCATTCTTCCACTATTGTAAGTTGGATCATCTATTCTGTGCAAAATTCAAATTTTCAAAAATGACTTATAAGCTTGATTTAAAAGATCAAGAAGTATAATTTTATCCTTCTGTTTTTTAAATTCAAACATTATTCCCTTTGAAAAATCATGCTCTATAATTCCTAAAAACGGAAAAGGAAATACAAATTGTTTGAAATCAACTTTATCTTCTTCGAAATAAACAAATTTATCTAAAGGGGGATTAACTCTTGAATAGAATGATGAACGATTAAAATAAAACTCCGCTCGTAAAGATGAAATAGGTATTGATATATATCCTGTTCCTATTTTCAACCTATAAAAATGTAAAACTAGCTTATTTACTATACCTTTTAATCTGTGAGCTTCTTCATTATTCAAGGTAATAAATAAAGTAGTTTCATTGATTTCTTTAACATTCCAATAAGATACATTTTGGACAACCAATTGGTTACACCCCACTTTTTTCTATACAATTCAAATTGTAATACAATAGCGTTTTATACTAATCTACTTAGTAATATTATTTTCTTGAGATTTACACATGTATTTTAATGAACTTGAAACTAACTTCCTTAAATATGGAATGTCATCAATAGTTATATTTATATGTCCATAAAGCATAGAAACCAATCTTGGCATAATCACCAATACTGTGACATTTAAGTCTTCGTTTCCATTCTTATACTCTTGTTCTAAATCGTCTAACGTTGTATATAAACCATGTACTCCGCTTGTTGATAGCACGCACCAATTTCGTTCGTCTGCCTCTCCATCCGGGAATATATTTTTTAATTGTTCGATGTCTTCAAGTTGTTGATTTTGATAAGTGTTGCTCATGTTGTTTTCCTCCTTTTGTAAATCGTGCAAACGTAATTTTCCAATTTATATAGATTTAAGTCAATTAACTATTTTGTTAAATTACATCCGCGCTATCAATTGCACCTATTTCCGCTTCACAATCCTCTTCCGACCAATCTTTAATCATGTCCCACGGATAATGCATTTCCATCAATGTACGTTTAAATGTACCTGGCTTCGTTTCGTTATACCCTTCATTGAACCTTGACCAATTCATATTCCATACTTCTACACCAATTGAGAAGAAGCGATCTGTTAGCTGCCACTTAATCCCTTCTCTCTTATGCTCAATAACCGCTCCATTTTCATTAATCCATTTGTCTCCTACTTCAGTAATAGCTAACATTTGTTGAGTAGTTCTCATTTCCCATCTCTCCTTTTCTATTCAAATAACGCTTTTTTTTGCAAATTAGTCATCATAGTCGGTATCATCAATTGCAATAAACTCTTTGTTGCAATTTGGACACTTTGCTACGTATTTAGGCCAATAGGTATCATCATAAAATCTAAATTGACTACCTTCTCCGCAATGAGTACATTCCCAATACCCTTGCATATATCCACTGGTTGTTTCTGGTCTATCGCAATTAACGGAATAAACTAGATAAGGCTTATCTGGACTACAAAATTCAAATTGTATTACATTTAAGGTATATCATCTTTTTTCCTTTTTTCTCAAATCATTCCATTCGTCTACCACTTCGAACAATTCATTTTTGTAAAACAACAAGAACCATACCCATGATATAAGAAAACTTCGAACTAAATTAAAATCAAATAGCCCAAAACATTTACTTAGCAAGTACATACAAGTTGTGTTCAATACAACTGTCATCATTGCTTTTGCCCACAAGTCAAAGGTCTTCGTTTCAAAGAAATTCATTTCCATCTCCTTTTCTCCACAAAATTCAAATTGTAATATAATAACGATTTGGTTAAAAAACTACCTACTGAGTTATCCTTTTACTTCGAGGTTCATATTTTCTTCTTTCCTTTTGGTATTTACTGCGGTATTCCTCTTTTTGTTTCCGCTCATTTCGTAACTGCCTCTGTAATGCTTCCACAATAGATGGATTGTTACTACGCAATACTTTGTCTGCCTCTCGGTAAAGCGAACGAATAAACGAATCTTTCAAAACCTCTTCATCTACTACGAGTTTTTGTTTTCTTGCCCGTTTTATAAGTGTTTTACCAACATATACACCTATATGCTTAGGTATCTCGTCTTTAACTTTTTCATAAAGTTCTACCGGCATTACATAATAATTAAAATGTCCCACAAAGGTTTTATGCGCTTTACTTCTAAAATCAGACAATGATACTTTAATCTCATAACAACGCCAAATCCCCTTTGTATCATACGTCAAGTAGTCCACACGCTCTTTTCCGAACCAACCAATTGTTACTTCAAAACAACCAAATACCCCTTGATTACAAGTAGTTGCACTATATATTTGCCGTTCCATATCGACAGTAAGCTCTGTTTTAGCCATACTCAATCCCCCTTTTTTGTACAAAATTCAAATTGTAATACAATAACGCTTTTGTCAAAGTTTATTAATATATTTCCATGTTTCATCAATCTTTTGATTTTGTATGTCCACTATTTTCTTATAATTATCTAAACTCTTTTTAAAATGTATTAAATCCAGCTTTATAGAAATTATATGACCAAACAAAATACAGATAAGTATATATAAAAATAACTCCATCACTTTCACCTCACTTCCATGCTTTTTTTAGTTTTTAAATTTACAGCTCGGCGCTATAAATTTGATAATAATAAAGGTCATCAGAATGTCCGTAAGTAAAACTCAATCCTTGTTTTTCGGCTTCTTGTATTACCTCTTCTACTTCCTCGAATGAAGGAGTTAAATACTCACCATCAATTTTTACTTGTTCGATAATTTCTTGAACCTTCACGCTAAACATCCCCTTTTTGTACAAAATTCAAATTTGATTGAAATAACATTGTTATTTCTCCTCACGCACTAATTTTTTTATACTTTTCGGTGTATATATTTCCTTATCTGCTACTTGCTCCACATTGAAATAAACCCTATATATTCCATCATTTGTTTTCACTAGACATTTCAAATCTTTTTGTGTCCAATTTGGATTGTCAGCATAATTTTCACTATTTAGCTCACTTCCTTGTAAGTCAAATAATTTAACATATTTACTCTCTTTATTTAGCTCACTAGTAACTAAATTCTCTGCAATTTCTATATTTTTATAAGTGTATTTCTCTGTTATATCACTAGTTTTCTGTCCATTTGTCATTATGTCCAAGGATGCAAAAAACACTAGCAATACAAACAAAATTATCCAGCCTTTCCAATCAATATACTTAAGATCCTGCATTGCTCAATCCCCCTCTTTGTACAAAATTCAAATTGTATTAAAATATCTGTTGAAAAAGCAATGCCTCTTTATTTAAAGTTTCTTTGATAATCTCTTCTATTTTATACATTGCCTCTTCAGCCTCATTACGTTCTGAAAATGAAAAATGACCGCTTTGAAAATTAAAGTAGTTTAAATTATATAAACCAGAGTCATTACCTGTCATAACAGCCTTATATGCTTTATTTTTATAACTAACAAGTTTTATTTTAACCTTATCCTTTTGTAAATGTTTTACAATGAAGTTTTTAGATTTAATTTCAAAGGCTGGTCTATATTTTTCAACTAAATTTTGAATTCTCATTTGAAATTCTTTATTTAAATAATGAATTTCAATGTGAATCTCATATGGGTTTTCCCATGTTCTATTTGTTTTCATATCAATGTTTAACTTATAAAAAACATGCACCTTCTCACCTACTTTTCTATAAAATTTAAATATTCAATAACATCCATAAACCTATTTTATATCACCTCAAAACTCAAGTAAAGTATATTTTTACAAAATTATACTTTTGTAAAAATATAAAAGCGACATGTCGCTATGTCGCTTCCTTCCCTATATTCTATGTTAATTAATAACCCTTGTGGCTAAAAATACAAACAAGTTATATGAAATATGTGCTAATATTGGTACTTTCAAATCTTTTGTCTTCTGATAGCTCCATGCGTACAAGCAGCCATTTACAAAGTAAGGAAAGAAGAACCAATCAAAGTGAACACATGCAAATATACCATTGGCAATTATAATGGCCGCTATTCGATTTATTCGGTCAAATAAACTTTCTAACCCTATAGGCAATACCTTTCTAAAGATCCATTCCTCTATAATAGGAGCAACAATTAATGGGACCACTATATACCAAAGATTCAATTCCACTTTTTGATTAACATGAGCTGCATTACCTGTTCCAATTGATAAACTCATCTTTATATAGGAAAAAAGCAAGCTGGATAGAATAGCAAATCCAGCCGCTAACAGTACCCACTTTCCTTTTTGTAAACTCGCATTCATATTCACTTTTTTCTTCTCCCCTTACCTGTTATCATTTCTACTTATTTCGCTCGAATTCTATATCAAATTTACCTGCTGCATTTAATTTTAGATAACCATTAAACTCTTTTTCCGTTTTACCTTTCATTCCTTTAATAAGTCCTGTTTTCTTACCATTTAATAGTTTTCTAGCATTTGCTTCACTTATTTTCTTCCCTAAGAATTCACCTGGAATAGAAAACTTACAGCCTTCTTTATATCCAGTGCATCCATAAAATGTCTTACGATGAACAATCTCTTTTCCACATTTCGGACATTTACCTACTACATCTTTCGCGTTCATCTCTTGAATCTTGTTATCAATCTGTAACTGTTCTATAAACTTTGTAGCATTTTCAATTAAATCCATTGTAAATTTACCTGTTTGTTTAATGAATACATCTTTAGAACCTTGTTTCTTTCCGATTTTACGCAAATATCCTTCCCATTTCGCGGTCATTTCAGGTTTTGCAAGTAACGTGCCCTGGACAGATTGACAAAGAATTTCTCCTTTTGTTGTGACGCTCACTTTATTCCGCTTCACTTCTATATACGCTTGTTTTTTCAATGTTTCTATAATTCCACTACGTGTGGCTTCCGTGCCCAGCCCTTCTACTTCTTTAAGAATATCCTTACTTTCTTCATCTTCTACTGTAGCACCACATGTTTTCATTAGGGTAATTAATTGGCCTTCAGTATATGGCTTAGGTGGTGTTGTCACACCTTCTTTCGCTTTTAATAATCCCTGGACTAATTCTCCTTCTTTGACTACAGGTAAGATAGATTCCTGTTCCTGTTCCTCTTTTTCTTCATCTTCAACTTTGTCTGTTGCAAAAAGTTCTTTCCAACCTAATTTCTTTTCTGCCCTCCCTTTTGTAGTAAAGAGCAGGCCGTTTAGATCAGTTGTTATAAGTGTTTCCTCATATTCATAAGGTTGATGGAACATACATAATACACTTTTTAACACTTCCATATACAAGTTGCGTTGTTTCTCTGGTAATTGCTCTATTTTTTCTTTAGAAGGGACATTTTTGGTTACCACAATAGCATAATGTTCCTGTACCTTTTGATTATCAACAAAGCGTTTATTAGGTTCTAATGAACGCGGTTGAAAAGTAACACCTACAATTGATTGATATCCATCTAAATTTTTCTTTAAGTATTCAAATTCAGCTTCAGTTATATAAGAACAATCGGTACGAGGATACGTCACCAATTTCGCTTCATACAACTCCTGAATCCCTTTCAAAACATCAGCTGGAGAATACTTATATTTTTTGTTGGCCAATGCTTGTAACGATGAAAGAGAAAACAGCTTTGGTGCTTCTTGTTTTTTAGGTTTTACTTCTACAGATTTAATCGCACCTTGTTTATTTACATTTTCAGCAAGTTGATGTTGCTGCAGCAAGATAACCAATTCATCTTTTGTTGTAAATCTATCTTTATATCGACCTTTGTACACTCCATTCATAGAAGTAAATTGCGCCTCTAATTCAAAGAAAGGTGTTGGTTTAAAATTTTTAATATCCTGCTGACGCTTATTAATTAAGCATAAAACAGGCGTTTGCACCCGACCTACACTATAAACGCCCTGAACGCCCTTCTGACGCAATAAAAGTGTATACAAGCGGCTAGCATTCATCCCAATAATCCAATCGCTGACTTGACGTGCTTGCGCTTCAGCGAACATACTTTCAAAATCTTCTCCTGGCTTTAAGTTTTGGAAACCTTTTTTAATTTCATCTGTTTCTAAGCTATTGATCCATAAGCGATTAATTTTTTTATTTGTACACCCTGCTTGTTGAATGATTAACCTCGCTATTGCTTCTCCCTCGCGATCTATATCGGTAGCGATTGTCAGCGTATCAGCTTCTTGCATTAACCTTTTTACAATATTAAACTGTTTCTTTTTATCAGCTGATACCTTATACCCATATCGATCCGGTAAAATAGGTAATTTTGATAAATCCCAATTCTTCCACTCTTCTTTATAGTCTTCAGGGGAATTTAATTCCACTAAATGACCAATCGCCCAAGTAATGTTTCCTCCAGTTGGTAATAAAGAACATGGTGGAACATAATAGTATCCATCTTTCTTTTGAACATTTGGGAATGCTTCAGAATAGGCTTTTGCTTGTGGTGGTTTTTCTGCTAAGATTAATACGTAACTCATTTATAATTCAGTCTCCTTTATCCTATATTTTATATGGTATAAGTCTTGTTCGACTTTTTATAAAGTCGAAGTAGCTTTTTAATTTTCAATAATCATTCCCCTCTAATTTTATGACCACCTTCATACACATCTTCGGTTACCCCTCCAAAGTGTTCAATTAAAGTATCTACCCCTCTCCAATAACTTTTTACAACGGCTACCGCCTCATCTTCTGAAGAGCAAACTACAATTGCTTCTAAATATTGTTTGCCATTGTATACACATGTTTTATCTTTCGAATATCTACTAATTTCTTTATCCTCTAATTCTCGATGAATCAAAAAACGATTATCACACTCTTTTTCAATTAAATAATTAGTTGAATTTGAAAGATTATTTTCTACACGATTTGGATAGGTCATTTCCCTTATTTCTCTTTCAAAAAAGTAGCTCTCTGTATTTACGATTAATCGTTTCTCTTGTTTTGAGTACCAGGAAAAAACTTTAATCATATCTTCCATATCCGTAATATGCAAAGGGTAGTGACCGCTGCAATATTTCTCCCCATCAGAATCCTCACTCCTTAGGAACAAGCACCAAACTGGTTCTTCTTCACTAGCTCTTGCAATATATCCATAATCCTCTTTATCAGATCCTATCAAATTATTCTCAATAATAAACTCCTCTAATGTACAGTGTTCCAAATTCAAAGCGTTCTTTTCTAAAGGTTTTGGATTTAATACAAATTGATTTTTAAATAAGTAGTCCCTGTCTTTGTATAAATAACCTTCTGTATCTACAATTATTTTTCTATCTTGCTTAGAAAACAAAGAAAATACTTTTATTAAATCTTCTAGATTTATATTATTCAATGGACAGTGCTCACCATAATATTTTTCCCCTTTAGCACCATCACGTTTTAAAAGGAAACACCAAACTGGAACTTCCTCACTATATCTTGCAATATATCCATACGTCTCTGATTTAGATACTCCCAAAGCCATAGAAAAGTATTCCTCTATTGTTTCTATTTCATTATTCTTAGCCATTTATAAGCTCCTTTACCCTGTAGATATTGTATTTTGCTCTATACCTTCTAAATGTCTGTACTTTTATTCAAAAAAGTCTAGCATCTATATGATCTATTCCCCTTGCGAAACAAGGATTTCAAACACTTGTTTCGGGTTATAATATTCTTTGAACAATATCATCCATATAATAGGATTAATACGGACATGTTTTTACTTCCTCTTATTATTTAAATTTTATATTAAAAAAGGAGCAGCATTGATTATGCTACTCCCTGTAAATATCGTAAACATGTGTAAATGTGTATTTGTGTACATTTACACATTTAACGTAAAAATAACATAGCGCTATGCAATCCTTTTACGTTAACAAATCTTAATTTACTTTTCGGTTAATAACTATATTTTTTTATCGCTTCTTCTATTGTTTCAGCAGTTTTTTCTTCTGAGTAATCTAAATAGGCTGGTATTACTTCACCGATTTTTAATACCATTAAATCAAACCTTTTCTCCATACTTTTGTTATAAAAACAATGAGAATAATAAATAGGGATTTCATACAACGTCCAGCCCTTTATATTAAAACCTGTCTCGTGGATATAAGTAATACAGTTGTGAAAACGAATCAGTGAGTCATCTTCACGATTTTTTTTATTGCAATAAACTCCACTTTCAAGACCTTCAAAATGAAAAATATATTCTTCTATTTTCATCTTTATATAGATATTCAAGCTATTTGCTAGTAATTCTTTTGCAATTTGTAGCTTCTCCATTTAAATCTCCACCTTTAAATTTTGTATATAAAAAAGGAGCAGCATTAATTATGCTACTCCCAAAAATATAGTGAACATGTGTAAATATGTATTTATGTATATTTACACATTTCAATTAAGAGAGATAACATAGCGCTATGTTATCCCTTTATCTTTCACGCCCCATTTGACGCATATATGCTATTCTTCTAGCTTGATTCTTCTCTTTATATTCCTGGCACTTTTCTTCTAATGTTGAGAAGTCACAGCAAATTCCCTTTAGAAATTTCTGTTTTTTTGATGGCTTTCCTTGTACAGTTACATCTTTATATACTTTTTCCACTTTATGAGAAAGTCGATCCATATTCTCTTTTAAAAACAAATACTGTTTTAACATCAAATTACCATACTTAGGATCTGTCTCCATTTTTTCTGCTATATCAATTTCTTTACACTCTTTTTCTGGGACTGGAATCATGTTATTGACTAATAAAACTCCAATTCGCTTTTCAGGGTTATCTTTATCGAATAATTTCACACTGACCTGGCTATTAAAGTTTTTATCATTACGTGATGTTAAAGGAACAAAATAATCATGACCATTGATTTTTTCCAATACGCCTACATACGGTCTACTATGCTGTTCATCTTTATTAAAGGGCACTTTATTATCTGTTTCCCTTAGATAGTCTATATATTTAGTTGAAATCGTATAGAATTTAGGATTATCTTTATTAGCCAAATTTCTTCTCCCCCTAAAAACAAAAAAAGTAGGAAGAAAACTCTCCCTACTTTTAAATTTCTTTTTTTGTGCCTACTACGGTAAGGCTACACCAATTTTTTGGTACTCACTACGGTAGAGTTACACCAATTTTTTCGCGCCTACTAAAGTAAGGCTACTCTAATTTTATATTCTTATTATATGCAATTCACTAATAAAAATCAACATTTTTTGAGAATTTTTTATAAAATTATCCTTTTACACTTTTATATTTTTATACTTTTATCTTTCCATTCCACGTTGCTGCAAATAAGCCTGTCTCCCTTGTTCACGTTGTTTCGCCACACGCTTACATTCATCATTCCAATCCCACTTCTGCCCTTCAACTGGCGCTTTAGGGTATTCAGGTTGAAAAGAAACGATACTTCCGTCATTTTTTTCGTATCTAAAATGATTCAATCTTTCTACAAAGTTTTTTCCAGCTTTATCATTATCTACACATAACGAAAGGCTATCAGGAACATCACCAATTCGTTCACAACTCTTCATATAGTAATTAAATACTACTTGTGGTTTAAGTCCTTCCATACTGATCAAATGAGTATCTTTGAGATCGTGTTTATGCAACGAAGCATAGCTCAAAAGATCTATAGATGATTCGAAGAACTTTAAGTTTTTCGGCTCTCCATTTAACACATTAAATCCATAGTTAGCGGTAGAGTTTTTTTGAATCATCTTCCATGTGCCGCGCTTATACTTATCTGATTTTACAACCCCTTGCTCAGAACCGCCCATCACTGCTCCTGTTTCACGATCTTTCCATAGAAACAATACATTATTATACTTATCTTGCTTAATCAGCCCTTTATTATGCAAAGCATCTACAACTTGAGAATCAATTTTCCTATCATTTACCAGGTACTCTTTAGCTCTGTCAAAACGATCTACTTCTTTTTGAGCAAACTGTTCATAGTCATATGGCTCAGTCACAAATGTAACATCTGAAGATTTTTCATAATCTTTTTCCCCATCAAGCAGCCGCTGCATCGCCCCTGGGAAAGAAGCGCCTTCTACTTCCTGAACAAAGTTAATAATATTGCCACTAACACCTCTACTGTTCCAGTAGAACTGATTTTTCTTTCTATCAATGATTAAACTATCATGTTCCACTAAGCGATAATAACGTTCACTGTCGCACTTTACAGGAATATCATTTTGCATGCAATAATCCACGATATCAAGCGATGCAGCTTTTTCAATCTCATCTTTTGTATATTTTTTTGTATTTTTCACTTGTTGTCCCATAAAAAATCCCTCCAATAAAAAAAGACCGTGTTAATCTACACGGCCTTTCTCAACTTTGTTATTTTTTATTTTGCTTGCTATAAAACAACTCACCCCCTTTCACGTTCTAATGAATAAAATTTATGATTCAGCCAAATAATGATTTAAAAGCTTCTATAATTCCTGAAGTCCCAGATTGGAAACTTGTTATTCCATATGAATAAAGCTCATATATAACTACAATCGTACTAGTCATTAAAATCACTTTTTCCGCTATACCGTTATAGCTGTAGTAAATAATGTTAAATCCACTTTGGAACTTTTTATTTGATACTGGCAGCAACCACTTAACACCTTTTTTAGAAAAACTATCTTCCACCAAATGCAGAAAATAACCCGCAAATATGCACATACCGTTCGTAAATGATAAAGGTGTCATACTGACTGCAAATAAAATAGGAATCAGCACAAGCACTAATCCTAAAAGTGAATGCGTGATTCCTCTATGGCCAAATATTGTATTCATTAAGTCTGACACTCCACGTGTTCTTCGGCCGATCCACGAATGCTGTTCATCTATGTCTGGCAATAAAGCCCCAAAACTAACCGCTATAACATTTCCAACCGTAAGGTTGCCTGTTGAAGCTAAAACAGGCAGAGCGACCGCTAGGCTCGTTGTAAGGTGCGTTTTATACTTCATGTGTAATCACATCTCTTTCATTCATTAATAATCTCGACCACCCATTTGTCTCATCATATATTGTTTTCTTGCTTGTTCTCTGTCCTGTGATACATGAGCATGTTCTTCATGATGAACTGTATCTTTTCCAATATATCGTTTCCCAGCACTAGGGTTACTTTTTGCTTCTTTTAACTGCATAGCGCCATATCCTTTCTTAACTGATCCAACCGTTTTAGTGGACTCCATTCGATAAACTTCTGTTTCATCTTCATAATCGTTCGAAATCCCATCTAATGGATTAAAATGAATATCTCCATCTTGATATGTCTTCTCTTCAATATATTGAATCGGTGCAATTCGTTTCTCTTCAACATCTTCATAGCCAATCGTTGTAAAATACACATTTCCATTTTTAATATCTTTTGGATCAACTTTTTCGGGTACAATATAACCTTTCCCTTCTTTATAAAACACTTCTTCATCTTGTTCTAATGGTTTTCCTGTTTTCTCACAATAAATAACTTCATTTTCATCTACAGGATAAAGTCCTTGATATTCAACATCACCATCCATTACGTTTCTATGGGCTTCTGTAATAGAATGATTAATGTGATTAAGAGTGCGAACTACCGAATTATTAAAATCAAAATTAATATCACTATCTTTCACATATTCAGAAATACACTCTACTTTTAAATTATGCTGCCTATCAGTTGAAATCTTTACAATAGGTGTCTCATAAAACTCTGTTTTAATAAGATCTGCCTGATAATAGGGTTCAAGATAATTTTCAATTTCATCTATATCTTTCTGCTCTTGTTCCGTTCCATATCTACTAACTACAGTAGCTAATTCACCTAGATTTAAACGCATATTAGGCAGAATATCTTCTACAACTCGATTATCTTCAGATAACTGAATTTCATACTCCTCCCAATGTCTTTCTAAATTCAATCCTATTTTTTCAAAAACCTCCTGGTTCGCTTTTTGCTGTATAGCTATTACTACTTCAAAGTTATCCATTATTCTCTCTTCTCCTTATTAATTAATTTTTATAATAAAAAGAACACCGATAAGGTGTCCTTTTTATCTCGTCATTTATTAAATAATTTCTCAAATAATGTATATGCTAACGTTCTAACTGTTGCATATACGCCATACGGGCCATTCTTCTTGCTTCCTGGTTATTAGTCGCAGCTCTATCTTCATTTTGTTCGGTTTCTTTAGAAGAAAAATGGCCAATCTTATCCTGTTGGTTCTCACCAATTACAGTAGATTCTACTGCTCTTAGTTTTTCAGGATTAGATTGACCTTTGGTTTGTTCATATTCATTTATTTCTTGCTGCAACGCTTGTTTCACTTCATCCGATAAATATCTCTTTTCATCTAATATTTGCTCATATGGAGACTTATACCCTCCATCTCCTAAATCTAATCGATCCATCGTAATGACTTCCATTCGATTAAAATATTTATCCATTTCTTTTGGTAGAATTAAATGATAGCGAGTTTTTTCATAAGGTACATATCCACCTTTCTTTTTTGCTTCTTTAGATTTAACATCTATTTCCGCAATTCGTTTACTCATCATTGCGTTGGCTTCACCAAAAGGAATTGCTTTATTTTTTTCAAAATCAGCTTCAGACCATTGAATAACAACCATAGGTTTCTTAATTTCATTATGATCTAACGCAATAAAATTCTGCTGATTCACTTTATTAAATCTTTCAATAAATTCTTTATCATTTAATTCTTGAGCATTTTCCACATTATTATAAGAATTATCTCTACTCGCTCTGTCACGCAAATCTCTTACCGTTACAATTTCTTCTTCAATATCCGTTAAAGCGCCATATCGCACTAAATATATGTCCTTTACTTCTCCTTTACTTTGTTCCATATTCTTTTCCATCTCCTTTTGTAATTCTGAAATCTTCTGATCGATTGTGTTAATAAAGCTACTTGCTGTCTCATGGACACGCATGATAGATTTGTCTTTTTCTTCTATATCCTGTCCATTTTTGGTCCACCGAGCAATATAAGGTACTGCTGCTTCACTTGTATCCATTCCATAGTGCTTACAAACAATATAAGATGTTAATTCTGCTTCAAACTCTTTAGTAGGTGTATGCTCTAAAGTATCGACCTTATTACCATGTAACTTTGCATGAGCTAATTCATGTATAGCAACAGACAATTCATTGGTCTCAGTGTTCCTTGTATTCATCACAATCTCAGAATAAGACGAATCCAAAGTTTGAGCATATACGCCATGTGCATTCCCTAATTCGCGAATCAACGCACCTTGCCCCATTGCTTTTATTTTGATATTTTCTTTCTTAGCTAATGCCTGGATACCAATCTTTAATAGCTCTTTATTTTCTTCATTCACTTCAAAGTTGAATTGGCGATTCGGAAATATTTTTGGCAGATCTTCAGGTTTGGCATTTGTTTGTGAGATGTCAAACGCTGTAGCCTTTAAATAATAAGTAGTTTGTTTTTGGACCTTTAGTTCACCATTTTCCACTTGTTTCTTTTGTTCTTCCGTTAATTTGTTCAAAGGAATGACTGCCTTTGTTTTCGGATCTCTTACATATTCTTTTACATAAGGATGGAATACTTTCATTGCTTTTTCACCTTTATTCACATGAAAACCCGCACCCTTAAAAGTTTTATAATTTGCACAAGCATAAGCATTTGTAAATTGTGAATTAATTAATTGCATATTTCTAGGAGAATAATTACTAAACTTGGCCATAAACTCGGCTAACTCTAATAAATCTTTAGTAGAGGTATAATATCTAGTAATATCAGTAAGAACTTTATCCATTATCTCTTTAGTCTCTTCTTTAATTTGCTCTTTTGTCTTAGGTGTATATTTCTTTTTCGTGTAAGTCATTCGCAAATTACCCCTCGTTCTTCATCATATTTTACAAATGGTAAACTATCGTGTTCCGCTGCTCCATCCATGAACTCGGTATAGGCTGCCGCTTCTTCTTCGGAAACTTTTACAATGACTTGTTTATTAAATAAATACTTATTTAGATGAACCTCATTCTTTACTTGATCCACATGTTCAATCATATAAAAATTGTTTTGAGACATATTACACACTACCTTTCTATTATTACAGGGCTAATTTGAAGTATATTTTTTCGTAAGTTTGTTTTCCTTTGCCCCAAGTTATATTCCAATCGTCTAAAGAGCCTGAATAAATTTCTTTAAATTTTAAAATCAGATTATCCATCGAACCTTCTATCACAATTCCAAACCCTTTATCATATGTAGGATCACCCTCATGTTTTTTCCACAGTTCAAATTCTGTAATTCTATATTTTTTAGCAAAATCAATAACCGTTTCTAGTATCCAATTTTCATTTTCTTCTTCAGTTATCTGCTTCTCAAAATCCACCTCAAAGCACTCACCATAATCATCATTACGAATTAGAAAATGATCTTCTCCTTTCTTTATACTCTCTTCTATAATGGTTCTATTTTCTTCGTTACGGCTAAATCTTGTACTCGAAACGATTGAATAATAAACTTTGTTACTCATTTAAAAACCGCCTTCTATATTAGTATTTTATTACTTCATTTATAAATACAGCATAGTTATCGCCCCAACCAATCTGATCAAGGTACTTATTAAACTTCTTCGATTTAAACCATCCCTCATTCGGATTAGGCTTCAACGATTTCGTAGAACACCATTGATAATAAAGATTTTTCACTGCATAATAACGAGCTTTTACTACTCTCTCAAAAATAGAACTATTGCCATATCCATTTTCTTTTTCAACATTATAAAGTAAATAATAAACTTCATATCCATTCGCTTCGCCTAATATCTCTCCTGTTTCTTTATCCTTTAAATAAAACGTTTCATCTATACAAGCCGCTTTGCTATTAGGAAAATCATCATTAATTTCTTGTTTTAGTTTTTCACTAATTTCATTTTGAAACACAACCCATTTCTCTCTATTCAAAATCATATTCCACTCCAAAGGAGTGACCAATAATACGTTTTCCGTTTGAATATTATTCTTTTCCATTGCTATCACCTCAACTATTTTTTATAAACTAAAAAAGCAGATGCACATATCACACCTACTTTTTAAAACTAATATTCCATTTCTTGTTGTCTCGCAATACGTTGTTGCACAATCTCATACTCTCTTTCTGCCCGCCACTTTGTTAAATCATCGTTCAATACTGCTTCAATATTTCGTACATCCTTCCTTCGAATTAATGGCGGCTTGTATTTAGAATATGTAGTGTTCTCTCTTCTTTTTTCTGACCGCCCCCTTTCATATTTCTTTTTTATCTGTTCATGTTTTTTCTGAAATTGATACAATGGATTCTCTTCATATGGTTTCTTTTTCTTTAATTCTTTTAGTAAGGAATTACCCATACGTTTATACATATCTTTCATTTGATTCTTAGCATAATCTTTATCTTCCCGACCTGATTCCCCATATAATTCTTTTTGAAAATCAGATTCTTTCTCCACCGCTTCTTTATATTCTTTATAAATAGGATTATCTTTCATTAACAATTCTGTTAACTCATCGATTTTATCCCTGGTCTCTTTCGGCATCTTTTTACTACCATAAGCCCAATCTTTTTTATTACTTGGCAAACCTTCATATATCTCTTGTAGTAAAACCAACTTTCTATCTTGTTTCTTTTCTTTTGATTGCTGGAACTGTTCTTTCACTTCCTGCACTAAATCATTCCTTAAATTTGAAATCCGACTTAATTCACTGGTCCGATCTACCAAGGAATTTGCAAAAGTAGTTTTCATATTATCTAATGTTCGTTGCTTTCGTTTCCCTTTCGGTTCATAATACGTTTTTCCGTTCACTTCTTTCTTTACAACTTTCCTTCTATTTTCTTTTTCCACAGTACCAAAATGAATGTGGATATGATCTGTATTCCGATGTATAGATGCAAACCAAAACCCATTACTTTCTTCAATTTGTTCATCTTTAAATAACTGTTGCATCATTTTATGACTAGCAATTCGGATACGATTTTCATCTAAAGTATCCGTTTCAGGATCATAAAGTTTGTTTTTTACTAAAAAATCTGTATCAAACGAAATAACATCTTGATAGTAAACCGAACCGCTATTTTGAGATTTCTCCATCAATTCTTTAATATCTGTTAAGTCATTTTGCGTAATCACATTTTTATCTTTCGAAAAAACGCCAGGTAAAATTTGTCCTGCTTCATTTTCAAACTCCTGGTTTTCAAACTCCTGGTCATCTTCACTTTGTTCAGGAGATAGATCTTCTATATGTTTATTTAGTAGATTTAGTTCTTCTTCTTCAGTTTTCGTCATTTTCTTTTTACTTTCTAGTGCATACTTTCTACCCATATAACTAACATATTTCACAAAATCAGACTCTGTATTAAAACTTTCAGGAGATGTCAAAATCGCTTTTGCTTCTCCTTCTTTTTTTGAAATGTCTCTCTTTCCTTTGCTAAAAGACACACTGTCCATTTCAAAAGAATCAATAGCAAACTCAAGACGTTTTAACTCTTGTAATTCTGTAACCGTTAAAGTATGGCCATCCTTCAAGAGCGCTTGCTTCCTCGTGCAATAATCAATATACGTTGTAAAACTTTTTTGTTTTGGAATTGTATATTGAGACGTTAAGATAATACCTGGTGACTTCCCCATAAATTAATTCTCCTTCTAATTATTTCAATTCATTTAATCTATGTTCAGGTATTTGTTCCCACTCCAATTCCACATACATGTACTTCCCAAATTTCCATATTTTTTTATGCGGTTTATTATTAACAAGAGTAATTTCATCATCATCCTTAATCATTGGTAACTTTTGTTCCGTAGTAGATGATACTTTTATTCCTCTCTGTACTTCCTGTTCTTTTTGCAATGTCTCTTCTTTCCTTGATTCCATCGGCAAACGGTTTGAAGTTCGATAGAACTTCCCTTCCGATTTTCTTGTCACAGCTGCCGCAATTTCTTTTTTAACGTCCTGCTGCATTTCTTCTATACTCAAATCACTTCCTGATCGTGAGATAAGTTCTATATTTAATTTAATTAACACATCCATTTGTTGCTTCATTGTATTAACTGATTTCGTTAAATTTTTTACTTCTTTTTTCAAAATTGATAGATTATCCTCACCTTTATCTTCACGCATTTTTTCATCTAGCAGTACTACTGCATGTCGTAATACATCTGCTTCTCTTGAATACTCAGGGTACTGCTTTTGAAAATCTTGTACGATATTAACATGAATCTGATTTCCCCTAAATTGAAATAACTTTTCATATGCCATTTAAAACACCACCATTCTTATCCTTCATGTAGTTTTACCATCGATGCAACAAGCTCATTTGTTACATCGATATATTCTTGCAACTTGTTCTCTTGCCTTTCTAACGTCACAATAACATTACCAATCGCTTCATCAAATTTATCTTCTTTATTTCTTTTATATTCCCCATCAAAGTGTTCTCTAAAAATTTCATTAATGTATTCCCCACGATAGTAACGTCTTCCTAATTTCTCGCCAATTTGTCTACACCTTTTATCTATTTCTTTTACATAATACGGATCGACATTTCGAACATGAATGTCCATTTTTTGCTTCCTCCCGTCATTTAAATAGTACAGTAAGATCACACTTCCAATAACAAGACATTAAGTAAAAGAAAGAGCATAAGGAAACCGAATCCCACTTTCTAAAAAAAGTGGTGAAATAGGCTGTGCCTATTGGGTTTCTAAAGCTCTCTAACTGGTACGCCTTTTTTTAGTTTGTATGCGTTTGGTATGCGTTTTTGGGTATTTTGTATGCGTTTGGTATGTGCATGTATGTGTTTTGTATGCGTCTAAAATTCACCTTTTTAGACCGTTTTTTTCTTTTCATTTAACAATTTAATTTTCTTTTCTTTCATTTTAATTTCTTCTTTTAAGTCATTAATATCTTTTTGATGCTTATTAATGATTGATGTATTTGAGTTTATTATGTTTTGTGTTTTCGTTTTTTCCACTTCAGTTTGGAAGTTCATTTCTTTTGTTAATTTTTCATTTTTTATGTTTAATTGCTTAATAGCAGAATTTTTTTCTGCAATTTTTTGTTCCATATCTTTAATTTCTTTGGCAATTTCTTTTTGAGAAAACGCAAGGTATTCTACCTCATAAAAATCTTTCGACTCTTCTTTTAAGTCTTTATTAATCATTTTTTCTTTCTCTAAAACATACGTTTTAAAACTTCTATCTTTTAAATCATTCGCATTCACTTGCAATTCCGGATGAATATACTCAGGTTTTACAACTGAAGATACAACACCAAATCCTTCAGGAACATTCTCACTAATTACGACGATGTAGTTGTCACTTGCACGATACACTTTCGTTTTTACATCATTATCTTTTTGTTTAATGTACTTATTTTCTACTTTATATTTCATATTACTTAATATTTGCGGATCATTATCTGACTTTAATGCATAATCAATTCGAAGTATTTTATTTACTGGATTATATTCTTTTTTTGCAACTGATAATTTCACTAATGGCGTAATACTTTGATATTCACCAGGCTTCATTTCTTCAAATTTATATGTAGCACCGCTAAATACTGGCGAAATACAAAGTACAAAAAACATTGTCACAAAACTTCCCAGAGTTAATAAATATGCTTTTCTTTTTGTATTCGCTGGTTTTCTGCCTTCTTTACTTCCAAAAAACTTCAAACGCATACTTCTTCCTCTCCCTTTTGAAAAACTTGAACTTGTACTTTTACTAGTGGACAAATATTTTTTAACTTATAATTTGTATACTTCTTTTTACCTTGTCGATTAATTTGACATTCACGAACAAGCAGCCACTCAAATTTATTACCTGGGTTGTAATCAAACCAATCAATTGCTATTTCTTGATAATCATTTTTCCTTTTTCGCAATTTAATGATTATATATTTTCCTTCTTTCGAATAATCGTAGTTCGATTTTAATTCACTCAAAAGCATGACATGTAACTCCCTTCTATACAAAATTGACCTTCCAATTTACAAATTAAAATCCCCTGCTTAACATATTCTCTTATGCAGGGGATTTTTCATTATTTGATGTATACTTATCTGCTTAAACGATACGGACTATAATCTACTACTTTAATTTCGTTTCCTTTCTTTTCTAATGTAACCTTCATTAAACTTTTAATCTTTGTTTGTTTATTTTCTAACCCTTCAATCGTGTAATCGACATCAATTAAAACGTTACATTTGTTAGAAATGTCACCAACTGAATCAATAAAAAGTTCGGTTTGATTAATAGTAGATTTAAAGTTAGGATCTCCTATATCTTCTGTTTCAGGTGCTACCATATCTACTACTTTTTTATCTGTCATTTTTAACAAATTGTTTCTTCTCTCGTTCTTATTTTTTACCGAGTAATTTAAATAAGCCTGAATAAATTGGTTGGATACATCTTTATATTGTTTTTGTAAATCTATTACAGATACCGTTTTTTCTTTATTTGAATCAGTAGAATTTGTATCAACTTTTGTATTTAATCGTTCCATCTCTGCTTTTAATTTATCAATCGTTTTATCTTTTTTAGCAATATCAACTTGATATTTTTTATCTTTCTTATCGAATTCTTGCATTGCGTTATAAGTAAGAACTCCATTAAAAATAAGTGATACACTTAATACTCCTGTTAAAACTTTTGATAACATATTCATTTATTCTGCACTCCATTCCTATTTTTATCTTGGAACTCTTCTAATACCTGCGTAATGTTGTTGCCAGTATGATGAAGTAAATTGATGGTATCCTATACCACTACTATTTGAATCATACATTGTATTTGCGTCAATATAGATACCCACGTGACTAACATGATTCGGTCCACCATATGTACCTCGGAAGAAAACTAAGTCACCTGGTTGTGCATCTTTCGGATCTACTTCTACAGTAAAATCATATTGTGTTGCTGCTGATATTGGAATTGTAATTCCTGCTGTTTTATACGCCCAATATGTTAAACCGCTGCAATCAAATCCTTGTGAGGCACTCTTTCCACCCCATACATAAGGATTACCGTTATACTTTAATACTTCATCCATCATTACCTTAAATGTCTCTGATCCATTTACAGGTGCAGTATCAAAACTCAAATATTGCTTAACCATTTCCGCATAAAAAAAGTTACCGCCATTGATATAGCGATAACCACCATTATATGCAACTGCTACAGGCTGACTATATTTAATTGTTGTTCCATTAGTATTACCACCAGCAGGTGCAACAACTGTTTTGGAATACAAATCAGCCGTTTCTAAAGAATGTTTTTTATTATTTGCAGCTAACCATTTTACATAATTTCGTCCAAAATTATACCCTTGAACAATTGCTGATAAATCATTAATCCCTAATTCTTTTGCATCAGAAAACACGCCTTTCAAGTGCATTACGCCATAATAAATAGAGTCTTTAGGATTCGAAATTGTGTTCATTGGCCACCCTTGTGATTCGGAGGACTGCATAATATCAGGTAGTCTTTCTGAGAGCCCGTTACTTTCTACCATGATGATTCCTAACACATAAGGAACTAACTCCGGTACTCCCTGAGCTGCACATTCTTTTTCAACCATCTCTTTCCAACGCATTACTTCCGGCGGTAAATTCTTCACCGATGCAGTACCATTTATACCACCACTTGTTGAAGTACTTGTTGAACTTCCTCCTCCAAATATCGCTATTAATATGATTAGAGAAATAATGGCTGTCGCAAGGATTAATATTCCTGTTGAACCACTTAATAAACTAGCTATTTTCTTTCCATTTTTGACTTTCTTATACTTATCTATTACATCTTCTTGTACACTTGCCATATTACTGACCACCCCGGAAACGTTCTAATTGTTTTTCATCAGGATCAAACATAACGTTATAAGTCTCAGTAGAACTAACTTGCACAATTGCTTCTCCTCGTTTTAATTCAGGTAAAATACGAAACTCTGATTCTGTTAAACTTTCTCCTAAAACACTTTTTAAAGTCTCTAATACCGAGTTATCCATATTTAAAAATATCTTATACTGCGTTAATTCAAAGATTGCTTTCATATCCGATACATCCACATTACTTCCTGGTGGTGGTAACATCTCTTGCGGCGATTGTGTAGCAAAGAAGATTCCAGCAAAAAACTTTCGCATTTCCCTTTCAAACTCCAAAACATATTTGTTAGCAAATTTATTTTCAGAGTTGATAACATTATGACACTCATCTAAAAACACCATAAAGTAAGTAAGGTTCTCAAAAGAATAGTTCTTTTCTTCTCTTAAGTATTTCATTCTACGTCCATTTTTAAGAGCATGACTCCAAATGAGAGTTAATGCAGTGAACAATTGACAATTAAAAACGGGTTTATCTATTTTTGAAATACCATCTATATCAAAGAAAACAATTTTTTCATCTTCGAAATTTTCAAGTGTTGTGTGTCCATTAAAAATATCACCATACGCGATAACCATGTCACGCACCTGTACTCGTAATGTTTCTAAATCTCGAAGTCTTTGTGCTGTTGCTCCCTTTTCAAGTTCAACTTTATCAAGGTATGCCATGAATTCTTCCATAATTGGATATTCTTCAGGAGGTAGTCCTGTTATTTTTAATGGCTCATTGCTCCCGCGTTTTGGATGTAAACCATAATCAATATAAAATTCTAAAAGATAATTACGAAACTCTTTCACAGCCGTTTCTGAAATATCTACACTTAGAAAACGAAGCATATTGGTTAACTTGGATAAGTGCTGCAAGAACGATCCTTTTTCATCAACTTCTCCTGTATCCTCAATGATAATTGTTGCAAATACTTCTAAAGGATTAATCATTCCTGTTTCAACAATCCCATTACTCTTCGATCCACTTAAATCAATAATTTTTCCGCCTTGCTGTTGTACAATCGTGTAATAATCTTTTGCTTTATCAAAACCCCTAATAAAACAATCCTTTGCTAACAGTCCTTCTAGTAACTGTTTTAATAAAGTAGATTTACCTGCACCCATCTTTCCGAAAACGAATCCACTAAAAGATGTCCTTGTATCAGTTGAGAAAAATGGATCTAATATAAACGCTCCACCTGTACTTGTTTGCCCTAAATAAATCCCTCTTGGATCTTTTAGGGCTTGATGATGAAATGGTATACCGAATCCAATATTTTCTGATGGTAACGGTCTACCTGCGCTTGTTCCTAAATATTCAATTTGTTGATCATAACTTGCAAACAATGATTGCCATTCTTCTTTTTGTTTAAAAATATATACCTGACCTTTATAATTTTGCCCTGCAATTTCTTTTTTCAAATCACCGATTCTTTTTTCTAATTGCTCAAGTACTGGATCATAAATAAAAATGCGTAATTTTACCAACTTTACAATTTCACCTTGCTGCGTAATAGACCTTGCAAAACCTTTTAGATTTTCCAGCTCCCAATTTGCATCATCACGATCAGTAGCACGACGTTCAGTTTCTGTTCTGTCTCTTAATTCCGCAATCGAACGGTTAATATCTTTAATAACCTCTTCTTTATTTGCAGTCGCAACATCAAAGCTTGCAAGTGTATCTTTGTTATTCATAAGAGATGTAAGCCATAGGGGAGCAATGTCTTCAGCTAAAGAATACACATGTAAACAAGCAACATAGCAATCTCCTTGCGCAATATATCTTTCATTAAACTTCATACCACCTTGCGGCTGCACTCTCTGTATAAATTCTAAATCGTATCCTGCATTTCGATATTTTTGTTGTTCCTTCTTCCCTAGTTTCACCATTAGTACCACTCCTTTTACATCTCTGAGTTCATGTTTTGCATCTTAAAGATTAACTTTTCTACTTCTTTTGCTTTCATGTTTTGCAAGTCAAATTGACGACCGCCATAGCGCTTCATGTCTTTTACATTCTTTACTAATTCTTTTTCATTTTTTCCGTATACAACAAAGAAAAACGCCAATTCTTTTAAATTCTTTTCTACCCAAAGCACGCGATGTAAATTTTCAACTGCTAACAAGTACCTTTGATACCACACAATCTCTTTCTCTTTTGTCACCCCCTCTCGGTTCATCCTCCCCTGAAAACGTACCGCCATACGTTTCCAGTAAACCTGCTGCTCTGTTGTTTCTGTAGAGTATGTTAGTGATAAAACTTTAAAAGGTTCATGGTATACACGACACAAATGAGTCAGTTGATTCATAAAACGTCTTAAATCATCCTCATTCATAGAGTACAAATCAGTTGTTTTCACCTTTAAATACACTTGCAAAACATCTCTACGATCAACCAAAATACCTGTTTTTTTATCCAATCGCTTATAAGGTGACACTTCTAATATCGGTGCATCTGTATTTTTAAACGATGCAAAAATTGTTGAAATAAAACCTTGCTTCTCATTACTTCCTTCTAAGCGTTTCTTTTTCTTCATTTTTTTTGGCTCAGTTGTTGCAACCTTCATATCCATCTTTCCTTTCATAAGATATAAAAAAGAGAGTGCTTACAAGCACTCCCTTTTGGATTTCTATTTTTTTGCTGTTTCACTACTAATCGTATTTACTTCAATTGGATGATATTTTTTATCGTCTTGTTTCAGCATATCTAAGATAACCACTATATTTCGATTTGTAGGACTGTTATGTGGTTTAATACATAAAAATAATCCAAAAGTCACAAACAACACATAAAACATAATCCTACCAAATCCACCAACTGGAACAAACTTTGGCATATAACCTGCTATAATTGCCATCAATCCAACAATTCCTGCATCAATAAGATAGAAAAAAGCTATTTTAATTTCTTGCTTTGTATTTTTTGGATTACGCATCATTTCCATTACTCATCACTCCCTTTATTACGTTATAAATTTTATTTCCCCCCTTATTGCTATGAGACTCATACTCTCTTATCGTACTTTTAATAAATAGGTTCATAGTTTCAAACATTTTTCTGTCGTTTTCCATACGTTCCTTTATAAAAAGTGGATACTTTTCAAACTTAGCATAATATTGTTTTACTGGATGTTCCTCAGGATAACATTCAATATTATATTCATAATCACGCAAATCATAATAATCACCCACACCTTTAGGATTTAAAATGTGTAAGGATAAAAGTGACTTATAAATTATCTCCTTTGCTTCTACAGAGTGATTCAATTCATTAGATAAATATTTTTCTGCATAACTCGGAAATTTGTCTACACAAAACTCAAATACTTCTTCTTCCTTTGTTGTAAACACTATCCTTTGTGTTCTTTTATAATTTTTCCAACGTATGATTGTGTAAATAGTTCCTCTTACGAAGCAATATACCCACATTGCTATTTGTAAAACCCATATCCCCACCATTAATACAAATAAAATCCCAATAATCCATTTCACTAAAGTATGATCTATAGACCATAAAAACCATTGCTTAATAAAGGGCTTGTCATATATTAACCAACTTAATAAGACAGGTTTTACTATATTGCGCAGAAAAGGATCACAATCAAAGAAGATATGCTCTGAAGGATCTAATTGCATATCTCTCCAAAGCCCTCCATGATAGGCAATAAAACATAATATATATACTACAAATGAAAATGTTGTTGTAAAGATAATTTGCATTACAAATTGATTATTTAGTATTTCTATTAGAAACTCTTTCATTAAAATTTCTCCCCCAAAAATCTTTATCTATATACTCCGCATTCATCACTGTAACCCACTCAATCTCTTTTTTCCTTTTCCCTTTCAACATTCTAAAAATTCCTTTCAAAAAAGTTGCGATTATGCTTATCACAATCGCAACTCCTAACATACAAATAGCAAATAACCAATTTTCCATATTATTATAAACTCTGCTCTCTATTTAATTTTGAATACTCTTTAGACAACTTATTATTAGAATACAAATTGTAAGAAAAATAGATTAAAAGGAAAAAAGTAAAGATGTAATGATATAAATGACCTAACTCAAAACTTAATTGAAAAACTAATATAGCCACAGCGACTATAAAGCCAGCTACTGTTATACATAAACTATACTGTAATTCTCGTTGCTTCATTTCAAAATAGACCCTTCTTCTACCTGCAACATCAATTACTTTCAACCTAATCCCTCCTCATATTAGTTTCTCCGTAATCGATCTGTTCTATTACGCGTACTACCTCTTTGTCTTAAACCTGATTTCCTTACTTCTTTTACATTATCTTGAACATTTACTTCTCGTTGTACTGTTGTCCCACTTACACTCACATTTCCACTACTTACTGAACCATTGGTTTTCACATTATCCTGAACATTTACTTCTCGTTGTACTGTTGTTCCACTTATGTTCACATTTCCACTACTTACTGAACCATTGCTTTTCACATTATCCTGAACATTCACTTCTCGTTGTACTGTTGTTCCACTT